>WGMU01000018.1 GCA_016124895.1 bacterium
AGGTTCAAACTCACGACAAAAGTCGTCAACATCACAATACAAAGCCACCCAATCAATCAGGTATCCCCCGTCGTTCGTCCTGAACCTTGTCCAAACGGGGGATACCCGATTTTTCTACCCCTGAACAATACCGATCCTTATCCGAGATTCAGGTTGATATGTTCGCGGCTCATGGCAGGCTCCTCGCACAGGGCTGGGCCGGGAGATTATCGGTAGTTGACGTGACTTGCGACAAAGCTCCGGTTCGAGCAGCGCATCCGTGCGACGCGTCATTGCCAACTGTCGGCAGATGCGAAACGGACCAACAGAGTCGCGTCAGGCAAGCCGGCGGAGATACTGCTGCAGATTCCGGTCGATGTCCGATAGATCGCCGAAGGCACCGGTAAAGTCCGCAAGTCGCTGTTCGGGATCGCCCCACTGCAGCAGCGGTTGAGCAGCGATTTTCTGCAGATAGGCCGTGAAATCACGGAGTCGAGTTTTGATGAGAAAGTGCGTCAGTGCCCAGGCTTCGGAATAGGCGTCGATCGCCGTGTCGACCTGCGCGAAGCGGGCGTTGCTCTGCAGCAGCGTCTGCAGCGAATCACTTTTGCGGCGCTTCGCGACAAAGTCTCGAAACTGCAGCAACCGGTTCTGGTTGACACGACCGATTGTCTGCCAGCCGCGGCGGCTGTTCAGATCGGGCGTCTCGACGTACATCGCAATCCCCTCGGTCAGCCAGACGGGATTGTCCGCATAGCGACGGTGCATTCCGCAGTTGAATGCGATCTGATGAGTGGCCTCATGGACGACCGTCGCGACACTCGCCGGATGACGCTTCACGAGCCGCTGTACCTCGGCAATGTTCCGCGCACTGGAGGCCGCTTCGCTGGCGGTCAGGTCGACGAGCGTCGTTCGGTTGGCCGTAATCAGGAAGTAACCCTGTCCCTGAGCCGACGCCGGTGTGTGGTCGAAGGTCGCCAGCCGAGTGAACTGTTCGCGCGACTGCAGGATGACGACCGGCAGAGGGAACTCGGGATCGTGTGTCTCGAAGCCGCTGCGTGCCCAGAAGTGCCGAAACGCGTCGTGCAGGCGTTCGAGCATCGCGACCGTCCAGTCGACGAAGGCCTGGCCGGTATTCGAGACAACGACGTAGTGTCCGGACTGAGTCGCTTTGAGGTCTCCGAACGAGCCCGCCGAGTTCAGCTCGTCGATCAGAGCCGCCCCAAGTTCGACGGGCGTCAGTGGCGAAAACGTTCCGTTGAGCGGTTCGTCGATGACAAGTTGCTCGGCTGTGACCGTCCACAACCGGCCGGCGCGATCTTCGAGCAGCAGTCCGCCGTCAGCGGCGCGCACCAGCACGCGGCCGGGAACCGTTCGCTCGTTGTTTTCCGCATCGCGAAAATGGACCGAGTGGAGCGGCGCTGCACTGCTTTCGACTGTTTCTTTCGGCTGGCTCGCGGAGCAGAACCGCGTCGTGCCAAGCAGGCTGAGCAGAGCAAGCGTCGCCTGACGCCGTGTGACTGGCCATCGATTCCGATCATCTATCATCCGGCCAGCTCCGCACGAATCTTCAAGCCAATGGTCGGTTCGACCATCGCGGCGGTGGCGATGTGGACGCATTCGGCACCGGCGTCGAGATACGCTCGAACGTGTGCTGCGCTCGAAACGCCACCGACGCCGATCAGTCTCGGACCGCAACCTCGCTCTCGAATGAGCCGTGTAAACAGTTGAGCCTGCGCGAGCGAAGCTTCAAACGTTGCCGCGCCGCAGATGCCGCGCTTCTGGCCATCGAACAGCAGCGTGCCGTCAGCGTCTCGAATTGTTGCGGCGACGCTGTTCGTCATGGCGAGAGCCGTTGCCCCATCAAGTGCGTCGAGCAGCGCGGCGGCTTCGGACTCCGTCGTGACGTGACCGATCTTGACGATCAGCGGCCTCTGGCCAACTGCCTCTCTCACGGCCTGCGTTACCAGGCGAGCGTCTGCCGGCTGCTGATAAAGCTGCCCGTCACAGGTCGACACGTTCGGACATGAGTAGTTGACCTCGACCGTGTCCGCTCCGGATTCGACGGCCCACTTCGCGCACCGCGCATAATCGTCGGCGAGATCCTCGATCGACCAGTCGGGCTGCACGGTGCCGACGACCGAAACGTTCAAGTGTTTGTCCCACGGAAGTTCGCGCCGTGTCCGCTCAACGTCGGCCCGCCAGACATCGGGTTCCTGAGACGGCATTCCGAAACTGACTGCCCAGCTTCCCGGCATTTCGGCAGCGACGGAAAGTTCGAGTTCGCCACCATGCAGCGGTCCCGTCCGGACGGGCACGAGATTCGGCAGTGGATAGCACGCGCGATAACCACTGCGCACCGTCTTGTAGGTGAGCACATCAAAGCCCAGCGACGCGTAGTACAGAATCCAGTCGCCATTGAGCAGCGGGCCGGCCGGCATCCCCAGCGGCGACGTCGTCTTCAGCCCGCAGAATGTCCAGTTGCCAGGTACGCGGGGGACTTCGCAGGTCACCGGTCGCGGCGGATGCGCATAATTCCACGCATAGTCGCGCGCGGCGTTGTAACGGTCGATGGCTGATTCGGGATGGCTCATCGTTGTCATCTTCCGGCGTTGAAAGTCGTTCTGCGGGCCAGCACTGAAGTGATACGCAATTCGTCGAGCACTGACATGATTGCAGAAAGGCCCGCCATCGCGCAACACGATGACGGGCCTCTGATGGCAGGAATCAAATTGTTCTCAACCGTCAGCCGCAGTTCCCGGAGTCCTGCGGTCTGATCAGCCGATGCGTCCGGCATCGGGTTGAGCTGTCCGGCAAAGCGCCCGCCGGACTAAGGTCTTCAGGTTCGATGGTCTCGAACTAACGAACAAACCGGCCCGAGATGAATCGATCAGCCAGCGGCCGAAGGAGACAGAGCCGGAGCAGCACAGGTCGGAGCGCACGGAGCACAGGCCGGCTTGCACGGAGCTGCACACGATGGAGCACAGACCGGCTTGGCAGGGCAGGCACAGCTCGGTGCAGCCGGAGCCGCACATGACGGCTTTGGAGCACAGCACGACGGCTGCGGGCAGCAGTGGCACAGCTTTGGCAACTGCAGCTTCGGCAAATCCAGTTTCGGCATACAGAACTTCGGCATGTCGATTTTCGGCATGCACAGCTTCGGCATACAGAGCTTGGGCAGCTCCAGCTTCGGCAGGCTCATCGTGTTGCAGCAGGGCTGCGGGGGACCTCCACAATCACCAGCCTGAGCCGACACGGTCAGAGTCGAGGCGAGAGCGAATGCCAGAGCGGTCACAGTCAGCTTCTTCATTGAGTGATCTCCGTAATGAGGGGCAAGGCGTTACGGCAACGTTGACCACGCAACTCTACGACGCGGTTCCGTGCGGCAAGCAAAAACCACGAAAGTTTCTTCTGGTTGCCGCCGGGACGCCGACAGTCCTCCGTTTCACACAAACCCTGCTCGCCACGCGTTCTGTTCCCGCCACGAAGACCGTCCGGCCTCGCGGCATCGGACCAGTCAGGCAAAGTTGACCGAGCAGGCCGGAAATGATCAGCCGGAACGTTGTTGATCCCCCCCGATCGAAACGGAGTCTCGAAACTGTCTGTCTCCGGTTTCCGTTTTCAGACGGAGTCCCGCTGGCTGCGGTTTCAGCTCGGAGTCTCATCAGTCAGACGCGGTCACAGAGCACGTCGACTGCGGAGCGGTCCGCGACTGTTTGAGTCGAGTTCGCGCTGCCGTCGATCTCAGTGGCGGGCAAGTACGGTATGCCGCGTAACAACCTGATGCCGGCAGCAGTCCGCCGCCTGCCGAGGGATCAGCGAGTCGGCACGTTTCCGCGTTCGAGCGTGCGATGTGCCAGATCGAGCAGGCGGTCGTCCAGCCGCCAGTTCCGCGTTACGCGAACGCCGTCAATCGTGACACTGAGCGGCGACCGTGCGCCGGGCGGTTCCGGTTCGTCAAAGAAACCGGCGCGGGCGAGATCAAAGATCAATAGTTCGATCTGCTGCCGGGGAATGATCAGAGACTGCGTTGCTTCGGTCCGCCGCTGTCCCGTCGCTGCATTGTCAGACTGCAGCTCGAGAGTCAGACGAGCCTCGCTGGCATCACCGGTCGAAGACGGGCATTCGATCGTCAGTCGCGCCGATTGAACGCCGGTCAGTGGCGAGTATTGCAGTGCAGAGATCTGGCGGACGGAAGCGGACTCGGTCGGAGCAGAGCCATCCGTCGTTGATCCGGCATTGATCGCGGGGACGGACGAGTCACTGGCGAATTGTCGACGAAGAGCCTCAGAGGCGGACGGAATCTCGTAGACGGCCGAAAAGCGTTCAAAGGCCGGCGTTCCGGTCTGCGTGAGTTCGAGCTTTTTCGGCGTCTGGCAGCCGTTCAACAGGCTCGCGCAAAGCAGCAGCATGACGGCGATTGCTGCAGGACGAGACACTGGGCGTTCCTTAAAGACAGATGCCCCTGACGGTCGAAACGACAGATTCCGCCTGCTTCGGTCACAACTCACCGACGCTCCCGGATGAAGGATTTGCAGGAACGTCGCCTCGACGAACGATGTAGCGGTTTCATTGAGAACACAGCCCGGCGATGCAGCAGCAGATCAGCGGGTTGTGAATCTGTCCGATGACCGCGGGTGCGTCAGGCGTCGAGGTCGGCCAGCACGCTGGCTGACAGTTTGAAGTTCTCGTCGATTTCGTTCGGGCCGCCGTCCAGAACATCGTTGCCCTGATTGCCGGCCAGCGTGTCGCCACCGATATCGGCATTGCCGCGGACATCGTCGTCTCCATCGCCACCAAGAACGATGTCGTCACCAGCCTCGCCGAACAGCACATCGTTGCCGTCACCACCAAGGACGGTGTCATCGCCATCGCCACCCTGGACCGTGTCGTTACCATTCGCTCCGGTCATCAGGTCGTTACCCGTGCCACCGGTGATAAAGTCGTCGCCGTCGCCGCCGTTGAGCGTGTCGTTACCGGCGTCGCCACTGATGGCATCGTTGCCGTCGCCACCGCGAGCCCGGTCATTACCGGCTCCACCCTGCAGTGTGTCGTTCCCGGCACCGCCATCGAGCGTGTCCGACCCCGCCAGGCCGAGCAGTACGTCGTCGCCCGTGTTGCCCAGCAGCGAGTCATCCCCCCCTTGACCGTTGATTGTGTCATTGTCCGCACCGCCATCGACGAAGTCCGCTCCATCGCCGCCTTCAATGTCGTCGTTCCCGGCGCCGCCGAAGATGACGTCAAAGCCACTGTGTCCAACGATACGATCGTTGCCGGCTCCTCCGTCGATCGTGTCGTTACCACCGTTGCCCTGAATGATGTCGCGATCGTTGCCGCCGAAGATCTGGTCGTTGCCGCCCATGCCGCGCAGCGTGTCGAGCCCGTCGCCCCCGTCGATGACATCGGCGCCGTCGCTGCCCGTGATGTCGTCGTTGCCGGCTTCACCGTTCAGGACCAGAGCGGCCCCACCGATTGTGGCCCCGTCAGCGCTAATCGTGTCGGCTCCGAAGCCACCGTCGATCTCAACCGTCATGCCATCGGCACCAGTGAGGCTCTTGATGATGATGGTGTCCTCACCACCGCGGCCATTGACAATCAGGCGGTTGACCGACCGATCAACAAGCACCGTGTTACCTCCAGCCGTGACCGCGACGCCGCTGCCTGAGTCGGGCGTGGCGACGGTAAACGCGTCGTCCGACCCAGTTCCACGCAGCTCGACGGTATCGTTTCCGGCCGTCGCACTGTAACGGTCGCTGCCCTCGCCGATGTCCCACAGAATCAGATCGTCACCGGTTCCGCCGTCGATCGTGTCACGTGAACGTCCGCCATCGATCGTATCGTTGCCGCTGCCGCCGCCAATCAAATCGCCGCCGGAATCACCCAGCAGCAGGTCGTCGCCTTCGCCTCCGTCAATGACATCGCTGCCGGCGTTACCACGAATCGTATCGTTGCCGGACGTGACGATGGCTCCGACTTCGTCGTCACCGAAGATCGTGTCATTGCCGCTGTTGCCGGTGATCAGGTCGTCGGCGTCACCACCTTCGATATGGTCAGCGCCACCGCCGCCACGGATCGTATCGCTGCCGGTTTCGCCCAGAATGTAATCACTGTGACTGCCACCGATCAGCGAATCGTTACCCCGGCCGCCGTAAATGACGTCATTGCCGTTGCCGCCATTCACCGTGTCGTTGCCGGAAACGGCACTGAAGACGTCGTCGCCACGGATCGTGTCCGGACCGTCTCCGCCGTCAATCCGATCGTTGCCGGCACCGCCTTCGATTACGTCTGCACCGGCCTGACCGTCGATGCGGTCATCGCCAGTACCACCGATCAGAACATCGCGGCCGCCGCCGCCGCTGATCGTGTCGTTGCCGTTGCCGCCATCGATCGTGTCCTGCCCGCCGCCGCCGCGCAGAGTGTCATCGCCGTCGAAGCCACGGATATTGTCATTGCCATTACCGCCGTCGATGAAGTCGGCACTCGATCCCAGAAAGCCCGGAGTGTCGCCCTGGATATCGTCATTCCCGTCGCCACCGTCGATCGTATCGGAGCCGACTGAACCATCAATCGTGTCGTTTCCGTCCCCACCGAGGATGCTGTCGTCGCCGGCGCCGGCATTGATGTTATCGTTTCCGTTTCCGCCGATGACGACGTCGTTACCCAGGCCGCTGCTGAGAACGTCGTTGCCGTCACCGCCTTCAATCCGGTTGATACCGTTGCCGCCGCTGATGATGTCGTTGCCGTCGCCACCGACCAGAGTATCCTGCATATCCAGGCTGCCGAGGATTGTGTCGTCGCCGGCTCCACCCTCGACGCGGATCGAAGTCAGGTTAGTAAATCCGACGGCAGACACGCCGGAGATGTTGATGTCGTTATTTCCGCCTCCGCCGCGGACCTGCAGCGACTGAACCTGGCTGGTCAGAATCGATGCGGTCGATGAATCCACCTGGCCGTTTGCCAACACCTGCACAAGGTTCGTATTGGTCGGATTGCGCCGGACGGTAATCGAGTCGGCCGCGTCGGAAGCGACGGTCAGTGTCCCGCCAATAAAGAACGTCGAGACTGAAAGGACCGTACGGTCTTCCAGGTTCTCAAGATTGGCTGACACCGGTTCGCGGAAGAGGCGACGCCGGCGGGAACTGCGAGCAAGGCGGTTGCGAAACGCGTCAAGCCAGGCCGAGAACTGCATGGGATCCGTCCCTGTGCTGAGATTCCTGAGTCATAGATTGCTGCGGCTGAGACTTGTTCGGCTCGCCACCTGTCCCGGACTCGTGTCCGGTCATTGAAACATCCTGCCAGAGCCGGAAGCTCCTTGCGGGAGGTATCGACATCCGATCTTCGGAATCGTCGACATTGGTCGTAATCGCCCTGGAGTTGGCCCAACCGGATGAGCCCCACGAACCGCTAACTCTTTGCTATCCTGCCCGGATTTCCGTGAGAGACGCGAATGTACGACAGAGAACAGGCTGGCGGGGCAATCTGTCGCAGCCAGACAAAAAAAACCTTGCCGAACACAGCGTGTTCGGCAAGGTATGCAGTATTCGCGAGATTCAAGCGAGATGCTGTGCCGCCTACAGCAATAAAACCCTCAGCGTGTCCACGTCCTGATTAGCGAAATTATTCAGTACCAGAATGACTTCGCCCTCGTACGCCGTATAGCCACTGAAGCTACCGTCCGAGTTAACATAGCAGTATGAAATCCCTTCGCCTTCGACATTCTGAATCTCAACCAGCAGTCCAGTCACACTGCTTCCATCCGGCGAAGCGACGGTTCCGGACACGAAGGGAACGTAGCCGCCGGCACTCACGAAGTAAGGCTCATTTCCGACTTCCGTCGGACTGCTGACGGCCGCATCAATTGGTGTCGACGGATCTGCTGTTGTTACGTCTTCGGCGACAGACGTAGAGATGGCCACGTCAACGGTGTCTGAGTTTTCCTCGGCGCTGTCAGTGGCAACTTCGACGGAAGCCAGCGAGTCGACGCTCAGAAAGAGCCGCGGTTCGAGGGACTGCAAGTCCTGCTGGAAACTGAAGGAACGACGTTTGGAAGGTCGACACAGTGCGCGCGCAAGTGTCTGCAGGCTGGAAATCAGCATCTCAACTCCGATTCGTTAAGGGCCCAGTTGGGGCGGATTCCCATGCAGTGACACGAGACTGCGTTCCCACCGGTTGATCCGGAAACGCGTGTGTGATTTGCATGGAAGCAGCCGTCCGCCTGTTCTGCGGGGGGAAACCGAGACCACCTCGGGACTCGCTTGCACGGAAGCGGTTCCCCTCTGCATCAGGTTCTTCGGCTCACCGGAGCCCGCCCGTTCAGCAAAGTCTCCCAGATTCTTGATTTCCAATTTCGAGCGGGAGAAATTCGTCCAGATTTTGTTCCGTAGACAGCGACCAGACATTCCCGACAGCTCTGAAGGAAGAGAACCGGATTGTCAGGGCTCGCATTCCGAAGCAGGGGTACATACGCGTCGCTCGAAGCGGGAGCGGCTGCTGAAGTCCGGCAAGGCCATCGGACGTGCTATCAAGGAACTGATCACGATCGTGACACCACCGACGTTCTATTGGTGACAATCTCGAACACATGCAGTCGCTGCAGGTGTGTCAGCAGGCGGGTCTGGTGAAGCTCGGACGCGTGGCTCTGGACGGGTCGAGAGTGAAAGCGAACGCGTCTCGACACAAGGCGATGAGTGACGAGCGGATGCAGACCGAAGAGCAGCGTCTGCAGCAGGAGATCGCGAACCTGCTGGCGGCGGCGAAACAGGCGGACGAAGACGGGGACGCGCGGTTCGGCGACCGTCAGGCCAACGATGTGCGTCAGGTCGAGCCGCTGCTGGAGTAGATAAAGGCGTGTCTCGGTTTCCGCCAGTTTCTGCTGCGAGGCATGAAGAAGATGCAGGTCAAGTTCACTCTGGTCTGCCTGACCCGCAACCTGCTGAAAGCCTTCACCGGAACCACGGTCTGATTCCAGGCCTCTCCAACCACGCCACACACAGATCGCCCGCCTTGACCACAACTGTTCCGCCAGCAAATCCCGGACAGACTTTCAGGAATACGGCTCGACCGAACAAAACTCCCAACCCCTTCGCGACCCCCTGCCGAAAATCCAAAAGTGGTTCCCACGATGTCACCTGCACAGCCAGCCGCCTCCGGCGTTCAGTTTCTGACCGCCTTGCGAAGCACGACCGCCGCGGAGACAAGCAGAATGGCGTTGCCGACCCACATGGCCCAGCCTGGGTGGACGTGCCCCTGAATGGACAGGTTCAGCGTCAGCAGCACGACCGGGTAATACACCAGCAGAATCGGCAGGAAGCACAGAAAGAAGGTCGTCAGGAACTGGCGACGTGCCTGCAGGATCGCAAACGGCCCACCGACAAACGCAAAGAAGAAGCAACTGCACGAAAGAGCGAACCGGTTATGCAGCTCGGTGCGGTTGCGGCGAACCTGTGACTGGTTTCCGTTGATGTGATGACCGCGCTGCTGAAACTCGTCCGAGGCCAGCGATTCGAACTCGCCGAGTGACAGCGCGAACGCCGCCTCGATTGCCTGCTGTTCCGCTGTCCGGGCACTGTCGAGGCGCAGTGATTCCAACTGATTTTCGATGTCGCGAATCGTCAGGTGGCGAGGTTTCATCTGGCTGCCGCCCAGTTCCATCGGCAGCGCGATTTCCTTGTCTTTCAGGCGTCCCTGCATCTTTCCGGGCGCGTCGAGCCACGCATCGGTGAGATGCAGCACGATCTCCTGCCGTTCGAGATCAAACCGCAGAGTCGCCTCGCGGGCCTGAGCGACGAACGATTCCTCACGCCCTCCGCGAGGTGTGTAGCGAATGTTGGGCATGATCAGCCGCCGCTGTTCGCGGTCGACCGACGCGACCGAAATCGAATACCCCTGCTGCGGATCCTCGACCAGATTCTGCGACGACAGGACGTCGAAGAAGATGTCCTCCATCGCGAGCGTCACGATGCGTTCGATGTTCTGCATCGACCACGGAATGACCTGGTCGTTCAGCAGCAGCGAGCAGACAGTTAAGGCTCCACCCAGAAAGAACGCCGGGAACAGCAGGGACATCACGTTGATGCCGGCCGCCTTCGCCGCCGTGATTTCGTAATCCGCGGACAGGCGGCCATAGACGACGCACACTGCCAGCAGCAGAGTGGCCGGAATTGTGAACGGCAACATGCTCGGCACGATGTACGGAATGATCTGCAGCGCCTGCAGCGGGCCAAGGCCGCGTTCTGTCGCCTCGCGAAAGACACCGACAAAAACCAGCAGGACGGTCATCACACCGATGATCAGCACCAGTACCCGGATCAGTTCGATCAGGATGTACCGTTGCAGAATTCTCATCGCGGATCCGTCCAGAGCCGCGTACCGGCAGCGGCCACGCGGCGAGTTCCATTTCGACCGGGCCGGCGCGACGCAGATTTTCCCGCAGTGGCCAGCCCGGAGACTTCCTGTTGCGGTCTATAGGTCAAGCTGCGAGTGCGGGTCAACGGCGTCTGCGCCCAGAACGCTGCGTGTCGAAACTACTTTGTCACGGTGAACCGCAGCAGTTCGCGCCCATCGCTGTCCGCGTAGACATAGTGCAGTGCGATGCCGTTTTCGAGCAGTTGCTGTGTCTGGTAAGTCGACCGTGCCATATTCGTGACGGTTGTTTTCAGCTTGTCCCTGTTCGCCTTGACCAGGTCCGCCGAAGTTGACAGACGAAAGCTGTACGTGACAGCGTGCCAGGTGGTCGTGATCGACGTGCAGGTCGTCACTTTGTCGATTCTGATCGGCAGTGATTGACGCAGTGTCACCACTTCCTTTTCCAGCATTTGTTGAACTTTGTCCTGGCTCGGATCGATCGTCCGCCCCGCCTCCAGATTCTCCAGCAGGTTCCGGACAGCCCCGACATCGGGGTGACTGTTGAGCTGCCAGAGAGCGAGTTTGCAGCACAGAATTCCCGCGTTGAAGTTGCCTCGTTCGCCGCAGTCACGAGCGTACGTGACGAAGAGCCGAGCGGTCGATTCGCCATTCGGGAAAGTCCGTGCATGAGCCTGGAGATGCTCCAGAGTTTCCTGCAGCTTTCCGGATTTGAAGTCACGATTGATCAGCAGCAGGCCGCTGCCGTATTCCGCCTCCGCCTGAAATTCCGGCAGCGATGCTGCTTCGACAACGGCTGCATCCAGCCGCTCAGGAAACCCCGGCAGTTTGAGCTGCTCCCCGCGGCAGAGCAACGTGAGTCTTCCTTTCCAGGCTTCCCGTCGCGCTTCCAGCGACGCGTCGCTCCGACCGAGGATCTCAGTGACGGCCGCCAGTCCGCGGTCGATCTGCAGGGCAGCTTCTGTGGCATATTTCCCGGCCACTTTTTTCGTCCGCACTTTGCGATAGTCGGTTGTCCGGCTGAGACTCGTTCTCAGCGTTTCCAGATGAGTTTCGACACTCCCACCTGCGCCACTGGTTTTCGTTCCGCTGCTGTCCTGACGGGCAGAGCCGGCAGGCGATGCTGCGAGCTTCCCGCTGCCTGGTGAGGCGGCGGCATCGGTTTTGGCCGAACTGGCCTCGCCGTCAGTGGCTTCTCCCGATCCTGCAGATCTTTCCGTTTGCGTGGATCCAGCGTCGACCATCTGTGGCCCGGCGGCATTGACGCCGTCGGTCGTTACAGAGTCGACATCCGAGGTATCTCCTGAGGCTTCTGCTGCCTGAGCCGTTTTCCAGAATTCAGTCGAGCAACCCACCAGAGTCACCAGGCACAGAATGGCTGCCCAGCCTGGAACAGCGCGGATCAGGATTGATCGATTTCCACAGCGCGTCTTCAGCATGATGAGTCTCCGAGTCGCCCGCTGCCGGTCGAGGGTTGCGCGAGTCTCCGGCAAATCCAGTCAGCCCGGACTGTGACGCTGAACCCTGCGGTACACTTCAAGTCGAGAGCTGTCGCAGCAGTGGACAATCCCGACATTCCGGCGGAACGTTGTCAGAGATGCCGGCAAGTCACGAAAAAACGTAGCTCGTCCGGCCGCGAGCTGGCTCGGGATGCCGCTGACGAATGCGTCCGAAACAGACTCCCGACCCCTTCGCGATCGACCACTGCAGGCCGGGGAGTTGTTTCGGACACGTTCCTGCGTGCGAACGACCAGCTATGCTTCGTTTCCGTTTCGCTGAATGCGTTGCCGGTTCTCGACCTGATACACGATCAACCTGCCGAACGATTTCCGACCGATGAATTCTGACGACGCGTTTGAAGCAGAACTCGACGGCTTCCCCACGGAGATCGATCCGCGACACGTCCGCTCGCGCGAGCAGCTTGAAGTGCTGGCATCTGAGTTTGCTGATAAATCCCGCGCGGGACTCAGGCCGAATATTGAAGAGTACGTACGCCGGTATCCGCGGCTGGAAAGTCAGATTCGCGAACTGTTCCCGATGGTTGCCGCGCTCGAACAGTGGAAGTCGGACCGCGAGTCTGAACTGCTCCGCAACCAGTTGCCGGAGAACTTCAAGATCGAGCAGCTCGGCGACTGCCGGATCGTGCGCGAGATCGGCCGCGGTGGGATGGGTGTCGTCTTTGAAGCGCGGCAGGGTTCGTTCGATCGTCGGGTCGCCGTCAAACTGCTGCCCTGGCGGATTTCGATGGTCCCGCAGCGGTGGGAACGTTTTCAACGCGAAGCGCAAACGTTCGCCAGACTCAAGCACGCGAACATCGTTCCGATCTTCAGCTTTGGTCGGCACGACGACTTCGCCTACTACGTGATGCAGTACATCGAAGGCGTCAGTCTCGCTCACGTGATCTCCGAGCTGCGGGCACATCCAACCGTTTCGTTCAGCAGCCTGATCGCGGCAGAATCCGGAGCAGCAGGCAGGATCGAGTCCCCGGCGGCAGCGACGAATCGCGGACTCAAACGCGACTCCTGGAAACAGTTCGCTCGAATTGCCGTGCAGGTTGCTCAGGCACTGCGGCACGCCCATCGGCAGGGAGTGCTGCACAACGACGTCAAGCCGGCCAACCTGCTGATTGACGCGTCCGCCCGCGTCTGGGTCACCGACTTCGGCCTCGCAGAAGAACTCGACGCGAACAACGAAACGGACGACCGCGTGACTGGCACGCTGCGGTACATGCCGCCGGAACGCTTTGAAGGAAAGTCCGATGAAACCAGCGACGTTTACTCGCTGGGGATCACGCTGTTCGAACTGGTGACGCGCGAGCCGGCCTTCGACGCCAGTGACCGTTCCGGGCTGCTGACGGAAATTGCCGCCGGGAATCTCCGACCGCCGCGAGACATCGACCCAGCCATTCCGACCGCACTGGAAGCGATCATCCTGAAGGCGACTGCACGACAGGCTGACCGGAGGTATCTGACAGCCGGCGATTTTGCTTCCGACCTGCTGCGGTTCATCAACGGCGAAAAGGTCCGGGCGAAACTGCGTCGCAACTGGTTCCCCGGCTTCCGACGCAAACGCTGAGTGTGTCCATCGCCCTGCTGAGCCGACGCTGTCGACGGTTCCGCCATCGTGCGCCGTGAGTTGTCGGTTACGCTGCCGCGCCTATAACGTTCTGCCGTAACCAGGCGACAATTCGATCTGGATTCCGTCCCGGAGCTGCCACGCAGCGGTTGCCGCGAACTGCGAGACCTCAACGCATGACTGAAGAAATCTCCCGCGATGACGTGACCGCTGTCGAGCAGTGCGCTGCGGCCTTTCAGACGATCAACAACGAACTGGCGAAGGTCGTCGTCGGGCAGAAAGACGTGATCGAGCAGGTGCTCGTCGCGATGCTCGCCCGCGGTCACGCGCTGCTGGAAGGCGTTCCCGGCCTCGCCAAGACGCTGCTGATCAGCTCGATCTCCGAAGCGCTGCAGATGCAGTTTCACCGGATTCAGTTCACGCCGGACCTGATGCCGAGCGACGTGACCGGCACCGAGATCATTCAGGAAGATCTGGAAACCGGCGCGCGGGCGTACAAATTCCTGGCCGGCCCGCTGTTCGCCAATCTGGTTCTCGCCGATGAAATCAACCGGACGCCGCCGAAGACGCAGGCGGCCATGCTCGAAGCCATGCAGGAACGGCATGTCAGCGCCGGCGGCACGATGCACTCGCTGCCCGATCCATTCTTTGTTCTGGCGACGCAGAACCCGCTCGAGCAGGAAGGCACGTACCCGCTGCCCGAAGCTCAGCTCGACCGCTTCCTCCTCTACATCAAGGTCGATTACCCCGACGGTGCCGAGGAATGGGAGATCGCCCGGCGAGTCACCAGCGGTGGCATGGGTTCGATCAAACCGGTTGTTTCCGGCGACGAGATCATCGCGTTTCAGAAGCTCGTCAATCGAGTGCCCGTCAGCGATCAGGTGCTCGGTTACGCGTGGGCGCTAGTCAGAGCCAGCCGGCCCGGAACGGCGGAAGCGCCAGACGTGATCAACAAATGGGCGAGCTGGGGCGCTGGTCCGCGCGGAGTGCTGACGCTGATCAGTTGCGCGAAGGCGCGAGCCATCCTGCACGGTCGGCATCACGCCACCGCCGGAGACGTTCAGGCGATCGCCAGGCCGGCTTTGCGACACCGTCTGGCCGTCAACTACGCCGCCCAGGCCGCGGATATCAACAGTGAAAGACTGATTGAAATGCTAATGGAAGCTGTCCCGTCCGACCGCCACTACGAAAAACCCGCCGCCTGAACGGTCAGTGGGTGGCCGGGGCTGGACTGAGCTTGCGAAGGAAGCCCCGGGACCTGAAAGCACTCCAGACATGAGCCGGGGTTTCGCTCGTTCCTCACGCCAGCCCCGGCCATCCCGAATCTGAAACGCGTTCCTACGCTCCGCGTGGGAACGAACTGTCCGACGCTTGGCGTCGATTCCACGACCTGAAGACTGGACGCGGAGCGTCCTGATTGACGTTCCCCAGCAGAGCATGGGAACGAGGAAAGACGCTCATGAGTCTCCTGACCCCGCTCTCCTTCGTCTTCTTCACGGCTCTGGTTGGTGTCATCACGTACTTCCTGACGCGGGGCGATCAGCACGACACTTCGGACGGCTACTTCCTCGCCGGCCGCACGCTGACGGGCGGTTACATCGCCGGGTCACTGATGCTGACCAACCTGTCGACCGAGCAGCTTGTTGGTCTGAACGGAGCGGCGTTCAGCGACGGCATCTGCGTCATGGCCTGGGAAGTGATTGCGGCCTGCTCGCTGGTCATTATGGGCCTCTACTTTCTGCCGAAGTACCTCAAGAGCGGCATCGCGACGGTGCCTGAGTTTCTGGAGAAACGCTTCGATGAACGCACGCGAACGATCACTTCTCTGATCTTCATTGTCGCCTACGCGGGCATCCTGCTGCCGATCATCCTCTACACCGGAGCGACCGGGCTGAACGGCATCCTCGATATGAAGACAGTGACCGGCCTGCAGAATGAGACGGCGACGTTGTGGTTTACGGTCTGGCTGATCGGAATTATCGGTTCGCTGTACGCGATCTTCGGCGGCCTGCGTACGGTCGCGGTTTCGGACACGATCAACGGCTTCGGACTGCTGGTCGGCGGCATCCTGATAGCGTATCTCGGGCTGCAGGCCGTCAGTCCGGAAGGTCCTGTCGCGGCCTTTGAAACGCTTCGCGAAGCTCACCCCGAAAAGTTCAACTCGCTGGGCGGTGCGAAACAGTCCGTCCCGTTTTCGACGCTCTTCACCGGCGTGCTGCTGCTCAACCTGTTTTACTGGTCGACCAACCAGCAGATCATTCAGCGAACCTTCGGAGCGTCGTCGCTGAAGGAAGGTCAGAAGGGCGTGCTGCTCGCCGGCTGTCTGAAAGTGCTCGCCCCAATCATTCTGGTTCTGCCGGGGATCATCGCATTTCATCTGTACGGAGCCGATCCGGACTTCAAGGGCGACCATGCTTACGGGACGCTCGTCCGCAATGTTCTGCCGGACGCTCTGGCGGGCTTCTTTGCGGCGGTCATGGTCGGAGCGATTCTCAGCTCGTTCAACTCGGCTCTGAACAGCACGGCCACGCTCTTCAGCCTGGGCGTCTATCAGCACATGCTGCATCCGGACGCATCCGAGCAGCGAGTCATCTGGGCCGGCAAGGTGTTCGGCTGCGTGATCGCCGTCGCCTCCATGACCGTCGCTCCGCTGCTCGCCGGGCAGGACAGCATCTTCGGTTATCTGCAGAAGATGAACGGCCTGTACTTCATTCCGATCTTCTCGGTGATGCTGATTGGCCTGCTGACTCGCCGCGTTCCGGCTGCCGCGGCTAACGTCGCGCTGATCGTCGGTTTTGCCGCGATTTCGGTCGGCTACTTCGTGCCGGTGGTCTCAAAGTGGCTCGCCGATCACATTCACGATTTCCATTTCCTCGGAGCTGTCTTCGCCGCGCTGATCGTCCTGATGCTGCTGATTGGCCAGATCAGCCCGCGGGAAACACCGTGGGAGCAGCAGGATGCCGGAGCCGTCGATCTGACCCCGTGGCCGCTCGCCAAACCCTGCGGCGCTGCCCTCGTCCTCTTCGTGCTCGGCCTTTACGTCTACTTCGCCGATACGTCGATCCTCGGGCAGTAGGAGTTCTGCAGTGCGTAGCGAAAGTCTGCGCGACTTTCGTTACGGAGGAGTCAGAACTGGCCGAGCGCCTGTCCGTCGGAACGGCGGCTGAGATTGATCAGCGTGTTCGGGTCGATCTTTTCGCTGATAAATCTCACGGAGCCATCGCAGAGCAGGAACTGGCTGCCGCCAGTGTGCCAGCTACTGAAGCCGCCGGTCACTCCGACGGCTTCAGGCGATTTGCCGTCCGCTGTGGCTGACAGCACGGTTCCGCCGAGCGTCCGATTGATCAGCAGCGGTTTGACGGTGACGAACTGATCGGGCGAGGTGATTGCGTTCAGAGGGCCGTCGCGGTTGAGTACGTCGTCGGCACCGTTTGCTGTTGGATCGCCAGTCGTCAGAGTGCCGACAACGCAGAGCGGGCTGACGGTTTCGAGATCCGGAATGCCGGCCCAGTAGGAATTGAACGGACCCTGGACGGAGCCAATCGGCCAGTCGGTACCGTTCCGCACGAACCGCCGCTCACCAACCATCACAACGTTGGTCGTACCGTCTTTGATATCGCGAATCCGGGTTTGCGAGTTGCTGCCGAAAACTCCCTGGCAGACTTCCGGATCCTGAATCGCTGCTGGCACGCCAACTCCGAACGAGCCCACGTAGCTCGACAGTCCCATCTCTGGAATGAGACTGAAGGCGGCAGTCGCCTCCGCCATTTCAGACGGACACCGCAGAGCATCGAAGGCTTTACTGGCGGCCCTGGTGTTCCGATGGCTGACGAGTGGACTGTAGAAATCGAGTTCGTCAGTGAGCCCTTGCATCTCAAACTTGCTGAGTGCCGGTGCAAGCCAGCCGAAACCTTCCACGGGATGCGTTGCCTCATCAGAGCGATTGGCGATCCAGCCAGGCGGGAAGGCCTGATGGACTTCGTGGTAGTTGTGCAGCGCCAGGCCGATCTGCTTGAGATTGTTCCTGCAACTGCTGCGGCGACTTCCACCGCATGTCGATTGCATGGCAGGCAGCAGAAGCGCCGCGAGCATCAGGAGAACAAGGGTCGTGATGATAACCTCCAGCGCGGTCAGACCGAGTCGTTGAGCGCTGTGGCTGGAAGTGGACGATGGACGCTGCATCTCACACCTCGATTCTTCTGGAGAAACATGTCGGAACGCCGCTCAAATGAGCGGCGGGAGAACTGCTTCGGAAGAAGTGACGGCCGTCGTGACTCAGGTTGAGCTGTGCCGTGGCTGCCCTGCCCTCTCGACGATCAGGCCAAAGAAGTCACGCGTTTGCGTGATGCCCGGAACTGTTATCACGCAAACGCGTGATGTCAATACGGAGTTGGCAGAATTCGCGATTTCACGCAACGAGAGTGGCCGAGCAGCACATTGGCAGGGGCAGCGGAAAGTCGCGAGAACCGGAGCGGCGTGTGATGGCGGGCGGTCAGATCAGGCGCGACGGGCGCGAGTGGATCAGCGACATGGCTTCGTCGCGGGTCGAGTCGTTGGTGCGGAACAGGCCGCGGACGGCGCTGGTGACCGTCAGGCTGCCGGGCTTCCGGATGCCTCGAATCGTCATGCAGGTATGCTCGGCTTCAAGCACGACGATGACGCCTTTCGCATTCAGTTCGGAGGCCATCAGGTCGGCGATCGTATGCGTCATGCGTTCCTGGACCTGTGGTCGCTTCGAGACTTCCTCGACAACGCGGGCCAGCTTGCTGAGGCCGGCGACCTTGCCGTTCGGAACATAGCCAACGTGAGCGACACCCATGAACGGCAGCAGATGATGCTCGCACATACTGTTGAAGCTGATGTCGCGCACGAGGACCATTTCGTCGTAGGTTTCCTCGAAGACGCGTTTCAGATGCCGGCCGGGTTCGAGATGCAGACCGCTGAAAAGTTCAGCGTACATGCGAGCCACGCGGCTCGGGGTGTCGAGCAGCCCGTCGCGGCTGGGGTCTTCTCCGACCGCGGCGAGAATCTCGCGGACGGCGGCTTCAATCCGCGGCAGATCGACTTGAGAATTCGTCGGTTCGGACTGTTCCTGTTGATCTGACATGAGCGACTCAGTGGACTTGCGGTTTCGGTACGGCCTCGGGTTTCCAGCTCGCCGATAGACTATTGGCTGGCGGAATTGGCGTCGAGCGGAGCAAAACACTGATCAAATGGCGGTTCAAAGAGCAGATTCTCTGCAAAATCCTGCATGAGTTTCCCGGTTGGCCCATGTTGGACGTTGCCAGTCTGGTTGTCGCTGGGAAAAATTGTTGTCCCAGGCCAGCGTCACGATAGGCCAATCCGATTGAGGACTTCGACATGACCGACAAGGGCACGGTCTCCCGCCGGGATCTGATCAGTTCGGCTGCTGGAATCGCAGCAGCAGGTTTTGCGGCCAGCGGACTGCGATTGAATTCGATGACCACGGAATCAGCCGCGGCGGCGGACAACGTCTCGCGGCAGCCCCGAGGCTTCATCGACGCGCACTCTCATATCTGGCTGCCGGATGACTCGAAGTATCCACTGGCGAACGGACAGACTGTCGCGGATCTGAAGCCGGCCAGCTTTACCGACAACGAACTGATGGCTGTTGCGCGTCCGGAAGGCGTCGATCGCGTCGTTCTGATTCAGCACAGTATTTATCACGGCTTCGACAACTCGTACCTCGTCGACACATTCCATCGGCAGCCGGATCGCTTTCGTGTTGTCGGGATGGTCGATTCACGGAAGCCTGGTACGGGTGCGGAAATGCGACGTTTGCTCAAGCACGGTGTGACGGGTTTTCGGATCACGCCTTCGGTCCTCGGCGACGGATGGCTCCGGGATGCCGGTATGAAGGAAATGTGGCGGACGGCAGTCGAGACGCGGCAGAACATGTGCTGTCTGATCAACCCGAGTGATCTGCCGGACGTCGGCCGGATGTGCGACGGATTTCCTGACACGCCGGTTGTGATTGACCACTTTGGCCGCGTTGGCGTTGATGGCCGGATTCGACCGCTGGAACTGCTGGCCCTGCTGAAGCTGGCCGATCATCGCCATGTCCGCGTCAAGATTTCCGCCTATTACGCTCTCGGATTAAAGCGGCCGCCGCACGACGACCTGCTGCCGATGATTCGAGAGGTAGTCGAGACTTTCGGGCCGGAGCGCTGCATGTGGGCCAGCGACTGCCCGTATCAGATTCAGGGAGTCAACAACTACGCAGCCTCGATCGGCCTGATCCGCGATCGCGCGGATTTTCTGACCGAGGAAGCTCGCGACTGTCTGCTCAGGCGGACGGCGGAGCAGACATTTTTCTTCATCTGACGAGCGCTCCGACAGATGGAGTTCACTCGCCTCGGGAGACGTGGTCATGATGGCGACGGACAAACCGATGACTGATTCTGAAATCGACGTCGAAATCCTGCGGAAGAAATCCGCTGTTGCGGAGTATGAGCAGCCGGCTGAGCAGCTTTCTG
Source organism: bacterium (assembly GCA_016124895.1). Classification (GTDB taxonomy): domain Bacteria; phylum Planctomycetota; class Planctomycetia; order Planctomycetales; family Planctomycetaceae; genus JAPOLP01. The sequence goes on from WGMU01000018.1 coordinate 19,914, forward strand.
AAGCGGAAGAGACGGCCTGCCGTTACTGGCCTCTAACCAGAATGAGTATCCTCGAAGGCCTTCAGGGGCAGACAGTGGATACTGAGGCCTGGGAGCGGTTTGTTGATCTCTATGGTCCATTGATCTGCGAGTTCTGCCGTAAGCGAGTTCCCGCTCAGGACGCTGCGGAGATCACCCAGGAGGTCTTCGGTCGGGTGTTCCGGTACGTCAAAGGCCTGAAGTATGACCGCAGTCTCGGTTCCTTCGGAGGCTGGATCGGTGGCATCACGCGGAACGAAATCAGGCAGTATCTTCATCGCAAACGGAAGGATGCCCGCGGGCGTGTTCGTGGAGAAGTGCTGCGGGATATTGAGGCACGGACGACTCTGGGCGAATGGGAAGACGAATACAACGCGTGGGTCGTGAGCCTTGCGCTGGGCCAGGTACGCCGTGAAGTTTCCGCACTCACCTGGGACCTGTTCGAGCAGACGACGAACGGTGCATGTCCCAAAGAAGTCGCCAGGCGGTTCGAGGTTAAAGTTTCAAAAGTTTACAAGGCACGGTGGGCAGTCGGTGACCGGCTGCGGCAACTGATCCGGTCCATGTCCGACGATTACCCGTTTGCCGATCAGGAATAGCGAGTCCGCACCGGAAGCGTTGTCAGCAGGTGGTCCGCTCACTGCCAGGAAACTTTGATGGCCGATCCGACAAGACCCGACGATGTGAAATGTCTGACCGAAGACATCGTACGAAAGTTCCTCACAGGCGAACTGGATGACGAGCAGGATCAGGTTGTGTCTGACCATCTCGAAGAATGCGGGGCGTGTCAGCGTCTGACGATGACCTTTCTTTCGGTCGACGACCTGTGTCTCCCGTGGGTCAAAGCATCAGGCCGCGAAACCGTAGACCTGGCAAAGCGGTCCGTCGATACGGTTATGATCAATCGCCTGAAGCAGATTGCGAGTGCAGAAGGCAATCGGCGACATGAAAGTGGTACCGAACCGGTCTACCAACCGGCAGACATTCAAGTCCCAGCGCTGCCTGGCCGGATTGACAAGTACGAGATCGTTGCCGAAATCGGCCGCGGCGGGATGGGAACTGTCTATCTGGGAATCGATCACGATCAGGAACGTGAGTGCGCAATCAAGGTTCTGGCGGAAGCTCGTGGCAGGAATCAGAAGGCCATCGAACGGTCGTATCGCGAGATCCACGCGATTGGTCGCCTGAAGCATCCGAATATCGTCGCCGTCTCGAATGCCGGCACGCTCGACGATGGCCGGACATTTCTCGCGATGGAGTTTCTGCGCGGCAGCGATCTGCAGAGTCTTGTGCAGACGCACGGGCCGCTTGCCGCCGACGAGGCATGCCGAATCATTATTGAGGCTGCACGCGGACTGCAGCACGCGCACGAACACGGTTTTGTGCATCGTGACGTGAAACCGTCGAACCTGTTCCAGACCGAAGAGGGCGACGTCAAACTGCTCGATTTTGGTCTCGTCCAGCTCAAGTCCAGTTCGATTCAAAACCTCGACACGCTGACCGAGTCGGGACTCGTGCTGGGAACTGTCGACTTCCTGTCGCCCGAACAAGCCCTCAATTCCCGTTCGGCTGACCTGCGTTCTGATGTTTACAGTCTGGGCTGCACGCTCGCCTGGCTGGTGTCCGCACGGCAGGTCTATCCGGGTAAATCGGTCACGAAAGTGCTCTTTGCCCATCGCGATCAACCGATTCCTGAACTTGAATCGCTGCAGCCGACGGTGCCCGCCGGGCTGAATGCCATCTTCCAGAAAATGGTCGCCAAGCGGCCGGAAGACCGTTTTCAGTCGATGGCCGAAGTGATCGACGCGCTGGCGCGGTTTAGGTTGATGAAACACGATAAGACGATGGCTGAACTCCCGCCGTCGACAGAGACACCACTGCGGCGTACACCGCAGCCACCGACGTCAACGCCACAATTGCCATTGCAGCCACGGCAGAAACGAAGATTCTTTGGCTGGCTGATCGCGTTCGTCAGTCTGACGATCGTCGTTGTCACAGTCATTATTCGACCGTCGGGTCAGGAACCGGCACAGGCCAGCATAGAACAGCCGATCGCGGAAGACCCGACAAGCATACGATGACGGCAGGGGTCGATACGGACACGTCGGCAATTGTCAGCGCCCCGGCAATCACGAGCGCTTGATCCCTGGCAGAAGTTCGCATCCGGCCGAAACTCTTTATGGCGATCCGCCCCCAACCGAACCTGCGTCTGATGACGCGGGATATTGCGTGCCGGAAGCTGCTCGCGGTCGTCAGTACCCCGTCCTGTGATTCTCTGGGATGATTCCTCGCTGCCGGAAACGGCGACCTGTTCGGGAAAGGTAACGGTCGGGTTCTGCTCTGGACGATCGATTCGTTCGCGGGCCGCCGTGCCTCGACTATTACAGCAACGGCGTCACTCCCATGAGGATTCGCCGGTTCCGTCCCGGTTCGCGATCGCTTGAGCTATGCTGCGGGGCCTTCCGTCACCGGTATCAGGACGGTTCGACTGCCCGTCCGGCGACGCATCGACCCCGCAGAATCGTGATTCGTGCCATGCTTCAACTGCCGCGCGTTGACGTTGTGACTGTTCACCGTGCCGTTCGATCTGTTTTCGCAATCGGCTGCCTGTTGCTGACGCGGTCCGACTCGATCGGTCTCGCGGCCGACTCCGAGGCGGTCAACTTTTCCCGCGACATCCGGCCGATTCTCTCGGCGAGTTGCTTTGCCTGTCATGGTCCGGACGCCGAAGCCCGCGAGGCGGAACTGCGGCTCGACGACGAAGCCTCCGCCACGAAGCTGCACGACGGCGAGTCGGCCATTGTGCCCGGCAGCCGCGACAAGAGCACGGCGTTCCAGCGCATCGTGACCGACGATGCCGACCTCAGGATGCCGCCACCGGATTCCGGGCACGAACTGACTGCTGAGCAGATCGAGTTGCTCGGTCGCTGGATCGATCAGGGGGCGAAGTTCGATCTGCACTGGTCGTTTCGGCCGCTGGCTCAACCGACTGTTCCAGATGACGGAGCCGACTGGAGTGACCAGCCGATCGATCGCTTCGCTTATCGAGCGATGACAAAGCGCGGCCTGCAACCGTCGGCGCCGGCCGATCGTCAGACACTGATTCGGCGACTGTCGCTGGACCTGACCGGTCTGCCGCCGTCGCCCGCGGACGTTGACGCGTTTGTCGCTGACGGTTCACCAGACGCGATGCCCAGGCTTGTCGATCGGCTGCTGGAATCGCCGCGGTTTGGTGAGCACTGGGCGCGGATGTGGCTCGATTTGGCTCGCTATGCCGACACGAAGGGTTACGAGAAAGATCAGCCGCGCAATATCTGGCGGTACCGCGACTGGGTCATCAACGCGCTGAACGCCGACATGCCTTATGACCGGTTCACGACCGAGCAACTCGCTGGCGATCTGCTGCCTGACGCGACGACCGACCAGTTTCTGGCGACGGCGTTTCACCGCAACACGATGACCAACGACGAAGGCGGCACGGACAACGAAGAGTTCCGCATGGCCGCGGTGAAGGACCGCGTCAACACGACCATTCAGGTCTGGATGGGCCTGACGATGGGCTGCGCGAACTGCCACTCGCACAAGTACGACCCCATCACGCAGCACGAGTATTATGCGTTCCTCGATCTGTTTAACCAGACCGAAGACGCCGACCGTCCGGACGATTCGCCCAGGATTCCGACGCCGACTGTTGAGCAGTCGAACACACTGGAGAGCCTCAACGAGCAACTGATCGAACTGCGAAAGCGCTACGGGAAGGCGACCGTTGCAAATTCCGAATTCGCAGCGGCGCAGGCCGAGTGGGAGCAGCAGCTCGCCGGAACGCCTGACTGGACGGTGCTTGTGATCGAGTCGGCGACCGCCGAAAGCGGAGCCCGGCTTGAGACGCAGAGTGACGGATCGCTGCTGGCCTCCGGCACACTCGCCGACCGCGACGTTTACTCGCTGACGAGTCTCGCCCCACAGCAGAACATCACTGCAATCCGGATCGAAGCGCTGACGGACGACTCGCTCGGTCGGAAGCCCGGAACGAAGCAGGGCGGGCCGGGCCGTAACGCCGTCGATCCAAATTTCGTACTCAGCGAGCTGGCAGTCGAGTTGCTTGCGGATGGCCAATCTCCGCGGAAGCTCGAACTGAAGAATGCCCGCGCCGACTTCTCACAGAACGGCTGGCCGGCCGAAGCGGCTATCGATGGCAAAACAGAATCTGGCTGGGCCGTTTCACCGCAGTTCGGGCAAACGCACGTCGCCGTGTTTGATCTCAGCGAACCGCTGGTTCCGTCGAGCCGGGCAAAACTCAAGCTGACGCTTTCGCAGCAGTACGGCAGCAAGCTGCTACTCGGGCGGTTTCGCATCTCAATTTCGTCGAGTGATCCGTCAACGCTGACGCCGGAAATTCGATCGCTCAGCGAACTGGCCGCGTCCGCGCCGGAAGATCGGTCAGACGCGGAGAAGCAGCGAATGATCGACGCATTTGCGGATCAGTGGCCGGAAACGAAGACGGCGCGTCAGGAGATGGCCGCTGTTGAGAAGCAGCGAGCAGAGCTGCAACAGCAGATCATCGCGACGCCGATCATGCGTGACCTGCCCGCAGCCCGGCACCGTGAGACGCACCTGCAGATTCGCGGGAACTTCCTGCAGCCGGGCGAGCAAGTTACGGCAGCCGTCCCTGCCGCGTTCGGCTCTCTGTCCGAGGACGCGACGCCGAATCGGCTGGCGGTCGCGCAGTGGCTGCTGAGTCCGGAGAATCCGTTACCGGCGCGAGTCGCCGCCAACCGCGTCTGGGCTCGGTTGTTCGGACGCGGTCTGGTCGAAACGGAAGAAGACTTCGGAGCACAGGGTACGCCGCCAACGCATCCGGAACTGCTCGACTGGCTGGCGGCGGAGTACCGTGGATCGCTCGGCTGGTCGCTGAAACAACTCTGCCGGACGATCGTGCTCAGCCGGACGTACCAGCAGTCGTCAGCAACGACCGTAGCAGCGAAGTCGATCGATCCGACGAACGTCTGGTTGAGCCGCGCGCCGCGGTTCCGCCTGCCAGCCGAAACGGTTCGCGATCAGGCACTGCAGGCGGCCGGGCTGTTGTCGGAGAAAATCGGCGGGCCGTCCGTCATGCCTCCGCAACCGCCGGGCATCTGGAAGGCGACCTACAGCACGCTCAAATGGGCAACGAGCGAGGGCGACGACCGCTATCGTCGAGCAATTTACACCTTCTGGCGGCGCACGAGTCCGTACCCGTCGATGCTGACCTTCGATGCCGGCTCGCGCGAGGTCTGCGTGATCCGCCGCGTGCGAACGAACTCGCCGTTGCAGGCATTCGTGACGCTGAATGATCCCGTCTTCGTCGAGGCGGCCGGAGCCCTGGCCTTGAGAATGCGCGAAACCGGCGGCGACGTGACGTCTCAGATCACGGCGGGATTTCGACGAGTCCTTGCCCGTTCGCCTGAGCTATCCGAACTCCAGAAACTGGCCGTCCTGCTGACGGAGACGCAGGCCGAGTTTGCAGCCGATCACTCCGCGGCGACGGAACTTCTGATCGAAGCCGGCACTGCCGAGGAGGCGAAAGGCAGCGAGGCAGAACTCGCCGCATTGACCGTTGTCGCTAACGTGCTGTTGAACCTCGATGAAACCCTGATGCGACAGTGAGCCGAAATTCCGGAACTCGCTGCACTCGGTCCGGCCTGCTGTCTCGGTCCGGTCTGCAGGCAGTTGCTGTATCGCTCGTACAAAGCCTCACAACGTCATCGACCAGAGAGCCTGACTATGGACCTCAGATTTCAACAACTGCAGCAGATCACGCGGCGGCACCTGCTTGGCAGGGCCGGGCTCGGTCTTGGCGCGATGGCGCTTGGCTCGCTGGCGGGAGCGACAGAGACGTCGACGGCGAAGAAGTATCTGACCGGCCAGGCGAAAACGAAGTCGGTGATCTATCTGCACATGGCCGGCTCGCCATCCCAGGTCGACCTGTTCGAGCATAAGCCGGCGCTGACGAAGTTCGACGGTCAGGAGTGCCCGAAGGAGTATCTCGAAGGCAAACGCTTTGCGTTTATCAAAGGCGTGCCGCGAATGCTCGGGCCGCTGTTCAAGTACGCGCAGCATGGTGAGTCCGGTCAGTGGCTCAGCGAGCTGCTGCCTGGGCTGGCCTCAGTAATCGACGAGGTCTGCGTCATGCGGACCATCCAGACCGACCAGTTCAACCACTCACCCGCGCAGTTGCTGCTGCACACGGGGACGTCGCGACTGGGCAGTCCGTCGATCGGTTCCTGGGTAACATACGGGCTGGGCAGTGAGAGTCAGGATCTGCCAGGTTTCGTTGTACTCAGTTCCGGCGGCAAAACGCCGAGTGCCGGCAAGTCACTGTGGGGCTCGGGCTTCCTGCCGACCGTTTATCAGGGCGTGCAGTGCCGAACGTCCGGTGACCCCGTGCTGTACCTCTCAAATCCGAAAGGGATGAGCCGGGCACTGCGGCGACGAACGCTCGACACGTTGCGTGATCTGAACGAAGCCCAGTTCGAACGTCTCGGCGACGACGAGACGCAGACGCGGATCGCTCAGTACGAGCTGGCCTATCGAATGCAGGCGGCTGTGCCCGAGGTCATGGATATCTCGCGCGAGCCGCAGCACATTCTCGATCTGTACGGAGCCCGGCCCGGATTCGTGTCGGAATCAGAATCGGCGGACGATCCGCGGCCACTGTACTCAAGCAGTGATCCGACATTTGCCAACAACTGTCTGCTGGCTCGACGGCTTGTCGAGCAGGGTGTCCGTTTCGTGCAGCTCTATGACTGGGGCTGGGATCATCACGGCAGCTCGCCGGGTGAATCGTGCGACGAAACGCTGCCAATTAAATGTGGCCAGATTGACCGCGCGATTGCCGGCCTGATCACGGATCTCAAACAGCGCGGCCTGCTGGACTCAACGCTGATCGTCTGGGGTGGCGAGTTCGGGCGCACGCCGATGATGCAGAACAACGTCCGCAGTGAGCTGAAGAAGGGCTTCATTGGCCGCGACCATCACCCGTTTGCCTTCACGATGTGGATGGCCGGCGGCGGGATCAAAGGCGGACTCGCCTACGGACAGACAGACGACATCGGCTATTACCCGGCCGAGCACCCGCTTTCCGTCCGTGACCTGCAGGCGACCATCCTGCATCTGCTGGGCTTCGACCCATACCGGTTCTCATTCCCGTTCCAGGGTCTCGACAACCGTCTGATCGGTCCAACCGACGAAGGCCGGATTCTGCACGACATTCTCGCGTGACGGCCGACTGACAGTTTCGGATGCAGACGCTCAAAGCTTCATGCTCGCGGGTCGGCGTCGAGTTTCACGTGCGGAGCGTACGACACATTCGCCGGTTGATACGCAATCGCAAGTTCCGGAGTTTCGATCCGCCTGCCGTCCTCGAAACGCGACGTCAGTGCGCGGTCGAGAATGCCGCCGGTGAGCAGCGTGCGTTCAACCGGCCACGATGGCTTGCCGGTGTGGATCATTCGCTCAACGCCTTTCAGCAGGTAAGCGAAGTGTGGGAATCGCGGCTCGTAGCGTTCTTCGATCTGCAGAGCGAACGGCTCTGCCTGGCCGCGCACGCGGCACGCGACGGCGACTCCGGCCGCGTAACCCTGCAGCATGAAAACGGCTCCGCGCACGCCGTCGCGGTACTGAAAGCGGAACAGGGCGGATTTCTCCGGATCGAGTTCCCGCAGCTTGCGGCGTTTGACGGTCGGCACGTGAGCCAGCGCGGCGTCGAGCAACTCGGACGAAACCTCACCACGATCGACGACGTCCCACATCGCGTCGCCCGTCAGCGACTGGACCCATTCGATTCCGGTTTCAGCCCCGCGTCGCCGTTCGGCGAACGTCTGCATCATCTCCACCGCATGGAAACCGTAGGAGCAGAGTTGCCCGTAACCGATGCTGATGACCTCTTCGATTGGTGACCCCAGCGGCAAGGTCGCGTCAGGTTTACGGAACGTTGTTGGCAGTGACGACCCGGCCATCAGCGGAATGCCGAGCTGCTGCGCGCGATCATAGGCCCACTTCGCATCTTCCCAGACCGTCGACAGCGACTTGTCATTGAACACGGGGACGATCTGACCGCAGTCTTCCATGGTTGCGGCGATCTCGGAGAAGAACCGCCGCCGCGGATACAGGTGCTGCTCCTTTTCGTTGTAGGGATAGTCGCCGTGCTCGCCGACGCTGAGCACGCCGTCGACCGCCAGTTTGTCACCGCCCAGCGTGAGGGCCTCGCGGATGGACGAGCAGATCGGAATACCGTGCTTTGCGGCGAGTTTCCGCGCGAGGTCACCTTTGGGAAACTGGTCGATATACAGCGAGACAAGTTTGAGCGCCGGCCCCGGTCCACCGTCCTGCTCCCAGCCATCGAACACCTTGCCGAGGATCACGTCGGCATGCGCGTTGTGATGGTAGACCGAAGCGATCCCGGCAACGCGTTTCGGTTCAAGCGGCTGCGTACGTTCCTGACCGAAGAGGACTGACGGCAGAAGTGGCAGTGCCGTTCCTGCAGCGAGGGTTTGCAAGGCACTGCGGCGGGAGATGTGCTGACAGAAATCCGTCATTGGACGCCTTCCTGAGGTAAAGTGAGTCGCTGATCACTCAGCGATCAATGCGTAGAGCTGATTGCGCGGTTCATCTCATCCCGGCCTGTCCCACAGAGAACGAGAGAAGGAAGGCAGTACGGCTCGTTTCGATCGCAGAGTGATCAACGGCTATGGCGCCACCGGTGCGATGATTCTTGAGGCGTGCTTTGCACTGTGGTGAACGGTGTTTGTCGCTTTGACCGCGTTGTCGGGGAATTCGATCGTCAGTGGTTCGCCGGTCTGTGGATTCGGTTCGTAGAGCGGAGCACCAGTGCTGGCAATGGTCACTCGAATACGATGCCCGGTGTTAAAGATCTGGCTCATCCAGCCGACCGGGAAGGCGAGCTTGTAGACCTCACCGGGCGCCAGCAGTGCTTCGTGGTCGAAGCCTTCGCGGTAACGGGCTCGCCAGGGGTAGTCGACAATCAGGATCGAACGACCGTCCGGGTAAACGTCGCTGACGCGCACGATGAAGTCGGTGTCGCGGGCCGTTGACGAGACGTAAAGTTCGGCCTGCACGCGACCGGTCCATTCGACGGGAGCGTCAAGAGGTTCGGTCGTAAACGTGCGGACTTCGGCCTGCTGTTCGAACGGTCGTGCGTCTGTCGCGCCGGGGAAGCCGCGGCCGGGGATTTCCATCGGGTGGTACGGATCGCTGACGTAGCTCGTCGACGCGTCGGCTCCGGAGGTTACCGTCGGAGCGTTGCCGCTCAGATTGCCGCCCGCCTGCAGGAACAGTGGTGTTGCTTCGGCTTTCGGCGGGAAGTCGTCGGCCACGCGCCAGATATTGCCGGGAGCCCCTTCCTCGCCGACGGCTCCCATCACGTAGTAACGGACAGTCGGATCAGATTCGACGTTGTTGTCTTTGCCCTTCAGGTAATGGTCGAACCAGCGAATCATGTGCTCTTCGACCGGCCACGCGGCATTCGTCGGGTAAACCAGGTCACCCACGCGGTTGCCTTTGTTGAGCCGCCCGTGCAGCCACGGTCCGATCAGCAGTTGCTGAGCCCCGCGCGAGTTTTTCCCGCCGTGATGCTGCCGCCCGACGAAGCTGGCAATCGAGCCCTGATTCATGAAGTCGTACCAGCTACCGATGGTGAAGCAGGGAACATTCATTTTGTCGAAGTGCAGCGTGCAGTCCTCGTCCTTCCAGTAGTCATCGTAATTCGGATGGCTGAACCATTCGGCGAGCAGCCGACGATTGTCTTTCGGATCGCGAGCCACTGCGTCCATTCCCTTAAACCGTTCCGGTCGCGTCGTACCACCGACGCGGTAACCTTCCTGGAACAGACTGAGGCCCGTATCCGTCATGTACTGGCAGACGAGATGCGGCGGCAGTGTCACCGCCAGGTAGTTCTGAGCGTAACCGCCCTGTGATCTGCCGAACGTGCCGACCTTGCCCGTCGACCAGGGCTGCGTCGCAAGCCACTCGCAGAAGTCGTACCCGTCACTCAGCTCGCCCCACTGCAGTGCTCGATAACCGACCCAGCGGCCTTCAGAGAGGTGCGTCCCGCGGTAGTTGATCAGCGCAACGACGTAGCCTGCACTCGCCAGCCGAGCCGCCGCTTCCCGCGTGCCTCTGCTGGTCAAACTGGCGTACCGCTGTTCGAAGATCGCCGGCCAGGGGCCATCACCCTGCGGAAAGTACAGATACGCCGACAGCTTCACGCCGTCGCGCATCGGCACCATTTCATGCTTCTCGGTGACGCCGCCGAGGTCCGCGTCCTGAGCTGCGAGGTCGGATCGCGGGGTGATCGTCAGAATCAGCAGCAGAGTCAGAAGAGAGCAGAGTCGCATCGGAGTTCCTCAAACGTTGATGACGAAGTCGGTCCAGCTCAGCACGTGAGGCTGACAATAGCGGACGCATCCGGGTTTGCGAATCGCCGCGGGCCTTCTGCGACAGGCCGTCTCGTCAGGACTGAATGACTTCTTCACGCGGTCCGATAGACTGTGCCACTCGGCGCGGACAGCGAACGTCCTCGCGGCGGATCGTCACGACACAGGGACAGACGGCAAGATGGCAGACGTTTTTGCAGGAGTGGATCTCGGCGGGACGCGGATCAAGGCGGCACTCGCAACAAGCGACGGCACGCTGCTGCTCGAACAGGTGACTGAAACAAAATCACACAGCGGTCCGCAGGTCGTGCTGGAGCGGATCGCGGATCTGGTCGCGCGGATGACTGCGGAAACCGGGCACCGGGTCGTTTCGTTGGGAATGGGCGTGCCAGGGCTCGTCGACCTGGCAACGGGAACGACGAAGTTCCTCCCGAACATGCCCACCAAGTGGCGCGACGTGCTGGCGGCCGACGTGCTGCGCGAGAAGCTCGACTGCCGCGTGCAGCTTCTGAACGACGCCCGTGTTGCGACGCTCGGTGAGCTGCGGTTCGGACACGGGCAGGGACGCGATGACCTGACGATGGCGTTCTTCGGACTCGGGACCGGCGTCGGAGGCGGAATCGCCGTTGATGGCAAACTGCGACTCGGACCGTTGGGCGCGGCCGGGGAACTCGGGCACCAGTCAATCATTCCCGATGGCCCGATGTGCGGCTGTGGCAACCGAGGCTGCCTGGAAACTCTGGTCAGCGGTGCCGCCATCGCCGCCGAAGGCATCCGGCTGATGCGGACGGGCCAGGCGTCGACGCTGTACGACCTGGTCGAAGGTGACGCTCAGAAAGTCACCACGAAGGCAATGGCCGAGGCCGCTCATGCGGGCGATGAGATCATCCGTGAAGCAATCCGCAAGACCGCCGAGTATCTGGGCATTGCAATCGCCAATGTCGTCACCGTCCTGCACCCCGAGCTGGTCGTCATCGGAGGCGGCGTCGCCGAAATGGGCGACCTGCTGATGCAGCCCGTCCGCGACACCGTCAAAACCCGCGTGCGAATGTTCCCGACCGACGGCGTCAAAATCACCCGCTCACGTATGGGCGAACACGCCGGCGTCATGGGCGCCGTCGCACTGGCAATTGAATCGGTCTAACACAATGGCACTCGACGTTCACATCGTCGTTGACCCGAAGTGCGCCCTGCCACATGGATGGCCAGCGTTTCAATTCGACGAAGCTGCGCACGCGTCCGCCTTCTATTACTCCGGGATCAACATCTACAGCCGCTATTCGATGCTTCGGAGAATGCTCGATTTCTATGCGGAGGTGGTTTACCCATACCATGATCTCGAAAGTCTGATTGCAGAGATCGACGACCTGCTTCCGCATCTCGGCCACACTGCCGGGGCGACGGCGCTGAAAGAATTTCGGAACGTCTGCCTCGAAGCCTTTAGAACAGGTAGGTCTATCCTGCTGTATCCGGATTGAGCGACCTGTCATTGCAAGCTCATCGAGCGTTCTTGTTCAGGCGGCTTTTGCTGTGACCTGTCCAACCTGTTGCGGCTCGGGCACAGCCGGATGCTTTTCGTAGCCGTAGCAGCGGGCGAGCCAGCCGCCGAGGAGCCAGGAGCGGCGCTTCATCGACTCGGGCAGGTTCTCCATCCACTGGTAGTCCGGGGCGAGGCGGATCGCTCCCTGCATACGGACGGGGTTGCCGGCGCAGGTGTGCTGCGGACGAACCGGGTGGCCGGCGACGAGGCGTTCGGCGATCGGGCCGTAATCAAGGCCGGTGACTTCGCTGATCCGCGCGAACTCACGGATCGGCTCCGCGGTGTAGTCCTCGTACCGCAGCAGCATCGACAGGCATTCGGGATGCGCGCGGCGCACGGCGGACGCGGTCAGGTTCGTCAGACCCCAGTAGCCGACTGATCGCCAGACGGGTACCGGGGCGTGTTCCTTGCCGAAGCCGTTCTTCGGGTCCTTACGGTACGCCTTGAGCCGAGACCAGACGACGCCGCGAACGTCTCGCGTCAGGTGGATCAGTCGCACGTCGAGGCCCGGTGTCAGGCACAGCGAGCGGGCTCGCAGTGGATTCTTGGACGAGTCGATGATGACTCGCTTGCCGGTCACTTCCGCGACGGCCTGATAGATCGCGCGGGTGCGTTCGAGCCAGATCGCGTCTTCTTCAGTGGGCTCGTGCGCGGCTCGCATCTGATGCCGCCACTGCGGCAGGCCAAAACGCTTCAGCGATTCGTACTTCGAGTTCAGCGGCCCGTTTTCCTCGAACGAACTCAGCCCGGTCAGCTCGCACCAGCGATCGAAGATGCCACGCCAGACGTCGCAGTCGGGGCCGCGTTCGCCGCACGAGCAGTGGCAGCGTTCGTCCCAGATCGAGCTGAAGATCGCGGCGATCTCACCAACGGCGACCGTATCTTCGTGATCCCCGAGCATTCCTTCGAGTGCCGTCGAGCCACTCCGTCCGGCTCCCATCACATAGATGACGCGGATGGGGTCGGTGCCGACGGTCGACGGAACGGGCTCGCTGGCTGGCAACGTTGCAGGGACGTCGAGACTGACAGAAGAACTCATTTCGGATTCCATTCCGGGATGAGACGCCAAACAAACGGTCTGAAGAATATTCCGGACTTTGTCAGAAACGCGTCTGAAACTCTGCGCGAGTTTCGCTACGACAACCACGGATTTCGGACCACCGCTCCAGGATGCGTGGTGAACCCTGTTCCCCGCACTTTCTGGCCTGACGGCGGATTCAGCACGTCACAGACGGAAGTAGAACGTTTGCCGGATGTAGCGCCAGGCCCACTGCCAGAGAGCGCGGTCTTCAACCTTGAACCGGGCCTTGCCGCGCATTCCGGAACGCAGCAGCAGCGTGTCGTCGTCAATCTGCACCGTCGCCTGATAGACGCTGCTGAGCAGTTTTTCCCGGCCCTGCTTGTCGGTCACCGTGGGCAGTTCACCACCCAGCTTGTTCGACAGCAGTTCGGGAACGTACTCGAGAAAGCCGTCCGAGACCTCGCTGATCGTGCCTTCGTACGTCTCCCAGGCGAGATGGTCGAATTTCAGTTGGACCTTCTGCTTCTGTGCCTGAGACTGCTGCAGACGCTGCTGCAGGTTGGAACCGACCATTTCGTTGACGTCCGCCTGGTCGATCAGCACGATCGCCTGATAATGATCATTCGGGGCGATGCTCATCAGGTGCGTCCGTTCTTCCAGGATCGCTCCGGGATGGCCGGTGTCGCCAACATTACGGCTGAGCAGCGGTGAACCCGTCCAGGAAGCCAGTTGCGTTTTGGCCTCTTCGACGGTCGGCTGCGGCACACGCGGCGGCTCGACAACCCGGCCGCTCGCCGGCGCATAGACAATCAGGTCGGCGAGCTGTTCGCGGACTTTTGCCAGTTGCTCCATATAGACGCTGGCACGCTGCTGGGCGAGCGACATCTGAGCCTGATCCAGCAGGGCACGCTGCTTTTCAAATTCGATCCTCTGCACCTCAATTTTCGTGACCAGGTCTCGTTCTTCGTCTTCGAGTTCCGGATTGGAGAGAACGGCGACGATCTCACCGGGCATTTCGGGATTGCCTTCAGCGTCGGACTGTGGACCGAATACCTGCTGTCCGGGTTTCACCAGAACCTCACGCAGTTCGCCGGGCGTCCTGGTGTAAACGTGCCGGACGTCCTGAGGTTCGATGATAAACGTCGCCTCAATGTGCATCGGAAAGTCGATGAAGGCCACGAAGGCGAGCGCCGCCAACAGGACGGGCCCGCTGATGAGCATTTTGGGCTTGCTCACCGGTTCGATCCTCGGCGCAGTAATCATCCGGTACAGATTCCAGACCATATTCCCGACAATGGTTGCGATTGAGATCACTGCCAGCGTCGCGCCAATGCTCTGCAGACCGTACGGCTTCAGGACGGTGTAAAGGAAGATGGTGATCGCCGCGACAATAAACCAGCGGTAAATGGCACCGGCGATGGCAAACGTGATGAACCAGACGCGGCCGGTCTCCGGCATGAACGGGTCCGGTTTGGCTTCGATACCCAGGCAGTACCAGGCGAACGCTTCCCGCAGCAGCTTGTCGGCTTTCGGGCGGAGATTCGGGATCTCCAGAAAGTCGGACATCATGTAGTAGCCGTCGAAACGCATCAGCGGATTGGCGTTGAAAATGACGGTCGTGATTGTCGTTACAAAGAAGGTATTGATCGCCAGGTTGTGCAGCAGCCCCTGGTCGGTACTCCACCAGACGAAAATGGCGATCGCCGAGATCAGAACTTCAATGTACATCCCGGCGGCTCCGATCATGATCCGCGCCCACTTGTTACGCAGCATCCATGAATCGGAAACATCGCAGTACAGGCACGGACTGAACACCAGCAGCATGATGCCCATCTCGTGACACTCGCCGCCGAAGTGTTTGCACGAGAGGCCGTGGCCGAATTCGTGAATCACTTTCGCCGTACCGAGCGCTATCCACATATAGAGCAGGTTCGGCCAGCCAAAGAACTGCTGAAAGCCGGGCAGTTCCTGCCGGAACGTTTCAAACTGAACAGCCAGCAGGATCCAGGAAGAGACGACGGTGATGATCCACACGGCGACGCCGATCCTGGAAAAGAAGATCGGCCGGCAGACCGGGTAAATAAAGTCGAGAACTTTGACCGGGTCCCAGCCTGGCATGCGCAGATAGAGCAGGCTGCGCAAGGTGTTGAAGAATTTTTTCTTCTTTTCTTCCGAGTGCTTCTTGAGCAGTGCCGCGCCCTGCCCTTCGCGGTTCGAGTAGACGAGGCCTTTTTCGTGCAGGTCGGTGATCAGGTGCTGGACATCGGAAAGCTGCAGCCGGACGGTCGGCATGATGACCAGCATCTCTTCGCGGAGCTGTTCCAGGCTGCGTTTTCCGTCCAGCAGTTTGAGCAGTTCATACTGCTCCTGCTGCAACCGGTAGTATTTCAGTCCGGCCGGATCCTTGACGACCCAGTAGCCAACCCCCAGATAGTCGATCCGCTTGATGACCAGATCCGGTCGGATTTCCAGCGGAATGGGCCGCTGGACCGAAGGCTGCATCGAGGAAGCCTGCTGCGTGAGCATCGTATTACCGGAGCGTCGTCAGAGAAGGCAGAGCAGAAGGCAGTGGAGACAGGGACATTGCTAGCGCGTGACGCGAGCGGTCTGTGCGACAGGAACGGGCGTAATCGCCATCTCGGCTGGCAGACCGGGTTTCAGAACGTCGCCCGTGTTCTCGACGAGAGCGTGAACCTTGACGAAGCCCGTCAGGTTCGACACACGCGGGTCAACGAAGGTCACGTGCCCGGGGAATGTGTTATCGCGGAACTGCGGTAGATTCAGGTCTGCCGTCTTCATCCGGACAGTAACTTTGTCCCCTCTTTTGATCTGGTACGATTCGGCGATGGTCACAAAGCCTTCGACCTTGACTCGCCGTGTGCTGATAATTTCAACGATGGGATCACCCTGCCGTACAGACTCACCCGTTGAACGATGCACCTTGGCGACGTAGCCATCAAACGGAACTTTCACTTTGTAGGTATTCAGTGTCGCCAGAGTCTCTTTGACCTGCGACTTCACAACGTCCAGTTCGAGCTTCGCGTTCTCTGTCGACAGGCCGAACTTGTCCGCTTCAAGCTGCAGCTTGTTGATTTCGGACTTCGAGACCGCGTCCGGAACTTTGCGATTGGCGTCAACGGCCATTTCAAGTTCTGCGATCGCGACCTTCGCTGCGGCTTCGGCATAGCGCACGCTGACGTCATTTCCCGCCTGGATGTGCTGGGTGGCGAGTTTGGTCGTCACCTCTTCGTCTTTCAGTCCGGCGATGATTTCACCCTCGCGAACATCGTCGCCGTCTTCTGGCTCGACAAACGCCAGCGTTCCCGGCCGATCGGCAGCCAGTGTCGCAAAGTCTTTCAGCACGATCAGACACTCGGTCGCATGAACAACCTGCGAACCGGCAGCCGGTTGCGCTCGAGCCGCTTCGCCGTTGAGCGACGCCAGGCAGATCGCCGCGGCGGCGGCAAGAACCAGACTGCTGGTCGTCCACCAGAAACGAGTCATCTCGACATCTCCTGAAGATTTCGGGTTGAAGGCCGAGTCTGTGCCATCCGCCGTTGACCCGCGGAACACTGGTCCCTGCGAAACGGGATCACCTCGCCAGGGCATACACAGACCCGCCGAACTTGACGGGGTCGTACAGAACGCGGAATCGTATCGGCCCTCCGAATACGGCTCCAGACCGGTTCATACGCTCGTTCAGGCGGAGAATTCTTCAATGATCCGCTTTACGGAAAACTGGTTTCGAGTGGTGATCGAACAGTGACAGACCTCTTCATAAGGTTTCACGATGAATGCGTCTGAACAGACTTCCGATCAGCCGGACTCAGACGACCGACGAGTGGGACTGGTTCCGTCTGACTGGGACGTTCCCGGCAGTTTCCGACAGCGGCTGGGAACTCGCTTCGGCCGTCAGCGTGCCATGTTTGCCGACGGACATTTGCTGCTGGTCCTGCACGCCGTTCCACAGGACGGTCAGGCGGAACGCGTCGGCCGGCTGTTCTGGCGATCTCCGTCAGGAAAGTGGAAGGCGTCACATCAGGCGGATGGGGCACGGGCACTCGACTCGCACCTGCGGGAATACCGCCGTCGGATCGAGCAGCTCGAAGACCAGGAGCACAAAGCGGAATCAGCGGACGATTATTTCGCCGTACTCAACGACCTGACGCCGGTGTTTCGAGCGGCTCGCAATCTGCAGATCGCCATGCAGACGGCTCGCGAGCAGACGCAGGACGCACGCGACGTTATCGACTACCGCGACCGCACGTACGAAATCGAACGTCAGGCCGACCTGCTGCATCAGGACACGAAGAACGGACTCGAATTCTCGGTCGCCCGCCGGGCCGACGATCAGGCGCGGGCGAGTTACCGGATGTCCGTCGCCTCACACCGGCTGAACGTGCTCGTTGCGTTCTTCTTCCCGATTGCAACGCTGTGCGCCGTCTTCAGCACGACGTTCAGTTACGGCGAGCCGTTGAAGCAGATGGAACAGCAGTACGCACCGTTGCCGTTCATTGGAATGCTGATTGTCGGGCTGGCAATCGGCCTGCTGCTGAAGTCGACGATTACGCGCGAACCGCCGCCATCTGTCTGAGTGATTGACGTCAGGTTGTCGCGCGGACAATTTGCCGCCTTCCCGGAAGGACGGATAGAACGCCTCTCGCCGAAACGTTGAGTCTCCGCGTAAGGTACGGACAGCGAGACTCTGACGAACGCAAATGGAGTGGCGGCATGTCTGGCCCCGGTGAGCAAGCCGACATTTCTCAAAACACCAGACGCATGATGCGCCGATCCGGCGCAATATCGCGGATGCTTGTCCTGTTGGCACTGACCGGCGCCGCGAGCGTGGCGAGCCTTCTGGTCAGTGCGTTTGGTCCAGGAGCCGACAACCGTTCGGGCGTCGCGCGGGAAGGAGTACTGCTTTCAGTCGGGGATGCTGCTTCTGTCGAGGGCTCGACGTTCGCCTCGCCATCAGAGTCCACCGCGCGAGTCACAGTCGAATCAGACAACGCTGCGCAGGAGACTTCGGAGTTAGTGGTCTCAGGCGCACAGACTGACGTCGCCACTGCAGGGGACGAACAGTTGCGCAGGATGATCATCGGAAGCTGGCAGCAGTCGTATTACGGCAAGCGAGTGCTGACCGTCCTGCCGGATGGCAAAGCAAAGATGGTCATCCGGCCGGACAGCGTCTGGACGTTTGCGTTCGGTGAGCAGATCGACCTCGACATGTTCTGGACGATCGAGAACGGCCGCATCGATTACGGCTACAGTGGCGGAAGTCCGAAAGAGAAAGTCGAACTGGCCGCGAAGACCTGGGGCGACCGCTGGGAAGAGACGATTCTCGAACTGACCAACTCGCGCCTCGTCCTGCTCTGCGAAGACGGCCAGACACGTTCTGAATGGGCTCGCGCCTCGACCGACAAAGCACCGCCCGCAGCCTCGAAAGACCGCTCGCCCGCGGACGCGAAGTAACGCGACGGCCTCTCACGTAGCGGAGCGACGCAAGCCGCTCGGCCTGCGCCGTTGTGTGCCACTGGCTCTGCCTGTGCGAGTCTTCTGGACTTTTGCATTTGAAAAACACTGGCAATGCCAGCGGCACTCTTTTCAGCACGCAGCGAGTCATCCATCGGGAAGTCTCCGTCCGAGTCACCGGGCGGCTCGCTCCGCAGTCTCATTCCGCTACACGTCTTTGATCTCAAAGATCGCCTCGACCTCGACGGCTGGGCCGGTTGGGAGCGACGCAAAACCCAGCGCACTACGGGCGCGATAGCCGTCGGTTTCCTTGCCGAACAGTTCATGCACGAGGTCCGAAGCGCCGTTGATGACGAGGTGCTGCTCGATGAAGTCCTGCGTCGAATTCACGCAGCCCAGCAGTTTGATGCAGCGCAGTCCGTCGAGCGTTCCGTGCTCGGCATGAACCGACTGCAGAATCTTGACCATGCACTCTTTCGCGGCGGCGTAGCCTTCGTCGACGCCCAGATCAGCGCCGAGCTTGCCTTTGATATTGCTGACGTGTCCAGAGGTCATCAGCAGATTGCCCGTCCGGATGCAGAGATTGAGGTATCCCCTGGAAACTTCGGGAAACTCGATCCCCAGTTCGAAGGCTTTCTGTTCGGCACTCATCGTTGCTCCTCATTCTGTTGATTGTTTGACCGCAAGCGGGAGGCGTGCATGTCCCATGCCTTGACCATGTCGGGCACAATCCACGCACGCCTCCCGCTTGCGGTCAAACGAGGGTCTGCAAAACGTCCCGTTTCGGGCTCTTTGCGGAAGCGTGTGGGTACTTGGCTGGTTTCGAAAGGCGGACATGCCGGGTTTTCTGGAGTGGTGTTTTCAGGCAGGAAAGCGACCGCTCCGGAGTCACCAGCAAGTCAGCGGGGCAGTGTATCAGGCGATGGGGCTGGGCGGGCATGAGCCCGGCATAAACTTTGGAGAACTGAGGTGGGATGGGGAGCTGTCGATTTCCTGCTGTGCGTCTGTTAGAAATTTCTGAATGAGGCGGCGGCAGGAGCCCCTTGTGCGTAGTTGTCCATTCCACGGCAGTCGACGAACGGTCGATATCTGCGATGCAGAGGTCTGTCGGGATTCGATTCCTCACAGGCGAGTGATCTGTAATGAGTAAGACGTTTCGCAAGTGGGCTCCGGATCAGATGTGGCTCCTCGCCGCGGGACTGGCTGGGGGACGGGCATCTGGTCTATTTCCCGCTGGATGTCGTCGGCGAGATGGACCTGGCTCCGTTCTTTGAACGCTATAAAGACTCGGTGTCCGGTCAGCCGTCGTTTCATCCGCAGATGATGGCCGCGCCGTTGACGTATGCCTATTGCCAGTGTGTGCTTTCCTGTCCCGGATCGAACTGCGCATCATCGTCTGATATCATTACCCGATGGTGAAAAATGCCATCGGATGGGCTTTAATGAATTGTCCACGCAACACGACGACAAGTTCGCCCACGATCGACGCTAACTCTAGCAACAGGACGCAACGTCATGGCCTTCCAGAACCGCTTGATCCACCCTGGACGCTTCTGGCTGCTTCTGCTGATATTTTTCGGGAACGTAGTGGCGGCGATTGCCGCTGACGGTCCTTCAGGACAGGAAAAGCACTACGTTCAGTTGACGGTCATCGGGAAGATTGACGCGGGGCAGAATTCAGTCACGGCCAGCGGAGAGCCGCCAGAATATGCAGATGCTGCATTTGCTGTCGATTTTTCAAAGTCGCCGCAGGCACAGGCTGACTTTCGGGAAATGAACGGAAAAACCTCTGTCGTTCGTGGCTACTACGTTCAATGCACCAGGGAAGGAAAAAACGGTAAACCACGCTGCAATGCTAACCAAAGCCCCATCGGGCTTTTTCTGCAACCCGTTAGCATTCAGACGCTCCGAACTCCTGACGGAGATGTTTCCACCAAGGACCACTCTGTGTCGGTCGTATGCCGAGGTCTTCTTCACACAGGTGTCGTTGCAGTTGGCGGAGAAACGACAGGTTTCACCATTGAGATTACTCCTGACGGCAGGGAGACATGGGAACTCGATATGAGCAGGAAGCTACTTTCAAAGGCAATGAAGGCAGACGGAAAATCCGTTGTTGTGAGCGGCCAACTGAAGATTCGGAAAAGTGTCGCTGTTCCCGAGCGATGGGTTATTACTGTCCGGAGTCTTGCGACCGAGCCAGATGCACAGAACTGATGTTTTGAACAGAACAATGCGGAAGTTGCAACGTCATTAAGTTGAAGTCCATGCCCTTACCAGGGCAATCGCATGAAATCTGAACGGAGGGCTGCCGACTTCGGTCGCGGTTGCCTCGACTGGCTGCGGAGTCTTCGGCCGTTCGAGAATGGAGTGCCGGTTGCAAGAGACCTTCGGGCGGGGCTTTTCCGTGGTCGCTGTTGAACAGTTCGAGGTGGCGGTGTCCGGCTGGATTCAGGAATCGTTCTGCCTGACGGCTCTGGGACTGACGGGCCACTCGGCGCGCGTCTTCACTCAGTTCCAGAAGACCGGTTGAACCTGCTCAAGCAGGAACGCAGCACGAAACGCAGCGTACGAACCAAATGCCAGCAGGCTGTCCAAAACGCGGATTCTCTGCTCAACTCAAAGTGCTCGCATCCATCTGAATTCCGAGCGATTGCTCTGCCTGAGGTACGCACCGATGTCATGCCACCGACAGTTCTTTTGAGGGCTCCGGCCAGGTTAGCAAGCCGCGGGTCTGTATTGTCGGGCTGCCTGATTCACCGGTTTTCGGGAGTGCGAAGCCCTCGAAGTCAGGTTTTCCGGCAGCGGCAGGTAAGTTTGGCCGGTTGCGTACGATCTCTGATGAGCAGGACCAACACCTGATCGAGGACGCAGGCGTGTCTGAAGTTCAGAGCGGCAGCCAGTACGAGGAGTTTCTTCGCCAGTTCACGCGCGAGCGAGAACGCGTTTACGCTTATATTTACGCCCTCGTTCCGCACCAGCCGGATGCGGAAGACATCTTCCAGCGTTGCAGCCTTGTGTTGTGGCGAAAGTTCAGTGACTTCCGCTGCGGCGAGAACTTTCTCGCGTGGGCTTGTGGCGTCGCACATTTTGAAGTTCGCAACTATCTGAGAACGGCCGGACGTGACCGTCTGCAGTTCGACGAAGACCTGATTCAGCAGCTCGCGACTCGGCGACTTGAGTCACTGTCCGTGTATGAGCAGCGGCTGGCAGCGTTGAGGGCCTGCCTGAAAGGTCTGAACCTGGAACAGCGACAACTGATCGAGGTGGCCTACGGCAACGAGGGCACGATCAAGCGACTGGCCGAAGCAACCGGCTATGCCGTGCAGACTCTGTACAACCGGCTCAACAGACTGCGCCGGCAGTTGCTGGAGTGTGTTGAACGCCGACTTTCGGTCGAGGAGTCGTGATCAATGGGCGCCTCAGGAAGCCGCTCAGAAATGACGGGGCTGCTGAGTTCCCTCTGGGACGGAGGCATCACGGCAGAGCAGCTTGCGCGTCTGCAACTGCTGTTGCGCGATAATCCGGGTGCGCAGCACGAGTATCTGAAGTCGCTCGATCTTCACCTGGGTCTGAAGCACCTGGTTACCGCCGAAGTTGCAACGGACGCTTCAGCAATTCCTGGTCTCGAAACGTCGTCCCCGGCCGCGACTCGGCTGATCACGCTGCGCCATCGAGCCGTGACGGTCGTGGCGGCCACTCTGGCGATTACTGCCAGCCTGATTGCTGTCCTGTTACTCGGTACGCCAGAAGAACTGAACCGACAGCAGGAAGTGATGAGCATCGTTCAGTCTGACGGTGTTATCCGTATCCGGCCTGTTGACGGTGAAAGCCGAACGGCGACTGCTGGAATGCAGGTCTTTCCAGGCGAACGTCTCGAAACGGAAGGTCGAGGCTCGGCCACACTGACTTTTGAAGACGGTACGCGACTGACAATCGTGAATGGGGGCTCGTTGTCGCTCGTGCCAGGCAATCGCAAAAGCATCATGCTGCATCGCGGGATCGTGTCGGCTGCGGTCGCGCGGCAGCCAGCGGGGCATCCAATGCTGCTTGCAACGCCGCGGGCGCGCGTCGACGTTCTGGGGACCCGGTTTGCCATCTCCGCAAGTCGTGAAGCGACGGAACTGAATGTGTCAGAAGGACGCGTCCGGGTCACGCGGGTCTCTGACGGGCGCACTGTCGAAGTGCGCCAGGGACAGGGCGTTGTCACGCGTGGAGACGTCGAATTGACTGTCAGCGAGTCGGCGAGACCGCGCGAAGTCTGGGAGGTCAGTTTCGAGGATGGTGTCCCGCCGGGCTGGACGGGAGCAGCGACTGCAGAACATCTGCCGGCTGGCTCACGCGGGGCGATCCGGACAGTGGGCGACACGACGAGCACCCCACTGGTTTACGTCATTGCCTCGCGCGACGAGTGGGTGGAAGGATTATTCGCGATTGACGAAGACACGCATCTGCACATCACGATGAAAATGGAGCATCCGGACTGGCTGAACGTTTTCCTGTCGACGCGCCGGCCAGACGCGACAGATCCAACGTGGACACTGCACAATTTCAACGAAGTTCCCTTCTGGCCGCCCAGACCTGGTCAGTGGCAGACGCTGACGATTCCTCTGACCGAGTTCCGTCGCAAACGCGATGGAGTGTTTCAGCATGAACCACCGGTGACTGGCGGAGTCGCTTACTCACTGAGTATCAGTGCGACCGAACCAGACCGCGGACTCGTCATCGATCGCATCTGGACGACTCGCGGAGGTCCGGGCGAAGTTCAGAGCGTCCCGTTACCCTGATCGGCGCAGCGTCCAATGGACGCAATGTCCGACAAGAATCTGGCAAAAAGAAAAGAGGTCCCCATGTCCCGCCAGCCGATTTCCCGACGCACGGTGCTCAAGACAATGGGCGCCGTTGTTCCGCTTCCCATCCTGGAGGCGATGTCTTCCGGCTCTGCTCTGGCAACTGGCGGCTCCACAGTGCCGCCGCGCATGCTGATTTGCCACTTCGGGACCGGAATGAATATCCGGGAGTTCTTTCCGAAGAAAACCGGACCCGAATGTGCGCTGCCTCGAATTGTCCGACCGCTCGAAGCCTGGCGGAAACGGATGACGATTGTCTCCGGGCTGCAGCTTGAACACGGCGGTGGTCACACCGGGGACTATACGTTTCTGACAGGCACCGAGGGCTGGACGTCGACCGGCATCAAAAGCGGCATCTCGGCCGATCAGGTCGTTGCGAACGCGGTCGGGCAGGCGACGCGGTTTCCTTCGCTGCAGCTTTCCATTCTTCGTGGCACGAATTACGGGCAGCAGGGACTCGCCACGCTTTCGTGGAACAGGAACGGAATCCCGCTGGCCGCCGAGAACGATCCGCATGTGGTCTTCCAGCGGCTGTTCGGAATTGACGACGAGCAGGACGCCGCTCGGCGTCAGGCCGGTTTTCGCCGCCGCGGCAGCATTCTCGATTACGTCAACGGTCAGGCGAAACATCTTCAGCGTCGCGTCGGCAGCGCTGACCGCGACAAGCTCGACGAGTACTTCACGTCCGTTCGGGAAATCGAAAGCCAGTTGCAGCGTGATATCGACTGGTCGAAGAAGCCCAAGGCACAACCGGAGCTTGACGGTCTGGGTGACTACTCACGCAGCCTCACTCCGCAGTCGCCGGGCTTTGACTACACCACTTATCAGAAGCTGATGTATGACTTGATCGCTCTGTCGTTTCAGACAGATTCGACGCGTGTGATCACGTACAACGTGCGCCGTGAACTCTCCGGTGGAACGTTCCCCGTGCATCACGTCTCGAAAGGCTTCCACGCGCTGACGCACCACAACAACGACCCGAAGAACCTGGACGAACTCGCTCAGGTCGACGAAATCAACATGGGGTTCTGGTCAAAATTCCTCGCGCGGATGGATCAGATTCCGCAGGCCGACGGTCGCAGCCTGCTCGACCACACGGTGATTGCGTACTCATCCAGTGCCGGCATGGACCATTCGCGCGACAGACTGCCGACCGCCATCTTTGGCGGCGAGGCACTCGGCCTGACGCATCAGACACATCTGAAACTTGCCGACGGCACACCGCTTTCGCGCGTCTGGCACACCATGGCCGACCGCATGGGCGTGGCGACGGAAACGCTGCAGGACAGCCCCGGTCCGATTACCGAACTGCTGCGAGGCCAGGTGCATCCATGAATCGAGTCTGCAGGCTTCCGCGACGTGTTCTGTACTGCCAGAAGATCCGTCTCAGGTTCTGCGCTGTCGTTGTCCAGTTGCTGGCATTGGCCGGCGTTGTTCGGTCAGACGAAATCACCAATTCCCTGGGAATGACACTGCGGCTGCTGGATGCCGGACGCTTCGAAATGGGAGCACGCGACATTACTCCCGGCTTTTACGAGGATCATTCCGAGTTCAACACGGCTGAGGACGCTCGCCCGGTCCATCCCGTTGTGCTGACAAAGCCGTTCTACATGGCGACCACAGAAGTGACTCGCGGTCAGTTTCGCCGTTTCGTCGAGGAAACCGGCTACCGGACTTCGGCCGAACAGAACCCGCGCGGCGCCGTCGGGTGGGATCCGGAACCGCCGACGGACAACCCGCGCTTTGTGAGCACGTTCCGCGACGGCGGCGAGTTCCACTGGAAGCAGCCGGGCTTTGAACAGTCAGATGAACATCCTGCCGTCGCGGTCAGCTTCGTCGACGCCAAAGCCTTCTGTGACTGGCTCTCGAAACAGGAAGGTGTCCCTTACCGCCTGCCGACGGAAGCCGAATGGGAATACGCCGCGCGAGCCGGCACGCAGACGTACTTCTCGTTCGGCGATCCCTACCGTGGCCGGATTCAGCGTTATGCCAATATCGGCAATGTCGAGCTGGAAAAGGCGTTCCCCGACCGTGTCCGGCGGCAGTGGCTGATCGACGTCGAGCACGACCCGGCCGACCGCCACGTCTTCACGGCACCCGTTGCAGAATACGAACCGAATCCGTGGGGCCTGTTCGACCTGTACGGCAATGTGTGGGAGTGGTGCGAGGATCGCTATCTCGACACGGCCTACCGGCCCTACGTGCGTCCGGGTTACCAGCAGCTTCGCGAGCGATCGATCGACCCGCTCAATCTGGAAAAGGCCAGCGGGGAAGGCGACTGGCGGGTCATCCGCGGCGGATCGTGGTTCAACGCACCGGTTCAATGCCGCAGCGCCGTGCGAGGTTATTTTGAAGCCAGCGACGCGGCGTGCTTTCTGGGGTTTCGCGTTGTCCGCGAAGCACCGGAAGAGGTCGTCACCGCAGCACGACAACGGTTTGCAGAATCGGAAGCGGCCAGGGAAACGCTCCAAGGGCTCCTGGAACGCTTTCAGGAATGGCGCGACGGACGGCTGACACTGCACTTAAGGCTCGACAACCTCAATGATGAATTCTTCGCAGCACTGCAGGCACTGGACGAACCAGTCGATCTCTACCTGCACGCTGACAATCGTCTGACCGCCGCCGGGATCGCCGAACTCGCGAAAGCACGCAAGCTGACCGGACTGCTGCTGTCCGCAACCGGCCCGCAACTTTCCGACAGCGACTTTGCGGTGCTGGAGAGCCACTTGGAGCTGGAACTGCTGCAGATCACCGGCGCGCCGAAACTGACCGACGGCTTGCTGGCCTCGCTGAGGAATCATGATCGACTGGAACTGCTGCATCTGGACGGCCAGGGCATTACGGATGAAGGGCTGCGGCGGCTTCCCTCACTGAAACAGCTTGAAAAGCTGCAACTGGCCGGCACGTCGTCTCAAGGGCTCATTCTCGAACACTTCAGCGATTCGCCGTTGCGGACCTTTTCCTGCAGCGGTCTGACTGACCAGGGAGCCCGGTTGCTGGGCTCGTTCGACCAGTTACGTGATCTGTCGCTCGATGGCAGCCCGATCACCGGAGAGGGACTTTCCGCCATCGCAGCGCTGTCGTGGCTCGATCGCTTGTCTCTGCAGAACTGCGCATCGCTGCGTGACGCAGACTTCGCTGTGCTCGGAAATCTGTACGACCTGCGAACAGCTCAGTTGCAGCACACTTCCGCCGGAGACGCGGCGGTGACTGGACTCACCCGGTTGAACAACCTGCGGGAACTGCAGATTGGCAGCGAAAAGCTTTCCGACGCAGGCGTCCGCCGAATCTGCGAGATCGTCTCTCTGCATAATCTGGTACTCACTGAGGACGCTTCCTCGGTGACCGACGCGGGGCTGGCCGATCTGTGGCGGCTCGTCAATCTTCGCAGTCTCTCGATCGGCGCTCCGCGAATCACTGGCAGCGGCCTGGCAACGCTCGATGAACTGCCGAAGCTGGACTGGATGCAACTGACCGGTCCGGGCATCGGTGACGTTGCTCTGCAGCATGCAGCGCAGTCGCCAACTCTGCAGCGGATTTTCGTCGGAAACTGGCAGAACGGCGGCCCACCGGAATTGACCGATGCCGGCCTCGCGCATCTCGCCGAGTCACGCAGCCTGAAACAGGTTGACGTGATTCGCCGCGAGACGAGTCTGACGGACGAAGCCGCCGAGCGGCTTCGCGAACGTCGACCACAACTCAACGTGAACCTTCGGTAATGGACCAGTCGATGCCGCACCCCATCAAAACTGCTCCCGTACTTTCCGGCTGGCGGAACTGCTGTGCCATCTCGGCTGTCTTGAGCCTGCTGTTCATCGCTGGTTGTGGCGAACAGAGCAGCAATGCCGCGTCCGTTGCTGCCTCCGAGTCATCATCTTCAGAGTCCCGGCCAGTTCCGGCGTCTGGATCCAGGCAGGACGCCGGCGCGATCGAGGTGACAGCAGCTTCAGTGCAACGTGTCCCGCCGGTTGTTGACAGCCAGACGTTTGAAACGACCGTCCGTCCATTTCTGGTAAAGCACTGCGTCGCGTGTCACGGTGCAGAGACCGCCGAGGCGGAGTTGCGGCTCGACACACTGGCGGCGGACTTCGTGCAGCGGCCGGCAGTCGATCACTGGATCGAAGTGCTGGACCGACTCAACCTGGGCGAAATGCCGCCAGAAGACCGACCGCGCCCCGACGCCGCAGCGCTGACGCGCGTGATTGAGTGGATCACTTCCGAACTCCAGCTTGCCCGTGCCCGTTCGCAGTCGACGGGTGGCCGAGTGCTGCTGCGCAGACTCACACGGTTTGAGTACGCGAATACCGTTCGTGATTTGCTCAATGTCGACTTTGTTGAAGGCGAAGGTCCGCTCGAAGCGTTGCCGCCTGACGGAGCGATCGCCGGTTTCGACCGCGTCAGCAAGGCGCTGCTGCTTGATCCATCACTGATGGAAGCCTGCCTCAATGTCGCTCGGGAAGTCGCCGACCGGGCGGTGACGTTCCGCCCGCCGCTTGTGCCTCAAAGGACGCTGCGTTTTGAATTCGACCGCACGCCACATACGGCCATGAGCTACATCCCGCATCACCGGGCCGCTGAAGTGGAGGGGGACTTTCTGGTCGTCATGGAAGGGAGGGCTCGAACGTTCGCCAGACTGCGGCACCCCTTTAATGACAATGAGATCCCGATCACCGGCCGTTATCGCGTCCGTGTCCGAGCGGCCGCTGATCCGGGCACACGCGGCGAACCGGTCTACATGGACGTGCTGTTTGGAGCCGAAGGACGACAGGCGAGATTTCGCGTCGACTCACGAAAGGACGCTCCGGACATCTACGAGTTCGAGAAGACGTTTGACGCCTTTACACCCGGTGAGTTTGAAGTCGGCATCGTGAACGGCACGCGCTTCGGCCAGGGCAACGCCGAGTGGCATCAGCTCAATGGTGAGCTGACGAAGCTCGCTGAGCAGGGTGATCTGTTTGAGGCCACCATCAGAAAATCGCGGCTGCGGGCCGAAGGCGCGTACGACCACTTCGTTCGAGGTTCCTACCTGCCGCAGGTGCTGCATCTGGACGAACTGCCAAAGCTGTACCTCGAGTGGATTGAAGTGATCGGCCCGTTGCAGGGCGAGTTTCCTCCGTCGAGTATGGCCACGATTTTCGGTGACTCCGAAACAGCAGCTCTGTTTTCCAGGCCGGACACCGACCGCGATCAACTTCTGCAGGCGACGCGTGGCATCTTCGACCGACTGCTGCCGCGAGCATTCCGCCGGCCGGTCGCCCAGACGGAAGTGGATGCGCTCGTTGATCTCGTCAGGACCGAACTGCAGGCGGGAGCCAGTCCGGAGCAGTCCATTGAAACGGGGCTCGTCGCCATGCTGTGCGCACCCGACTTCCTGTTTCTGTTTGAGCCCGGGCGAGAGGACGACGCTCCTCGCCGCCTGACTGATCACGAACTCGCGTG
This sequence comes from bacterium, assembly GCA_016124895.1. Lineage (GTDB taxonomy): Bacteria > Planctomycetota > Planctomycetia > Planctomycetales > Planctomycetaceae > JAPOLP01. The sequence continues at coordinate 48,684 of WGMU01000018.1, forward strand.
CCGGTTGAGTTACTTCCTGTGGAGCACCATGCCGGATGCAGAACTGACGCGACTGGCCGACACCGGACAGCTCCAGTCACCGCCAGTACGCGCGGCACAAGTGGATCGCATGATCGCCGATCCCAGGATCGAAGGGTTCGTCAACAGCTTCGCCCGGCAGTGGCTGAAGGTCGGCGAGTTCGATCGCTTTGCCCCGGATCAGCAGATTTATCCCGATTTCTATGCGACGGAAATGGCCGGCATCGAAGACGACGTCAAAGCGGAGCCGCTGGCATTTTTCCGCGAAATCCTGCAACACGACGAATCCGTCCTCAACTTACTCGACAGCGACTGGCTGATGCTCAATGAACGGCTGGCAAAGCTGTACGGGATCCCCGGAGTCGACGGGCCGGAGCTGCGGCGCGTCTCCCTGCATCGCGAGGCAAGCGACGCGGCCAGCAAACGACGCGGCGGCCTGCTGGGTATGGCCGGCGTACATCTGTGGGGAGCTGACGGTAATCGGACCAAACCGGTCGAACGGGGCAAGTACCTGCTCACCGTACTGTTCAACGATCCGCCGCCTCCACCGCCGCCGAACGCGGGCGAAGTTGAGCCGAACCTGCGCGGCGAAACCCTGACCGTTCGCGAACGTCTGGCCCGGCACCGCGAGCAGACAACGTGCAACAACTGCCATCGCCGGATCGACCCTTATGGCCTGGCAATGGAGAACTTCAACGTTATCGGTCAGTGGCGCGACCGTCTCGACGGCGAGAAACCGTTATCGCACTGGAGAGACAACCGGCCAGCCATCGACGCTTCCGGGACTCTGCCCAGTGGCCGCCGATTTGCAGACTTCGTTGAGTTCAAACAGGCGATTTCAGAGCAGCAGGAACGCTTCATTCAGGCACTGACAGAAAAGCTCTTCATCTATGCGCTGGGACGGACTGTCGAGCCTAGCGATCGACCAGCCATTACCGGGATTGCCAGCCAGAGTCTGAACGGCAACGCAACACTGCCGACGATGCTCAAGGCCATCGCCGCGAGTGACTCGTTTTTGTCAAAGTGACTCACCCCGTTCCGGTTCCCGGACGACTGGTCAGCATCTGCGACCGAGCATCTCCGGGGGACTTTCTCGGCAAGCATTTCCTGGCCGGCAATTCGCTGAAATTGCGCGATCATTCAGTCTGGTTCGCTCGTCTGCGGTACGACTGGAGTTCCGTAGAGAATCTCCGGCGAGAATTCGTCATGGAAGGTTTCGCCAGTAATCTTCCAGTGGCCGTTGATGTTCCGAAGGTCGAGTTTTGCTCGCACGTTGCGGTCTGCAAAAACGCGTTCGAGTTCCACGACTGCCCGAGTGCCCTCGACCTGCCAGTCCGTCGTGACGTAGCTGCGGAGCGACTTCGTGCGAACACGCAATCCGGCTGCAAATTGCTCCCGGTCTGCCACTGACAGAGAAGACTCGTGCTGGCTGAGGGCATCGCCCGCAAAGCAATTGAGCCACGCTTCCAGGTCTCCGGCTTGTGCCGCCGATATCGATCGTTCGACGACGGTGTCGATCGCGTCTTCATCCGTTCGAGCGTTCGGTGCCGGATCACTCTGAATTGACGGGCGCGCCAGAAACACTGCCAGCAGCAGCGATGCCGTCGCGGCGAGCGCGACGGATGGCTTTGCACGGCGTGAGTAAAGATCCGGAGACTTCATATTGTGGGATTGTGCGCGGCCAGCTCCAGGTTTGCACGGTCGACAAGTGGCTCAGGCCGACTGGTTCAGAGCACTGCGGGGCGCCTTGGTTCATCCGGCGGCTCCTGTACTTTCTGCGCGGTCAGAAGTATTGTGCCCGTGAGATGAATCTCCCGCTGAATCGAACGCCCGAGGAGACCTCACATGCAGCTTTCACGCACCTGGCTGACTGGCGTCGGACTCACGGTTCTGCTCCTGGGTTTTCTCGGCCTTGCCGAGTTCAATGACCTGGCTCTCGGGCAGAATGAAAAGAAAGCTCAAACACAGAGCGGCGCGAAGAAGCCAGGCCAGAAGAAACAGGCCGGAAAGAAAAAGGCTGCGGACGAGTTCGCGACACCCGGCGCGTCTCAGGCAGACATCAGCCAGCAGGAGTTCATCCCGCCGGGTTCGCCGACTTCCCGCTACGAGCAGTTGCTGATCCGGGACGCCGCAGCCGGCGGCGCCCAGGTGCTGTCGGTCGGTGACTCGTATGATGATTTCGTCTCGGTGGCTCAGGACAGCGCGGGAACCGTGTATGCCGCGTACGCCGCTTATTACGACGGCCATGATCAGATTCGGCTGCACAGACGGAACGAGAACGATCAGTGGTCCGTGTTTTCGCCAGTTCCGCTGGCCGGCCAGCGCGCCGATATCTGGATGCCGCAGCTTGCTGTCGATGGCAACGACCACCTGTGGGTCATCTGGAGTGAGCAGACCGGACAGACTCCCGGTAACAGCGGCAACTGGGATCTGTATGCGCGACAGCGGCTCGAAACCCACTGGGGGCCACTTGTTCGTCTGACCGACGATCCAAAGCCGGACATCAATCATCACGTGGCGCGGGATGCTTCGGGCAATCTGCACGTCGTGTGGCAGGCGCATCCGGAAAACAGCGGCGATGTGCAGTACTGCTCGTTCAACGGAAACGACTGGTCGAAGCCGTTGGCGGTGACGTCTGACGCAGAGAGCGACTGGTTCCCGCGTGTCGCGATCGATCATTCCGGCACGGCCTGGATCGTCTTCGACAGTTACCGCAACGGCGACTACGACGTCTTTCTGACGAGCGTCGCAAACGGCTCACCCGGTCAGGTCATTCCGATTGCGACGTCCACGTTTTACGAAGCTCACGCCAGCGTCGCCTGTACGCGCGATGGTCACGTCTGGATTGCGTGGGAACAGGGCGGCCACAACTGGGGCAAGAACCAGGGACACTGGACACGGGAGGAGAACCGCAATCAGGGCACAACTCTGGGCAGCGGTCGCGAAGTTCGAGTGGCGTGCTGGAAGAACGGCGAGTTACGGTCCGCGCCGGCCCTCGCATCGGTCATCGCCAAAAGCCGCACCGGAGCCGTTTTGCCGTACGCGATGGCCGAACTGTCGACGTCCACCGACGATCGGCTGTGGCTGCGTTTCCGTCATCTGACGATCGGACGTCAGCGGGCAGGCAACCGCTTCACGAGAGGCTGGACCGAGCAGGTCTCGTGGCTGACGAAAGATGGCTGGGCAGATCCTGTCGAAATGCCAGCCAGCTACGGACGTATCAGCGTCTTCAGCCGCATCCTGCCGGCGAAAGACGGTGGGCTGCTCGTGGCATATTCCGGCGACGCCCGCAACGTCCAGAATTTCCATCAGCCGATCCACGACACGGCGATGTTCCGTCAACTGCCCGCCCCGGAAAGTGCCCCCGGGGCTCCGGAACTCGAACTTTATGATCCGCCCGAACCGCCAGCCGGAATCGCCGCGTGGAATTCGAGTCTGGAAGAAAAGCAGGTCCAGGCGATCCGCGATCATCGTGTCACGATCGACGGCGTCGAGCATCGGATCGTGCGCGGCGATCTGCATCGTCACACGGAACTGAGCTGGGATGTCGGGCCGGGGAACGATGGTTCCTACATCGATTTTTACCGCTACATGATTGACGTCGCTGCGATGGACTTCGGCGGGCTGACCGATCATCAGGGCGGAGGCGGATACGCCTACTGGTGGTGGCTGAGTGAAAAGTCCTGCGATATGTACTACCTGGCGCCGCGCTTCGTCCCGCTTTATGGCTACGAACGCAGCGCGAAGTTTCCGAACGGGCACCGCAACGTGTTTCACTCGTACCGTGGAGTCCCGGTCTTTCAGTTCCAGTTGACGCTGGATCAATCGGGCGTGTTTCCCGGCGTCGGCAGCGGAGCACTCGTCGATAACGACACGAAGTTGTTGTACGAGTACCTGCACCGCTCGGGAGGCATCGCGATCTCGCACACCTCCGGCACATCCTCAATGGGCACGGACTGGCGCGACAACGACCCGGAAATCGAGCCCGTCGTCGAGATCTATCAGGGCGCGCGTAACAGTTACGAAACTCTCGGCGCTCCCCGCGTTCACCCGGAAGATCAGCCGCCGGCTCGCGCACCGGGCGGATTCCAGCAGGCAGGTCTGGTGTGGAACGCGTACAAGAAGGGTTACCGCCTGGGAACAATCGCATCGAGCGATCACGGCTCAACGCATATCAGCTACGCGCTGGTCTACACGCCGAAGAATGAACGGCAACCGATTATCGATTCGATCCGGAAGCGTCACACCTGGGGCGCCACCGAGAACATCATTCTGGAACTGTTCACCGATGGCGGCTTCATGGGAGACGAACTGACCGTCGACGGCAAACCGTCGCTGCGGATCCGGGCGATCGGGACCGAACCGATTGCCGAACTCACGCTGGTGCGGAACAACGAGTACGTCTACACGTCAAAACCCGGCAAACAGACGGTCGAGTTCAAATGGACGGACATGGCGACGTCCGACGACACCAACCTGTACTACTTCCGGGTCGTCCAGGCGGATGGCGAAATCGCCTGGTCAAGTCCTGTCTGGATCCACGTCAGGAAATGACATGAGCGAGTCCGCCTGTGCTTCTTCCGACGCCCGATCAACTCGCGAAACTGCTGACACGCAGTCATGCCGTTCGGCTCCAGCTTACGACGCCGACCGTCGATGGTAACGAGCCACGCCTTGCATTAATCAACCCGCCAACTGGCTTTCTGGCAGGAATCCAGTCGCAGAAAACTCTGGCGAGCAGTGTAGCTCTCCGAAACATCCGTCTGCCTCATCTGTACGAATCCGTGTTTCTTTTTGGCTGAGATTCTTTGCTTGCGGCATCGCACCGGTCCCGCGAATAAGGGATTATGAATTCAGTCATCGCCTGGCGAAGCGTCCTGACGTCTCCAGTCGTCGATGGCCAGCACCGCTCGATAGCGTTCCTGAACTCCGGCCTTCACGGACCGCGAACAAACCATCTGAGCGAGCTGGATTCGCGGCTGCTCGGAAACCTCAATGACGACGCTGCTGTTTCGGCCACGCATCAGGACGTCCCTGTCCAGACCACGAAACTCTCCCTCCACGCCCCAGCCTCTTCTCAATTCCCCACCCGTTCCTGCGAATGCCAGTCCTTGATGCGCGGGCTCAGTGCCTGGTGATGCCACGCAGCGTCGTTGTTACGGAGTTTCGTAAGAAGTTTCAGACACTCGTGCGTGTTTTTCGTTTCGGATTCGACAGACAAATCGGAAGCCCGCGCTGATCCATGCGGAGAGACCTGCCATGTCAGGCCGAAAACTGAAGCGGTCGCTGCTGGCGATGATCGTCCTGGCTGCAGCCGCGAAGTGCGTCTGGGCACTCGGGTTTCGACTGAGTCAGTCAAAAGAGCAACTTGAACTGAAATACAACGTCGATTGCACCGACCACGACAGCGGTCGCGTTTCAATCAACCTCACCATCACCGAACAGGGACGAATCAAACCGGTTCACGCCGTTCAACTGGCCATTCCCAGCGATGACGGTACAGGATATTTCGACCTGTCGGTTTCGCTGGCCACGGAAACAGTCGACGGAAAACTGCGGGCAAGGGCTCACTTGACGCGGGAACTTGCCGAGCGGGCGACAATTCGGCTGGTGACTCGCACTAATCCGGAGAGCGGAGGGAAGGCCGAAAGGACCTGGTATTACCACGTGATCCCAATCGCCGACTACATCAGGAAACGAGACCAGAAACCGAAGTGACCGCTTTGTCGGCGAACAGACAGCCGGGTCTGAAATGACGAAACCGGATTTGATTTTTCAGACGCAGCCGACAATCCGATTCTCTGCCGAGCCGTTGCGGCGGCATCTGCAGAACAAAGCCCGTTCAGCGTTGCCCTTATCAGGGAAGCGGGACCGGGTGGGGGGCCGATAAAGAGCCGGCAGCCTTTCCAGTGCCCCTCACCCGGCATTTTTATGCGCCACGGGTTGCCTCAGACGTCGACGGCCTGGTGATTTGCAGCCGTTCTCCACGGCGAATCTTCGCAACTCGATACCCACGAGAACCTACGCTGACGTCTTGCCTGCAGCGACCATCCTGACGATACAACAGCATTGATCAAACGTCAAAACGCCTCGAAAGCGATCAGGCTTTCGAGGCGTTTTCTGGATTGAACCGTCTGGCTGAGCTGAATTGAGAAATTCAGCCCTGAAGCAGCCACTTAACGCTTCGAGAACTGAAAGCTGCGGCGAGCCTTGCGGCGACCGTACTTTTTACGTTCTACCATACGATCGTCACGACTCAGGAAGCCGCCGACTGACAGTGTGTGGTGCAGCAGTTCGTTTCGAGCTTCGAGAGCACGAGCGATTCCCAGAATGACAGCGCCGGTCTGGCCGGTCGTTCCGCCACCGTTGACTCGCACCCAGACGTCGACACTGTTGCGGGTATCAGTTGCGGTCAGCGGTTCCTGGACCATCTTCTGGTCGCGTTCAGTCGAGAAGTACTCGGAGAAATCGCGGCCGTTGACGACGAATTTGCCGTCGCCGTCCTTGATCCGGACACGGGCGACAGAGGTCTTGCGGCGACCAGTACCGATTGCCGTGCCGTCTTTGTCCAGCTTTCCCCGAACGATGCTCGGAGCCATGGCTTCCACGAGCTCGTCGGCAGGAGCGCCGGCTCCCAGCGTCAACTCGGGAAGATCGGAACCGCCTGCGTCGGCAGCCGCTACGGGCTCGGCAACCGTGTTTTCTTCACCCGGTGCAGCAGGAGCTTCGTTCTGAAGCTGCTCTTCCGGAGTCTGTCCTTCTTCCTGACCTGGCGTATCTGTGCTCATCAGTCTTACTCGGTTTCCAGTGCTGAGCGTCCGCAACTGGCGGACTGCTGTATTCCGATTTCTGGTCGTCAGGCAGCGGTTTCACCGCACCTGTCATCCTCAAGCTAGTCGTTTTCACGCGGCAGCAGATAAACCGGAAACGGCTGTGGCTGCTGAGCCTGATGCTGGTGCTGCGGTCCGCAGACCAGCTTCAGCTTGTCGAGCATGTGACGTCCCAGCTTGCTTTTCGGCAACATGCGACGGACAGCTTCTTTCAGCAGCATTTCGGGATGCCGCTCCAGCATTTCGGTCGCGGTGAACACCTTCCGGCCACTCGGGTAACCCGAGTACCGCTGGTAGGTCCGCTGCTCCATCTTGCTGGTGTAGTAGGGGTGCCACGGATGTCGGCCTGCGGCTCCGGTAAACCGGACGAGGTGGGCATTCAGCACGACGACGACATCACCGCAATCGACGTGTGGCGTGTACTCGGGCTTGTGTTTGCCCATCAGCACGTTTGCGATCGAAGCAGCCAGGCGTCCGACGATCATGCCTTCAGCATCCAAGACCAGCCAGTTCGGTTTGGCGGCTTCCTTCGTCACCATCGTGGTGCGTTGAGTAATCTGGGGCACGTTACAGTTCCTGAGGAAAACGTTTTCGACTTTATGCTTCAGGCCGAGGCGTCCGAATGATCGCAGCTCGTTGCCTGGTAACGACTTATCGTCGACCGGAGAGCAATTCCGGAGCGGAAGAACGCGGAAGGGTAACGCCAGGCGATGACGCGTTCAACTTTCGCACGAACAAATTCCGCGTGGCCAGGTGGCGGATTAGTGGAATCTTGTCGGATTCACGCCGCGTCAGCTACTGTCCGCCGCGTCAGGAGACCCGGCAGCGGGTCAGCAGGTGTCGGCGCCGTTTGCTTCTGCACGGCGACGCCCCACACGGCCGCGAACGGATCGCGGGCGGACCACGGGATTGCCAGCTCAGGGAAGGGCATTGTCATGCGAGTTATCTGGCCGGACGAACCGGAAACTGTATCGGCTGTTCCAGACCGTGAACCGGCACCGAGCAACTCCGCGGCCGAATTGCTGCGGTCACGCAGACTTGCCGTTGAGCCCGTCATCCTGCCCTTTCCGACGCTTCGCCAGCAGCCCGTTGTAAATCTGCCCGCAGGGATCCGGCCAGAAGAGCAGTCGCCTGAGGATCGTGCCCGACTGATTCGCCACAACCGGTTCTGCCGCCGCTGCCAGAAGGCTCTTGTGTCACTGATTCTGGCCGAAGATGGCCGCCGGGATGGAACCGGGGGCTTCGTTCCTGGCACTCAGACGCTGATCGGATTCCGCTGCGAATGCTGCCACTGCGAATGGCCAGCGCGACCGTAGCGGAATGCCGCCGCCGTCAGTCGAGTTCCGGCCAGTGCCGTTTCTTCGACAGCAGAAACAGCGGGATTCCACAGGCGAGCGGAACGACGGCGATCAGAGCCAGCCATCCGGCATAGGTCACGCTCGACCAGACCATCCAGCCGCTGCTGACGCAGAACGCCAGCGGCACCACAGGGTACAGTGGAGCCCGAAAGGGCCGGTGAGCCAGTGACTCGCGGAAGCGGAAGACGAACAGTGACAGGCCGCTCAGGCAGAAGAACGACCAGAAGACGGGAGCTGTCGCCGCGACAAGCGTTTCAAAGCCGCCGCCGTAATCCTGCCAGGGAATCGGTGAACCACCGAGGCCGGTCGCCGCAGTGTCGACGATGACGCGGCCGGTCACCGTGCCGACCGTCAGTGTCAGCAGAACGGCCAGCAGTCCCTGCGCCGCCAGCGACCAGACCGGAGATCCTGTCTTCGGATGCCAGTGACCCAACAGCCTGAAGACTGAGTGATCGCGACCCAGTGCGGCGAACAGTCTCGATCCCGTAAAAATGAGTCCGTGAACCGCGCCGACGGCCGAGATCATCACCAGCAGACCGATCGCCCGCGCGCCTGTCTGCTGCGCGGACGGACTCAGCACACTGGCGTTCTCCACGAGATCCCAGGCCGGCGCGTCGGAGACACGTGCCGCGTGGAATCCCAGCCCCTGCAGCAGGGCCAGATTCACCAGCAGATACAGCACAGCGACAATCGACAGGCCGATCACCAGAGCCTGGGGAACGTTCCGCTCCGGCTGCCGGACTTCTGCCGCCACGAACACGGAGTCGTTCCACCCACCGAAGGCATACAACACAAGAATCATTGCAAGTCCGAAACCCGGCCCCTGCACCTCCGCCGGTCCAGACGCCGTCGATTCGGGCGCCGTCGAACTGAAGCCGATTGCCAGCAGCCCGGCGAGCCCCGCGACTTTGACCAGCGTCAGGAGGTTCTGCACGGTCTTCCCGGTCTGGACTCCGCAAATGTGAACTCCCGTGATGATGAGAATGACGAGCACCGCGATCCAGACGCCAGGGTCTGACACACCATTCGGAACACCGCCACGCCACTGCCGCGCGTAATCAGCAAAGACGTAAGCCATCTGGGCGATGCTGCCGCTGAAGACTCCCGTCAGTTGAGCCCAGCCGAACAGGAAGCCGACCCAACCGCCGTAGGCTCGCATCAGATAGACATACTCGCCGCCTGCCGCACGGTTCAACGTGGCCAGCTCGGCATAGGTCAGAGCCCCGCACAGCGCAATGCCGGCACCAAGCAGCCACGCGGCCAGACCGACCAGCGGCGTCTGCACGTTCGCGAAGACGATCGATGGTGCCTTGAAAATCGACACACCGACGACGATGCCGACGATGATGCTGACCGCGTCCCACAGGGACAGCGACGCGTGCTGCGGCTCAGGTTGAGGAAGCTCTGACGTCATTCACATTGCCTGAAAAGCCGGTGGTCAGTCGAACGCACTTAATCCGCCACTCTGCTCAGACTGGCCGCTCATTCGAACAAACGCTACGGCGCCGGCGTCTGTTTGAGTCACCGTTCCGCTGGCCGACTTTTCCACAACCACCAGTCGCTGGGAAGTCGTCCCGACGGGAATAACCAGCCGACCGCCAGGAGCCAGTTGCTCGATCAGCGCGTCGGGGATTTCCGTGGGAGCTGCCGCCGCAATCATTCCGTCAAACGGAGCCGCTTCCGCCCAGCCATCGAAGGCGTCGCTGATCCGGCACGAAACGTTGCGATAGCCCAGTCTCACTAACCGCTTCTGCGCGGCGATTGCGAGTTCCGGAACAATCTCAACGGTGAAGACTTCATCGACGAGTTCCGCCAGCACGGCGGCCTGATATCCCGACCCGGTACCGACGTCGAGAACTCTCATGCCGGGTTGTGGCCGAACGAGTTCCGTCATCAGCGCCACGATATACGGCTGCGAAATCGTCTGCTGATGTCCGATCGCGACCGGATGATCGCCGTAGGCCATTTCGAGATCGACGCTGGAAACGAACTCGTGTCGTGGAACGTCAGCCATCGCCTGCAGCACTCGTTCGTCACGAATGCCTCGCGCACGCAACTGGTGTGCAACCATGTCCTGGCGGCGAAAAAACGCATCTTCGAACGACGGATCCATTGCGACCGACCGATTTGATCTGGCGGGGTGAGAGCAAACGAACCTGACTCACGATACCGGTCCGTCGAACAGTCGTCATCTGAGACGCCACTGCCTCGCAAACGGGAACGGCAGATGAGCGAAGTGCTCACGTCTGGACGTCCTCACCTGCGCCGCCTACAACCCCGCAGCGGTCCCTAGGTGCCCGCATGTTCGTCCCTGCCGCCTGCGGAGTTCTGTTCTGATGTCTGATGGATTTCTGGGTTACCGCACGTCGCTGATGCTGGACGTGGTTGTGTGCGCCCTGGTCCTCGTCGTTCCAACGATTCTCTACAGCCTGTATCTCGTCAAAGTGAAACGGCAGTTCGCGACACACTGCAATATCCAGCTTGGACTGGCGGTCGTTCTGCTGATTGCCGTTGGTGCGTTCGAGATTGACATGCAGCTTGTTCAGGGGGGCTGGCGGAACGTCGTTGAGAAACGAGCAGTACCGCTCGACGCGGAGCAGCTCGCCGGTGTGCGGCAGGTCCTGTGGATTCATCTCGTCTTTGCGATTTCGAGTCCGCTTCTCTGGGCCACCACGATCGCGCTCGCGCTGAAGCGAATGCCGAAGCCGCCAGCGCCGTGCCCACACAGTCCGCTGCACAGGAAGCTCGGCTGGGCTTCGACGTTGGACCTTGTCCTGACGTCGGTGACCGGGCTGTGGTTCTACTATGTCGCCTTTGTCCGGTGACCACGCCAAGCGAACCAGCGGCGATCGGTCGACGTGTTGAAACGTGCCAGCCTGAGGCCGGGTATCAGAGGCTCTTGACTCGTTGACGGCTCGCCCGAAGCTGCTGCCTGAGTATCGCAGAGCCAGTGTTTACGTTCGGACATTCCTCGAGTCGCTTCTGCTCGATTTGAGCCGGCGTACCATGACAAAGCTCACGACTGAGTCCGGTGATCGTTGCGTTTCCGTCTCCGATGAAGCGGCCGCCAATGCACCACCAACGCGGCGTCAGAAACTGAAAGCCCTGGCAGTCTCATCGTGCGGTTTTCTGGCGTTCTATCTGCTCTCCGCCGGACCGATGGCAGGGCTGCACAACGTTTTCAAGGTGCCTGGTTTCCAGCGAGCCATTGAAGTCGTTTACGCTCCGGTCGTGTTTCTGGTGAAGAGGAACGTGGAACCGTTTTCGTCCATCATGAAGTGGTACGTCGACCTGTTCCGCTGAGCGAGCCATCCGCACGGCGCCAGTGTCGGCGCAGCAGGAATCTTGATTGCCGTGACTGAACAGGCTCGCAAAACCCGCCGGTTGTGGCGACGGATCACCTGGAACATCCTGCGCTGGGGACTGGCCCTGGCGGTGCTCGCGTTCGTCGCCCGCAATGCCGCCGGGTTGTGGGACGCTGATCAGGTCGAGCATTTGACGATCGATCCGCTGTGGCTGGTGCTGGCCGGTGCCGCGTATGTTGCCGGCTGGCTGCCGTCAGTCTGGTTTATGCGGCGGCTGTTGTTTGAGTCCGGCCATCCGGCATCGCCGCTGTGCGTCGCTCGTGCGTACTACTGCGGACACCTGGGGAAATATGTGCCCGGCAAGGCGGCCGTCGTCCTGATTCGCGCCGTCCTGCTCCGTGAGCGGGGCGTTCCGTTCGGAGCGGCTGCTCTGGCTACCGTCGCGGAAACGCTCGCGCTGATGGGAACCGGTCTGGCACTGACGCTCGCACTGGCGACGTACGCTCTACCGGAAACTGCCTGGGAGAAGCTGCCGGCCTCGCTGCTATGGCTGAAAGAGTCACGGGGGTTTGTGACACTGATCGTAGTTCTGTTGACGCTGATCACTGTGCCAGCGGTGACCGGATTTGCCGGGCGGATTGCCGGCAAGCTGGCGCAGCGTTCGATGGCCGCTCGCAGGTCCGCCGACTCGAATGACAAGACCGCTAGTGAAGCGACAAGCGATTCGACCGGCGAACAGTCCGACAGCGCACCGGACGCCTGGTCGCTGCAACTCTCGGCGGGCCTGCTGATTCAGGCTCTACTGGCGTTCTGCGGAGCGTGGTTTCTGCACGGTCTCAGTCTGTGGTGCGTGTTGAACTCGATCGGCGATCCCGGCTTCTCGTTCAATCACTGGCTGATCTGCACCGTCGCGGCGTCTGGCGGCACGTCGATCGGCTTCTTCGTTCTGATCGCGCCCGGCGGACTCGGCATTCGCGAGGGGCTCGTCTTTGCAACGATCGCTCCGCTTGTTGGAACCCCGCTCGCCGGCGCCGCGTCGATTCTGCTGCGAGCGGTCTGGTTTGCGACAGAGATCGGAGTTTCGGGAGTGCTTTATCTGGCGCCGGGGAGGGGAGTAGGCGATGGGCAATAGCGGGCAGCGAACAGCGAAAGCCGGGAGGGTCGGAGCGATTGAGTGCTGAGCTTTCAGTGTTCGGGATGTGGTCGTCTCGTGCCGTGACGCGTGAATCGGTCTTACTGCGTGTTGTGGCCGCCAGCTCCGAATCCGAAGAAGAGGGACAGGTCATCAGAGGCAACCAGCGCGTTCCGTTCCAGTGCCAGTCGCGCAAGTGCGAAGGCGCAGGCAGCGGTGGCGGTTTCGGGACTGAAGACATCCGCAATGAAATACTGAGACGTATCACTGAGTCTGTGTGGAACTCCTTGATGCTTGTCTCGTCGGAACGAGACAAGCTTGTCATGGACGGCCGCGATTCGCCTCGTGAGAAAATTGCCGGAACCCGAGTAGATGACCGCTGAAGGGGGATTCGCGAGGCCTTCCACAACCTGTTCGATGGCTGCTGAGATGTGAAGCTCCTGAATTCTGGCAAAGAGGTCGGCGACGTTTCTCGCCTGCTCCAGGGTCAACTCGGTTTTGTCGCGGCAGAGCTGTCTCGCCACACGATCATGAGCGAATTCGATCGTCGCAGGCCGGTTGTTAGCGGTGTCGCAGTCGTCTCGGTCTTCGGGGATTTCTCCGATCAGAAGATAGGCGTCAAGAGTCGTGGCAAATACTTCGGCAGCAATGCGGGTCGTCTCACAGGCAATCTGAGCCGACATGGAGATCGAGCACAGCGGCGTGCGGCGGACGCCGGTGTAGACCAGCTCGCCCGAGATCAGTCGCTCGCCGTCGGTGCGGCCAGTCGGGGCTGGCAGTCCGTCAATAATTGGGATGATGTCGGTCGTCGTTGAGCCGATGTCGATCAGCAGGGCGCAGCCGGTCGGAACCAGTCGACCGACAAAAGTTGCCAGCGCGTGCCAGTTGGCGGCGGCGGTCAGCAAAGGGAACTCGCGGGCGACATCGACATCGACGAACTCGCCGGCCGTCTGCCAGACTGCGACGGGCAGACCGCCTGCGACTTCGGTCACGGCGGTCAGAATCGCGTCAACGCCTTCCGCCTTCGTGCCAAAACAGTCAGCGAGTTCGGCGGTCATCGTGACGGCCAGGCCCTGACACGGTAGCCAGTCGGCGATCAGCTCACGAATCACCTCGGCCAGCCGGTCGGGTTCGCGCCAGACGGGAAAGGGAACTGACCGGCAGGGTCCGTCGCTGTGAGCGGCCTTCAGGTTCGCTCCGCCAATGTCCAGACCAATCGCATGGGGCATCGGTGACTCGGGTTTGTCGTATCGTGCGGAATATGGAGGCGACGCGGAGACGGAATCGAGCGGTACGGCATTCTGCGTGACAATTCCGCGTGATTCCGGAGCTTCGTCAGACAGGAACAGTGACGAAATCGATCCCCGTCTAACAACTGTCACGCGCGATCGTTAAACAGGAGGTCAGTGGCGTTGCGGCTGCTGCGCACGACCTGGCATAATGTCGCCACACCAGCTTCGGTCACCAGTCGGCGCAGTCAGACAGACACTGCTCGTCGCCTTCTTCCCGCCGAATCCGACCGAACCGTCAGTTCACAATGCCTCAGCCAGTGGAATTCCTCATGCGGGCTTGTACCTCAGCGTTCCGATCGGCCGCAGTCTTCCGGGCAGTTGTTTTCGCGGTTGCCCTGCTTTCCGGGTCAGTCGCATCTGCGCAGGAAGAGATCCGAGTCACGACTCCGGACGGAAGAGCGCTGCCGCCGGGAGCCGTCATCCGTGGGCGGCCGGTTCCGGGCGGGCAGCCGATGCCGGCTCAGCCTGGCCAGCCGGGGAATCAGCCCGGTAAGCCGGACGAGAAGAAGCCAGAGGGCGATAAAAAGCCGGAAGGCGACAAACCGGACGCGTCAAAGACGCCCGACGTGATCTCGCGGCCGGACCAGCCCGAGTCGCCACCCGATCCCAAAGAGCTGCAGGTCCGTCCGAATGCGGCTGGAAAGCTGACACTCAACTTCACCGGACAGCCGTGGCCAGGCGTGCTCAAGTGGCTGGCCGAAGTCTCGAACGTCAGCCTTGACTGGCAGGAACTGCCAGGCGGGTTTCTGAACCTGGTCACTCAGCGCGAATACACCGTTCCGGAAGTACGCAACCTGATCAACCGGCATCTGCTGGCCCGCGGCTACACGCTGCTGCACCGCGGCGAGCTGATGACCGTCGCAAAGATCGAGAAGCTCAACCCGGCGCTGGTGCCACGGGTTTCGCCGAGCGACCTTGACAGCCTTGACGATTACGAGTTCGCCAAAGTGTCGTTCCCGCTGCGCTGGATGCTCGCTGAAGAGGCGACGGAAGAACTGAAGCCGATGCTCAGTCCGAACGGCAAGCTGACGGCGCTGAAGACGACGAACCGAATCGAAGCAATCGACGCGATCATCAACCTGCGCGAGATCAACACCGTGCTTGAACAGGAGCAGTCGAACGAAGGCGAAGAACGACTGGTGCGGCCTTTCGAGCTGAAGTTTGCGCGTGCGGAAGAAGTCGCCGGCCAGCTCAAGGAACTGCTGGGACTCAAAAAAGAGTCAGCTCCGATGACCCCTCAGCAGATGCAGCAGATGCAGCAGATGGCCCAGCAGCGGGCGCAGCAGAATGGCGGTAAGGGCGGGGGACCGCAGAAAGAGCCGGAGATCAGCATCGTCGCGGTGTCGCGCGAAAACGTCATTCTGGTCAACGCTCCGCCCGACAAGATGGCGATGGTCGAGCAGGCGATCGAGATTCTCGATCAGCGTTCCGACGACTCGTACAGCGGCATCGGGGCGCTGGGGGAGACCGAGGTTTACCGGCTCTCGCACATCGATCCGGAACAGTTCATTGAGATGATGCAGGACATGGGAGCGATCTCGCCCCGAACAAGAATTCAGCCGGACAAACGCCGGCGGGCCGTCATCGTGACTGGTTCGCGGTCCGATCACATCATCGTCGAAGTGCTGATTAAGAAGCTCGACAGCCGCACGCGGACGTTTCACGTCATCCCGCTGCGCAAGCACGACGCTGAGTACGTCGCCGGCTCGATCCGCTTCATGATGGGTGAGGAAAAGGAAGAGGATAATCAGCAGTCGTCACGCCGCAGCTACTTCTTTTTCTCACCGTTCGGCAGCCGGAATAACGAGGAGCAGTACGACGACGGCGACAAGTTCCGCGTCGATGCCGACGTCGAATACAACCGGCTGCTGCTGTGGTGCAACGAGATGGAGAAGCAGGCGGTTGATGAGCTGCTCGTCAAGCTCGGCGAGATGCCGATGCCTGGCGGCAACCCGGCGCGCCGGCGCGTCCTCAACGTCGAGAATCTCGAAGACGCCGTCAGGTTGATCGAACAGCTCCAGCAGGCCTGGCCGAATCAGAGCCGCAATCCGCTGAAGATTGCTCCGCTGCCGGAACTGCCGAAAAAGGAAGAACCAGAGGTTCCTGTCGCCCCTCAGTCGCCGGATAAGGTCGAGCCAGTTCGCAAAGCAGAGTCCGATGCGCGCAGCGTCAACGCGCCGGCCAGCGTGAGGCCAACGCCAGGCAAGCAGTCCGGCGGCGACAGCAGAACGGTGCTTCGGGCACGCGACATTTTCGGACAGCCGTCGCAGGATCCCTCTGAGGATGACCAGGCGGAGTCAAACGCGTTCATCGCGGGAGAACGTGTTCCCGAATGGCCAGCTCGCCGCGAAGTCTTCCGGCTGCTGGAAGTCAGTCAGCGCGATGTTCCGGAGCCAGGCTCAGAGAGTGGTCTCGCGGCCGAAGACTCGACAGCCGAGGATGAACCCACAGCGGATCCTGCCGCAGAGCAGCCCGAAACAGACAAACCTGCCGCTGGTCAATCTGCTGCCCCGAACCGATCACCACAGCCAGACGATCGCCTGAGAAGGTTGCTTGAACAGCTTCGCAGCCAGAACAGACGGTCGGAATCGCAACCGGACGACGAAGCATCGAGCGAGCCCGCCCCGATCAACGTGCGTGTCGGAGCCGACGGACAGATCTACCTCGAGTCCGACGACACCGCGGCACTCGACCTGTTCGAGGATATGCTCAACGAGTACGCCCCACCGAAACGCGACTGGCACGTGTTCGAACTCAAGTACCCCAATACCTGGGCGTACGGCATCGAGGTCATCCTTAAAGACATCTTCAAGGAGGAGATCGAGGCCGACGAAAAGGGCGGCATGGAGTACAGCCCGTTCTGGGGTTTCTATCCGAAGACAAGTTCGGATCGGGGGCCAGCGTCGCTGTCACGTCGCAAGCCGCTGAAGATTATCTCCGACCGCGATTCGCATACGATTCTGGTGCAGGGAGCATCGAAAGATCAGTTGGTGATGATCGAGGACCTGATCGCGATTTACGACAAGCCGACGTCGACTGAGCCCGCTTCGATCCGTCGGACGAAAGTCATTCCCATCAAGTACTCGAAAGCGAACACGATCGCTGAAGCAGTCAAAGACGTTTACCGCGATCTGCTCAGCGAAAACGACAAAGCGTTGCAGTCCGGCAAGAAAGACGACAAGGAACGACCGTCGGAACGCAGCTACACTTACATTTACGGCGGTGGCGGAGACAACGCCGACCAGGAACAGGAACAGCCAATCCGTTTCAAGGGACTGCTTTCGATCGGTGTCGACGAGTTATCGAACAACCTCGTCGTGTCGGCGTCTCAAGGACTGCTGGACAACGTCACGCTGATCGTCGAAGCGCTCGACGAAGCCGCCCGGCCGAACTCGTCCGTCCAGGTTATCCATCTCGATTCGCGCGTCAACGCACGCCTGCTGCGCGAAAAGCTGCACGGCATCTTCGGGCCCAAAGCTAAGCCCGACCAGAAGGGCGAGCAGCATAAAAACCAGCCGGGACAGAATGGCCAGAACGGCCAGCCGCAGCAGCCTAACGTCCAGGTTCAGTAGCTGGGGACAACTTGAGGCCGCTGCTTGAGCGGCTGAACGCAAAACGCCATAGTCCGAAACGCTCCTGCGATGCGTCGTCAGGAGCGTCTTTTTTTACCGGACTGACAGCCTCGGAGTGCGGCGGTAACTGGCTGGCTGCCGGATCGGCATCCGAGTTGCACCGTTGCGCAGCGGGAACTGGCTACTGCCACGCGGGCAGGATGAGTGACAATGTCGGATGACTATTACAACGTGCTAGGCGTTCAGAAGGGGGCCTCGGCGGACGAAATCCGCAAGGCATACCGCAAGCTCTCGCGCGAAAATCACCCGGACGTCAAACCGGACGACAAAGCCGCAGCCGAGAAGTTCAAGCAGGTCCAGGAAGCGTATTCGGTTCTCAGCGACGACGAGAAACGGCAGAAGTACGACCGCTTCGGACAGGCCGCGTTTCAGGGCGGCCGCGGCAGCGGGCCGGCCTGGACCGGCAGCGGGCCAGTCGATCTCGGCGATCTGTTCGGTGGAGCTGGCGGCGTTGATCTCGGTGATATTCTCGGCGGCGCGTTTGGATCAGGTGCGTTCGGCGGAGCACGTACTCAACGTCGCGGCCCGGCGCGTCCGCAGAAAGGTCAGGACGCCGAAACGTCGATCGATATCCCGTTTACAACGGCAGCCGAAGGCGGCACGTATGATCTGACGATCTCGATTGGTGGTAAGAGCGAGCGGCTGACCGTCCGCATCCCGGCGGGCATCGAGTCCGGCAAGTCGATCCGGCTGAGCGGTCAGGGGCACCCCGGCATGAACGGCGGACCGAATGGCGACCTCCTCGTGAAGGTTCGCGTTGCCGCGCATCCGTGGTTTCGTCGCGAAGGCAGCAGCCTGTTTGTCGACGTCCCTGTCACGCTGGCTGAAGCTGCGCTGGGCGCAAAGGTTGACGTCCCGACGCTCAGTGAAGGCCGCGTTACGGTCACAGTTCCGGCCGGTGCATCAAGCGGCACGAAACTGCGACTCCGCGAGAAGGGCGTCGTCGACCCAAAGACGAAACAGCGCGGCGACCTGTTTGCGGTGCTGAAGATTGTCGTTCCGAAAGATCTCGACAACGAAAGCCGACGGCTGCTTGAAGAGTTCGCTGCTCGCAACCCAACCGACCCGCGCGTCGAGCTGTGGTAACCTCGGTCGGAGACCGCGCAGCAGAACAGCCCGGCCGAAGTTTCGACCGGGCTGTTGAGTTTGCCGTTCGGGCAACGAGGCCGCCCGGCGTTGTCACTCAGCGTCAGACTCTTCCGTCACATACACCGACGGAGCGATTGAGAACTGGTCGAGCGTCTGCTGCGAGCTGAACAGGAAGAGGCGGTTCCGATACCAGACCGCGTGGTCGAGCGTGCCTTCGATCTCAAACTCATCCTGTGCGGCCACGACGTCAATGCCCGCTTTCGCCGGAGCGTACAGCTCTGGAGCCGCCTGGAACTTCTTCAACGCTTCCGCTGACGAGAAGTTGTAGGTTCGGCCTTCAAATTCGGCTTTGAACTGCGGGACTGAATCGATCAGGTCCCGCTTGTCACGCAGAGCCACCGGGCAGAAGCCTTTCAGGCCTTTGAGTTCCTGACGTGCGGCGATCTTCTGCAGTTTTGATTTGGCGTCGACTTCCGGTGACTTTTCAGCCGGTTTGATTTCCGGCAGTTCGGCCGACGGAGCCGGCTCGTCCGGCTTCTCTTCGACAATCGGCAGTTCGGCAGGCTCGGGCAGCAGGCCAATCTCCGGCAGTGCCGGAACCGAGGGCAGCGAGTCTGCGTCTTTTGTTTCAGCAGGTTTTGTCTCGACGGGCTGCGTAGCTGTCGTTTCCGTCAGATCGAGCGTCGGCAGTTCCGGCAGACTGGGAGCTTCTGCTTTCTTTTCCGCCGGAGTGTCCGGCAGCGATGGTGCTTCCAGCGGCGCCGGTTCGGACTCCAGAGCCAGGCCAGAGAACGGAGTCTCTTCTTTCGCAACCGGCTTTGCTTTCTGTCCATCGGCTTCGGCTTCGGACACTTCCGGGAACGGATTGGCCAGCACATCGTCGATCGACGGAATGTCGTCGAGCGTCGGAATCTCTGGCGTCGGCGTTTTACCAATCGGCTCGTCGCTCAAGTCACTGCTGATCTGCGGCAGGACTGCATCATTCGGCAGCGAGATTTCCGGCAGCTCGACGGCAGGCTTGAAAGACGGCAGTTCATCCTGCGCCTGTTCGATCGCCTGGATGGCTTCCCTCTGTGACTCTTCCGACAGCAGTTGAGGTTCGGCAGCCGGAATCTGAGCACCGCGTGTCGGCTGAGCGTTGAACTGCTGATGAATCCGCGACTGCTCCTGACGCACCGCCGCCGGCATCTTTTCAACGTGGTCAGGACGTTCGTCGCCAGCCTTACTGCCTTTGTTGAACGGCGAGATCTTGCTGAAGAATCGCTTGAACGGGTTGTTCGAAACCTGTCGGATCGGATCGGGATCGCTGGCGGCTGCTTTCGGGAGCGGCGGTATCTCCTGCTGAAGACTGGTTTCGGGCAGAGCACCGAGATCCATCGGCGGCATTTCCTGACCGTTCTCGCGATAAAGTTCTTCAAGCCGCTGCTGTACGGCACTCCGACCGTCGTCAGCCCGCGGTGTCACGATCTGCTGGGGCGGCTGCTCTTTGACGGGCCGCTGAAACAGCGAAGGAAACAGTGTGCTGCGCGCTGGTCGCGACTTGCTGATCGCATCACGAACGGCCGGCCGTTCAATCAGTTTGCGCGGCTCAGCCGTCGATGAACCGTCGGCCGAAACGACTTCATTTGAGACCTGTCGAATGCCCGAGTCCGCGGCAATCGAATCGGCTTCGATCTGCGAATCCGTCCGGGGAGCCTGCGAGAACAGCGACTGAAGTGAACTGTGCTTTGGTCGCCGTTTGGTGGCCGTCGATTCAGCGGTGGCACTCTGCGTGCCGGCGGCAACGGTTTTTGTGAATGGCGTTTTGCACGCGTGGAAGGTTGTCGCGATGACCAGCCCTGCGGCCGCGCTGAGCACCCATGCTCGAACAGAGAATCCAATCTTCACAGCTCTCTCCCTGTCAATCCCTTGTGAAAGGCTGGTGCAATCCCGCTTGGCGGTCCGCCGACTCGGTCCAGGTCAGTCGGGCAGCCGTCGTGTGCTGACAGCATCCGTGTCTGTCGCGACTGGCAGAATCCCTCCACCCGTCAACTTCCTATCAGACACAGAGTCTTATCGACGGCTCGCCCGGCAGGTTTTGACGCAGCCTGAGTCGGAACAGCCGATTCGAGACGCGTGACGCAATCGATCGATACGACCACTACAACAGGCAGACTTTCTGCAGCTTCTCCAGTTTGAAACTGAAGCTGGTCCAACCGCGCGGAGACGAGCCCTCCCTGCTGTACCAGCGGCTGGTGGCCTGTCAGCTCGCCGTATTCGCGTGGCTCGTGCCAGGAGTTTTCGGGAATTCTCTGGATCCCTGTAAGATCGCACCGCTGCCGGTTGTGCTACTTCTGTCCCGTCCCGCGAAGGAAGCCGTGAGTGCCTGCGACGCCGGAAACACGACCGAGCCTCATCCTCCGCCTGCGGGATCCGCAGGACGAACAGGCGTGGGCCGAGTTTCTCGAACTCTACCAGCCGTTGATTGAGCGGCTTGGTCGACGCAAGGGGCTGCAGGATGCCGATGTGCGGGAGTTGGTGCAGGACGTTCTGGTGTCCGTGGCCGGAGCCGTTGAACGCTGGGAGCCGTCACCGGACCGAGGCAGCTTTTGCGGCTGGCTGGCGACGATCATCCGCAACCTGACGATCAATCTGCTGAAACGCGAAGCCCGGCATCCGCGCGGATCCGGCGACAGTGACTTTCAACAACTGCTCGAACAACAGCCCGATCCGCACTGCGGAACGACGGCCCTGTTCGACCTCGAATACCGACGGCAGCTCTTCCACTGGGCGGCCGAGCGAATCTGCCACGAGTTTCAACCGTCGACCTGGTCGGCGTTCTGGACGACCTGCGTCGAGGGGCAGCCTGTCGACGCTGCGGCCAGCGGACTCGAAATGTCCCGCGGAGCGGTTTACGTCGCGCGCAGCCGCGTGATGGCCCGCCTGCGGGAAGTGATCGAGCGGCGGCAGCGGGAGTGATTCAGAGTCTCGGCTGTCTCTCCACTTTTCAAATCGCAGATTTCAGATTTCAAACTCAGCAAATCAATGCCTGCTCAGATTTCATCCTGTGACGCTTCAAAGTTGCAGCAACTGCTGGCCGGGCAGTTGTCTGTTAACGAGCAATCGCTCGTCGAGGCGCATCTCGACGAGTGCGGCTCGTGCTGCGAGACACTCGAAACGCTCGCGGCCGACGCGTCCTGGTGGCAGGACGCCAGTGATCTGCTGCAGCGCGAGACGCAACTCGACGAGCGATCGTCGGGCTCGCTGATTCCGAGTTCTCCGCTGTCGAGTGTCGAGTCAACCGTCGGCGACATTCCGCTCGACTTTCTGGACGCGTCCGACAGTCCGGCGATGCTCGGCAGCCTCGGCGGGTATGACATCATCGAACCGATCGGCTGCGGCGGGATGGGCGTCGTCCTCAAAGGTTACGACCGCGAGCTGAACCGGTTTGTCGCCGTGAAAGTGCTCGCACCGCATTACGCAACGAGCGCTGCCGCTCGAAAACGGTTTGCCCGTGAAGCTCAGGCTGCTGCGGCCGTTGTTCATCCGCACGTGCTGGCGATCCACTCGGTCGATGCTTCCGGTCGGCTGCCGTATCTCGTCATGCCGCTTGTGACCGGTGAGTCCCTGCAGCAGCGCATCGAACGCGAAGGCTCATTGTCGCTCGAAGAAATTCTGCGTATCGGCAGTCAGGCCGCGCGAGGACTGCAGGCGGCGCACGACCAGGGACTCGTGCATCGCGACGTCAAGCCAGGAAACATTCTGCTGGAACGCGGCGTCGAGCGTGTCATGCTCACGGACTTCGGTCTCGCGCGAGCCGTCGACGATGCCAGCATGACCCGCAGCGGAGTCATCGCCGGCACGCCGCAGTTCATGTCGCCCGAGCAGGCGTGCGGCGATTCGATCGATCATCGCTCGGACCTGTTCAGCCTCGGCAGCGTGCTCTACACAATGGCCGCTGGCCGGCCGCCGTTCCGGGCGGAATCGACAATGGGCCTGTTGAAGCGGATCGTCGAAACTGAACCGCGAAGTTTGCAGGAGATCAACCCGGCCATTCCCGAATGGCTGTGCTCAGTCGTCTCCCGTCTGCACGCAAAAACTCCTGCCACGCGGTTTGAAACCGCCGGTGAACTTGCTGAACTGCTTGAAGACTGCCTCGCCCACGTGCAGCAGCCGACCGTGTCTCCGCTGCCGGCGATCCTGTGGCGGTCGAAACCGCGATCGCTGCGACGGCCTGTTGCGGCGGCGCTGCTCGCGACCGGTCTGCTCGCCGCGTCGTCTCCGTTGTGGTTCGACAGTGACTCAAAGACGAGCGAACCAGCGGGCAGTTTCGCAGCCGCGGATACGGCTTCCGATCAGTCGACTGCGACGCCGCAGGACGACTTCGCCGACCCGATTCCGTCGATCGACGGTCCATCGGTCGCCGGACCCGAAATGCCGGCAGCGGAAGGTGAACTCGTACCGCTGCCCGCCGACCTGCTGTCGGTCGAGTCTCAGCTCAACGCCGAACTGACTTCGATCGAGAACGCGGTTAACGCCCTCGATGCGCAGGTCGCTCCGGTTCAACCTGTCGATCACTCCGCGACGACCACTCTGCCGGCCAATGGTCCGTCGCTTTCCCCGAAAGCTCTCCCGCAGCCCACGAGCGAGGATTAAACGATGAAAAAACGAATCATACTCGGAACTCTGTTCCTCCTGTGCGTGGCCGGTGCCGTGTTCGGGCTTGAGCAGTTCGGCGTCCGTCTGACGATCGTCAAACTCGACCGACCGCTCGATGCCACCAGTAATCTGGTGCCCGTTGACCTCGTCGACACGGGAAACGAGGAGGCCGTCGTCCGAGTGGCGGAGCCACCAAAAACCGAACCGTTCGCTTCGGCCTTCCCGGATTTCGAACCTTCTGGAGAACTCGCCGCGGCCGAGCCTCCCGCGCAACAGACCAGTGGGGCCTCCGACGCGGCGCCGCCTGCGGACTCGATCGCCCCTTCTCCTCTCAATGCGTCTGAGCAGCCAGTCGCTTCCCCTGCTGCAGCGCAGCCAGGACCGCCAATTCCGGTGGACGAGGCCGACTTTGGGCTGCCGCTCTCCGCTGAACAGAAAACGTCGACCTCGAATTCTGCGGCTCCCGCCGTCGAAGCCCAGGCGTCAGCAACTCCCCGACCTGGACCAAGTGCTCCGCCTGTTCCGCAGCACACACAGAATCCGTTCACAGTCTCTTCCGACGCGAATCAGTCCAGACCCGCCTACGGCCCCAGTCCTTCCGAGCCGCCCCTGACTTTGAACGACTTCGTGGGATCAGATGCCTTTAGCAGGGAGAAAAGCCCGAACGAACGCTTCCCGAACGAACGGATTGAAATCCTCGCGCGGGAACTGCAGGACAAACAGTCCCGGTTCGTCCCGCATCACTCCGAAGTGCAGAAGGCGCGACAGGCGCTGGAGTTTGAAGTCCGCCGGGCGCTGCAGCGGCGGCGCGAACAGCAGCAGCAGGAGATCGCGCGGCTGCGTGAGCGACTGACTGAAATCGAACAACGGCTGAACGAGCGGGCGGCCCGCGAGGATGAACTCGTCACCGCGCTGCTTGCCTCGCTGGTTGCCGGACCGCCGGATTCGGGAAAGCAAACCGTGCTTCCCCCTTCGGACTTAAACCCGGCCACGCGGCCGGGCATCTTTTCGCCTCTGGACGATCCGAGACTGCCGACACCGGTCCCGAATACCGATCGCTCCTCGGCCTACCCGGCTGGCTCCATCAACCCCTCCCAGGAGCCGCCGCGCGGCCCGTTGGACGCGGTCAGCAAACTGCTCGAACAGCTCACCGTCCGCGTGACGTGGCAGTACGAGCAGAAGCCGGGCTTCATCGCTCACGGCAGTCTGGACGGTGTCCTGTTGACCGACCGGGGTCTGGTCGTCTCAGCACTGCCCGCAGGAATGTTGACCGAGGGCGCTCGCAAGACACTCGAACTGACGATCGTCTTCCCGGCGACACGAACAACGGCAGTCGCCCGTCTGGCGGCTGTCAACGAACCAACGGGGCTGGCGCTGTTGCAACCCGATCTCTTTCCGGACGCCACACCGAAACTCGAACTGGCCGTCGATGAAATTGCCAGTGGAACGTGGGTCTGCGTGGCCACGGTCCAGGATGGTCAGTTCCGTCCGGAAGACGTTTCCGTCGCGGCGTTTACCGGCCACGCGCGGCGGCTCGTTGGCAGGCAGGGCACCGCCAGCCGGCTCGCCACGGACATTTCCTCTCAGCCGGGTAGCGGCGGCGCTCCCCTGTTGACGTATCAAGGCAAACTCGGCGGCATCATGTCCGCTCGCGACCCAGGCCAGTACCTCGGCGCCAGAGAGATCGAACGTCTGCTCGCGAGCGTCAACGACGGCGCCCTGCAGCTCGAACTCGAAAAGTTCTGGCAGGAGGCGGGACAGAACCAGCCGGTGAGTGCTCGTCAGTTCCTGACGCAGGATCCGCAGGACAGGCAGTCCTCGCTCCAGTCCAGCCTGCAGACGTCGTTCGATCAGGCACTTGGTCTCGTTCGTGAGATTGCCGAAGCACAGTTCGACGCCGAGCAGGCGCGGCTTGAACGGGATCGCCTGGAAGCACTTGTCAGACAGAAGGTCATCTCGAACAGTGAATTCAACAAAGCAGAGATTGCTGCCCGGCACGCCGACAGTCGACTCGCACTGCTGCTGCAGCAGGCACTGGTTCGACGTCAGCGCTGTGAGCTTTCCCTTCGCTTTGCGAAGTCATCGCTGGAAACGGCCAGGGCTGGTTACGAACAGGCCGCCGCGGCCTACAAGACGGGCAGTATTCCGGCGACGGAACTGAGTCGGTTGAAGCTCGAAATGGACCAGCGAGACCTTGAGGTCGAACTGGCTCAACAGACTCTCGACCTGCTTGACCAGTTACAGGCCAGACTGCCGCAGGCCCCGGTTCAGGATACGACTGGCGTGAAACCGGCGTCTGGACCGGAACAGCCAGGTCAGCCTGAGATTCCGTCGCGAGCCGCGCCCGACACGACGGATTCAACCCGCAGGACGGAGGCACCCGAAACGCCGGAAGCCGCCGATCCCTTTCTCAACAGGATCCCGGAAGCGTCTCCGTCCAACAGGTCTGATCTTTTTCAGACCGGCGAGTCCCGGCAATCACCGGCTTCAGACAACCCTCTACGGTCATCAACGCCGGAATCCACTGAGCCGAAGGACTGAGCTGTGTGAGAAATCAGAGGAACCGTGCAGCGTCTGCAGCACAGTTCCGTGATGTGACTACTGGTTCTCCTTCGCCGTGGCCGACTTGCGTTTTGCTGCCAGCAGTTCGTAGTGCAGGCGGCCGACGTGCCACATGTAGTGAGGGCCGTAACCGGCTTTCGGTCCCCAGGTGTTGGCGGTTGATTTCCGAAGATGTTCGATCGCTTCAGCGTCGTGGTCTTCGACGGCGTGGTTCAGACCAATGTAAAGCTCCGCGTAGAACTCGCGCTTGCTGCGTTCTTCGTCGTCGATCTTTGCGTCGGCAATCTGCTGCTCGATCTGTTGCGGCGTGAGTTTGCCGGCGAAGAGCTGATACACCGCAGGGAACGGTTCGCGGTCGGTCTTCTCGTACTTGAGCAGCCCTTCGCGGGCTTTCTCAAGACCGTAGGCGCGGCGTTGCGAGAGATATCGCCAGATGCCGTTTTCGCGGTCGACGTTGTCGAACGAGTGGTACTCTTCGAACTGCTTTGCGGCTTCCGAATACTTCTGCGCATAGAAGCGGGCGATCCCGCGGCGCCAGTGCGACGGGCCGGTGTCAGGATTCAATTCGACCATCTTTTCATAATCAGCCAGCGCGTGATCGAAGTCGCCGAGGAAAAAGTACGCGTCGCCGCGTTGTGAATAAGCGGCGGCCGTCGGTGCCTCGTCGATCGCTTTGCTGAGCTGTTGCGTCTGTTGCTGGAGCCTCTGCTGCAGACGGTCGCGCTCTTCACGACTCAAGGGATGGTCGTCCGGTTCGATCGCGATGGCTGTCGCTGTCCCACTCAGGATCCAGGTGGCAGCGACGAACAGGCAGTGTGGCAGGAGTCTCATCCGGTGGACCTTTTGGTGGCATAATCTCGATCAGCAACTCGCATCCGGCTTCCGTTTGCCGGCCTTTTTGTCGATTCCGGAGACTTTAGAAAACCTTGTGACAAGACAAAGTATTTCCTGGACAGATTGATTTTGCAGCTCTAGTATCCGCCCCGCTTGAGTCAAGATCAGATCGCTGGGAAGTGACTGATGACTTGAGCGGGACGCCTGGTGCTGAGTTATCAGGCGACGCGAACCTAAGGAAAGGGAACGCGAGGCAGAGAACGGAATCGACACAGAGTCCTCTGACAAGTGTAAGTCGTCAAAACAGAACGACCTCACTCAAGTGACGCTGTGGAGCCGCTGCTTTCGGTTGCTGCTGGCAACTCCCTTCCCTCCGGTTCATCGTGTCAGTTCGCGCTGATCGTGTGCGATGCTGACGTTTCCATTTCAAGGATGGTTCTTCGGGAGGGAGCCCACAGATGACTAAGAAGCCGATTATCGGAATCAATGGCGATTACCGCACCGCTCGACTGGAAGCCGGCGCACTGAGCTGGTTCAACGCTGGCTACTACGACTGTATCACCGCGTCGAAGATCGAAACCGCTGGCAACAACAAGGCTCGCAACTGTCCGGGCGGACTGCCGATTCTGATTCCACCGTACGTCGAAGATGAGGACATCGAAGCAATCGTCGACATGATCGACGGTCTGGTTCTCGCGGGCTGCCATCTCGATCTGGATCTCGAACGACTGGGTCACGACCCGCATCCGGCGAATCGTCTGATGCCGGCACGACGTGAAGACTTTGATCGACGAATCTGTGAACTGGCGGTGAAACGTCGCCTGCCGATCCTGGCGATTGGCTCGGGAATGCAACTGCTCAATTCGATCTGCGGCGGGACGATCCATCGCCACATTCCGGAAGATTTCGAGCAGCCGCTGCAGCACCGCGATCCGGTCGAGCCGAATCTGCGGCACCTGATCGAGATCGAAGAAGACTCGCTGCTGTTCGATATCTACGGCCCCGGAGAAATTCGAGTGAACAGCCAGCATCACATGGCGATTGACATTATCGCTCCGCCGTTCCGCGTCGCCGCCCGTACGCCGGACGGAGTCATCGAAGCGTACGAGTCGAAAGAAGAGGACTGGTTTGTTCTGGGCGTCCAGTGGCACCCGGAAAGTGACACGGCCTCGCGGCTCGACATGCAGGTGTTTGAGGCCTTCGTGCAGGCGTGTGAGGATCTGCGGAAGGGACAGCCATTCGTTCTGCCATTCCCGATCGCTCAGAAGGCCGCAGCGTAAGTATCCGGCAGAAGCCAGCAGTTCTGACAATTCGCTTCCGCCTTCGTCAGACTGCCTCTCGCGAATCGCGCCCCGCTGGAATTTACGGATTCCAGCGGGGCGATTTTGTGCGCAACGATTCACAACACAGGAACATTGTTCGCAACGCCATACAGGTGACTGAGATCGAAAGCTGGCGGCATCGGACGTCGCAGACCGGCTGGCCGATAAGAACGCGGCATCCGGAGAGGTGTAAAGGTCTTCTCACACCAGCCGAGCCTTCCGCTCGAGTGATCGCCCGGTTGAAATGGAACTGTCTGCAGACAATTCCGTTGACCTGACGTTACTCTCTCAGTTTCTGCTGACGGAATTCATTTATGGATTCGTCAATCGAAGCGGGACTGCTGGTATTTGGCTGTGAGCCGCAGATGTTTCAGCTTCGACCGGTTGGTACCTTGTCGGCAGGATCCTATGGCCGACGGAGTGTTCCTGTGGCACGCAGAGACTCGAAGGAATTTGAACTCCTTGCCGTTGTGAGGTTGCGTCATGGATAACAGCATTGACCGCAGAGACTTCGCGAAGCAGACGACGGCGGTTGTGGGAAGTCTGTTCTCGGGTCCGCTGTTCAGCGGACGCTTTGCGTTCGGCGAGGACGAGGACAGGTCCGACAGGCGTCTGGTGCTGCTTGGACTGAATGCTCTCGCGAGGGCTCACGAACTTGATTACTTCACGGATGGGCATCGTGGTGCAGCTCTGATCGCGGCGCACCTGATGATCGACGGCAATGAAATGGATGAGCGTGCCCGGTCGCGCATTGTCGAACTGTTCGATCTCAACTGGGCGACAAAGCCACTATGCAAACCCTTCCCGGACGAAAAGCCCGATCCAGACGGGATCGCTCGAATCGGTGCAGCCCTGGCGGCGAATGGTGAGACGCTGCTGCAGGTCGGCCATAACGCGATCTTCGCAATGCTGGCGATCAAGGGGTTTCGCCTGCTGCCCGAGGCAGCGACTCCGAAACGCATCGACGGAATCTGCGAGATGATCCGATCGTTCACTCCCTGGCATGACATCATGCCGGACAAGGACGTTGATCCGCCGCCCTTTACCGATGCGAAGGCCGCATCGCAATTCATTCTGCGTGAAGCCAGAGATGCCGTTGATCGGTTCGTCGGCTATGGGCAGGGCTTTGCGGGCCACATGCTGACTTTCGGCCAGTCGCTCGTCGAACTCGCCGCGATGGGGGACGTCGACTGGGCCGAGAGCTGTCGCACCGCCTTCCGCAAATATGTGACCGTGACTCGTCAAGGTCCGGCGGCGGACGACAAACGCTATACCGACCACAGGCCCAGCAAGCTGAGACCCAATCAGGCCGAGTACTGGGCGAAGCGCGGTGACCACTCCGTTGGAATCGGGCACGTCTTCAAGTACCCGTACAGTTACTACGAATTGCTGCGTCGAGCAAACGATGCTGCGCTGGCTAAAGAGTGGGACGCCAGGGCGTATCACGTCTTCTGAGTCTCGGTCCGGTGCATGATTCCAGATCGGCGGGACCGTTTCGGCTCCGGCTACTTCTTCGCCGCATAGACATAATCCAGAGCGGCCTTCAGATCGAGTCGCTGGTAGCTGCGATTTGTCGCGGGATCCTGCACGGTAACACCGGTCTTTTTCATGATCGCCAGCAGCGCTAACGGCAGATTCGGCCCGTCAGTTTTCCAGTCATAGCCAGTCTTCGAGATCGCTTCCTGAAGGACAATGGCGGCTCCGCACGCGATCGCGTTCGACGACGATGTCGCTGCCGCGGGAACAACCAGATCCACTTGAGCATGGCGATCGAGATAGACCTCGTCCCGGCCAGGCCGAACGGCACCGATTGCAAAACAACCCGGCTGGCACGCCGGCCACGAGATCCCTGTCGTGAAGTTGTGATTGCCGGTCGGAGCGCTCACCCAGATACCAAGCTCACGCAGTCGAGCCAGCTTCTGATCGATGTCCGTCTGCACGGGCGCGTCGTGAGCTTTGTCGTCGACCGGTGCCAGATTGACCGTCGTGATGCGGTACTGCTTGTGATTTTCGATGATCCACTGCAGTGCCTTCGCGACTGTTGTTCCATCACTGACGTTGCAGTGGCAGCATTCGAGCGCTCGAATTACGGCAAGCTGATCGTTGTAGGCGACTCCCCGTTTGCCCCCGAAATTCACCGAAGACGGGATGCCGATCGTCGAGCCGTGGTATCCGCGACCTTCGTGTTTCGGATCGTCGTCACCATCGACACTGTCCCAGGCGACCAGCACCTTGGGCGGGTCGCCGTCAGACTTCGACCACTCCGGCCGCGACAACGTGCAGCCATCGTCAACAAGCGCCAGCGTCTGGCCTTTGCCAAACGTGAGCCGATCACCGTACGCCTGCCACGCAGCAACGATTCCGGCATGTCGAAACGCCGCCGGCTGAGCTGGTTCGGACTGCAGACCAGCGCCGTCGGCCGCTGCAAACACCGCGACGGCAATCAGAAGAGACAGTTGATTCATCATGGCACCTGCTGGGTGATTTTCTGCCGGAAGGGCGGAATTACTCGCCGCGCGCCGGGCGCATAGGTGGTTGACTCACCAGACAGCGTTGAGTCTCGACGACGCGAATGGCCTGTTCGCGATTCATTGTGAGGTAGCGGTCGCGACCGTTCGCCTGCGGCGTGAATCGAGTGAAGCCGTCGTCGTCGACGCTGACCGTTCCGGAAGGTGACAGGCCGAAGTAGTCGTCTCCGGGCCGCACGGCGTGCAGAACGCTGGTCAAATCCCACGTGGGCCGGTCGTGATTCGGGCCGCTGTGTAGCAGGTAGGCTTCTTTGACAATGTGATGTTTCCGGTACGCGAAGTCGCGGGCAATGCTTTCTCGCGGATAAGGAGCAGCGATACCGATCTGGAAATCGCTCCACACCACGGAAACGTCAGCCGGCCATGCTTTCGCGAAACACTGCATGGAACCGACGCCGTTGCGCACGTTGGCTTCGAGATAGTGGTCGTTTCCCTGGACCGCAGCGAATGCGCCGGCCATGACAGACACCAGCTTGACCTTCCTTCTGATCAGCTCGGGGCCGGAAAGAGGACTGATGTCGTCGGGCTTCGACTCGATAAGGTCTGCGAGATTCGCTGCCAGTCCAACCTGCACCAGCGTCATCGAATGGTCATCCGACTGCGCCAGTATGCGTCTCAGCACTGTCACCGCGTCCGGGGCATCGTTACCTGAGAGCAGATCGTGCGGATATCGAAAGCGGTCGCCGTCCTTTGTCTGCACAAGATGCAGATACCTGCTGTCACGAATCTGAGCGTCTCTGGTCACGCCGATCGGAATGTCCGGCCGTCCGTAAAACGTATTCACCGCGTCGACAAAAGCCGCGGCCAGTGGGTTGATTTTCGAGACCGTGACTGCTTCGATCGAACATTCGCCACGATCTGCCAGCGCGTGCAACATGGCAAGAGCCAGCACGTCGTCGACGTCTCCGGTGATGTCGGTATCGAAGATGACCGGGATCCGGGCGGGTGAGTCGTCACCGCATGACGTTCGGGCCAGCGTGAGCACGATCAGCAAGACCAGCGTGTGAGGTTTCATTCTGCAGAGACATCCAGAGTAAGATGGGGCGCAGTTCAGACGCCTTCCATATTCACGCGGAAGTCTATTCCCCAGCCTGCTTCGCGGCACGCCCGCGAAACCCCGCTGCCCGTTGCATTGGCGCCGAACGCCTCTCGTCCGAATACAGGAAGGTTTCCGTGATGCGCGTAATGGCCTGTCTCGTCTCTGTGTTCTGCCTGTTCGCGACTCAAGCGGGAGCAAAGTCGCCGAACATTATCCTCATCATGGCCGACGATGTCGGTTACGAATGTTTCGGCTGCTACGGCAGTCAGCAGTACCGGACGCCCAATCTCGATCGTCTGGCGGCAGAAGGGCTGCGGTTTCGGCACTGTTACTCGCAACCGCTCTGCACACCGAGCCGCGTGAAGATCATGACGGGCCTGTCGAACGCTCGGAATTACGCGGCCTTTTCGATTCTGCGCCGCGACCAGAAGACCTTTGCTCATTACCTCAAGGACGCAGGCTACACGACGGTCATTGGTGGGAAGTGGCAACTGCTTGGCGCGGAGAACTACAGCAAACAGTTCCGAGGCAAAGGCAGCCTGCCGCAGCAGATGGGGTTCGACCGTCACTGTCTATGGCAGGTCGAGAAACTCGGCGATCGCTACTGGAATCCCAGACTGACGATCGACGGCGAGGCCAAACAATTCAGCCCGGACGATTACGGCCCCGAAATCGTCACCAGCTACCTGCTCGACTTCATGACCGAACACGCGCAGGACCACGCGCCGATGTTCGTCTACTACCCGATGATCCTGGTCCACAATCCGTTTCTGCCGACACCGGACAGTGAGTCGCGGCAGAACAAAGATCAGCAGCAGAACTTCGAGGATATGGTTGCCTTTATGGACAGACAGGTCGGCCGCATCATCGACCGGACCAGAGAACTGGGCATCGCCGACGAAACGCTGATCCTCTTCACCGGCGACAACGGCACGAACAAAGCAATCACGTCGGAGCTGAGCGGACAGACGATCCGCGGCGGCAAGGGCAACACCAGCGATTCCGGAACGCGTGAACCGCTGATTGCCTGCTGGCCCGGCACGATTAAACCCGGCCAGGTGACTGATCAGCTCGTCGACATTTCGGACTTCCTGCCGACGCTCCAGGAAGTCGCTGGAGCACCCGTTCCAGACGGCCTGGATGGGATCAGCTTTGCGCAGCTGCTCAAAGGCAAAGACGGTCCGGCACGAAGCTGGATGTACTGCTTTTACCACCCGCGTCCGGAACGCGGTCAGGCCAGACGTTTCGTCCGTGACCATACGTGGAAGCTGTATGGCGACGGCAGTTTCTTTAATATCCATGCGGACGTCGATGAGAAGTCGCCGTTGCCACCGTCTGCGGAACCAGAGGTGTATCGCAAGCTGAAGGCGGCTCTCGACTCGATGCCCGCGCAGGGGCAAACGCTGCTCAAATTCGATTAGCGCGATGCTGGAACTCAAATCCGGACTTCCAGATCGGCGATCTGCCTCCGCAGGCCAACCGATAATTCAGACGGGTTAATCCACGCCGAGCGTGACGCGGCGTTCTTCGAGGGCGGATTTCAGTGCCTCGCGATTTGTCTTCGAAGGATCGATCCAGGCGGTGGCGCGTGCGTCGTGAAAGCTGGCGGTGGCCCGTTCAACGCCCTCAATCCGTTCGAGTATCTGATACACGGCCAGTGAGCAGGCTTTGCAGTCGAGGCCGACGATCGAGATGTCGACGCGTTCAAGTTTCTCGTACGGAATTGAGCCCGGCGATTTGAGACTGAAAGTGCCTTGCGAAACCTGGCGAACGCGGTTGTTGAGGCGTTCGACGATCTGTTCCGGCTTCGCATTGCGAAAGAGATCGGACTCGGGAGTGTACGCCAGTTGGGCAGTCGCCGTTTCGTAGTCAATGTCTCGCAGTCGGACTTCCGGAAAGTCGGCGAGTAGCGCGCGGAAGCCGTCGACACGTTCCGGAATGAACAGCCCGGCGACTCGCAGCGTCACCGTGTGAGATTCGTCGAACTGGCCGTCAGCAAACGCCGGTGCCGCAGTGGGTGGCTCGAACGGTGTGGCGATGACGGGTGACTCAACGTCAGGCAGCGAGGCGACCATCATCATTCTGTGCGGAGGCTCGACCGCAGCGATGTCGCACGAACTCGTTTGTGTTGAACGACTGTCGGTGGGTTCTTCGGTCGTGGCCTCACCGCCGGTGAAGAGCGGGCTGCCGATCAGCTCGTGCAGCAGCGTGCGGATGCCGCCGCCGCGACGCAGAGTGCGTTCGACGATCGCTCCAATCTGTGATCGATCGGCAAAGCCAATCGTCCGGCCGGTGGCGTACACGGCGAACTGCCGCGTCAGGTTGCGCAGCAGGCGAGCCCGATCGGCGGCGATCAGCAACTGAAACTGCTGGATGTCCGCGAACGGCTGCCCGTCTGCGAGTTCGCCACTGGCGTCGACAGTCGGCCCCAGCTTGAAGCCGATGCCGATAAACGGGTCGATCGAGCCACGCGGCGCCGGATCGCCCTCGCCAATTGATCGATAGCGTTCGCGATATCCGCCGATCACGTCGAAGGCTTCCAGCGCGAAGCCGGGCGGGTCAATTCGTGCGTGACAGCCGGCGCACTGCGGATCTTCACGATGTTTCGCCAGTTGCTCGCGAATCGTTGTCGCTCCGCGCACGTCGGGTTCGATGGCCGCCACGCTGGATGGCGGTGGTTCCGGCGGCTCGCCGAGCAGTCGATCCATGACAAAAGCTCCGCGCGGGACGGGCGAGGTCGTCGTCCCGTTCGCCGTGACTTTCAGCACAGACGCCTGCGTCAGGAAGCCGCCGCGCGGACAGTTATCAGGCAGTTCGACGTGACGCACACCAGTGCCTGTCACGTTGGAAATGCCGTAATGCTTCGCGAGTTTTTCATTGACAATGACAAAGCTCGACTTCGTCACGTGGACGGCGTCGAGGTTGTTGTCGAGCAGCTCGCGGAAGTACGCCCGCGATTCAGCAACCATCGAGTCCTGCAGGTAGGGACTGAACTCGGGATACAGCTTTTTATCTGGATCGTTCGCCGCAATCTGACGCAGCTTGAGCCACGGGCCGAGGAAGTCGTCGACGAATCGCTGCGATCGGGCATCGTTGAGCAACCGCTCGACCTCAGTGTGCAGAACCTGCGGCTGACAAAGATCGCCCTCCGCCGCGTGCTGCGTGAGCTGCGCGTCCGGCAGCGAGTTCCACAGGAAGTAGGACAGCCGGCAGGCGAGTGCCCAGTCGTCGAGCTTTCCTTCCGGCTCGACGTGATAAAGAAAGTCCGGCGAGACCAGGGCGTTGCGAAAAGCTGCCCGCATCGCGAATTCAAAACTGTCACCGGCATCCAGACGCTTACTCACGATTTCGACGTACTGCCGCCGAACGTCGTCGCTGACCGGACGGCGGAACAGCTTTGGCAGGAAATTCGCCAGCAGACGGTCGGCATCTTTCAGAGGCGATTTGCTGTGAACAGTCCAGATGCCAGGCTCCGGATCGCGACGGTTCTGACCGGCGCCGAGCTGGCGGACTCGCGGACGCAGCGGTGCTCGCACGCCGGGGTGCTCGTCGGCTTTGAACTCGGTCAGTGGCAGTTTGCCGAACAGTAGCGAGTGGCTGCGCGGCGGCCACGTGTCATACAGCGGGCCTTCGATGTCGAGCCAGTCGACGGCGATGCCCGGCCCGGTGAACTCCATAGCCCGCTTCTTCTTGTAGTAGTTTGCGGCCGGAGCCAGCGACGCCGTGTTGAAGCCGACGATCTCGTTGCGGTTCAGCCAGACCACGACTTCGTGCTCCAGTGCGTTCGTGTCTGGAGCGTCAAAGTAGCCGAGCACGTAACTCGGATGCTGCCCGCCGCGGCCGTCGCCGGTGAGTTGCACGACCGACAGCCGCCCGGCTTCGGTCCCGCGCCCCGGCAGCACCTGGCCCTTGTCCCAGCCGAAACTCCACAATGAAGTACGCACTCGGTAACGCGCCGGGTAGATCGTGACGTGCTCGATGAAGTACGGATTGAATGACTCGTCCTCGTGGCGGAACAACCCGACGGTGGCTCCATTGTCGAACGAGCCCCAGCGTTCGTGCGCCCCCTGATCGAGATGGTTCTGCTCGGCGGCCGGCGGGAAGTCGGGATCGGGCACCTTGTTTTTGAGCAGGACTCCATCGCCGTTCATCACAACGTGAGCGACGAAGCCTCCGCGGTTGACCAGAGAGATCCGCCGCTTCTGAATGATCGGTGGTTCAGGCCGCGTCGCGATGGCGTAGTCGAGAATATGCTCGGCGGCTTCGAGATACTTCGCGACGTTGACGTGCGAGATGTCGAGTGCTTCAGGATGCTTGTCGAATCCGTGAGCCGACCCGTCCTCTGGCAGCATTCCTGCCAGAGCGATCCCCGGCATGTCGAACAGATCGCGAATCGTGTTTTCGTACTCACCTCGCGTGAGCCGCCGAAGCTGCGGGGCATCCTTTGATGCCTCTCGTTCGGCAGCGATGATCGAATCACTGAGCCACCTCAGTACGGCAGCCTGCTCAGCAGCAGTCGGCTGATCAGCGTCCTTCGGCGGCATCGTCCCGGCAGCAATCCGATCATGCACCTTCACCCACTGAGGTCCGGATTCCTCGCTGATGAAGTCCTGTTTCAGCGACGTCAGATTAAGACCGCCTTCTCGCGTTTCTGCATTGTGGCACGCAACGCAGTGCGTTTTGACGAAGCTACCAACGTCCGACGCGAGAGTGGCCCTTGTCTGGTCAAGAAGAATCAGCAACGCCATCACCGACAGGGCATCAGTGATTTGTTTTGAAGATTTGAGTCGCATCAAACCATCTCCAGTCCGCGCATGGTGCCTTTGCCAGTGGAGAATTCATCGACTTCCAGGCCAAGGCGCTGCAGCATGGAGACGTAAAGGTTCGACAGCGGGTAGTTGTTCTGCGTATCGAAGGCGAGGTGCTGGCCGTGTTTGAAGCCGCCGCCGGCGAGCAGGGCGGGGAGGTTGACGTTCGAGTGTGAGTTCGCGCTGCCCATGCAGGTTCCGTACAGAACCATCGTCTGTTCGAGCAGCGTGGAACCGGCTTCCTGAGTTTCAGCCAGCGACGTCAGGAAACCGTTCAGCGCGTCGAACTGACGTTCCTCGTGCCCGCGAAGTTCGGCCAGGACTTCCGGGCGGTTGCCGTGATGTGTGATGTTGTGGATGACCGTCGTGTCGATAAACAGTGAGACGATGCGCGACGAGTCGGTTTCCAGCGCGAGTTTGACGACGTCAAACGTTGCGCGGGAACGCTCAACAAACTGGTTGCGGTCGGTGTTTTCTTCCGGCGGCTTCGCCTCAATGGCCGGTTTCGGACGGTACTCCCATTCCTGCGCACTGTGCAGGCGCCGTTCGAGTTCCCTCACGGCGGTCAGATACTGATCCATGCGGCGGCGGTCGGCCGGAGACAGCGACCGGTTCAGCCGCCTGGATTGATCTGCGACAAAGTCCAGCGTGCTGCGTCCCTGTCGAAGCGACTCGACGCGATCTTCAATCTCATTCGGACGCCCCTGCACGAAGAGTCTCTCAAACAGCTTCCGCGGACTTTTTTCAGCCGGGATCGGGGCTCCGCTGCGTGTGTAGCTGAGCGTCGGATTCTCGTTCGTCATCGCAAGAACCAGCGACGGATACCGCGTCTGATTACCGATCTGCTCAGCGGCAAACTGGTCGAGCGAGACACCGTTGCGGAAGCCGCCGCGGTCTGGATGCGGCGTCCCAGTGAGGAAACAGCGCTCGGCCGTGTGGCCTCCGGTGACGCCGGGAAAGCTCGTGCCGGAGAAGACGGTCATCTGCTTCCGGTGAGCTGCCAGACGTTCGAGATAAGGACTCGCCTTGTAGTCGCGGCCGTCACCCTCCGGAAAAAAGAACTGCGGCAGGATGCCCATGTTGGTTTCGATCGCCACCATGCGGCGCGGTGGCGGCGGCGCTTCGGCACCACAGGCCGGCTGCATCGCGTCGAGCAATGGAAGCGCGATTGTGACTCCGGACGCGCGAAGAAACGTACGCCGGGAAAGTGTCGAAAAACGTCGTTTTTGTGTGCTCATCAGGAGCCTCGTGTGAGACAGAACCAGGGAAGCGTTGTGACGGCAACGCGTCGAGGCGGCATCGTCAAAATACACATTTCATAAGTTGCGTGTCGCCGTCAACGATGCGGCTCCAGGCGAAGCTGCTGAATCTGGAAGACGCTCGAACTGGAACCGACAAACAACTTTGTTCCGTCGGGGACGGTCCAGTCAGGAGCGATCCGGGGCGGAAGGGTGCTCTGACCGTCCCACTTCAGGATCTCCTGATCGTCGGCCACGACTGAGAGCGATCGTTTACGGACCGAGACAATGATCTTCGTGGACTTGTTATTCGTAAAAACCGGTTTCAAGAACGTGATCTGCGGCGATGTGAACAGCGTCGTTCGTTTCGAATTCTGATAGTCGAACAGGATCATTGTCAGAACGCCGTCCACGGTCAGACCGAGGGCGAACTGGTTGTTGTTTGTCCGGCGTGAAACGACAAGTGTCAGGTCGTATTCTGCTGGCAGGTCGTAGGGAATGACGACGCGGGCTCCGGAATCTTCCGGCGATGTCAGCATTCCGTGCCGCATGATCCAGTGACCGCTGACAACGTCCCGCCGAAGATCAACGGCGTCCAGCAGGTTGACGGCCGGTCGTGCCGTCTCCAGCGGCTCAATCTCTTCCAGTCGATGCTCGATCTTCTGCCGGTCAAGATCCCGGGCCGAGGGCAGTGCCGCCCGATACCAATGCGCGGCTCGCAGGCGGATTTGCTTCTGTTCGAGGCCCCTGTACTCAGCCGCCAGTTCCCACCACCGATCGCCTGCCGCGATCTGTTCAGCGACAGTCCGCGGTGCTGCAAGATCAGAAGCAGCCGGTGCCTGCAGACGTCTATCACTGCACTGAGCAAGCAGCTTCAAACCGGCCTCCCAATCGCCTTGAGCAAAACACCGAAACCGGCCGACGGACAGGCAGGCTTCCGGATCGAACGCGTTCGTCTGCAGCGTTTTCCGGGCCGGTTCGAGTGCCGCGAAATCGGCGGCCAGCTTCGTCACGTCACTCAGACGATCTGTAATCTCACGGAGCCGCGCCGATTCACGAGCCTGCAGCGCATATTTTCGAGCAAGTTGCAGCAGTTCGACACCCGCATCGAATAAGTCGGCCGCAACGGCCTGGTCGGCCACTGACGTGAGTCGCTCGACGAAGGGCATCCGTTCCTGAGCGTCGATGCCTGAATTTCCGAGTTCACGCAGGGAGTCGATCCTGACGGCAAGCGCGTCGATCTGAAATTCGTCTTCAAGCTGCTGGATGGTCCGGAACGTCATGGCGACATCCGGCAGAGCGACCGCCATCTGCCGCGCGACTTCCAGGGCGGCGAACTTCTGGGTCGCGTCTTCAAAGCCGGTCGCGTCGTCGAGGATGCTCACGGTTAGCGCCGCCTTCTGCTCGTCCGTCCGCGCGTCCTCAATCTGGCGTTTGTAAACCTGCCGGACACGGGCCTGGGCGGCGGCGAGAACATGCTCGTCGGGCACAGCGTGCTTCGGAGCAGCAATAGCAGCAACGGGGATTCCGCCGGCCTGCCGAGCCAGATCACGGGCCGCCATTGCCTCGATTTCCCGCTCTCTTTCTTCCAGTTTCCGCAGCGTTTCCCGCTGTGACTGCGTGGCTGTTCTGGCCAGAGGCGCGATTGCTGCCATCGCATCCCGCCGGATGAAGTCCGCCAGGTCGTTGGGCATTTTGACGTCGAGCACAACCTGCGGGCCGTTGGACTGCAGCTTCGTTCCCATCAGGATCTGCCGGATCATGCCGAGGATCGGATTATCGCGCGGGATGATCTCACGCAGGCCTTCGGTGCTTTCCAGAAGTGCATCGAGGCCTCCTTCCACCTGAGCGGCGGCCTGCGCGTCAGGCGTGTCCACAGTCACTCGCAGCAGCGTGCCACCGGAGAGATCGCCGTGCGCAACGGCGAACTGAGCGTGTTGCGGCAGCGCGGACACGCCACGCAGATCAATCGGACCGCCGTCGTCGTTCAACGGAGCCAGTAACTTCGCCAGTGGATCACGATTTCCTTCAAACGCGACAACCGCCACCAGATCGTGGTTGAGGTCTGCCTGAGCCAGTTTCTTCGCCAGCGGTGACTGAGCCGGCGGGTTCGAGAGCAGGCTTCGCAGACGCCGCTCGTCCGCTCTCAGGATTGTTCGGTCGTCGAGCAAATAAATGCCGCTGCCTCCCGCAAGCGGCGGGTCGGCGGCTTCATCGGGAACGTCGCGTTCAACCGGTGGCCCGTTCGCGACGGAGGGGAGGATCTTCTCGATCGTGGCGGTCAGGTTCGTCGAGTCGTAACTGCTGTTGCCCTTCGGATCGATCACGAAGTCGATGAATGAACCGGGGTGAACGTCGGCCCGGATGTCAAAGTTCGAACCGGTGGTGTCATTGAACCGCAAATCGGTGGAGAACTTCTGCTGGCCGTCGACAAAAATCAGTGCCAGAACACCGTCGCCGTTTTTCGCGTTCGAGTACTTCCGGAAGTTGCCGCGAATGCGCGTCTCGGCGGCCGTGCGACTCTGCCACCGCAGAACGGCAAAGCGCGGCGACCGTGGGGAGGGATCCAGCGAGTTGCCAATCGTCGGGTACTCATTCCCCATCGCGCCGCGAGGAGATTCGTATCGCCGTTTTCCAGCATCCCAGTGAAGCTTCCGCAGTGTGGCCTCCGGGGCCAAGGGGTTCTGCCGTTCGGCCGACTGGTAGATCCAGTTGCCGCTGTCGCTGGCATCCACGTGACCGTTGGCGTTGGGACAAAAGTCGTCCGGATAGCGGGCGAGAACGGCGGAGTTTCCAGGCGGTGCGGGCTTCGGCTTCGCCTCGCGGGGCTCAATGTCGTCCGAGCCCGGCGCGAGAACATCAGCAAACCGGAAGTAAGTCACGCCGCGGAAATTCGTTTCCTCATACGGCAGATCGCCGAACTCGTCTTTCAACAGGTCCGCTCGCGCCCGTGGCTGTGCATATTGGACGATCGTGCAATCGTTCTCCGATTCGTCAGTGGGAATCCCTGCTGAATAGATGACGCGTTCGATGTCATTCAGCTTCATGCTTGATGCCTCAAGCCGCTCGCGGACGAAGTCCAGTTCGAGCAGCGCCCGCATGGGATCTGACGAGGCGGCCCGCTTCGGATGAACGACGACGGTGACAACGGCATCCTGAGGAATGAATGACAGTGCCGGCCGGTTCGCCACATTGGCCGATGGCACTTTTGATCGAGCCGCGTCAGCGGGTGCTGGCGACTGCTTCGACGCTGTCTCCGCTTTGGCTCCAGGTTTCGGCGAGCTGTCGCTGCCTTGCACGGCTTGTTGCGGCGTTTCGCGGCTTTCTGTCGATGCAGTCTGGCCCGGCTCGCTGCCGCCACCGCACGAAGAAAGCGACAGGCAGAGCAATATCGGACAGAGATGCAACCAGGGTTTCATGCTGAGTTTCCTCTGCGGCGCGAGGATGATCGCAGTCACACGAAGCATAACAGGCTATGGAGTCGCTGGCCTGTGGGCATCACCAGAGTCATCGAGAAACTCGGGCAGATAACTCCCGGATGCGGCCTCGTTCAGCTTTGTTTGCTGCTGCTCTGTCTGGCGGAGTTGGCGATACGAACCGGACATCAGCCGATCCTCGTGATCATTGCCGGCTTCGATGATGATCGCCGAACTGTCGAGCAGGCTCCTGGCGACGACGTTGATCGCGTGACAGCGGGTCTGGCAAAGGCCGCAGCCGACGCACTTGTCGGGCAGCAGCAGTGGGGCGAGTGTCCCGGTGCCCTCGATCGGCTGGCCGGCGGCGTCGACTTCCGTGCCAACCTGCACGAATTCGAGCGCGTCGTACCCTGCCGCGGCGCACTCATCGACGCAGAGCTGACAGGCTTCGCCGTGAAACGGCAGACAGGTCCCTTCGTTGATGATGGCCAGGCCGATGCGCGCGTGCTGCTTTTCTTCAAGCGATAGAGCGCGGATCGCTCCCGTGGGGCAGACCTGACCGCAGGCATTGCAGCTCGACGCGCAGCCAGCCCAGTCGGCGATGACGTGTGGCGTCCACAGACCTTCGAGTCCCTGCTGAAATCCCAGCGGCTGCAGCACGTCGCTGGGACACGACTGGAAGCACTCGCCGCAACGGATGCACATCTGCAGAAACTGAGGTTCGGGCACGCTGCCAGGCGGGCGGATCGGTCGCGGTCCGGCTGCGGCGAGCTTCGCGCCGAACGCCTTCGTTGCAGTGCTCGCCAGCAGACCGCCGACGATCCCGCTTGCCGTGCCGACGGAAGCCGACAGAAAGCCGCGGCGACCGAGCGGTGTTTCGTGCGTCGGTGGATCGTTCTCGAGCTTGAGTCCCTGCACTTCCCAGCGATCGACGAACTTGATCGCGTGCGTCGGGCAGACGCCGCCGCAGGTCTGGCAGAAGGTGCAGTCCGTTGTGCGCGTGGTAAAGTCCGGCTTGATCGCGTCGAACGGACAGATCTCGACGCACTTGTTGCAGTGAATGCACGAAGTCTCGACTTTGCGTTCGGTCGCGCGGAACAGGTTGCTCAACGAGAAGACCGCACCGCTCGGACAAACGTACTTGCACCAGAACCGCGGCCGCAGCAAGCCGAGACTGAGCACGCCGAAAAACAGCAGCAGACTGACGATGTGACCGACTCCCATCGGCGGCATCTGGTGCCAGCCCGTTGCGGCTCCCGTCTGCAGCGGGCTGAGAGTAAACAGCAGACCGCGCGTGATGACGGGGATGGCCGAGAACATCCCGCTCAGCAGGACGCCACCGAACGCCGCGACGAGGATTCCCAGCAGCAGGTAGTACTTGATGTGAACCCACCAGCCGTCGCCGGAGACGCGAAACCGCGTGACTCGTTTGCCGATCGCCCAGTCGAACAGATCGATCAACGTACCCAGCGGGCAGAGATAACCGCAGAAACCGCGCGGCACCAGGACGCAGGCGGCCAGGATGATCGCCGCACAGCTCAGTGACCAGACCCACGCGCGCGAAGCGACCGACGTTGAGAGACTCACCAGCGGATCAATGATAAGAAACAGCTCGCCTGCAACAGCTTCCTTGCGACGCAGATTGTCCGCGTAATGTGACGGCCAGGCGGCAGGATCGGTTTCGTGCAACGACCACGGACCGGGGCTCAGGGAGAGTTCAACAAAGACGGCCTCATCGAGTTGCGAACCGTCGAGCGACACCTCACCCGGTTGGGCGCGAGTCAGTTCAAAGGCGGCGATCGGTTGAGCGACGTCCACGTCGAGCGAGTCATCGCGGACGTAAACCGTCGATCCGACCGCGAACGGCAGCGGCTGTTCGACGCCCCCCGCCTCCGAAAACAGCGTGACCGAGCGGCGTTCAAGATCGAACTCAGCGGGAATCCAGCCGCTGGAGTTTCGAGCCGGCACAGCGTCGTACGGCCAGATCGTCACGAAGAACTGCCACAGAAACAGAACGAAGCAGACGCTCTGCACAACGCGACGGACCGGCGACGACAGCCACACCGGACCGAGTCGCTTGAGCAATCGCCGCAACAGGCCGAAGCGTTTGGTACCACGATCCGAGAAGCACACGGCTGGCAGAAGCTTCCGCGCGAGGCGGCCCAGCCGTCCGATGGGACGTTCGAGCCGATTCGGCTTCGGCGTTCGCAGGACCGGCAGAAACCAGTCGGCACGCATTACTTCAGTCCGTCAGCAAGAGCTTTGGCCGTCGCATTGATGATCGCTTCAGAGGTGATCGTCGCGCTGCTGGTTGCGTCGATGCCCGCAACGCTTTGACGTTCGACAATCTTTCGCGGCGTGTCGCTGATCGACGAGTAGTACTGCTTCTCGCGGTGCTG
Organism: bacterium; assembly: GCA_016124895.1. GTDB lineage: Bacteria > Planctomycetota > Planctomycetia > Planctomycetales > Planctomycetaceae > JAPOLP01. The sequence continues at coordinate 92,124 of WGMU01000018.1, forward strand.
CGTCACGCGGACGGATTCGATACGGCCGTCTTTGACGACAACCTCAACATATACCTGATCCTCGTAGCCGATACTGCTGGCCCTGTAGGTACCATCCCGGACCTGCTGCGGGTCGAGCGTGTAGAACTGAATTGCCGCGATGCTCGCCTCAGCGCGTGCCTTGTCACGTTTGCGGTGCGGCTCGTTCGCGCTGGCCGGTTTGATCGCGGCAATTGCCTGGCGGTAATAGTCTTCGGCTTCCTTCAGCCGTCCCGCAACACGGCAGGCATCGCCCGCGTAGAGGTACGATGTTGACGCCTCGCCACTCTTCGCGAACGCGTTGGCCAGCCGCAGCGCTTCGGTCGTTTCTCCGAGATCACCCAGCAGCTTGATCGCCTGATAGGGTTTGCCCGGCATCTTCTTCAGCACGTCGAGGGCCATCGAGCGGCTGCCGAGACGAAAGTAGCAGTCGGCAAGCTGCACCGCCGGTCGCGGGAATTCGGACAGGCTGCTCTCGACGCCGGCCTGTCGATACCAGAACGCCGCCCGTGCGTAATCCTGCAGCAGGTTGTGGTACATCCCGCCGAGCGTGAGCATGGCGCGGCGCCGCACATCGTTGCTGTCCGTTGAGGCCAGGACGTGATGGATGAACTTGATCCCGCTGCGCCAGTTGTTTGCGTTGGGATTGATCCGGTCCCACAGATATTGGCCGATGTTTTTCGAGCTGTCCCACGGTTTCGGTGGCGGGTTCGTCCAGGTCAGGTCGAGCGTCTGCGGAAAATCCAGCGGCGTCGACTCATACCAGTCCGGCGCCGTTTTTCCCTGAGCGTCGATCTCGGCGAGAATCTCCGCCTTCGAGCGTTCAATACCACTGCCTGCAACCGGCGCAGAACCAGTCTCGTTATTCGGATCGAACGTCTTCCCGTCGATGGTGATCGATTTGACCCGCGACCTGGGATACGTGCGCGTGATCGTTTTCGTCCCGACGGTGACTTCCAGAACGACGTTACGACCCGCATACGACTTGATCGTGCCTGTTGCCGAGGCACCGGTTTTGAACTCAACCGTGTCGGCCAGCAGCGCCCACGGGAACGCCAGCAGCAAACACGTCACGACCAGCCAGCGTCGAAGCAACTGACACATCGCGATCTCCAGAATACAGAGTCGAATGAAAACTCAGGAACTATCAGCAGACCGAACTGCCTCGTTCGACAGCGCCACTTTGGCGAAATATGCGAGGACACAAGTACGAAGCGTAAGCGAGTGTGTTTGACGTAACCGACTCACTCGCTTGCGCTTCGTGCTTGTACGGCAACCGAAAGTGGCGCTGTCCAACTGGGAACGTGTCAGGCATTACTCCCCCCAAAGTGGCTCCGCACTCCGTCCGGAAAGAAAGGACCGGGCTGACGCGACGGAGTCGCGTGCCACTTTGATTCAGGAAACCTGTTCCCGCCACGTTCCTTAGTTGAATCCCGCCAGTGCCGCGTTCAGCGTTGCCGACGGACGCATGGCCTGCGCGGTCTTCTCCGGATTCGGATGGTAGTAGCCACCGATATCGACGGCCGAGCCCTGGGCCGCGTTGAGTTCGTCGACGATCTTCTGTGCGTTTTCCGTCAGCGTTGCTGCCAGTCCGGCGAACTGGTCGCGGAGTTCCGGACACTCGTCTTGAGCGGTCAGCGCCTGAGCCCAGTACAGCGCCAGGTAGAAGTGGCTGCCACGGTTGTCGAGTTCGTTGACCTTGCGCGACGGCGACCTGTTGTTATCGAGAACGCCGCTGGTTGCCTGATTGAGTGTGTCGGCGAGGACTTTGATCTTCGCGTTGCCGGTCTTCTGAGCGAGATCTTCCAGCGAAACCGCCAGAGCCAGGAACTCACCGAGCGAATCCCAGCGCAGGTGACCTTCTTCCAGAAACTGCTGGACGTGCTTGGGAGCTGAGCCGCCAGCGCCGGTCTCAAACAGTCCGCCGCCCTTCAGCAGCGGCACGATCGAGAGCATCTTCGCACTGGTGCCGAGTTCCAGAATCGGAAACAGGTCCGTCAGGTAATCGCGGAGCACGTTGCCGGTGACCGAAATCGTGTCCTGTCCGGCTTTCGCGCGTTCGCAGCTCAGTCGCGTCGCGTCCTCCGGGGCGAGAATCTGAATATCGAGCCCGCTGGTGTCGTCCTCGGCCAGGTACTGTCTGACCTTGCCGATCAGGCTCGCGTCGTGCGCGCGGTTTTCGTCGAGCCAGAAGATCGCCGGAGAACCGGTCGTCCGGGCACGGGCGACCGCCAGGCGAACCCAGTCGCGGATCGGTTCGTCCTTCGTCTGGCAGGCCCGCCAGATGTCGCCCTTTTCGACGGCGTGCTCGATCAGCGTCTGACCTGCCGCGTCGACAACGCGGACCGTTCCGGCGGCAGGAATCTCGAACGTCTTGTCGTGCGAGCCGTATTCTTCAGCCTTCTGCGCCATCAGGCCAACGTTTGCGACGCTGCCCATCGTGCTGGGGTCGAACGCACCGTTCTGTTTGCAGAAATCGATTGTCGCCTGATAAACGCCAGCGTAGCAGCGGTCCGGAATGATGGCCTTCATGTCGTGTGGCTTGCCATCCGGCCCCCACATCTGACCGGAACTGCGAATCGCCGCCGGCATGGACGCGTCGATGATCACGTCGCTGGGCACGTGCAGATTCGTGATGCCGCGATCCGAATCGACCATCGCCAGCTTCGGCCGTTGCTCGTAAACCGCTTCAATGTCGCTCCTGATGGCCGCCTGCTGATCTTCGGGCAGCGTCGCGATTCGCGCGAGCAGATCGCCGAGTCCGTTGTTCGGGTTGACTCCGAGCTGCGAGAACGTCGCCGCGTGCTTTTCAAACACGTCTGCAAAGAACACGCTGACTGCATGCCCGAAGATGATCGGGTCCGAGACCTTCATCATCGTCGCTTTGAGATGCACCGACAGCAGGACGTCGTTTGCCTCTGCGTCGTCGATTTCGCGGGCGAGGAATTCGCGGAGCTGTCGGCGGCTCATCACCGCTCCGTCAATCACTTCGCCGGCCTGCAGCTTCAGGCCGTCCTTGAGCATGGTCACGCTGCCGTCTTCGCAGGCCAGTTCGATGCGGACTTCGCCGGCTGTGTCCATGACGACCGACTGCTCGCTGCCGAAGAAGTCACCATCGGACATGCTGGCGACGTGTGACTTCGAGTCCGCAGACCAGGCCCCCATCGAATGCGGATTCTTCTTCGCGTACTCCTTCACTGGAGCAGCCACGCGGCGGTCCGAGTTGCCCTCGCGGATCACTGGGTTGACGGCACTGCCGAGCACCTTCGCGTAGCGGGTGCGAACCTCTCGTTCCTCGTCCGTTTGCGGCTCTTCCGGGAAGTTCGGCACGTTGTAGCCATGCGCCTGCAGTTCTCTGATGGCCGCTGTGAGCTGCGGGATCGACGCCGAGATATTCGGCAGCTTGATGATGTTCGCCTCAGGCGTCAGACAGAGCTGACCGAGTTCCGCCAGCGCGTCACTCTGCCGCTGCTCGTCCGTCAGACCCTCCGGGAAGTTCGCGATGATCCGCCCCGACAGGGAAATATCCTTTGTCTCGATCCGGACGCCTGACGACTTTGTGAACGCTTCAATAATCGGCAGCAGAGAGTACGTCGCGAGGGCAGGAGCTTCGTCGGTGTGCGTGTAAACGATCGTCGGTTCGGTAGCGGCCATGATTCTTTCAGCGGTTTGGTTCAAGTGACAGAACAGATTTCAAGCAGCAGGACTCGCAATCGAGCCCCGACCGAGCCGCAAAGATTAGCGATCCCGGTTTTCGATGACGAACCAGCGGCGGGTTTCGTTAAGGCAGACTTCAGGTAGCGGAGCGGCGTAAGGGGCGCGTTTCCAGTAGGTTGGGTCTCCGACCCGACTTTCAGGAAAACAATCTGTCGGGACGGAGTCCCAACCTACGAATTCAGCCCCGGTTTGCGTGGCTGGATTCACCGGGCCACAATCCGTCTGCGACATCGCTGGCCGCAAACACATCGCTAAGCAGGGACTCGCCCCATGAGCATTCGAACTGCCACATTCAGTCTGTTACTGGCCTCAGTTTCTATCCCGTTGTTGTCGGCTACGACGCTGGCTGCTGAGCCGACTCCGGTGATCTTTGATACGGATATCGGAAACGATGTCGACGATGTTCTCGCGCTTGGGATGATCCACGCTCTGCAGACGCGCGGCGAATGCGAGTTGCTCGCCGTGACCATTACGAAGGATCACGAACTCGCGGCATCGTTCACCGATGCGGTTAACACGTTTTACGGGCGCGGCGACATTCCGATCGGGGTCTGCCGCAGCGGAGTTACGCCTGAGCAGGGCAAGTTCAACGGGCTCGGCAGCCGGAAAGACGACGGCCGACTGCGGTACCCGCATGATCTGCTCTCCGGCAAGGACGCTCCCGATGCCGTAACCGTTCTGCGTCGAGCGCTGGCCGGCGCGAAAGACGGCTCCGTCGCCATTGTGCAGGTTGGCTTCTCGACGAACCTCGCCAACCTGCTCGACTCCAAAGCCGACGACATCAGCCCGCTGAACGGCATCGAGCTGGTCCGTAAAAAGGCGAAGCTGCTGTCGATCATGGCTGGAGCGTTCACAAAGATTCCTGGAAAGAACGGCCCGTACGACCACAAGGAATACAACGTCGTTAAGGATATTCCCTCGGCGCAGAAGCTTGCCGACCACTGGCCAACGCCGATCATTTGGAGCGGCTTCGAGATCGGCCTGTCGCTGCCCTACCCGCACGAGAGCATCGAACTCGACTACGGCTACGTCGCCCATCACCCGCTGGCCGAAGCGTACGTGCTCTACAACCCGCCGCCGCACGATCGGCCGACGTGGGACTTGACCAGCGTCCTGCAGGCGATCCGTCCCAGCCGCCGCTACTTCGGACTCTCGCCACGCGGCAAGGTCACGGTTACCGATGACGGATTCACCAACTTCGAGCCCATGAAAGACGGCCCGCACCAGTACCTGACTCTGACCCCCGAACAGCGGATCCGCGCAACCGAGGCTCTCGTCCATCTATCCAGCCAGCCGCCGCAATAATCTCTGGAAAGACATCGGCAGAATGATTGAGGGCAGAAAAATGATAGACGGGTCGCTGCTCTCGGTGTTTCCACCCTCTTTTTTCGGCTGCATCCGTGTTCTGAACCTAGTGATTGCCATCGTTGCTCTGGCCGGGCAGCCTAAGGTTAAGGCAGTTGACACTCCCCCGAACGTCGTCCTCATTCTCGCCGACGATCAGTCGTACCGGGACTTCGGGTTTCTGGGAAACGAACTCGTTCACACGCCGAACATCGACCACCTGGCAGCGAAGTCGTCGCGCTATCCGAACGGGTATGTGCCGATGAGCGTCTGCCGGCCATCGCTGGCGACGCTGCTCACGGGGCTGTATCCGCATCAGCACGGCATTCACTTCAATCATCCGCCGCCTGGCCTGCGCGAAATGCGGTCGATGACCGCCGAGCAGTACCGGCTGACGCGGGCGACCACGGACTATCTGATCGAGAACGTACCGACGCTCCCGCGAATTGTCACCGAGCACGGTTACGCCTGTCTGCAGACGGGTAAGCACTGGGAAGGCAGCTATCGCACGGCGGGCTTCACACATGGCATGACGCTCGGCTTGCCCGCCGATCGTCTTGGTCCGGTGACCGGCACGCGCGAGCAGACCAATAGTGAATGGGTCGCTCACGGCAATGGCGACGCTGGTCTGGTCATCGGCCGCGAGACGATGCAGCCGATCTTCGACTTCGTTGATAAGCACGCTGGTCGGCAGCCGTTTTTCGTCTGGTACGCGCCGTTCCTGCCGCACACGCCGTTCGACGCTCCGCAGCGGTTTCGCGACCTGTACCGCGAAAAAAACGTCCCGCCACATCTGCTGCCGTACTATGCCGAGATCGCCCGCTTTGACGAGACTGTCGGCCAGTTGCTCGGTCACCTGGAACGGAAGGATCTGTTGGGCTGCACGCTGATCGTATTTGCCTCCGACAACGGCTTCCGTCCTCACGCCACAAAACAGGAAGCCTACGACGGTCGATCGAAGCTCTCGCAGTACGAAGACGGACTCCGCACGCCAATCCTGCTGCGCTGGGACGGCCACATCAAGCCGGGAGATCACCCGCAACTTGTCAGCACCATTGATCTCGCCCCGACAGTCCTGGCGGCAACGGGACTGGCCGGCGAAGTTACCGATCGAATGCCCGGCGTCGATCTGCTGCCGTCGGCGCTCGGCAGGGAGCCGTTGCCGGATCGCGCCGTCTTCGGTGCGATCTACCCGAATGATGCCGAAAAACTTGGAGCCCCGTCGCAACACGTTCGGGGGCGCTGGGTGCGCAACGGACGTTTCAAACTGATCGTCCCCGGCCCGGCAAAGAATCCGATTCCGCTGAGTCTGTTCGACCTGCAGACTGATCCCGGTGAAACGACGAACCTGGCGACTCAGTCAGGATACGCGACGACGCTGAAGCGACTTCAGCGGTCACTGGATGCCTGGTGGCCGGTCGGCGACGATAGCCATGTGACGAAGAAACGGTAGGCCGGACCGAGTACAGCGAGTTCCGGCAATCGATTTGACATTTGACAGCGACCACTGCCGGAGCGGCGCTGCGCTTGATCCGGCTATGTTCTCAGAACGGAACTTCAACCGACGGAACTCACAATGAAACGCAGCACCGATCGGATTCTGACCACTCACGTCGGCAGCCTCGCCCGTCCGCAGCGGCAACTCGAACTGCTCTTCGCCAAAGAACGCGGGGAAGCTTACGACGCCGACGAGTTCGCCTCATCAACGCGAGAGGCCGTCGACGACATCGTCGCTCAACAGGCGCAGTGCGGGATTGACGTTGTCTGCGACGGCGAACAGGGCAAGTCGAGCTTTCTGACCTACATCACCGAACGTCTGCGCGGCTTCTCGCCCAGCGAAAAACAGGGCGAGGACCTGTGGGTCGACTCGCGGGAAACGCTGGCCTTCCCGGAGTTCTACGACGCTCATCGCAAGGCGCGCGAAGGCCTGATCGCCAAACCGGTCAGGCTGGTCTGCACCGGCCCGGTCGAGTACGTCGGGCACGACATCCTGCAGCGGGAAATCGCCAACGTGAAGGCCGCGGCCGAGCATCAGGACGTCGAGGAAGTCTTTATGACGGCCGTCTCTCCGTCCGATGTCGAAGGGCAGCAGCCGAACGCGTTTTACAAAACGGACGAGGAGTACCTGTTCGCGATCGCCGACGCGATGCACAACGAGTATCAGGCGATCGTCGACTCGGGCCTGATTCTGCAGATCGACGACCCGCGGCTGCTCACGTATTACATTTCGCGGCCGGACCTGACCGTCGAAGACTGCCGCAAGTGGGCCGAGGTCCGCGTCGAGGCACTCAACCATGCACTCAAGGGACTGCCGGAAGACCGCGTCCGCTTTCACACCTGCTATGGCATCAATATCGGCCCGCGTGTCCACGAAATGAATCTGGCCGACATCGTCGACATCATGCTGAAGGTCAACGCTGGGGCGTATCTGTTCGAGGCTGGCAACCCGAGGCATGAGCACGAATGGAGGGTCTGGGAGAACGTCAAGGTTCCCGAAGGCAAGTCGCTGATCCCCGGCGTCATCTCGCACTCGACGCCGCTGGTTGAGCATCCCGAACTGATCGCCCAGCGTCTGCTCCGTTTCGCCAGTGTCGTTGGCAGGGAAAACGTCATGGGCGGTTCCGACTGCGGCTTCGCCTCTTTCGCCGCGATCGAACAGGAGATTCACCCGAGCATCGTCTGGGCGAAGTTCGCCAACCTCGCCGAAGGTGCCCGACTCGCTTCTGCTGAACTCTGGTAAACCGGCAGGGGCGTTGCCGATTCGGAAACAGTCATCGTCGGCCGTCAGGCTTCCTCTTCTGGACTGAATGCAAAAAGCCCCGCGGGAGGAAATCCCGCGGGGCTTTCTGCGTCTCCGGACCTTGAGTGCCGGATCATGTTCGCACGTAATCCAGTTCACGGTTGCCGTTAAGACTGCTTCGCTGCGGCTCGACTGCCTGCGATGCTCTGAGCGGCAGGTCGCCTGCCAGCCACGGTGCCGAGGCCGAAGCGTTGGCCGGAACAGTCGACCGCGAGGTCTGGCCGCGCTGCTTGAGTTCGTATGTGCCCGGTTCCACTTCCTCAAAGAATTCGCGGAACCAGAGCATCTCTTTAACGTGCGGCTGCGGAGTTGAAAGCTGAACGGCGATGCCACGTTCGCGATAGTCGTACAGCATCCCGAAAAAGCCACTGGGGATGTACTTGACGAACGTCATATCAACGCCGATTGCTGTCTGCTTTTCGGTCTCGACCAGACGCGACAGCGTTTCGCGGAGCAGAGCCAGATCTGCTCCGTCCCAGATTTCCATATCGCCCATCACAATGAAGTGATAGCCATTGCGGATATCGATCGAGTTTCGCTTCTTCCGTGCCATTACGAGTTTCTCCCGTCGTTCGTCAGGTTGGCGGCGATGTCTGAGCTGGATGATCAGAGACAGCAAAGACGATACCGGATCATCCGAGCAGTCTTGGGATTTTCCCTAAACTCTGATCCTGTAAACTGTTCCGAAACTTCGAGGTCGCCGGCAGCCTGGACTCAATCACTTCTGGATGTTGCAATCTGACAACGCCCTGTTGAACCGAGTTCCCTTTGATCAACGAATTCTTCCCAAAGCAGTCAACTCTTCTTTCTCCTGTTACGTGACTTTTTTGAGAATTGCTGGAGTCGAGCCATCCCCGAACTTGACTCTCGGTGTCGAGAACGGCGATCCGACGGCGTTCGGGCCATCTGCTGCACACAGATGGCGAAGCGAGATCCTGGCCGTTCAACGCGCTTTGAGGACGCGTCGCTGTCAGCGCGAAGAATTGGCGCGGCGCCATCGCGGAGCGACGCTGAATGAGCAACGTGAAAAAAGCCGCAGAATGAGATCATTTACACGTGCAGAATTCTGCACGGCCAAACAGTCTCGGTGGGACGGCCGATCGCCAGCGTCAGGCAGCGTCAGCGGAGTGGTCGTCCGCACTGGCCGACGGATTCTGCGCCGTGACGTCACTCAGGAGTCTGACAACCGCTGCCGGCAGATCGAGCAATCGCAGTTCGGCTTCAAACGGCAGCAGGAGCTGGCAAAGTTCCGGCAGGATCGCCTGGTAGTCTTCGTCACAGATTCCGTCCATCACTTCGAGGGCTTCGTCCCAGTCCTCGGATTCCTGAGACGAGAGAACACTGGCGAGCAGTTTCAACCGAACTCGCAGTGCCTGAGTGCCTGCCTGGTCGGCTGGCGTTGCATTTTCAACCGCGGTCTTCAACTTTTGCGCACGTTGCGCGACGTCGTCGCAGTCTTCCGGTTCGGCGGGATCGGAGATTCGCATAAAACGGCTGATGTAGAACCGGTCGCGGCTCGCCCGGTTCCGCAGCCAGTGATACGTCTGCTGCTGGTCGGAGTCTGCGTGCGTTTCAACCTGAGCGACAGCGCAGCGCACTGCGGACTGAGCTTCCGCGACGAGCAGGACGGCCTCCATAAACTGTTCGGCGTTGCCGCATTCCATAACGGTGCAGATCGTTTCGAGCGTATCTGCCAGCGTATCGAAGCAGTCGGCCACCAGCAGATAATCGTCAGCCCGTGTCCACGTATCGTTGCGCGGTTGATTCATCCACAGAAAGCAGTTTGGCAGCGATTTTGCCTGCTCGATGATTTCTGCATCGACGGGACGAATCTCTTCAGCAAAGTCGGCACCATCGCGGAGCTGTTCGTCGCGTTCGACCGCCCAGCGTGTTCCTTCGGCCTTCAGACGACAGCGTTTGATGATGAGCGGCAGATCGCCATCGCTGACATCGGAGTAACGTGGCTTGAGATCGCGGTCACCAGCGTCCCCATCAACGTCAAAGTCCGACCGAAGTACGTCGTCGTCAGCCAGCGACTGGCCTGAGTGCCGTGGGCCAGCACTGCCGGATCTCAAACGGTCGCCGGTCGTTCCTCCACTCCCGCCTGGCAGAAAAGCGGCTCGACTGCGCGGAGATGCTGCGTTCGGCAGACTCGACCCCGACGTTGAACTCGCGACGTGGAGCGCAACGTCGTGTAAGGCTGATCGCAATTGCGGATCGTCCGCCGACCAGCGGACCCGTTCCTGGGCAAGAATCTCCAGAGCACCGATCAGGGCGTCGGAATCAACGGGGCGTTTGCTTCCAGACGGCTGAGCGACCGAATCCGTACGGTGAAGTTGACCCATCCTTGAGTTCCTTTGGTCCGGGACTGCTGCCGGAGCAGAATGGTGAGCGGCCTCGTTCAGCTCAATCCGTGCTGCGAAGGCCGGCCTTCGGAAATCCGAAGACGGAAATTTACTGACGCTCTGGGTAGCTCTTAGCTGGAATTCTCAGGCTGTTTCTCTGATTCGTTCGTGCCTGCATCTGAAGCAGAATCAGCATCCTCTGTCTCAGACTCGGCTGGCTTCGGCGCATCAGGTAACGAGGCCGGAGATTTCAAATCCACTGACCGGAATCGGTTCAATCCGACCAGTCTCGATGTCGCTTCCTCATCGGCTGATTCCGCGGTGTCGAGAACGAGCGGGAAGGTTACGGTAAAAGTGCTTCCTTTGCCAAACTCGCTTTGCAGAGTGACGTCTCCGCCCAGCAGCTTGCTGATCTCTTTGACGATGGACAGCCCCAACCCAGTGCCTTCGTATTTCCTCGTGAGCGTATCTGTCTGGCCGGGCTGCCCCCTTCCCTGGCGGAATTTCTCGAAGATTCGCTCCTGTTCGTCGAGAGGAATTCCAATTCCGTTGTCCTCGACGGTCAAAACACAGCGATCGTCCTGGGTTGCGGCTGAAACACGGACCCGGCCTCCTTCCGGTGTAAATTTGATTGCATTCGAGAGGAGGTTGTTCAGGACCTGCTGCAGTTTGCCAGGATCCTGAAACAGTGTCGGCATCGCCTTGTCGACTGACCACGTCAATGCAATGTTTCGCCGTTCCGCCATTTGAGCCATTGTTGCGACGTGCCGCTCGATCAGTTCCGCCATGCTGAACTCGGCCGGGTGCAACTCCATTTTGCCGCTCTCGATCTTGGCCAGATCGAGAATGTCATTGATCATCGCCATCAGGTTGCGACCGGATGACTGGATATTGGCGACGTAGCGCTGCTGCTTTTCGTTGAGATTCGGTGCGGTCCCCAGGACGTCACTGAATCCCAGAATGCTGTTCAGCGGTGTTCGCAATTCGTGGCTCATCGTCGCGAGGAACTCATCCTTGACGTTGTTCATTTCGTACAACTGCAGATTGACGTTGGCCAGTTCGTCGACTTTGCCGTCGAGGTCCGCGTTCACCTCTCGGAGTTCGTCCTGAACGGTCACCATGTGCCGCAGCATGCGATTGAATGCGTGGCTGAGTTCCTCAAATTCGTCACCCGTGCGGATGTCGGCCCGCATTTCGAGGTTGCCGTGCGCGATCGCGTCACTGACGCGTTTGAGATGCAGCACGGGCTTTGTGATCACGTAGCGCACGACGAGATAGATAGCCAGAATCGCGAGGACGACTTTCACGAACTCTGCGGTGATGACAAACGCGTTCGAGGCGTGCAGATTTTCCTCAACAGCTTCCAGCGGCAGGCGAATTCCAGCCATCGCCATCATTTCACCGTCGGCCTCCTCGTGACACTCAACGCACGATTTGCTGGCGCGAATCGCGCGGAAGTAACGGTACTCGCCAGCGTCGCGGTCAATGACGATGTGCTCGTCGACCTCACCAGAACTCAGTACGCGCAGAGCGTCATGAGCGACCGCATCGCCGGGACGCTCTGAAGCTGAGGCTGTCGTCCAGTTTGCTCGCACCAGTTCGAATTTGAACTCCTGCAGTCGTTCAGGCTGAAGGACTGAGTTCAGATTCTCGATGCGTTTGAGTTCGTCTCGTAAGACTTCCCGGACACTTGCTGCGACAGGATCACTGGTGCCGGCGGCCGTCTGTGGCGCATCTGGCGTGGTTTCGTCGGCTGGCGGATTTGCCGTGGGTTTCGCGGGGTCAGGCGCGGCGGCCTCTCTATCTCCTGCTGACTGGTCAAGCTTCGCGTTTTCTCGCGCGTACCACTCCCAGTGAAGCTGCTGAATCATCGGGGCAATCATCAACTGGGATGTCGTCCGGTTCTGGTCGCTGACCAGCAGACGGGTCTGCCACCAGTAAAGCCAGAAGGTGACCAGAGCAAGCACGCTGAGACCGAACCCGAACAGTACGAGGCATTTCACCTCGAAGTTCGTTTCACCCAGCAGTCGTTTCAGCGTGCGATAAGACATAAGCTCAGCCTGAAACGGCAGAAATCAGCCGATTCGCGATCATAGTGGCCTGGCGGCAGTTGCGGGAACGCGATTCGCCGGACTCCGCCAGCCATACCCGCCAGCGTACGATTCGATTCCCATGGATCCGTTTTCCAGTCGCTGGAATGCCGCGGAAGCAGTCAGTAGACTTCGTGGCTTCCCGTGGAGCAGGTACGGGAGTTCCGTTCAGTTTCCTGCCAGTCGATTCCGAGTCAGCGAAGTCGAAATTCCCATGCCGCACACAAAAGCCGCCAAAAAGGCGCTGCGTCAGAGCCACAAGCGTCGTCTGCAAAACCGCACTCAGCGTTCCGCGCTGCGTACGCTCATTAAGCGCTATATCACCACGGTCGAAGACGCCGAAGTTTCCGCTGACGACAAACGCAGCCTGCTGAGTCTCGTCTCGAAGAAGCTCGACCAGTCGGCCGCGAAAAACCTGATTCACAGGAATGTCGCCTCACGAACAAAGTCGCGACTGGCCCAGCGTTTAAACAAGGCCACACAGGGCTGATCTCCACAGGGCGGTTTTCGGGGAGTAACTCCGTCCGCCGCCATGGATTGAAAACAGAAACCGGTGTCCGCTCGCAGTGAGACGCCGGTTTTTTGCTGCGCCGAGCCCTGCAACTCACGGTTCGTCACCGCAGTAAATGACACTCGCTGCATTTCAGCCAAACCTGCATTTCAGACGGCTCGTCACAACGAATCGGAACGTCGGTCGCGTTACGGATTGACTCCGATTCGGTCCTCGGACCTCAATGCTCAGTTCGTCCGGACTCGGACGAATGAAACGCGTTGCAGCTCTGCCTGAGGCCGACATGAAGAGCCAGAATGTCAGTTACATCCCCGCCGTGGACCACCTGCGCGGCATCGCCGCCCTGCTGGTCGTCTTTTATCACGGCACGCAGCTTATCGGCCATCAGTTGCTGGGGCAGCCGAATATCCCACTGCAGCGCTGGCACGTCACCGACAATCCGTTCCTGTCGGTGATTCTCGAAGGACATACGGCAGTCGCTCTGTTCTTCGTCCTGAGCGGATTTATCTTCGCATTTGGTAATCGCGACCGGCGTCTGCAGTGGGTTCCGTTTATCCGCAACCGATTCCTGCGAATCGCTCCACTGATGATTGCACTGCTGATGCTGGGCGCCGCGGCCTTTCCGGACCGCTTCAGCCTGGCAGGATTTACGCAGCACCTGATGCTGAGTTCCAACGCCAAAGGAGCCAGCAATTTCGGTCCACTGACGTCGATGTTCTGGACGATCTCCGTCGAGTTTCAGTTTTACCTGATCTTCCCGTTCCTGCTGTACTTTGCGCAGAAGCGAGGCGCTGCATATCTCCGCCAGATGATCGTTCTGGTGGTTGCACTGAAAATTGTCGCGGGGCTGACGGGCGGGAACATTCGCGACATGACGTACTGGTCACTTGCCGGCCGGCTGGATCAGTTTTTCTTTGGAATGCTGCTCGGCCTGTCGTATCGGCCCGGAGTGGTTCGCCTGGCAATCGGCCGGACGGTGCTACTGGCGATCAGCGCGACTGTCGTGATGGCAACTCTGTATTTCTTCCACGCGAAGCTGGGCGGCTGGGCGTCCGAAACCTGGCTGAAACTCTTCTGGCCGACTGTCGAAGCCGCCTGCTGGGCGTTGTTCGTCTTTGCCTGGCTTGAGTGGGCTCGCGGCATGAACGAGTCCATTTCCCGATTGCTGTGCGGACTCGGAGCGGTCAGCTATTCGGTCTATCTGCTGCACTTCGCAGTCATTGACATCATCCTGCGCAAGAAGCTGTTCATCGAGTGCGACAGTGTGCTGCAGACAGCGTTCGCGACGGTTGCCGTTTACGTCGTGCCGGCGACGGTCGGCCTCTCGGCTCTGACATTTCGCTTGATCGAAGAGCCGTTTCTGGAACTCCGCGTGCGCTATTCTCCGCAGCCGCAGAAAGAACTACAGACCGAGGCGATCGAAGAAGTGCCCGCCGAAGAGTCGGCCGCTCGACAGCACGCCGAGCCTGCACTGACCTGATGAAACCCGCACAGCCACCACCTGAAATGCATGCCAGGCAGCAGCGAGTCACCACACAGCCAGCAATCGCTGCAGCGCCCGATGAGCGAAGTCCGTTTGCGTGACAACGAGCAGGCCATTTTCGCTCAGAGTCACACGCCCGCCGGTGCCATCAATCTCTTCCCATTGGGCGCCCGCCATTGATTGCACAGCGTCGATGATGGCTTCCGGATCGACGTTCGGCTTGAGAATTCGTTTGACGTCATAGACGGCGATTGGCAGGCGAGTCGGATCGTTGGCGACATCGACCGTCGTCACAGTCGGCAGGCCATCCCGCAGGATCAGCGTCAGATCGAGCAGATCAAGCGCCAGACCGATGTGGGTTTCCAGCGGAACGGAGTCCAGGGCCTGCATCGTGAGCGGTTCGTCAATCGTCAGACCGCTTTCTTCAATCGCGTCCTGATCGAGCAGAAAAGGCACTCCTGTTTTCTGCGAAATGGAATCAAGAAAATCCTGCAACGGCATATCCGGGGGATAATTCGCCGACCACGGAGTTCTCAGCAGCTTCGACAGGCTCGCACGCTCGGGAGCGTATTCGACCCAGGGTGAGCCACCCGGCTGTACCAGTTTCAGCAGCAGACTGCGTATCTCACGGTGTGCCTGATAGCTCTGACTGACGACCAGCACGCCCGCGATGTAAGTGAAATTGCCGCCGTTCCCGTCGAGTTCTTCCCACATCGAATTCGTATTGCCCGTGAGAATCCAGGCGATTGTGTCGGGAGTGATGCCCGAACGCAGCAGCGGAACAACGTTGTAAGACCGCGAAAACATCCGCCTGGGATCGCGTTCGACGTCGATCGTCGTTACGACGATGACTCCACCTTTCACGTACCAGGTGAGATCAAGTTCCTCCAACATCACATTCAGCGTCTGAGCGAGCGTCAGTTGATGCGGCCAGCCGGACGACGCTTGCTTACCTGCCGTTTGTTGCTGAAGTCCGAGCACCGGAACATTCAGGGGCTCATCGGCCGTCAGGCCAAATTCCTCAATCGCCACGCGGTCGAGCACAATCGACACGTGCTGCTGCCGAGCCAGTTCCTGCAGTGCGTCGTTCAGTGGGCAATCCGGAGGAAAACGGATCGCTGCCACTTTCGACAGTTGCGGCAGCGACACATCATCCGGTTGCGGGTCCAGCAGCAGCCGCAGAGAGTCGGTCGACTTGGCTGCAGTCTCGGCGACCTGACCCGCCGTGGGCATCCCTCTCGAATCGCGCGAGGCAGACCAGTTGGACATCGCGAACGTCGCGACAGCGAGCAGGATGACGCTGACCGAAACAAGCGTTGAGCCGATGACCCAGCGGCGAATGAGCATCTGAGAGACTTGTGTCAGATTCACGGCAAGCCCGGAGGCATCGCCGAATTCGCTGTTGGCCTGTTTGATCGCGTCGCTCCGCGGTTTGCCCGACCGTGCGAGTTCCTCGACACGACGCTCGATCTGGTTCCGCAATTCCGCAGAGATCGTAGCCGACTGCGTCGGAGTCAGTTTCAGCATCCGACAAAGCGCCGACAGGCGAGCTTCAAAGTCGTTTTCCGACATTTTCCGCCCTGTTTACAGGTTGACGTCGACGCAATCCGGCTTCGCCTGTGAAGCCCTGAGACTCAGTCATTCTGACGGCCTCTTCCTGGACATCACCAGCTTGAAAGTCGAGATCAGAAGAACCCGCCACCACCGCCCATGCCGCCAAAGTCGACCTCTGCGTCGGTCGCCTCGTTACGGCCGCGAGTGGAGATGCTGAGGCTGGCCAGGAAGCGATCGATCTCGCGATGAACGACGGCTGGCGTCTGAATGATGACCAGGACGCCGGTGGATGTGCTGTAGAAGCCCATTCCACCACCAGGGACTCCTCCGCCTCCCATGCCGCCACCACCGAATCCTCCCCCACCACCGAATCCTCCCCCACCGCCAAACTGCGCGAACACCGTGTCGGGGCGATCGCCGATCCAGGCGGCTTTGGCGGGTTCCGCCGGCTTCTTCGCTGCCTTGTCGGTCGACTCGGCCGCGTCCTTCTTTTTCTCAGACTTGTCTTCGACGGGCTGTCGTGCCAGAGCGACAATGTGGATCGTGCCTCCGTTCGGATTCGCTTCCGACTTCCACGTCTCTGGCGCCACCATTTCAGGCAGTACCATTTTGAGACTCTCGGCCGTCTCGATCGGCATGTGATAGAACTTCGTCACCGGAGTGCTCTGATCGACGGGAACCTGCGTCTCCCGGTCCTTCAGGCCCCGCCGCCAGGTGGCCAGCAGACGTTGCAACGAACGATGAACCTCGTCCGTTTGCGACACCACCAGCAAACCGTTCTCTGTCAGCGTCGACACTCCGCCACTGCCATCGACTTCTTCCCACTCACCGCCGGCCATCGAATGCACGGCGTTCACGAGATCGAATGAATCGACACCCGTCATCAGGAGCGGCTGCACGTCATAAACGGCAGTTGCGAGGTGAGCCGGGGCATTGGCAACGTCAATCGTTGTTACGGTCGGCAAACCATCCTGAAGGACCAGTTTCAGTTCGCCAATGCTCAGGCGGAAAACAGCTTCGAGAGGGACTGACGCAAGCGGTGGGACGTTGACTGGCTCATCCAGCGTCAGACCGGATTCTTCAATCGCCAGACGATCGATCAGGATCGGCGTCTTCGTTTCCGATGAGATCGCGTTCAGAAAATCCTGCAGGGGAATGTCCGGCGGATAGTCGGCCGCCCACGGACTCTGCAGCAGCGACGTCAGGCTTTTCCTCTCTGCGGCGTAGTCAATCCACGGTGCGTCACCGGGCTGAGCGAGTTTGAAGAGCAGGTGTCTCACTTCTCGTTGAATCTGGTACGACTGCCGGATGATCAGCACATTGCCAACCAATGTAATCCCCGAGCCTGAGCCGTCGTATTGCTCCCATTGACCGTTCGTGTTCGTCAGCAGAGTCTGGATAATTGTGTCCGACGAAATGCCAGCTCGATTGAGTGGTTCAACATTATAGGAGCGTGCCAAGTCATTATTCGGGTCGTTCGCCACATCGATCGATGTGACGGTGATGATTCCATCCTTGACGTACCAGCTCAGTTCCAGATCGCGCAGCATCACGTCGAGCACCTGCGACAGCGCGGGCTGGTGCGGCCAGTGAGCGGAGGCGGCGTTATCACCTGGCTGACCGCCAAGCGGAGGGACATTCAGCAGCGCATCAACAGAGACTCCCACCTCTTCAAGCGCCATCCGGTCAATCACGATTGGGACTTTGTGTTGTTCCGCAAGGAAGTTGACGGCGTCAATCAATGGGTAGTCCGGCGCGAAATTGATCGCGCACGGCTCTGATAACTGCTTCAGTTCCAGATCGTCTGGCTGCGGATCAAGCAGCAGCGATTGCGGATCGATCGGTTTGGCTGCTGGCGCTTCTGATTGAGCGAGAGCCTGCGTTGTGCCTGAAACAGAGGACGCCTCCGGAGAAGACAGCAGAAACGCCGCAGCCGCGACGAGCAGCACGGCGGCTGTCATGATTGACGAGCCGATCACCCAGCGGCGGATGGGTTTCTGCGAGACGCGCGTCAGGTTGACGGCGAGGCCGGACGCGTCACCGAATTCGTCAAGCGCCTGCCTGATTGCGTCGTCACGTTCCACGCCCGAACGGACCAGTTCCTCGAAACGCTCCTCCAGATGGTCACGCAGTTCGTCCTCGATCGCGGCCGTCTGCTCGGGAGTGAGTTTCAGCAGACGGCTGAGTACCGACAGATAGATCTCAAATTCGCGTTCCGGCATGACTCGCTCCTTTGGCAGACCTGTATTGAGAGATGAGGGGTGAACGAGAAGTGAGATGTGAAATCAACAGATGTTGAGTTCGCTATGGCCGACGGAATCGCCGGGCATCGAAGAAGTGATTTCCTCAAGCGGGAGCCGCGTCGGCCAGCGGTCCCAGAATCTGCTTCAGACAGGCGACATACCGCTGCCACTCGGCGACACGGTGGCCGAGCTGCTTCTTTCCCGCGGCGGTCAGTTCGTACCACTTGCGTTTGCGGCCCGTGGTTTCGTCCCAGCGGCTGCGGACCAGCTTCGCTTTCTCCAGCTTGTGCAGGATCGGATACAGCGTGCCGGCCTTCAGGTCGACCAGCTCGTCACTGGCTTCGCGCAGCCGCTGCTGAATCAGGTAGCCGTACTTCGAGCCGTCGGACAGCACCGACAGCACCATCAGGTCGAGGCTGCCACGCATCAGTTCAGGATTGAGTCCGTTCATCGTGAGGAGCTCCTCAGGTTCACCAGTGGTTACGCAATAGATTGCCAGTCGATATATAGATTGGCAACCTCGGATCGTATTGTTCCTGCGAGATTCTTCAAATTCGCCATCTCGCGAGACTCGCCGACACATTTTCCCCGCCGAAGACTGAGCAGCTTGCTGGCTGGTGAATCTCCATTCAACTGGTGCGACACTGGCTCTGCCCGTTTGCGTCTGTGGGGCTTCCGCAATAGAGACCGGTTGATAGCGACCAGGCTCACCTGAGTCATTGAATGTCGGAATCCCGTCCCGTTCGCCTGGTCTGGTCGAATGCCGTTGCAGTCGACGGCGTTCATGCAGTTCCAGCGTGAGCCAGTCGTGTTCCGTGAATCCAACATGCCAACCTGCCACAATGATGAGCATCAGCCCGGTTCGTCACTCGGCGCAAATCCCGTGCCGAACGGTATTCCGCCCGACCTCTTCGCAATTCGTTTCGCAATTCGACTGAGCGATACCGTGTAATCTGACACTGAGTGATGAGTGACCGGGCTTTCGACGGAGCGGTATCCAATGGCAGTGGATGTCTTTGAAGCGGCGCGGTTTGAATCGCTGTGGGAGCGGTTTGAGTCGGTGATTGCTGCGCCGCTGAGAAACCCGCTGGCGATCGAAACGGTCGTTGTGCCGGGACGCGGCTGGTCGAACTGGTTTGCCCGACGGCTGGCCGTACGGCTCGGGTGCTGGAGCGGCTTTGAGTGTCTGTCGGCCGGGCAGTGGATGTCGGAGACACTCGAATCCTTGCTCGGGCCGGAACTGGCGCCGCGACGCGAGTCCGACGCGCTAACCTGGTTTGTCGCCAGCGAACTTCCAGGACTGCTGGACGATGACGACTTCGCTCCCGTGCGGGGATACCTCTACCGCGACGGAGCCGGCCAGGATGTTCAACGGCTGATTGACCTCAGTCGGAACATCGGCGGGCTGTTTGACCGCTACCTGCTGTTTCGGCCCGAACTGATCGCCGCCTGGCAGCAGTCGCTCGACTGGCCGTACGCGGACCCTGATCGTGGTGGCCGGGCCACCGAGCGCCCGCCGGAAGCGACCTGGCAACGAAAGCTCTGGCAGCGAGTCGAAGCCGCCAGCGGGTTTCGCCCGGTCTCGGCAATGATCGAAGACCTGGCCTTGCGGCTCGAACAACTTGACAACGCCACTCGCGCGGAACTGCTGCCCGAGCGATTGAGCATCTGGCTGACGGGCGGCGTCGCGCCGGCACTGCTGTCTCTGATCGAAGTCATCGGTCGGTACGTCGACGTCTCGCTGTTCGCCCTCGCCCCTGCCACGCACTTCTGGAGCGACATGCAGGGACGCCGAGACCTGCTCCGCCGGCTGCGCGACAGTCACCAGTCTCTGCACGAGTTCTGTCGGCAGAACCACGTTTATCTGCTGCATCCGCTGCTGGCCTCAATGGCGGAACCAGCCCGGCAGCAGCAGATGCTGATGGTCGACTGCGACGCTGAACCGTGGCAGTGGCAGGAGATTGACGAGTCGATGGCGGACGTGGCTGAGGCGGAGACCTTCAGTTTGCCGGGCTGCGGGGTCAGGACATCCGCGCCAAGCAGCCATAAAACGACCGCCGCGAACAAGACTGGCAAACGCAAGTCGAAACAGAAGGCTGCCTCGCCGCAGATGCTGCTCTTTTCCGAAGACGATGACGAAGACGAGCTGGCAAGCCTCGAGCGTGCCACGGCGCCGCGGTCACTGCTCGACTGGCTGCAGCGCGGAATCCGCGCGGCACGCGAGCCGAAACCGCAATCTCTGCCGCGTGACAGCAGCGTTCGGATTCACAATTGTCACAGTGCGGTCCGCGAAGCCGAAGTTCTCCATAACGCGATCCGTGAAGCACTCGAAGACTCGCTGACGCTGGCTCCGGAGGACGTGATCGTTCTCTGCCCGGCTCTCGATGATTACGCGTCGCTGATCGCAGCCGTCTTCGGCAGCTCGAATCGCAGCAGCGAGCGGCAGATCCCGTATCTGATTCTCGGCCTCTCGCCGCGTCGCGAACGGCCATTCGTCGATGCCTGGCTGCGGCTGATTGCCGCGTTGCAGAGCCGGTTTGAAGCGAGCCTCGTCCTCGATCTGCTGGCCTGCGAGCCGATTCGTCGCCGGGCCGGGTTTGACGAGGCCGACGTTGAACGAATCGCCGACTGGATCGCCGACGCGGCAATTCACTGGGGCCTCGACGCCGGGCACCGCGTCGCCGAGGGGCAGCCGGAATCGGACCTCAACACGTGGCAGTTCGGCCTCGACCGCCTGCTGCTCGGATACGCCATGCCGCCCGGCGGCGGCCAGCTCGTTGGCAACACGGTCGCACTCGATCGAGTCGAAGGTCTCGCCGGCACCACACTCGGCCGGCTCGCCACGCTGCTCGATCGGCTGGCCGACTGGAAACGTCGCCTCGAAACATCGCGGACGCTTCGGGACTGGCAGACTCTCCTCGGTCGCATGACTGATGCGTTTCTTGACGCCGAGTCTGACGAAGCCGGGCTGCAGCAGATTCTCGACGCGCTGAATACGGTCTCGTTTCTGGCGGGCGCAGCGGGCTTTGAAAACGAAGTCGCGGCCTCGGTTGTCGCCCGCGAAGTCGAACGGCTCGTCGATGCCCCACCGGGCAGCAGTGGCTTTCGCGCGGGCGGCGTCACGTTCTGCAGCCTCGACGCCGTCCGCTGCCTGCCGCATCGCGTTGTGGCTTTGCTGGGAATGAACGAAGCGACGTTTCCGCGCCGCGACCGGGCGCTCGGCTTCGACCTGATGGCCAGGCAGCGGCAGATTGGCGACGTCTCACCGCGCGACAACGACCGTCAGTTGTTCCTCGATGCACTGCTTGCTGCTGGCGAGCGGTTCATCGTGACGTATCAGGGGCAGGATGTTCGTGGCAAATCGCAGCGTTCGCCGTCGATCGTCGTCGAAGAACTGCTCGATCTGCTCGACCGCTGCGATGCCAGCACGGAAGCTTCAACAACCGGTGCCACGGTCGAGCGTGCCACTGCCGGCTTGCCCGGCAGTGTTTCGAGTTCAGATACTGGCACTGCCGGGCAAGCCGGCAGTGGCACCCCGTTAAGAGTGGACAGTTCCCGTCAGCGATCACTCCGTGAGTCGATCTGTGTCCGGCATCCGCTGCAGAGTTTCAGTCCATCTTATTTCGACGGCGGGGACCCGAGGCTGGTCAGTTTTGACGAACGCTCACTTGACGCGGCGCGGCGACTGGCTGGCGAACCGGCTGCTCCGCCCAGGTTCGCAGATCGCCCGCTCGAATTCGAAGACGACGGTCGTGAGATCCGGATCGACGAACTCGAAAAGCTGATCACAGAACCCTGGCGGTTGTTTCTGGCGTCGGCAGGGATCGGCTCACTGGAGATCGAATCTGACGTCGAAGACCGGGCGTCGCTGCTGCTCGATGGCCTCGATCGCTGGCAGCTCGGCGACGAATGGCTCGATCGGCTGCTGCTTGATGAACTGCCGGAAGAGGTCATTCAACGCGTGCTGCAGCGTGGTGGCAGCGTGCCGGACAGCGGGCTCGGCAGCGTTCTGCTCGGGCAGATCGGCAGCGAGGCTGGCGGCATCATTGCTCAGATGCGCGACCTCGATTTCGTACCGGGACGCGAGCGGCTGGAAGTCGACCTTGATCTCGGCCGCTTCCGCATTACCGGGCGAGTCGATTACTGGTCGGCCGCCGGACTGCGACAGGTGACGTTTTCGAGCCTCAATGCGCGACAGGAACTCAAGCTGTGGCTGCATCAGCTTCTGGTCAGCGCGACCGGAAACAGCCCGAGCCCACCGGCGGTCATGCTCGGACGCGGCCAGTCGCGGATCGCCTTTCGTGGAGTCGAACCTGAAGCCGCGCGTGCTCAACTGACTCGTCTGGCTGAACTGGCCGAGATCGCGCGCCGTTCGCCGCTGTTCTTTCTGGCGAGCGATGCGTCTATCGAGCCGGTCCGCAAGAACAAAGTGCAGTTCGACGACGAGGCGTCTGTGCGGAAGTTTCTGTCGGACGCGCGGGGCTATTTTGAGGAAGCGCGCGGGCACGCGACGCCGCCGTGCGAAGCTCCTGATGTGCGAGCCGCGTTTGCCGGCGTCGATCCGCTCGAACTGACCTGTGCCAACGTGCCGGGGCTCGACGGGTTCGGCGACGAAAACCTGTTTGTTCGCATGGTCCGCGAGATCAGCGTGCCGCTGCTCGACGCCGCCGGGGAGGTGCCGCAATGAGCAGCTCCGGTCGAGTTCTCGACCCGGTCACGATTTCGCTCGACGGCGTTCACAGCATCGAAGCGAGTGCCGGGACCGGGAAAACCTACACCATCACAACGCTGTATCTGCGGTACCTGCTCGAACTGGAGCAGCCCGTCGATCGAATCCTCGTGACGACGTTTACCGACGCCGCGACTGCGGAACTGCGCAGTCGGCTGCGCGAGCGAATCACCGCAGCACGAAATCTCGTCGCGGCGTTCGACGATGGCGACGCTGCCGTTGCTGGGTCGGACGACGGCCAGTTGCTGGCGATTCTCGATCGCTGTGGTGCGTGGCAGACCGGTTCGCGCGAGAAGCTCATCGATCGTCTCGAAGCCGCGCTGCTGAGTTTCGACCAGGCTCCGGTGTTCACGATTCACGGTTTCTGCAACCGCGTCCTGCAGGAGCTGGTGTTTGAAACCGGCACGCGATTCAACGTCGAACTCGTCTCGTCCGTCGATGATCTGATCGACGAGTGCGTCCATGACTTCGTCGCGCGGCACTGGTGCGGCAACGATCCGCACCTGTCTCGCTGGCTGCGGCTCGACCAGTCGCTGCTCGAATCGCTGTCGAAAGCAGCGCGGGAAGCAGCAGAGAATCCGTCGTACCGGATCGTGCCGGAAAGCAAGTGCGACGATCAGGACAGTAGGCCGGATCAAACGCAGCGCCGCTCCGGCAGCATCTCGAAACAAAACGCGGACGCTAACGAACTTCTGCCGGAACGGCGCTGCGCCTGGTCCGGCCTGCTTGATGATCCGGTCGTCTCGCAGGCCGACGACCTTCTCGACGAAGTGGCGACACTCTGGGCGGACGCGAAAACAGAAATTCGCGAGTCGCTGTTCGACGCGCGCGATGCCGGGCTGCTTAACAAGAGCTGGCACGGCAAGCCAGGGCAGATCGAGCAAGGGATTGAATTTCTCGACGCGCTGGTCCGGACGCGGGCAACGGCTCTGTTCACGATCAAACTCAAAGACGGCGAATGCGAAGTTCCAACGGATCAGCGACGACTCTCGCAGGAGTACCTCGAACGCAGTGCCAAAGCCGGGAAGAAGGAACTGACACCTCGGCACCGTGTGTTTGAAATCGTCGACGAACTGCTGGCTCTTGCTCCGGCGATCGAGCGGCTGCGCACCGAACTGCAGCGGGAACTGCTCGCCAGCGTCGCGCGGGAAACGCGGCGCAACGTCGACCGGCAGAAACGCGAACGCGGCATCATGAGCTTCGGCGACCTGCTGCATCAGGTGGACGCGGCGCTCGACGGCCCGCAGGGTGAACTGCTGCTCGGCCAGCTTCGCGAGCGATATCACGTGGCGCTGGTTGACGAGTTTCAGGATACGGACCCGGTCCAGTTCCGCATCTTCAGCCGCGTGTTTCACGAAGCTGCGACCGTCGATGCCGGGCTCGGCGAATCGGCGCGGGCCTTCGTCATGATTGGCGATCCCAAGCAGTCGATTTACCGCTTCCGCGGCGCCGACCTGCAGGCTTATCTGCAGGCAGCGCGGCAGACGCCGGTCGACAATCGCCATTCGATGGGCACGAACTGGCGGACGGATCGCTCGCTGGTCGACGCCGTGCAGCGGATCTTTGAAACGTCCGGCGACCCGTTCCTTGACGACGAGATCACCGTGCCGCCGGTTGGTGCTCGGTTCGACGACCGCCTGGCCGAACAGTCCGCGTTGATCGTCACGCTGATTCCGCGCCCCGATGACGTCGACGACGGGAAGCCGCGGTCAAAAGACGACGCTCTTGATGCTGCCGCCCGCCGGGTCGCCGCCGACATCGCTGCGCAGCTCGGGTCGCGGCAGCCGATTCCGCAGAAGAACGGCAGCCTGCGACCAGTCCGCGCGTCGGATATCGCGGTACTGGCGCGAAATGGTTTTCACCTGCGAGCGGTCCAGGCGGCGCTGAGGGACCTCAGAATCCCGTCGGTGCTGCAGACGGACGATTCGGTCTACTCGTCTGACGAGGCCGAAGCTCTGTGTCATGTGCTGCGAGCGGTTCTCTTGCCGGGCTCACCAACGTTGCTCGCCAATGCGCTGCAGACGCCGGTATTTGGCAAGACGGCGTCGCAGCTCGCGGAACTGGCTCACGATGCCGATCAGCTTGCAGATTACTCGGAGCGTTTTCGCGACTGGCATCTGACCTGGCATCGCGATGGCGTGATGGTCATGTGGCGAAGGCTGCTCGACGATCAGAACACGATCGTCCGCCTGGCCGGGCTGATTTCGGGCGAGCGGCAGATCACGAACCTGCTGCATCTGGGCGAGCTGCTGCATCGTTACGCGGCAGAGAATCACGCTGGCCCGGACGCCCTGCTCCGCTGGTTCGAATCACAGGTCAACGATCCGCAGCCGCGCGACGACGAAGCTCAACTGCGACTCGAAACCGACGCCGACGCCGTCCAGCTCTGCACGATCCACAAGTCGAAGGGGCTCGAATGGCCGATCGTCTACTGCCCGACGCTGTGGGCTTATCGCGATCCGGACTGGCGACGTCCCAACGTGCTGCTGTCGCGAGCCGGAGCCGGTGACTCGACGCTGGAGATCCCGGAGATCGACGTCGGCTCCGAACTGCTTGATGACCGGATCGCGAAGAACATTTCGCAGGAATTCGCCGAAGAGCGTCGGCTGCTGTATGTCGCACTGACCCGCGCCCGACACCAGTGCCATCTGCACTGGATCGCTGCCCGCGACGCCTTTCGATCGGCGCTCGGCCAGATCATTGCCGAGGGTCACTCGCCGACCGGCAAGGAGTCCGACGACGAAATCGAGACACTGCTACAGCGCTGGCTGAGACGACTCAACGTCCCGCGAACGGAACTGCGCGGCGTCGACTTCGAGGTTCCAAACGTTGTGGATTCCGGAAGCGACGGCGGACGCGTGACCAAATCGATCGCCCACTGGTCGCGCCGGCCGATTACTCGTCGGACAATCGACGCCGCCGCGCAGACAAGCTTCACCGCGCTGTCCCGGTCGTTCGACGCTGCCGGCAGTGGAGGCCCTGCCGATCGAGACGCTGAACCGGCAGGCCGGCTGGCAACCGAACTGCTGACAGTCAACAACGACTCCGAACTGCCACTCGCCCGGATGCCCGGTGGCGTTGACATTGGCTCGCTGGTGCATGACGTTTTTGAGTCCGTCCTGACTGCCGGCTGGGACTCGATTCGCTGCGACTCAGCACTGGTCGATCACGTTGAGAATCGGCTGGCCGAGCAGATGCCGCGCGTGCAACTCGACGATCGCTGGCGAACGCCACTGGCCGCTGCGATGACTCGCTGCCTGACCCAGCCGCTGGCGGACATGGACGGCTCTCTGCGGCTGATCGACGTCCCGCGAAGAAAGCTCGCGTGCGAGCTGCCGTTCGTGCTGAGCTGCGGCGACTGGGCTCTCACGTCGAGCAGAGGAGGTCAGAGTGGCAGCGGTTTCCGCACTGAGGCACTCGCCAACGCTCTGACGGATGGAGGGGCTCACGGAGACGCAGCCTTCGGGGCCATGCTCAGCGAATATGCGCCGCGAGTTCGTCTGATGAACGCTCCTCTGGCGCGAGGCTTTCTGTCGGGCTTCGTTGACCTGATCGTCGAACATGACGGTCGCTGGTACCTGATCGACTACAAGACAAATCAGCTTGGCCCGAACGTTGAACACTTCGGGTTGCCGGCGCTGCGGGAGGCGATGATCGAACACGACTATCTGCTGCAACTGCTGCTGTACTGCGTCGCGCTGCAACGACATCTGAAGCGGCGGCTGCCGGGTTTCAACTGGGAGCGTGACTTCGGCGGCGTGCTTTACCTGTTCGTTCGTGGCTTCGCAGAGAACGCGCCGGCCGAGAGCGGCATCTTTGCCGCGCGTCCGGATGCGGCACTGATCGATCGCCTCTCCAGAGTTCTGTCGCGGGAGGTCGTCTGATGCCGGTTTCGTTCGAACAACTGAAAACTCACGGGCTGCTCGCGCCGATTCACCTTGCCCTCGCCGAGTCGTTCCGGCGTCTGGACCCGAACGTGTCGGAAGGCGTCGTCCTCGCGGCGGCCCTCGCCGGCGAGCAGCTCAGTCGCGGCCACGTCTGTCTCGATCTCGATTCACTGGACTCGGTCTCGTTTCAGCCGGCCGATCTCGACGTACCGGCGCGAACGATTTCCGACTGGCCGCACCGCGCCGACTGGGCTCACTGTCTGCAGAACAGCTCGCTGGTCACAACGATTGAAGCGTCGGCCAGTGACGACTGCCGGTCACCCGACACACCGCTCGTCTTTGACACGCAGCACCACCGCGTCTATCTCGCCCGGTACTGGCATTACGAGCAAACTCTGGCTGCACTGATTCGACGCCGGGTGAACTCACCGTTGCAGCCGCCCGACGAAGCGAAGCTGCAGCAGGACATTGCGACGCTGTTTCCCGATCGCGACACGCCCGGCGGCCGCGGCCAGTGCCTCGCCGCAGCGAACGCGATTGACCGATCGTTTGCTGTGATCACCGGCGGGCCTGGCACGGGCAAGACAACGACGGTTGCCCGTCTGCTGGCACTGCGGCTGCTGCAGGCTCGCGTGACTGACGGAGAATCCGGCAGCGGGTCTCAGATCAACAGTGGTCTGCGTGTTCTGCTGATGGCTCCCACCGGGAAGGCGGCACAGCGGCTGAACGAGTCGCTGCAGCGTGCGGCGGCCCGGCTGCAGATCGACAAGGATGTTCGAGCGGCACTCAACGAGATCGCCGCCGGAACGATTCACCGCGTGCTGGGCTGGACACCGACTCCGCCCGAACGCGGCGGACCGTTCCGGCACAACGCCGATCATCCGCTCGACGCCGACATCGTGCTCGTCGACGAAGCCTCAATGGTCGACGTCGGCCTGATGTGCCGACTGTTCGAGGCGGTTCCGGCGGATGCTCAGATCATCCTGATGGGCGACCACGATCAGCTCGCGTCGGTCGAGG
This sequence comes from bacterium, assembly GCA_016124895.1. Classification (GTDB taxonomy): domain Bacteria; phylum Planctomycetota; class Planctomycetia; order Planctomycetales; family Planctomycetaceae; genus JAPOLP01. The sequence goes on from WGMU01000018.1 coordinate 119,865, forward strand.
CCGGCGGAATTCTCGGCGACCTGTGCGGCGACCTCGCAGGCGAGGCCCTCAACGTCGACGTAGACCGCGGACAGGTTCTCGCCGCGAGAACAGGCCTCGATTTGACGCGGAACGACGGCACAGCAGTCTCGAAGACGACCGGGCCGACTCCGCTGCAGCGCAGCATCGTCGCACTGACGTTCAGTCATCGGTTTTCGTCGGAGAGTCAGCTCGGCCAACTGGCAGCGGCGATTCGCGCCGGAGACGCCAGCACGGCAATCGCGCTGCTGGCTGACTCCAACTCGGAACAGATTGAATGGCTGCCCGGCCGCAACTTCACTGCAACACTGGACGAGGTTGTCCGTCGCGCCGCACTCGGCTACTCAAGCTACCTCGAACTGTTGAGACAGCAACCAGCCGGAAGTGCAAACGTGCTCGGCGAGCTGAACCGTCAGCGCGTCCTGTGCGCCCATCGCGATGGTCAGGCGGGCGAGTCGACGCTCAATCACCGCATCACCGACCGGTTGGCAGCGATCGGTCTGATCCGCCCCGTCCGGCAGCATTATTCCGGTCGACCGGTCATGGTGACGCGGAACGATTACCGGCTGAACCTGTTTAACGGCGATGTCGGCGTCGTTGTCCGCGAGTCCGGCCGCGCGACAGGTTCTGGCCGGGCAGGGAGTTCCGACAGCGCAGTGCTGTTTGAAGATTCAACGTCCGAAGACGGCGTCCGCCGCGTTCCGGAATCGCTCGTCCCCGACGCTCAGGACTGCTTCGCCATGACGATCCACAAGAGCCAGGGCTCCGAGTTCCATCACGTCCTGCTGGTCCTGCCGCCGATGGACTCGCCGGTCCTCTCCCGCGAACTGCTCTACACCGCGGTGACGCGAGTGAAGGACGAGTTCGACGCCGCGACGGGAAAAACACAGCCTGGCCAGTTGTGCCTCGCCGCGTCAGAAACTGTCCTGCGTGCAGCGATTGATCGCCAGATTCGCCGAACCAGCGGTGTTCGAGACGCCATCGAAAAGCAATGACCGATGGCCATGGGGCGTCGAGTTTCCGCTGTCAGCGAATACGCGTCCGCCAGATGTCGGCGGCTGCCGGAGCTGGGACGAAGAGACCGGAAGCGGAACCTGTACGCGGAACCTGCGGTTCGTACGCGGGGACCGGAGTCATTTGCGTCGGAGCCGCGGCAGTGCGGACCGGTTCCCAACGGTCGGAGGACGCAGCCTGCGGCGTGTCGAGGTACTTCGGATCAGGAACGGGGGTCAGGACGCCGGATGTTGAAGCCGTCGACGAATGACTGCTGACTCCGGACAGCGAGGCGAGCGGCTGCAGCTCCGGACCGGGAACGACCTGCTGCTGTGCCGCGTACTGAGGAGCGACCATCTGCGGCATCGCGACAGGCGGCGGAACCGTCGCCATCGGCGGAGCCGAGTAGATTGGGGCAGCGGCGATGCCCGTTGGGCCACAGACGTTGCAGGTCGACTGAGCGACCGACGTGACTCGCGGCACCATCGTTGTCTGAGTCTGGTAGCTGACCTGCGGAACTCGCTGGGTCACCTGATACGGCACCTGGCGATACGAAATCTGCTGCTGGTAAGTCACCTGCGGCACCTGCTTCTGCACCACCCGCGGCACCCAGACCTGTTGCCAGCTTCCTTCGTCGACCGTCACCGTCTGGTACGTCGTAACGGGAACTGTCTGTGTCTGAGCCTCCGTGCGGTACTCGGTCCGCGTGACGTCGCGATACGAGACCTGCGGAACACTCATGGTTTGTGGCACCATCTGCACCTGTGGCTGCACAGTGACCTGAGGTGCCGGCGCCGAGCAGGCACACGGGTTGACCTGGCACCTCTGACAGCGGTGCTGACAGTGATGACACTCTCCGAATCCGAACAGCCCGGCCGAGAGCGGCGCGGGCGAAGCAGCGATGACAGCGAGGGCCGCAGCGGCGAGGGCGGAGGAAACAACGTAACGCATGACGAGACTCCCTTTTCGTCTGCCGGGGCAGCTTACGTCTGAGAAACAGAGTCGCGCACGGTCTCACACCTGCCGCACGGCGACACCCCTGCCGGAAGAATCGGCACAACCGTCAGCCTCGCTTGAACTTTCCTGACTTAACAGGCGGCCAAATGGCTGATTCACCTGGCACTGCTTTCCGGAAAACCAGGGATCGCCAGCGAGTTGTCTCAGCGCAAAAGCACAGAGTCGCAAGGATTCGCGAAGACATTGCGTTGCTCACGAGCAACTACTTGTTTTTGACAGGAAACTCGTCGTGTTGGGTGCCACTGCTGGCTTGCCCAGCAATGTGGATTCAAGTGCAAGCAGGACACTACTGGGTAAGCCAGCAGTGGCACCCGACTGACTAACCGGGAATTTGTTGCCGACACATTCCATACTCAACTCATCTGTGTGAACTCAGTGTTGATCCGTGGCTGAAAATCGAGACTTGTGGCTCGACCGCGCGGTGGACCTTCACGTCTTCGCGCTGAGGACAATCTGGAATGAGCGTGTGATCCCTGTTGTCGCTACCCATTATTGACTGAGTCACTTTCGGCCAGGGCTCGTTGCGGACAGCGACAGCGATGCTCGAATCTGCGAGTCGCTCAGCGACGCAGAGAACTCCGCGTCATCTGCGAGCTTCAGGACGCTGTCGAGTTCTGTCAGACGGCGGCTGGCTTCGGCATCAGGAACCCGGTCACGGCGCGCCTGCCAGAGGAACCAGTCGCGGTGCGATTTGAGGATCTGCCGAGCGATTGTCGAGCGGGCGAGCCAGTACTGTGTCGGCTCGTTCGCTGATTTTTCCTCCGAGTCGGATTGCGACTTCGTTCGAGCAGACGTCGTCGCCAGGAACCGCTCACACAGTTCCGGCGAACTGGCGACGAGCAGGAAGTTATTCGAGACGGCGTACGCGGGGCGGAATCGCGAGACGGGTTCAGCCCAGCGAATCGTGCCCTCGGCGACGGCTTTGTGCCGCAGGACGGCGACCGGTCCGGTCGTTCGCGAATTGTGCTCGGCCGCCAGCAGGTTCAGGCCGGTGAGCAGCGCGTTGTCGAGTGCGTCCTGCAGCGAGGGCTGCGGAACGGTGCCGGGTTCGACTGGCGGTGTCGACGACGCATTCGACTCTTCTGGACGCAGGTCGAGAGCAATCAGTGCATCGACCGGAAAGTCGCTCGACTCGGCAGTTGGTCGCGGCACGCAGTACGCCAGCCAGTTCGGTCCGAGCGCCGGCAGCAGATCCGTCAACGGATCGAGCCCCAGCAGCAGGCCCTGGCTGACTCGCCAGACGCGCCGGGCATCGACCGGGAGTTCGCCATCGCTCGGCAGGCTTTTCCGAATCAGCGTCTGAAGACTGTTGGAGCTGAACTGCCCACTGAGCGCCAACAAAGCGTTCTGCGGAATCCGGTTCAGCGGTAGCCGCTGCGTCGTCGCGAGGCCGACCCAACCATTCCACCAGTCTGGAGTTCCCTGTGAGCCGTAATCGGCGATGACTTCGAATCGCACTTCGTCGCTCGTCATCTCGTCCGGCGACTGCAGGTCTGTGCCCAGAACGAGTCGCAGCGTCAGCCAGCGGCAGCGGCTCCACGCATTCGCGAGTGATCGAAGCCTGTTCTGGGGGTTGCCGACAAAGGACGTCACCGCGCTGTCGAGCGACCGCGGGTTCACATGGACGGCAACCAGTTCGCCCTCCGGTCGCGCGGTCACTGCATCCATAAACGGTTCCAGCGTCGCCAGCGAATCGGCGGATGCGTCGAGCCGCAGGTCAATCACCCGCTGCAGCCTTTCGGTTTTTTGAGCGACAACGAGGACTCGATCGAACTGCACGATAACCGGATTGTGATCGTCAGACCGGCCGGGCTTTTTCAACGATCGATACGTCACGCCGCGATGTTCGAGTTCAACCTGCTGGAATCCGTCCAGTGCCTGCCAGGCCGTCACTGCCGACTCGATCGCCGCCGCACTGTCCGCTTCGAGCAGCAGAACAAAGTTCGGGTTGCTGCCCGGCGACGCGAACACCGCAAGCACGACGTTCTGTCCGAACAACGACTCAACGGCCTCACGCAACGGCCGCTGCAGTACGGCTTCGAGAGCCGCTTTTGCGTGCGTCAGGTCGGCGAGTTGCGGGTTGTCAGCGATGTCCGCCCAGAATGGCGATGCCTGCAGCCGTTTGGCAAATTCGGACTGTTCGAGTCGTCGTCCGTTTTCTGCCGCTTCCGAAAGATGCACACAGACCATCGCATCCGGCTGAACCAGCCGAAACAGATCCTCGCTCCGCAGCAGTGATTGGCAGAGGACCGAAACGGCCAGTGTCGCGAGAATTGTCAGGTTGGCACGAAGCATGTGAGGTTCCTCACGGAGGACGTGTTGGGTGCAGCAAAGGGGTCGGGAGTCTTTTTCGGTCGTGCGGATTTCGCGTTTTCAAGAGTCCTTGACCGAAAAAGACTCCCGACCCCAGCCACCCCTCAATTTCAAACATGGTTTGCGAATCGGCTTATGTTGTCTGCTGTTCTGCCGGCCCGGCGGCTTCGAACAGGAAGTCGAGGGCGCGGCGGAGACTTTCGGAACTGATGTTGTCTGATTCAGAATCAGTCGGCGTATCGCCGCTGTTCTGCGGCGAGGGTTCGCTCGGCTGGCTGTTTGCTGGCGAGGTCGAACCGGCGTCGAGAGTCAGGCTGCTTGAAACGTCGGGCACAAACACACGAAACCGGCCGGCCCGTTCCGAGGCCCGCTCGGTGAGACCAGTCAGGGCGACCCGCGCGTCAGACAGCAGATCGGTCAGGTCAACCAGTTCGTTGTCCTGCGGTGATTCAAACGGACTCGCCGGCCCCTGTTCCGTGCCGTGTTCAGCAAGCTGACTGCCACTGTCACGGAAGACAACGAACACGGCGATCAGAACGAGAGCCACCGTGACGAGAATTTCCCAGACGCGAATGGGTTTCGGCGTCCGAGCGTTCGCGTTCGACGAATTCGAGGCCGCCGGTTGAGATGTCCCGACGTCGGTCGACGGAGAATCCGCCGGACGTAACCCGGCCGCGCGAATCTCGCGCAGAACGCGTTCGGTGAAGTCGTCGCTCGGCGGTGACGTTTTCGGACTCCCGCGCCACTCAACGATCGCTCGTTCGAGCAACTGAAATTCGCCCCAGCGTTCACGGCACGTCGAGCATCTGGCTGCATGATCCTCAAGTACCGTTTTGACCGAACCGCTGCCGCCGTCATTCGGCGTCGCCGCATTGAGCGCCGCAACGGGCCCCGTCGTCGGCCCGAACAGTCTGTCGGGCGACCGATCGCCGTCGAGCCGTCGGTCAATCGTGTCGTCGAGCTGTTTCTGAAATTCATCGCAGGTCATTTCGTCTTCCTCTTCGTCGAGCCGGACGCTTTCGCCGCCCCTGTCGCTGCCGGGACAGCGGCGCGATCGTCCGCATCGTCTTCCCCGTCGGCCACGACGCCCCGCTCGCGGAGCAGCGTGACCAGTTGAGCCCGTGCCCGATGCAGCCAGGTTTTCACCGTGCCCTGCGGGCAGTCGAGCACTTCACCGATTTCCTGATAACTCAGTTCGTCCTGATAAAAGAGCACGAAGCAGCTCCGGTATTCGTGCCGCAGTTCGCCGAGGGCCAGTTCGAGTTCCTCGCCAAGGTCCAGTTCGTCCTGGGAATGTTTCGAGTGTTCGCGGCGTTCGGCGGCAAGGTCGATCGCCAGTTCGTTCTGACCGGGCAGCTTCGAGCGTCGCTCCAGCGCCGTGCGGCAGCGGTTGGCGACAATCGTCAGCAGCCACGGTTTCAGAGGTCGCTCCTGATCCCAGCGGTGCAGGTTCCGAAAGACGCGCAGGAACGATTCCTGAGCGACATCTTCCGCGTCCTCGCGATGTCCGAGCATCCGCTGGCACAGCGACAACACCAGTCCCTGATACCGCTGCATAAACGCGCGCAACGCCAGCTCGTCCCCTGTCAGGCACTGCTGGACCAGTTCCGCGTCGTTCAGCACAGCGTCCTCGTCTCTGAGGTCCTCGCCGTTGTGTCAAATTCGAGCCGGCACTTCGTGACCGGTACGACCAGTCCGGATTCGACCGGAGTATGCGTCGCCGAGGCAACCCGCACAGCGAGCAAGGTTACCCGGCAATGCCAATCCGCGTTTCACGGCAGGCTCCGTCGGGAAAAAAACCTCGTTCGACCGTGACTCACCACGTGTCCGGCCCGCGCTGAGGCAGACTATTGATTGCACCTTTTCGATACGAACGGGCATTGACGGCAATCGGCGTTGCGGCGGACAGGAACAATCGGCACAACTCCAATCTGCACAGTGTGACTGTCCCACTGCCCCCATCCTGCCGAAAAGGAAAAACTGGACTGGAGGCGAACGCGGCACCAGCCGATTCAGGGAGAGTCAGCGATGTCTTTTTTTTCGACGGGAATCAACCGACCTCGAACGGACGCGATCCGACAGCCGGCCTTTCTGCTGCCACGCGTTCAGCCTCAATCGTCACTGGAGTCTCCCATGCCCGTCAGGACAGGCAAGCCCTGGCCGCTCGGAGCAACCTGGACGGGAAACGGCGTTAACGTCGCCGTTTACTCCCCACACGCCACCGCCGTCGAACTGTGTCTGTTCGACGGCCCGGAAGCGACATCGGAATCTCAGTCGATCAAGCTGACGCAGCAGTCCCATTTCGTCTGGCACGGCTTCTTCCCCGATCTGCGACCGGGACAGCTTTACGGATTTCGAGTCGACGGCCCGTACAAACCGGAAGTCGGCCACCGCTTCAACCGCAACAAAGTGCTGCTCGACCCGTACGCGAAGGCCGTCGCCCGCGACGTGACCACCTGGGACGACAGCCTGTACGGCTACACGCTGGGCGATTCCGATCTGACTTTTGACGAGCGCGACAGCGCTGCATTCGCGCCCCTGGGAGCGATCGTCAACGACGCCTTCGACTGGCGTGGCGACCACCGGCCGAAGATTCCGTGGAATGAAACGCTGATTTACGAATGTCATGTCAAAGGTGCCACAAAGCTGCATCCGCGGGTCGCCGCCACGAAACGCGGAACCTACGCCGGCCTGGCCGCCCCCGCGATGATCCGGCACCTGCACAGCCTCGGTGTGACCACCGTTGAACTGCTGCCGATCCACCACTTCACGAAGGACCGCTTTCTCCGCGAGCGCAAGCTGACGAATTACTGGGGATACAACTCAATCGGCTTCTTCGCTCCCGAGAAGTCCTACGCGGCGGCGACAACACCGCAGGGAATCGTCAACGAATTCAAGGAGATGGTCCGCACGCTGCACGAGCACGACATCGAGATCATCCTCGACGTCGTTTACAACCACACTGGCGAAGGCAGCGAAAACGGTCCGACCATCTGCTTTCGCGGCCTGGGCAATGCCAGTTATTACCGCCTGCTGAAGGATCGCCGCTATTACGAGAACTACTCCGGCTGCGGGAACTCGTGGAACGTTCACGACCCGTTTGCGCTGCAACTGGTGCTCGACAGCCTGCGGTACTGGGTTGAAGAGATGCACGTCGACGGGTTCCGCTTCGACCTCGCCTCGGTGCTGGGGCGTGAACCTTACGATTTCGATCCAGGTGCAGCCTTCTTCGATGCCGTACAGCAGGACCCGGTGCTCTCGCAGGTCAAACTGATCGCCGAACCGTGGGACGCCGCCGGCAGCTACAACCTCGGACAGTTCCCCGGCCTCTGGAAAGAGTGGAACGGCCAGTTCCGCGACACGATGCGCGAATTCTGGAAAGGCGATCCGGGCAAACTGCGCGACGTTGGCACGCGACTGTGTGGCAGCAGCGACCTGTTCCAGCACAACGGCCGCAGCCCGCTGGCCAGTATCAACTTCATCACGTCGCACGACGGCTACACGCTCCGCGACCTGGTCAGCTACAACGATAAGCACAACGAAGCCAACCTCGAACACAGCGGTGACGACCACAACCGAAGCTGGAACCACGGCGTCGAAGGCCCGACGGCCGACAAGGAGATCAACAAACTGCGCGCCCGGCAGCAGCGCAACTTTCTCGCCACGCTGTTCTTCTCACAGGGCGTCCCGATGCTGCTGGCCGGCGACGAGTTCTGCCGAACTCAGGGCGGCAATAACAACGCGTACTGTCAGGACAACGAAATCAGTTGGATCGACTGGAAGAACACTGCTGAGCAGAAGCAGTTTCTGACGTTTACGAAGAAGGTCATTTCCCTCTGGAAACAGCACCCGGTCTTCCGCCGCCAGACGTTCTTCCGGCACCCGATGCACGGCGACGATTTCGACCGCGACGTTCACTGGCTGACGCCGAACGCAACGCCGATGCAGAACAGCGACTGGGAAGCCGGATATGCCCGCTGCGTCGGCATGATGCTCGACGGCCGGATGATGGAAGAGGTCAACGAACTCGGTGAACCGATTCGCGGCGACAACGTCCTGCTGCTGATCAACGCCGCTGACCACGACATTCCATTCATCCTGCCGGATGTACCTTTGCAGGAATTCTGGCAGTGCGAACTGGACACGTTCGCCCCAACCGCCCGCCGACAGCGATACGAACACGGAGCGACGTTCAAGCTCCGCAGCCGCTCGCTGGTCCTGTTTGTTGGCCGCGAAAAACTGCTCGGCCGTCTGAAAAAGAAGGTCGCCCACAGGCTGTAGGACCTCGTTCGACAAGAGGAGCAGCGGCGACGATACTGTCGCTCCTTCGGACAAATCGTCCTCTGCAGTTTCTCATTGTCTGCCAGTATCGGAGGAGATCTCCTGACCGGAACTGATGAGTTCGGGCAGGACCATCTGGCAGCACAAAGTCGCAGAGAACCGCAAAGCCTTTGCGTTTCTTCGAGCCTCAGCGTCTTTGCTTTGCATTCGACACCGCCGATTTGACGCTCGATTTTCACACAGTTTCACACGATGGATCGACTGGGACATCTCAACGCGGCACAGCGAGACGCGGTGACGACGCTGGCCGGACCGCTGCTGGTGCTGGCTGGAGCCGGGACCGGCAAGACGCGCGTGATCACGCACCGGATTGTCGAGCTGATTCGTTCGGGAATCGCTCCAGACCGGATTCTCTCGGTCACGTTTACGAACAAAGCCGCGAAGGAAATGCTCGAGCGCACAAAGGAACTGCTCGGCAAACGGCTCAGGCAGCAGCCGCTGATTTCGACATTCCATTCGTACTGCGTACGCGTCCTGCGACAGGAAATCGAGGCGCTTGGTTATCCGAAGACGTTCTCGATTTACGACCGTGGTGACCAGGAATCCGCGGCCCGTAAAGCACTTCGCGACGTCCGGGTTCCCGATACGACGCTGCGGCCGGGTGACCTGCTGAACACGATCAGTCGCTGGAAAATGAACGGCGTCTCCCCCGACCAGGCGACCGACTACACCGAGAACGACCTCGATTTCATCGCCGCCGTCGCTTACCGGAAATACCAGTCCAGCCTGCGAGCCTGCGGAGCTGTCGACTTCGACGATCTGCTGCTGCTGACGAACGAACTGTTCCGCAACTTCCCCGACGTGCTCAAGCGACAGCAGGCTCGTTTTGATCACGTGCAGATTGACGAGTATCAGGACACGAACGGCTCGCAGTTCGACCTGATCGAAGCTCTCGTCCGGCCGCACAGAAACCTGTGCGTGGTCGGCGACGATGATCAGTCGATTTATGCCTGGCGCGGCGCCGATGTCGAACACATTCTCGGCTTCAATCGCCAGTTTCCCGGCGCGAAGGTCGTCCGTCTCGAAGAGAACTATCGCTGCACAGACGCGATTCTGGAACTCGCCAACCGGCTGGTGAAGCACAACAAAGGCCGGCACGACAAGGAACTGCGAGCCAACAAGATCGCCGAGTCCGAAGTCCGATTCCGCGAGTACGAGGACGAAAACGTCGAAGCCGAAACGGTCGTGCGCGAGATCAAGTTCTGGATCGACAAGAAGGGCGTCGCACCGCAGGACATCTGCATTCTGTTCCGCACGAATGAGCAGCCGCGCGTGTTCGAGACCGAGTTTCGTCGACAGGACGTCCGCTACACCGTGATGGGCACTCAGTCGTTTTTCGACAAACGCGAAGTGCGGGACATCCTCGCCTACCTGAAGGTGCTGGAGAATCCACTCGATGACACTGCGCTGCTGCGGATCATCAATACGCCGGCCCGCGGCATCAGTGACGCGACCACCGAGAAGCTGCTCGCACGCGCGGTCCGCCGGGGCTGCAGTCTCTGGGATGCCGTGCCCGAAGCCCTCGCTGAAAAGGACATCTCCGCGCGAGCCGCTGATGCCGTTAATCGCTTCCGCCAACTGCTCGACGAATTCCGAGACCAGTTGCGAACCAGTCCACAGAACATGGCAGCCATCGTCGAGAAACTGCTGAGCACGATCGACTACGAAAGCGAGATCGCGAAGCAGTACAAGAACGAGGATATGCAGATCGCGAAACAGGAGATCGTCGAACAGATGATCGACTCGCTGCGGTCGTACGCGGAGAAGACGCGGACTCCGTCGGTCGGTGGGTACCTCGAAGAGACGGCGCTCGACGGTCCGGATTTCGGCAACGAAAAGGAAGACAAGCTCAACGAAGCGGCCGTCAAGCTGATGACGCTGCACAGCGCCAAGGGCCTTGAATTCCCGCGTGTCTACATGGTCGGCATGGAGGAAAACCTGCTGCCGCACAAACGCTCGGTTGAGGTCGAAGGGGCCGCGATCGACGAGGAACGCCGCCTCTGTTACGTGGGCATTACCCGCGCTCGGGATCACCTGACGCTGACTCGCGCCATCGCTCGCAAAAAGTGGGGCAAGAACCGCCTCTCGGTCCCGTCGCGCTTTCTTCGGGAAATGCGCGGTGAAGACGAACTCGACGAATAGAGGCGGTCCTGCAGTGCCGATCGCGTTTGACGTCAGACTGTCGAACTCAGAACAGCGGTGGCCGGCCGAGCTTGCGGCGCAGAACAGCCCACTGGCCTGCGTGCATCAGCCAGTGATTACCGTGCAGATTGAACGCGGCGCCAACGTTCGGCGCATAGCCGCGCATCGATTCCGGGGTTTCTGCATCGAGACTCTCGTCGGTCTGCTTCTCCAGAGCGGCCAGCGTCGCTGCCCGCATCTGCCTGTGCAACGCCAGCAGCGTTTCTTTGGAATCGAATGCGGAAGCGTCGTCAGACTTTGACGTCTCCGGTGTGTACCGCTCGGCGAATCCTTCAGGCAGTGCCGGCATTGAGCCCGGAGCGACACCTTCAATGACCTGGTGCTCGGACGAAATCAGATGCCCGATCTGCCAGTTGATGTGATTGCAGGCGGGATCGGGACGCTGCATCAGCTCTTCGTCCGTCATATCTTCAAGGTACATCAGTCCGACCATGTCACCCATGTCGAGACTCAGTTTGATCGCTTCGCGGGAATTCATGCCGCAGTCCTTTCGAGAAGGGAGGAAAGAAACGTCACTTGATCCTGCGTCCGACCGCAACCGCCGATTCGGCCACAGCTTCCGCACACTGAAGACATTTTACGAGCCTGGCCAGTGACTGGCTTTCCGGCAGAACCGCGCAGGCAAGACCAGTGGCACACTCTGCTGGCCAGCCGGTGCTCAAAATGAAACCAGACGACTGCGGGCCGTGAACTCTTACGGAAATTTACAAATCCGCAAAGTTTTTCAGCAGTCGCAACCCGATGCTTTGACTCTTCTCTGGATGAAACTGCGTCGCAAACAGATTGTCACGGGCGATGGACGAAACGAACGGGATGCCGTGTTCGGTCCGTGTCGCGATGACCGCTTCGTCGTCCGGCACGACGTGGTAGCTGTGGACAAAGTAGACGTACGAGCCCTCGTCGATGCCGGCCAGCAACGGATTTGGCCTGGCGATCTGCAGCGTGTTCCAGCCCATATGCGGGATCTTCAGGTCCGGCTGATCCTCGAAGCGGACGACCTTGCCGGGAACCAGGCTCAAACCCTCCCATTCACCATCTTCGTAACTGACGTCAAACAGAAGCTGCAGCCCGAGGCAGATCCCCAGAAACGGTCGGCCGGAGGCGACGTGATCGCGGATCGGTCCGACCATGTCCTGACGTTTGAGTTCGTGAACAGCATCGCGAAATGCTCCGACACCCGGCAGCACCATCTTCGGACAGTCTGTCAGTTCACTGGCCGAGGTGCAGATTGCCGCCTCAATGCCCAGGCTCTCAAACGCTTTCTGGACGCTCCGCAGATTGCCCATTCCGTAATCAACAATATGAATCATCAGCTTCCGCTCGTGTCGGTTTCTCAGAAGTTTGGGGGACCCCACGTCCGGCGTGCAGATCCCGGAAAGGAGCTGGTTGAGCGTGCCGAGGTTCGATCCATTGCGGGATTTCGCGGTCGGCGACGCAGTTTAAAGCCGTTGAGCGAAAACGCACACGGTGGCAAGGGGCTTTCTTGAGTGTCTAAGATGGCCCTCCCGCCTGCGATTCCTGCCTGAACGCGTTGTCTGCCAGCTCGGCCTGCCGATTGCGGGACGTCGCTACCTGCCCTGACCTCTGAAATCGTCGGAGAAGAACCATGCTGCGCCTGACCGTTGTCGCTGTCTGCCTGCTCGCGACAGTTGCGACTGCCCGTGCCGATGAGCACGACCTCGAAGCCATTAACGAAGCCCCGAAAGGCCTCTCGCCGGCCATTATGAAACTCGTGAACCCGGAAGGTTTCCGCATCACCGGGAAAGACGGAGCCCTCGCCGATCTGTGGCTGCTGAAAGACCTGGCCGTTGAGCCGGGCTTCAAGTCGAGCCTCTCGAAACTCTACGCGTTTCAGCCTGGGCAACTGATCGGAGCACTCCGCATCGCCGAGGGTGCTGAGTATACCGACTTCCGCGGGCAGGAAATGAAAGCGGGCACGTACACACTGCGTTACGGGCTGCAGCCGATGGACGGCAACCATGCCGGGACCAGCGAGACGTCTGACTTTCTGCTCGCGCTGCCAGCCGCCGTCGACACGAAGCCGGAAGGCATCGCCTCGAAAGAAGAACTCGCCAAAGAGAGTGCGCAGGCCGCGGGCTCAACGCACCCTGCAATCTTCTCACTCGTCGATCCGAAGCGAGCGTCCCGTAAGGCAAAGCTCGAATTTGACGACTTCAACGAGCACTGGATTCTGAGCTTCACTGGCGAAGCCAAAGAAGGCGACACCTCCGTCAAACTGAAAGTCCGCCTGATCGTCATCGGCCGGTCGGAAGGCTGATGACTTTGCGCGACACAACCTGGCAGGGGCCTCTGCCGGAAATTGAAGATCGAAGTCAGGAGCATCCCATGATCTGCAGACGTCGTCGCGATGGCTTCGTCGCCTGGTTGCTCGCATTGGTTCTTGTCGGCTGTGGTCTGTTCTGTGTGACGGTTGCTCAGGATCGCAAAGTTGACAGACCCGCTGGAAAAGCTGCTGGCAACTCGACGACAAATCCGGTCGAAAACGTCCTTGAGAACGCCGATGCCCAGGCGAACCCCCGAACAAAGGCTGATGCTGAACCTCCGCGGCGGCTCTATCAGGGCAAAGTCGTCCTCGCGCAGGAAGCACTGAAACAGCGCGGCATCAAAGTCGGCGACGAGATGAAGAATCAGGCCGTACTGGAGACGCTCAACGGCGATCTGATTCCGATTGCGGCGGACTGGCGGGGGCGCGCGTTCTTCCAGGACAAACGATTGCGGAACCGCCGCGTCGATCTGGTCGGCTTTCAGCGTCCCGGCATTCCGTGGCTGCAGACACTCATCATTTACGTGATCAACGACAAGGGTGAACGCGAAGTTATGGACTACTGGTGTGACATCTGTTCGATTCCGATGTACGAAATCAAGGACTGCGAATGCTGTCAGGGGCCGATTCGGCTGCGGCTGCAGCCCGGCAGACTGCCGGACTATCTGGAGAAAACGGACACCACGCCGGCCTCGGAAAAATAACCGGCGTTCTGCCAATCGAGACTCAAATCCCGCCGCACTGATTCCCTGCTTCAGGCGACTCTGCCCTCATGCCGCCGACTTCTTCCGAACCCTACCTCGTACGTCTGGCGAATCGGCTGGCGACCGGGATCGCGCCGATGGCGGCCGACCGGCAGGCGAGGCACCGGGCGTTCGTGCTCAGTCAGCAGCAGCATGACGGCGGCTTTGGCGGACGCGAGGGTGATTCGGATCTCTACTACACCAGTTTTGCGGTCCGCAGCCTGGCCATGCTGGGTGGGATGACACGTGATGAGTGCGACTCCGTGGCGAGGTTTCTGCGCGAATTTGACTGGCAGACGCTCGGCACCGTCGACCTGATGAACTGGCTGTATTCCGCGCTGGCGATTCAGATATTCGGCGGAACGGACCTGCTGGTCGAGGCGCCGCCCGACTGGGCCGACCGGATTGCAGCGAAGCTCGAATCTGTCCGGACAAAAGATGGCGGCTATGCGAAGTCGACAGAGGGCTCCGCTGGCAGCACTTACCACTCGTTTCTGGTGACACTGACGTACGAACTACTCGGTCGTAGGCCACCCCGTCAGAATGCGCTGATCCAGTTTCTTTATGACCGGCAGCGTGACGACGGCGGTTTTGTTGAGATCGCTCCGATGCGCAACAGCGGGACGAATCCGACGGCGGCGGCGGTCGGTCTGATGTCCGTCATCGGCGGCTTTGATGCGGAACTCCGTGCCGACGTGCGTGACTTCCTCCGCGAAACCTGGTGTGCCGAGGGCGGCTTTCAGGCCAACAAACGCATCGCCTTCGCAGATGGCCTCTCGACGTTTACCGGTCTGCTGACCTCGCAGGATCTCGGCATCACGGACGTGGTCAGCGAACCATCAATTGAACGCTTCATCGCAGAGTGGCTTGAATTCCCGACGGGCGGTTTCCGCGGGGCGAGCTGGGACATTCAGGCGGATGTCGAGTACACCTTTTACGGTCTCGGAACGCTGGCGCTGATCTGGTCGGCACGCGCCGATCAACAGGCTGCCGCTGCGAAATCAACCGGCGAGACGCCGACCGAGGGAGCGTGATCATGGCGATGCTCCCGCTGCGGCTGCCGACGATTCAGAACTGGAGTTGCCATAACTGTTCGGGCTGTTGCCGTCAGCATCTGATCGAAATCACTGACGAGGAGCGTCAACGGATTCTCGATCAGAACTGGCAGCCGAACGACGGTGTCCCGGCAGGCCAACCGGTTGTCGTTCCGCATCACAGCTCGCTGTTTCGCAAGAGCTACCGGCTGGCACATCGCGACGACGGCGCCTGTGTCTTTCTGCGCGAAGACGGACTCTGCCGGATCCATGCGAAGTTTGGTGAGGCCGCGAAACCGCTCGCCTGTCGCATTTACCCGTACGCGTTTCACCCCAGCGGTTCGCGGGTCACCGTCAGCCTGCGGTTCAGTTGCCCGTCGGTCGTCGCCAACAGAGGCAAGTCGGTTGTCGAGAATCGTGACGAACTGAAGTCGATGCAGAGGCTCGTCGTGCCCGACGGGACCGAAATGCTTCCGCCTCCCAGGGTCAGCCAGCGCGAGAAAGTCGACTGGAATGACTTTCTGCGATTTGTCGACTGTCTCGACGACGTCTTCGCGGATGACGACGAACCGTTTATCGAACGGCTGTTTCGGGCACTGCAGATCGTTGAACTGATCGAGCAGTCGCGGTTCCATCTCGTTGCGGGCAAACGGCTGT
Organism: bacterium; assembly: GCA_016124895.1. GTDB lineage: Bacteria > Planctomycetota > Planctomycetia > Planctomycetales > Planctomycetaceae > JAPOLP01. Next base: position 135,467 of record WGMU01000018.1, read on the forward strand.
CCGAGTTTCTCGACGTGATTTCCGAAGCGACGTCTGAAGGCGACCTGCCGGATCCCGAGAAACCGAATCACGCCGCGATGATTCAGTTCCGGCTGCTCGTCGCTTATTACGCGCGCCGGGATACCGTCGCTGATCTCAATGCCGGCTTTGCTGGACGCTGGCGACTGCTGCGAGCGGCAACGCGGTTTGCGTCCGGCCGCGGCAACGCAACACCGCTGCAGGATTGCTTCCACGAGATCCCGTTCGAGACGATTGAGCAGCCATTCGGCGGACTGCCCGACGGCACAGACGAAGTCCTGTCTCGCTATGTGCGAGTGAAGCTGCAGGGACTGCACTTCTGCGGAGCGGCGTATTATGACGTCCCGTTCTGCGAAGGGTTTCAGAGTCTCGCCCTGATCATCCCGTCAATCTTCTGGCTGGCCCGCTGGCTGGCCGCAAGTAACGACCGTTCGAGCCTGACCCTCGACGACGTGAGCAAAGCCCTGGCGATCGCCGATCACCATCACGGCTACTCACCAATGTTTGGTTCCGGAAGTTTCCGTCGCCGCGTCCGTCTACTGGCCAGTTCCGGCGACATCGCCCGTCTGCTGTTGTGGTACTCTCAGTAAGAACCGCGCCTGAATGCAGCGACCACGGAATGCGGAAGGTCATTTCGAGCGACTTGTCGAATCTTCCAGCGGTCCAATCAACGTGACGTCGCCCGTTGTCGCATTGCCTTTGAGTTCGACCTCGTCGCCGCCTGCGTCGACCAGCGACAGGTCAAGCTGACCGCTGCCGGCAGCGAGCGATATTTCAGTCGTGGCGTCGCTCTGGTTCAGCGGCACGATCTGCTCCGTCCCCTGCCAGTGAACTCGGAGGCTCAGCAAGCCCGGCGTTTCACCGCGACGCACGATTGCCTGGTAACGTCCGGCCTGGTCGACACGGACGGACCAGCCTGCCGAGTGCCCATTGACCCACGTTCCGTCCTGGTAGCGGCACAGGTGAATCGACGGCGCATCCGGATGACCGATCTCAATCACGCCGGGAGTAAAGTTCCGCGACGACTTCACATCAGCGAACCAGGTGTCGTAACGCGACTTCAACTGCTCACGAATTTCCGGCTGCGAATCAGCCAGGTCAGTCGTCTCACCTGGATCGGCCAGCAGGTCGTACAGTTCGAACTTCGCTTCGTTCACCGGATCGAAGTCCTCACGGCCGAAGGTTCCCGGCGACCCGACCAGCTTGAACTGCTGCGTCACGACGGCGCAGTTCTGAAACTGATGCGGATGCAGCCCGCGATGGCATTGAAAGAACAGTGCGCGATCGGGCCATTCTGCTGCGGCGGCCAGTTTCGAGTCGGTGAGCATCGGCAGCAGGCTGATGCCGTCGAGCGGGTGTGTCGTCGTGTCTGGCTTCGCTCCGCAGGCTGCCGCGATGGTCGGCAGCAGGTCGATGTGCGCGGCGATCCGGTCAACAATCCGTTCGCCGATGACTCGCAGCGGCCACTGCACAAAGAACGGAACGCGAATCCCGCCTTCGTACGTCTGGCTTTTGCGTCCTCGCAGCCCAGCCGTGTAGCGATTCTGCTGCGGCCCGTTGTCTGTCATAAAGATGACAATCGTATTACCACGCAGGCCAAGCGCATCCAGCCGCTGCAGTAGCCGTCCGAAGTTCTCGTCGATGTTCTGCACCATGCCATAAACACGCGCCGTGGTTTCATCGAGCCCCTTGTTGAGGTGATCCTGAACGTAAGTATCGGCAACTTCGAGCGGCGTGTGCGGAGCGTTCGTCGGGATGTATGCGAAGAACGGCTGCTCTCGGTGCTCCTCAATGAAACGCAATGCGGCATCGAAGAATACGTCAGTGCAGTACCCTTGCGATCGGACCGGCTCGCCATTCCTCCACAGCAGCGGGTTGAAGTAACTGTTGGGCTGATCCGGCGTCTGCGTGATCCCGCCGGAACGATGCACGAGACTCGAACCAAATCCCTGATCCTGCGGCCGCATCGGAAAGGTGTCGCCCAGATGCCACTTGCCGAAAATGCCGGTTGCGTATCCCGCGTCACGCAGCACTTCGGCGATCGTCACTTCGTCGCTGTGCATCTTCGCGCCGCCGCGCGACGTATGAATGACTCCCGTCCGGTAGTAATTTCGGCCGGTCATCAGGCTCGCTCGAGTCGGGGCGCAGACGGGGCTCACATAGAACCGCGAAAACCGCACTCCCTCGCTCGCGAAGCGATCGATATTCGGCGTGACGATCTGATCGTTGCCGAGTATCCCGACGTCGCCGTATCCCTGATCGTCGGTCATTACCAGCACGACGTTCGGCCGGTTTTCTGCCGCCCGGGCTGGCAGACCACGTGTTGAGAAAGACACAAAAACAACGGCCAGCACGACAAGGCAACGTGACATCTGCAGAACTCACCTGTTGAGGCAGGTTGCCACGAGCTGCCTCCCGGACAGGAAATACTCGGCAGCGGGCAACTCTGCGCGACAGAAAAACACCCGGATGCGTAAGCGTAGCGCGCCCGGGTGGTTTTCGACAGAACAGGGAGAGACGGGCATCACCGCAGAGCGACTTGACGACTTACGCGATGAACATCGAGTGGTACGTCAGCCAGCGGAAAACAACGAGCGTACAGACAAGGCACATCCACCACGCCGCGGTTTGAGCCCCTGCATACTGACGCAGTCGCCACAGCAGACCGACGCCGGTCAACATGGCGGCGACTTTAAAGCCGATGATCAGCAGCGGACTGCTGCTGAGTTGTGCGGCGACAGGATTCAGCTCACGGAACATGCCCGTGTGAAACGCCATCAGCGTACACGCCAGATCGAACAGGCCGAGCAGCAGGATCAGACCACCACAGCGCGTCACCAGTTTGAGCCCCGCGGCCGAAGCATCAGTGTCCCGCCAGCGGCGTTCCGTGTTTGGACGCGCCGTCAACAGACTGCCCAGAGCGGCGACGCCAGCCAGCATTCCAAACAGGTTGACGGCATACTGCACTGGCTCCGCGATGTCACCGGGTTTGGTCGCGTGTTCAACAAGTTCGCCGTCCGATTCTGCATCCAGATCTCCGATCACGGGATCAATCCCGACGCCGCAGTAGTCGGCGATTTCCCGACGGAGCGCCTTGTTCGTCCGAAACAGAGAGATAATTTCCAGCCAGCGCTGCGAAGTCATGTGCTGCACGGCCGGGTCGTCAATCCAAGTGAGCGAGTACAGAATCTCGCTTGGAGGACGATCGCTGGAAACTGCTTCAAGAACACTCATCAACACTGTGCCGCCGTCGTTGCCACACATGCCGGACAGCAGCAGAGCGGTTTCGTTCTGTCGCAACAGCAGACCGTCGTGCATCAACAACCGCTCGACTCGGGCAATTGCCGCGTTGGCCGGCGAGTCCTCAAACGGGAAGGCACTCGCCGCAGTGTTCGAGACCTGCCCGACGACTTTCCCATTGACGGTGACGTCAAGGCCCGAGGAACTCACGACGTACGGACGATCGAGAAGCTTGCCATCGATTACGACGAGACCGGAACGGATTCCGTCAGGCCTCCCATCGTCAGCCATCACGTTGGAACTGCCGACGATGACAGTAAGCAGAACAGGCAGGCAGGCGCACAATCTGCGCAGAGCGAGCGTGTCGCAGGACATGGCGGACTTCCTTTCGGCAGGGGGTGCCTGGGTGGGGTGTGGCGTTGCGGGATGCGATGCCACGAGTGTTTGCGACATCCGGGTGGGATCCCGCCCGTTGCGGGCAGGACGGGGAAGTCGCGGAAGGTTGAGGTCGTTCAAGGTCTGCGATTCTAAACACCGTCGACCGTCGTAGCGATCGGCGAGAAATCAAAAAATCTGCTACTGCGGGATTCCGTCAATCGAGAAGCCACAATTGCCGATTGCAGGCGAACTCCCAATCACCTCACAACTACGAGCATCTCGCAGTTGCTGACTAGCAGATCTTGGGATCGATGGCGGAATCCACACAGAAACGAAACGGATTCCATAGCGGCATTCCGAATTCAACCAGCTGAACGCCCTGACGCTTCTGTCATTCACGCCTCGACACCAGAAGTTCTACATCCGGCACATCAGTGACGAACATGCAGCCTGGCGCATGCGTGATCGCGAAGCTCGGACGGGCGGACATCAGCACGGTTTGCGGAGTCACGCCGCAGGCCCAGAAAACGGGGAGTTCGTCCGCGCAAACCGGGACGGCGTCGCCGAAGTCCGGAGAGTTCAGGTCACGTATGCCGAGTTGCTCCGGCAGGCCAAGATGGATCGGGGCTCCGTGAACGGCCGGAAACTGTGACGTGATCTGCACAGCCTTGATCGCATCCGACGGAGTGAAGGGACGCATCGAGACAACCAGCGGGCCGTGAAACTTTCCAGCAGGTTCGCATTCAACGCTCGTTCGGAACATTGGCACATTGCAACCGAGTTCGACGTGTCGCACCGGCAGGCCGGCATTCTGCAGAGCGGATTCGAACGTAAACGAGCAGCCGATCAGAAAGGCAACGAGGTCGTCGCGCCATAGCGAGCAGATATCAGTCGGCTCGTCAATCAGTTCGCCGTCCTTCCAGACACGATAGCGGGGCAGGTCCATTCGCAGGTCTGCGTCCGACGCCAGTCGCCGCGGAATGAATTCGCCGGGCGCGGTGACGTCAAGCAGAGGACAAGGCTTCGGGTTCCGGCGACAGAATTCAGAAAACTCGACCGCGTCCGATTCCGGAAGGATGACCAGATTCGCCTGAGCAAAGCCGGCGGCAAGGCCCGATGTCTGGCCGGTCAGGTCACCGCGCCGGCAGGCCAGCCGGACGTCACGCGGTGTCTGCAGCGGCGTGGCGTCGGTTCGAGTCGAATTCGCTGTCATGAGAACTCCGCATTGCGAGCCGCGATGTTTGCTTCAATCATGCTCGGCTGCGGGTCGCCTCGCTTCAAGCCACGCAGGACAGGTTGATGCCGGATTCTGAAACGCCAGTCGAGCCGCAACTCCCGAAACAGATTGGACCGTGGGCGATCGAACGCAGAATCGGCGCCGGCGGTATGGGGACCGTTTATCTGGGAACTCACTCAGAGACGGGGCAGGTGGCAGCCGTCAAGGTCCTGTCGGCGGGACTGTCGCGAGATCCCGGCGTCGCGGAACGCTTTCGTCGCGAAGCCGCGACACTGCGCAGGCTCAGTGGACCGCACATTGTGTCACCGTTTGACGACGGCGAGGACCAGAAGCTCGAACAGCTTTATATCGCGATGGAGTTTGTCGAAGGACAGACGCTGGCGGACCTCCTGCGCGAGAGACGCCGACTGAGCTGGCACGAAGCAATCGACATCGCGTTGCAGGTCTGTGTCGCTCTGAAGGCGGCTCACGTCGCAGGAGTCATCCATCGCGATCTGAAACCATCGAACCTGCTGATCGGAACAGACGGAATCGTCAAGCTGACAGACTTCGGCGTTGCTCAGGTGTTCGCGGAGCGGCGACTGACCGTGACAGGCGGTGTAATCGGCACGGCGGAATACATGTCGCCGGAACAGGCCGAGGGACGACGCTGCACGAAACAGAGCGACCTGTATTCACTGGGAGCAGTGCTGTATGTGATGCTGACCGGCCGCCCGCCGTTTACCGGAAAAACGCCGTTCGACATTCTGCGCCTGCACCAGACGGGGCGGTTCGATCGCCCAGGGCTGTATGCGCCGGAGACGCCGCGGCTGCTCGAAGACATCGTCTGCCAGTTGATGGAGAAGGATCCAGCAAAGCGGTTTCAGGATGCGCACGTCGTCTCACTGCGACTGCGTGAAGTCGTCCGCCGCGTTGAGCTGTCGAACGCCGACGAGACGCAGTTTCGATCGCTGTCGCAGATTGAACTGGAAGCGCCAACGGCCGCAGTTGACGAACGACTGAATGATCAGACACGGGCTGTTGTCCCTCGCGGGCCGGGACCGGCGACCATGCTGCGTGATGCCGTCGCCGAAGAAATTCGTCAGGAGCACGAGAAGTCCGCACTGGAGCGGCTGTTTGACAATACGTGGGTACTGATCGGCTGCCTGACCGTTCTGATCGGTGGAGTCTGGTGGGCTCAGTCGGGTCGGGATGATCGGTCGACGGAGCAACCTGACGAGATTTCGGCCTCGACATCGACTTCGGACGTCGATCGTTTCCTGCGAATGGCGCGTACACTGAGCCGCTCTGGTGACCTGGCACGCGCGGAGCGGTTGCTGGTCGCTCTTGACGCCGTGCTCGCTGACGATCCTCAGCGTGGTGAAGAAGCTCGCGAAGTGGCGTTGCGTCTGCGCGAGCTGCGCGCCGAGCGGGCCGGCGACGCACATGCTCTGCCGTTACTGCAGGACTCGCTGAAACGTGCCGCAGCCCTGGCCAGCGATGGTGATCTCACTGCTGCTCACAAACTGCTCGACCAGCTTGCTGTGCTGTACGAGTTCGACGCGACGGCCGAGACATCGATCGATGACATGCGGCAGCGAATCGACGCTCTGCAGACTCCCGATCCGTGAGGAATTCTCGGGGTGTCGCCGTCAGGACTGATGAATGTTGAACCAGCGTTTGCAGTAGTCGCATTTGACGTCTCCGCTCGGCGAAACATCGGCACCGTCACCGAGGTCTGCGCCACAGTTCGGACAACGGTAACCGACCTGCGGTCGTTGCTGCGATGTATCGCCGCTGTCCCCGCGAGCCACATCGGCCAGATCGCGTGCAGCATCCAGCAGTTGCTGCCGCTGCCCTTTCAGCAGGCTCGGGCCGAAAAACGCTGCAAGCCCGAACAGAACAAAGCCCAGAGCGACGAATGAAAAGAACAGTTTGAAAAAAACGGGAGGACCTCCGCCGGGACCGCCGTCCATACCACCGCCCCACGTAAAACCAAGCACAGACAGTCCGACTCCCAGTGGAACGATGCCAATCAGCCGTGGCAGGAACTGCATGGTCAGACTCCAACTCGGTATAGCGCAATTTCGTAGACGGGCAAGCAAAACGGAGACGTCGCGTGCGACGCCTCCGCTGAGACGAACCATTCGTGACAGAGATCCTGTCGCTTACAGAATCGACGCGGCTTTGACGTCGATGCCCTTCAGACGCATCTTCAGTTCTTCGATGTTCGGCGAGACCTCGAACGCCGCCGCACGCGAGATCAGCTCCTTCTGCAGGAAGTCGTACAGGCTGTCATTGAAAAGCTGCATGCCGTCGTCCTTGCCGATACGAATCGCCGCGTGCAGTTTTGTGTCTTCATCTTCCTGGACGAGTTTCCGGACCATCGCATTGAAGAGCATGATCTCGACAATCGGCACTCGCGGCGGAACATCGACGATCGTCTTCAGCAGTTTCTGCCCGACGATCGCCTTCATGCTCATCCCGATGGCCGCTCGAATGGCGGCGTGCATATCCGCCGGGAAGAGGTCGATGATACGCGGGATCGTGCCCGGCGCGCTCGATGCGTGAATCGTTCCGAACACCAGGTGCCCGGTTTCGGCGGCGTGGATCGCCGTTTCAAATGTCTCGCGGTCTCGCATTTCTCCGACGAGCATGATGTCCGGGTCTTCTCGCACCGCGTGTTTCATCGCCGTGTGAAAGTCGCAGACGTCCTGACCGATCTCGCGCTGATTGATCAGGCACTCGTCCGACGTGTACACAAACTCGATCGGGTCTTCGATCGTGAGGATGTGCTTATTCATGTTGTGGTTGATCCAGTCAAGCATCGACGCGATCGTCGTACTCTTACCGGACCCGGTCACCCCTGCGAGCAGCACCATGCCCTGGTCGTACTTGCAGAGGTCTTCCATGATCGGCGGCAGGTGCAGCTTCTCGAACGGCGGGATCGAGCGTTCGATCTTACGTGCGACCATGCCGATCTTGCCGAGCTGTGTCAGCAGGTTGATTCGGAACCGCCACGGTTCGCCGTTGTGTTCGACGACCTTACAGAAGTCAGCGCCGCCGTCCCGATGGAAAATGTCCAGGTTGCGCTGGTCCATCATCGGGAACGTCAGCTTGATCATGCCCTCTTCAGTGATCGGCGGCATCTTGAGTGGAGTCAGGTGCCCGCGAATGCGGAAGATCGCCGGCCGGTCCACCTGCAGATGGATGTCGGAGCACTTCTGATCGATCGAGGCGCGAAAGATCTTGTCGATTTCCAGCGGCTTGCCGGGTTCAAAAGTCGACTTCGTCCACTCGTGGGCCATCACCATAAGAGTGTTCCTTCAATTGGGATGTGAGAAACTCTGCCGAAACGCGGCGGCCGGAATCAATCGTTTCTTATGATGCGATTCCGGTCTCGTTCAGGAAACAAGCCGGACGGGGACACCGCGGTCGGCCATGTATCGCTTTGTTTCGTCAATCGTGTACTCGCCATAGTGGAAAATGCTGGCAGCCAGCGCTGCCGATGCGCCGCCTGCCGTCACGGCTTCAAACATGTGTTGCGGCGAGCCGGCTCCGCCACTGGCGACAACCGGAATCTTCACCGCGTCTGCCACGGCACGAGTGATCTCGAGATCGAAGCCATCCTTCGTCCCGTCGGAATCCATACAGGTCAGAACGATTTCGCCGGCACCCAGTTCTTCCATTCTGAGTGCCCACTCGACGGCGTGCAGGCCGGTTGGAATACGGCCTCCGTTGATGTGGACGTCCCAGACCTCGCTGCCGTCGTCCTGTTTGATCCGCTTCGGATCGATGTTCACCACGATGCACTGGCTGCCGAACCGCAGAGCGGCCTCTTTGACGAGGTCCGGGTTCTTCACGGCGGCCGAGTTGATCGAGACCTTATCGCAGCCGGAACTCAACAGCGTGCGGATATCCTCGATCGTGCGAATACCACCGCCGACGGTCAGCGGCATAAAAATCACTTCGGAAGTACGACGGACGACGTCGAGGATGATGTCTCGCTCTTCGTGACTGGCCGTAATGTCGAGGAAGACGAGTTCGTCCGCGCCCTCAGATTCGTACCGCGACGCGATCTGGACTGGATCACCCGCGTCCTGCAGGTTCAGAAAGTTGACACCTTTGACGACACGGCCGGCGTGAACGTCGAGGCAGGGGATGATCCGTTTGGCAAGCATGGAAATCAGTGGGCAGATACGGAGAAAGTTAATCAGCCAAAGTCGCTGCAAATTGAAAGTTTGGAGGGCGGGCCACTTTAAAACCGGCCCCTGGAACCGTCAATCTGCCGTCCTCACAACGGCCCCCCTCCGTCTGAGTTGGTCGCTGGCGAGGCGAGGCACCTGACAGATGCGTCGTGTCCTGGGTTCTGTGTCGCACCGGAGCAATTTCTATGGAACGAGTCATCAGCTTCTGTGGCCTGTTCGTCATGCTTGGAGTGGCGGTTGCAATGAGTTCAGCACGGCGGAGGATCAGTTTGCGACTGGTCGGCGGGGGCGTGGCGCTGCAGTTCGTGCTGGCGCTGCTGATTCTGAAAACAGACACCGGGCGACTGATCTTTCAGTGGCTGGGCGATCGGTTTCGGTCGATGCAGAGCTTCACCGACGCCGGGACCGGCATGATCTTCGGCATCGCGCAGCCCGATGGACCTCCAGATCAGCAACTGTTGCGCACACTGGCGTTTGGAGTCCTGCCGACGATTATCTTTTTCTCCGCCCTCATGTCCGTGCTGTACCACCTGGGCCTGATCCAGATTGTGGTGCGTGGGCTGGCGAAGCTGATGCAGTTTTCGCTGGGAACGTCCGGAGCGGAAACGCTGGCCGCCGCCTCGAACGTGTTTGTCGGCCAGACCGAAGCGCCGCTCGTTGTGAAGCCGTACCTGCGGAACATGACCGAGTCCGAACTGATGGCTCTGATGGTCGGCGGCTTTTCGACCATCGCTGGCGGAGTGCTCGCGGTTTACGTTTCGTTCGGAGTCAGCGCCGCGCATCTGATGACGGCGTCCGTGATTTCCGCTCCCGCCGCGCTGGTCATCGCGAAAATTCTGATCCCGGAAACGGGCACTCCGGAAACCGCCGGACAATCGATTCCCAATATACCGCCGGCATCGCACAACCTGGTCGAAGCTGCGGCACAGGGGACGACTGACGGACTGAAACTCGCACTCAACGTCGCCGCCATGCTGATCGCGTTTACCGCGTTGGTCGCTCTGGCCGATGGGCTGATCGGCTGGTGCGGCGAACAATACGCGTGGCTCAGCGGACAAACAGCAGCCTCGGGCGAAGCGGCAGCCAGCAACTGGTCTTTAACCGGGCTGCTGGGTTACCTGTTCGCGTCGCTCGCCTGGTGCCTCGGGATTCCCAGAGAAGATCTGTTCGCGGCCGGTCAGTTGCTCGGGTTGAAAACCGTGACAAACGAATTCGTCGCCTACCAGCAGATGACCGGCAGCGAAGCGGCGGAACTGACGGAGCGATCGAAAATGATCCTGACGTACGCTCTGTGCGGCTTTGCCAACTTCGCTTCGATTGGCATTCAGATCGGCGGCATTGGCGCTCTGGTCCCGGAACGTCGCAGCGACCTGGCCCGCATCAGCGTGAAAGCCATGATCGGCGGTACGCTGGCCTGTTTCATGACCGCGTGCATCGCCGGAGTGCTGCTGGGTTGAAGAGGAGGGAGCAGGCAATGGGCAGTAGAGAACCGGGGGAGCGGGAGTAAACCGCGAGCAGTCGTCAGACCAGCCTGACAGAGGACTATTCCCTGCTGCCAACTGCCTGCGGCCGATTAAAAAGCCAAGGCCGCCGCGAACTCCCGCTGTCCGCGACGGCCTGGCACCCCGAACCAATTGGTCGGACGAGCTGAATTCAGCCCGGTTAGTCCACTTCAATGCCGAGCAGTTCTTCCTCTTCCTCGTGGATCACGATTCGAGGCGTGACCATCAGCATCAGACTTTCCGTTTCGCGGCCGACGCCGGAGTTCTTAAACAGTCGGCTGATGTACGGAATCTTGTTGAGAATCGGAACGCCAGCCATGTTGCGGCCTTCGCGAAGCCGCTTCACACCACCCAGCAGTACGGTGCCACCGTCGGGGACGCTCACGGCCGTCTGAACGGAGATCTGAGCGATGACCGGCTGCTGAACCGTCGCCGTGATGCCGCCGAGTCCACCTTGATTACCTCGCTGACCACCACCACGCTGACCACCGCCGAAGCCGCCACCACCACCGCCGCCGCCGCCGAAGCCACCGCCACCGATGCCGCCGAAGCCCATCTGCGGATTGACCTGAGCCATGCCGGAGAAGCCGCTGATGGCCTGACCGAATCGACCGGTGCCGGATTCCGTATTCATCATTCGAGACGGACCGCCGCCGATACCACCGACGCCGAAGCCACCGCCCAGACCGCCACCGAGGCCACCGCCGCCGAAGCCGCCGCCACCGCCGCCACCACCAAACCCGCCACCACCGCCGCCAAGACCGCCGCCACCACCACCGCCAAGACCACCACCACCGCCACCAGCACCTGCTCCACCGAGGAAGGAGAACGTCTGGACTTCGATCAACTGATTGAAGAATGGGGCCAGAGCCAGGCGGACAAAGCGGCGGTCCGCGGAAATCACAGCCGTCACACTCAACGTGATACCGTCGTTGATAAAGCTGATCTGAGGCGTGAAACCGACTGAAAACGCGCCAACCGTTGGAGTCAGACCGATCACGAACGGTCGGTTGACTGAGTCGAAAATGGTTGCCTGGTCGCCGTTGAACAGCGTGACTTTCGGGGCAAAGAGCAGGTTCGATCGTTCATCCGCCTGGGCAGCCTGGATGAAGAAGAATGTTTCAATGTCGCTGAGAATCGCGAGGCCCACCTGCATACCAGCGTTCGGCATGAAGTTACCAAAGTCGGGGACACCGATATCAAACGATCCCTGCTGGAATGCGATATCGAGGTTCGGAGTGAACGCGCCGGGATTCTGCAGACCGACAATCGTGGTACCGTTGTAGTTGTCCCGATTGGTCAACTCACGTCGCGGAGGCTGCGTAAAGAACAGGGATTGCGTCTGACCCTGCTGGTTCTGCTGGCCCTGCTGCCCCGTCTGGCCCTGCTGGCCCTGCTGTGTTGTCGTGCTGCCGATCACGCTGCCGAATGGAGGCAGCGGGTTACCAGGACCGGTGCTCTGATTGTTGTTGTTGTTACCGCCAGTACCACCCGTCGTTGACCCTGACGTACCGCTGAAGTCCGGACCACCAACGGTGTCCTGAACGTTGAAGTCAAAGTCGATTCCGATTCGCTCGAAAAACTTGTCACTGACGCTGACCAGTCGGACTTCAATCGTGACCTGCAGGTCCTGCAGACGTCGCAACTGATTCAGCAGATCCGAGATTTCCTGATGAACCTGCTGCGTCTGACGAATCACCAGAGACAGCGTCGTTTCGTTGGAGACGATCGTGCCACTGCCGCCAACTTCAGACCACGAACTCGGCTCGACAACCGACGTGATCAGATCGATGAGCGTGTCAAAGTCGTACTTGCTGGTGCTGTTCCCGACAGACGCCTGCATTCCGTTGCCGTTGGACAGATACGGGCCACCGGCCGGACCACCTGGAGGCACTTGAAACTGGCCGGCGTTCTGCACACCGCCCGCACCAACGGACATCTGACTGGACGCGTTGAACACGTTGTCGGTGAAACCGGAGTTCGCGCCCCTCGTCTTTCCTCGCAGCGAGACGACCAGGTCAGCAACGGGGTAAGCCGCCGGTGTCAGTTTGCCCTGCTGGCGAATGGAACTCGTAATGTTGAGCGCCTCGTTTTCGATGCTGTAACCCAGGCCCATCGGCTGGAGCATCAGGTTCAAAGCACTCTTCACCATGATGTTGTCGACGTCGATCGTGACCGGAGTGTTTGTGGTGAATCCTTCTTCTTCCAGAGCCACCGTATCGATCACGACGTTGATGCCGGCCGCGGTCTTGATATAGCGGATGACGTCCATCAGCGGAGCATCCTCGAAGTGCAGCGAGACCTTGTCGCTCAAACTCTTCTGGATCCGCTTCTCTTCTTCGGTCCATTCGCGATTGTCGTTGCCGTAACGCCCCTTGCGAAGTTTGCTGATCGTTTCCCAGTCGTCGCCAAAGACCATGGGATGGTCATCGTTGACGCGGACAATCGCGGCCTGCTCGACGTCATCAAGCTGCTTCCAGAAGCTCTGCTCCTTGTTTTCCCGCAGCTTTTCATTGCTGTCGACCCGGTAAGCGAACTTCGACTTGAGCGTCATGTTGACCGCCGCCGGATTGGTCGGATCAATTTCCTCTGCCTGTTTGGCGATCACCTGAGCTTCGGCATAGCGTCGCTGTTTGAAGAGGCGATTGAATTCGTCGACCAGAGCGGCAAACTCTTTCTCGATGCGGACTTTGTTGCCGGTCTCGATCTTGATCTGCTGCTTGATTTCTTCATTGCGGCGCTGCTGATCAAGGACCGGTGCCCGCTGGGCCATGAAACCTTCGATCGAACCGCGGCTGCGCTGCAGTTGACGGACGAGTGACGCGAGCTGCTGCGTTTCAAAGCCGGAGTTCTCGACTTCGGCCATCGCCTGATCGAGCACTTCGATGGCTTCGTCCGGACGACGCTCCTTCAGAGAGTCCGCCCGCAGCATCGCGTTGAGCACTTCGCTCCGCAGACGGTCGAACCGAAGCTGGTCACGCTGCGAAGCGATATCGATCGGCGTTGCTTCGTCGTAGGCGGCACCGTCGGCCTGCACGATCTCACCGGAGGTCAGTTGAATCTGTGAACTGCGGCGTGGATTCAGCTCGCGCAGATAATCCTGAAGCTGCTGCGACTTGTAAGCGTCGAGCCGCTGACCGGACTGCCAGGCTTCCAGAAACGCCTGATACGCGGCTTCGCGATTGCCGCGTCGCAGATAGCTCTGCCCGTCATTGAACAGCGCTTCGGCCGAAACTCCCGAGGGATGAATCGCCGTGATGTTGTCATATGGGTCGTTGTCGCCAGTGAAGGAACCAACCGCCGGAGTCAGGTCGCTGGGCATTGATTCCGCTGGAGTCAGATCCTGCGGCAGGAAGCTGCCCGAACCGTCGAGATCCCCGATCGTAATCGAAGCCGGCAGTTCGGCCGGCGGAGCCGCCACCGGCTCCGGCTGTCGGCGAAGCGGTTGAGCACTCGGCGACGTCAGTGACTGATTGATTTTCGCTTCGGCGATCTCGGCCAGAATCGTGTCGGGCTGCAGTTCGTACGGCCCGAATGTCAGGTTCATATCGCGAACTTTCTGCGCGAACATCTGAGCCTGATCGAGTCGTCCGGCGGCAACTTCTTCACGGGCGAGTTCCAGCAGCACCTGAGCCTGCTCGCGTCGAGCGTCACTCGCCGGCGCTGCCGTTTCCGCAGCCGGTCGAACCGGTGCCGGATCGGTCTGCGCGACTGTTCTGGCCTGCGTCGCCGCGGTGTTGCGCGACGGTGTGTTTTCAATTCGAGCGATTTCAGCAAGAACGTCTCGCGGCTGATCAGCAAACAGGTCATAGATAACTTCCAGCTTGTCGGCTTCCAGGGCTTTCTGCCGGGCAGCCTTCAACTGTCCGTCTTTGATCAACTGCCGAGCCTGGCTGAGCAGTTCTGCCGCCTGCGCCGCTCGCTGTTCGTTGCTCGGTCCCTGAGTGGTCGTCGCTGGTTTTGCGGAAGTGGCAGCCACTTCCCCGGACGCAGACGCCGACGGTTTCGTGTCGAACGGGCTCGCATCCGGCAGCAGATTCGTGGCCGGCAGTGAAGACGCTGTGTTCTGAGCAACACTGGCCGCCGGTTTCACCTGATCCGGCAGCATTGGAATGGCGGGCTCGCTGATCTCTGGAACGGAATCCGGCATCGTGGCTCCGCTTTGCAGACGAGCAATATCGGCGAGGACAACGTCAGGCGTCTCGTCAAACGGCCGATAGGTCACGCCGAGACGCTGGGCCTCGCGGACAAGTGCCTTCGCGGCTTCAAGATCGCCGTCTTTGATCGCGTTGCGGGCTTCCGCCAGAAGCTGCTGAGCCTCAGCGTGCTTCTGGTCCGCGCCGGCCTTTTCTGCGGTCGCCGGCCCCGGCTGCTGAATCTGCGGCTTTGGTTCCGTGCGAGCCACGGACTGAGTCGGCGCTTCGGTCAGGGTGACGGTTCCACTCAGCCGGTCAAGCTGCCGCAGAACGAGTTCCGGACGATCTTCAAACAGACCGTAACTGACGTTTTCGGCCTGAGCCTTCAAGGCAGCCGCGCGAGCTTCGTCGAAGCGACCCTCGCGCATCAACTGACGCGCTTCGGCGACAAGCTGCAGCGCGTATTCGTGTTCGGTCAGCGGACGTGGCTGAGCCGCCGGCTGCGGTGCGATCTGTGGCAGCGTCGCGGCGGCCTGCTGGACAGCCTGCTTCGGCGGTGCAAACGGATCTTCCTGTGGCTCGACAGCCGGCATCGGAATCGGTTGCTCGACCGTCGGCTGTGTCGAAGCCAGCGGGAGTGCCGGCCGGGAGACTGACTGTTTCTGACGACGTTGGATTTCAGCAACCACCTGCTCGGGCGTTTCTTCAAACAACGTCCAGGCAACGTCGAACTCGCTGGCCATCAGCGCCTTTTCATAGGCCGCTTCCAGGCGGTTCGAGCGAATGTCTTCGCGAGCGGCAGTCAGCAGAGACGCTGCGTACTGCTTTCGTTCTCTGGAATCGGCCAGCGCCTGCGGATCGATTGCCTTTGGAGTAAACGCTGGCTGCGGAGCTGCGGCCGGCAGCGGTGTCGCCTCTGTGAATCGACCGGACGGCTGCGGCAGGACTTCCGGCAGCGACGGGAGTTCTGGCAGTGCCGCCGTCAGAGGCCGTTCAACCGGCGGTTTGGAATCTGTGAACGGAGCCTCGGGAAGGGGTTCGAGTGCCGGCTCGTTGGCGGCAACGGGCCGGCGGATCGGCTCAGGAGTTTCGATGAGTGGATTGACGACCGGCCGACGCGTTTCGGCGGGCTGCTCGCCACCAACCTGCTGCATGACAAGCGGAGTCGGTTCCGTCAACGAATCACTGGCCGGCGCTGGCTGAACCAACTGGGCTGGCTGAACTGGCTGGACTGGCCGCGGCGGGTTCAGGGCGATCGGCTGCTGCGGATCAATTTTCCCGGAGCGAACACGAGCAATGAACTGGGCGGGGGTCGGTTCTCCCGCACGCCACGTGACGCTCTCGCCGAGCAGGTCTGCAACGCTCGCCAGGCGAATCGCCTCGTTGCGGTCACCCTGCTGCCAGGCATTCCAGGCACGCTGCATGTAGTCGTCGACACGGGCACGGATCGGATCGACGTTGCCACCTGCCGGTGTTGCCGGCGCTGTTGCCATCGCCGGCTGTGACGCGAACTGCTGACCGGCGACCGGACGGATCGCTCCCGAATCAATCGACTGTGTCGGCGCAAAGTTCTGCGGTCCGGTCTGAACGGTCTGGTTCGAGAGGTCAAACGGATCGCTCTGCATCGCAGATTGCGGAGACTGTTGAATCGGACGCAGGCCGTTCGGTGCCTGAGTCGGACGTGTCGGCTGCAACTGCCGGCTGGCGATCGCCGCCGGATTGAGACCGTTCGACCGTGTGCCGCCAAGCTGCTGCAGCAACTGCTGCGGGCTCGTCTCATTCGTGTCCCAGGTGACCTGATAGCGGGCGGCCGTCAGAGCGAAGCGTCGCGCTTCCGCGACGTTGCCCTTCTGAGCCTGTTCCATCGCCATCCGCATCAGACGCTGAGCCGACTGTTTGTAAGCTCCCGTCTTGCTGCGCGATGCGCCGAGCGCCGAGAGTCCGGTCGAGCTGCCTGCGGCCGGCTGACCTGTCTGAGCCGAAAGCGGGCGTCCCGTGGTCTGCGGGATCTGCCACCATGCAAGTCCGGTGACGGCGGCCACGATGAGAAGTCCGGATAGCTTACGCAAGGTAAGTTCCTCCAATTGACCGAACGGCGAGAGTTTGTTCGAGGGGTGCCTGGCTGATGTTGTGTACGCTGCTCTGAGTCAGATCAAGAATCTGGAACATCGTACGCAACTATCAGGAATTCCACACAGACCAGTCTGCAGCGGGGTTCCTCGGGGAGGATGCTGAGTGGACTCTGCAGGGAATCGAAACAGGTAGGAAAGTGAGATGGGAACTGATGGGTGACCCGGATGGGCCGGTGACCGGGAAGCGGAAGGTGTGACGTGCTGAGGCTTCCCGTTTGTCAGACGCGCGGAATTGCGTCTGTGCCCCGGAAAGTGCCCCAGGGCAGGCAATTGATATCGCTAATTCGAAAATCAGGTCAACACGTCATCTCAGCATTTCAATCGCTGTTTGAGGTTTTCTGAAAAAAATTCAGCAACCAGTCTGCAGCAGTCGGTTGCTCCGGGATAACGCCGGTCAGACCCGGCAGGGCCAGAATGACAACTCAGCACAACACCGGAAACACCCTGATTAAAGCGAGTTTCTGCCCGCGAAGGCGGTTCCAACGTTTCCGGCACTCGTCCGGAGCAATGTCAGGCACGCAGTTGAAAGTGTGACAAGTTTTCTCCGTTATTGACCGCACTCTTGGCGACGCCACTCTGCAGGAGTAAGCTCCGACACCGATGCAGGCTTCGCCTTTCTGAAGTTGCATCGGCCCGGTCAGGACCAAGCGAGTAACACTGCTCACTTCCGTGACAGTGTTTCCTGACCAGACGGTGTTTACTGCTGAGGTGGATCCTCCGGCAGCACCGTCCCTGAAGCGGCCTGTCAGCCGTAGTTTCTCTGCTGCCAACCATCGGTTGCGTCAACCGTGCGGGACAGCCGCGGGCGTCATCAACGACGCACCGGACTCTGTGACTTTCTTGTTTGTCCAGAGTCATGCTGAGCGGCAACGGCTTTAAAGGCTCCGTCCGGCCTGCTGCACAGGACGGACTGTCCAACGCCCGTGACTCAAGGCACCACACCAGTCGCGGCGAATCAACAGCGACCCGGATCCAGTTCAGAACGACTTCGGTCGGACGTCCTGTGACCGGCAGCCTGACCTCAAGGAGAGTGAACGATCGCACGTAATCAGAACACCTTCGCCAAACGTCAACGGGAAGTCGAAAAGCGGGAGAAAGCCGAGGCCAAACGGCTTCGGCGGGATCAGCGAAAGCAGGACGAACTCGCCCGGGAAGCGTCGCCCGAGGCAAAGGTTATCAACGAACGAGTGGTGGATACTGACGCCGACGAGTGACGCCCAGGGCTTACTCAGCAGTCGGCAGAGCGAACGGATTTACAGAACAACTGATAGTTGCGGCCAAAGTCGCGTGAGTGCTTCTCGATTTGGTAACCGCAGAATGTTTTCCAAGCACTGGAGTAGTGAAATGCCAGAAGGCACGATCAAGCGGATTACGGACAAAGGCTTTGGTTTCATCGACGATGGCACCGGCAAGGACATGTTCTTTCACAGTTCAGCTCTGGAAGGAGTGAGCTACGACGACCTGCGCGAAGGACAGCGGGTTTCGTACAACATCGGCCAGGGGCCCAAAGGCCCGCGCGCCGAAAATGTTCGAGTTGTCTGACAGAACGTCGTAAACACGACGGCTTTCAGACAGGCAGACACGACACCGGGAGCCCCCGCGGTTCCCGGTGTTTGCTTTGCGCCGTCGCTCTGTGAGCCACAGAACTGAATCTCCTGACGAGCCGGAAAGCGCGTTTCACATGGCCCATAAAAAACCTGCTCCTCTGATGCCGCGTCCGACTCGGTTACCGTGCCCGGTCTGCGGGGAAATCAGTTACTCGCTGGCGGGGATTCATCCTCAGTGCGCGGTGCGGCAGTCAGACGCCAAACGCATGGAGAAAATCCTGCGAGTGCGCGCGTCAGAAAAATCGAAGCCGCCCGCCACCAGAACATGGCAGAAGGCCTGCCCGAAGTGCGGCAAGCCCATGCACATTCGTAAAAAGTCCTGCGACTGCGGACACTCCTTCACCGCGAATGCAGCAGCGCCGCGCCGTTCAGGCGAGCTGAAATGACTGCATTTCTGGTTGTTGTGCTGTTTACGGTGGTCGGCGGACTGCTGTTCGTCATCAGCCGCTACTTCTCGCTGTGGCTGCAGGCGTATGTCACCGGGACGCGAATCAGCCTGCTGTCGCTGTTTCTGATGACTCTCCGCAATGTGAATCCTCACCTCATTGTGCAGTGCCGCGTGATGGCGGTGCAGGCGGGATTGACCAGCTTCTCGACCAGAGAAATCGAAGCACAGTATCTCGCTGGTGGCAACGTACTGCGTGTGACGACGGCCCTGATTGCCGCTCATCGGGCTGGAATCACGCTCGACTGGAACACCGCCTCGGCGATCGATCTTGCAGGGCGCGATGTTCTGGAAGCCGTGCAGGTCAGCGTGAATCCTAAAGTTATTAACTGTCCCGATCCGGCCGCGGGGCGAGGTGACACGCTCGACGGCGTTTCCCGCGACGGCATTCAGCTCAAGGTTCGAGTGCGAGTCACCGTACGCACTAATGTCGCACAACTCGTCGGTGGAGCAACGGAAGCAACCATTGTGGCGCGCGTTGGCGAGGGCATCGTTTCGGCCATCGGTGCCTGCGACAGCTATCGGGAAGCCCTTGCAGACCCGCACATCATTACGCGCCGGGTGCTCACGCTCGGACTCGACTCACAGACCGCCTTTTCCATCGTGTCGATCGATATCGCCGAAATCCGGGTCGGCACAAATATCGGCGCCAAGCTGAGAGTCGACCAGGCAAATACCGACATTCGAATTGCTCGCGCCGCGGCAGAAAAACGTCGTGCGGCGGCGGTCGCCAGAGAGCAGGAAATGGTCGCTTTGACGCGGGAAAACGAAGCCATTTTCGTGCTCGCCGAAGCTGCGATTCCAGTGGCCATTGCCGAACTGTTCCGTACCGGAAAACTCAGACAGCCCGGCCAGAATTACGCCTTCAACGACCGCGTCATGCCGAATCGATCGAGTCGTAATCCCGTTCTGCCTGTTCGTCGATAGCCGGCTTCAGTCTCGGACTTCAGTCGCAGCGACGTCCCGATACCCCTCACGCCGACAGTCGGAACGGTTGGGTGAAACCTGTGGCCGACCCCGCTTGAACGTCACGGTTGAGCGAACGGGCGGCGCCGGTAAGACGAGGTGCCCGGAGACACAAAGCCGGTGGCGAGCAACTGAATTCCAGCAGTGATTCACAGTCGAGTCTTCGTATAAATTTGCTCGTCGGACGGCGCAGCAGTTCCTGATTCAGGGATCCCTCTGTGGGATTTCAGCCAGATCCGTTTAATTCGCGTCCGTTACCGACAGTCGACGCAGCCGATTCTCAGTGTAGTGAGGCCAGACATGACGCTCGCATTCTTCTTTATTGATCCTCTGTATCTGATCATGGTCTCGCCAGCCGTGATTCTGATGGTCTGGGCGCAGAACCGCGTTCACAGTGCGTACCGTCAGGGTTCGCAGATTGATGCCCATCTCAGTGGAGCGGCAGCCGCGAGGCACATTCTTGACCGTGCCGGTCTGCACGACGTCGAGATTGAAGAGTCGAGCGGATTCATGTCCGACCATTACGACCCGCGGCATCGCGTCGTGCGTCTGAGCCGGGATGTCTATCACTCAAGCAGCGCGACCGCCGTCGGTATCGCAGCTCATGAATCCGGACATGCGCTGCAGCACGCTCACGGTTACGCTCCCCTGGCGATCCGCAACACGGCAGTTCCAGCCGCTCAGTTCGGCCCAGGACTGTTTGCCGTGCTGTTTATCGTTGGCCTCATCCTGGCGTCGATGCGGATTGCGCTCGGCGAACCCATTATGTATCTGGGACTCGCCTGTTATGGTGGGCTGGTTGTCTTTCAGATCGTCAATCTGCCCGTCGAGTTCAATGCCAGCACGAGGGCCAAAGCACTGCTCAGTGAGTACCGCATCGTCGACGATCAGGGGGCTGCCGCCGTTAAAAACGTCCTCGATGCCGCCGCGTGGACTTACGTGGCCGCCACGCTGCAGACACTGCTGACGTTTCTCTATTACGCGATTCGAATCCTGGGAATGTTCGGTGGCAATCGCGACGAGTAACTGTGCGACAGGCTGCCGGACTCTCCGGAAATGCCGCGAGCCGGGCGGGATCCTCAGGAGAATCCAGCCCGGCTCGACGGACACGGGAACAGGGAAGTCGGGTTGCCTCGAATTGCTGCGAGGCGTGAATGATTGCCGACAGAACCAGCACTCCGATCAGACTGAGGGGCGGCATCTGGCAGCGTGCGGGAGCAGAACCAGATCGCTTGACTGACGAAGCCCAATCAGTTGCTGGCGTCCAGGATATTCAGTAACGCTGCCGTAACCGGGAATGGATGGAGTGAATTGAACACGGTATCGATCGCCGTATCTGCGTCCGGCAGGATGTTGACTCCCTGGCCGCCGTCAAGAATGTCGCGTCCGGAGTTGCCACTGACCGCGTCGTTACCGAGTCCACCGAAGACGACGTCGTTACCGCCGCCACCGAGCAGTGAGTCGTCACCGTCGCCGCCGAACAGAATGTCATCGCCAAGCTGACCGACGATCAGGTCATTTCCGTCTCCACCCGAGATGCCGTCATTGCCACTGCCGGCCATGATGACGTCGTCTCCGTCACCTCCGTCGATGGTGTCGTCACCGTTTCCGCCATCAATGGAATCGTTGCCCTGATCGCCGCGCAGTTTGTCGTTGCCGTTCCCGCCAATGAGCAGGTCGTCACTGCGGCCTCCGTCGAGCGTGTCATTGCCAGCGCCGCCGGTCAGCGTGTCGAAGCCTTCGCCACCCTCGACCAGATCATCGCCGTTCTGGCCATTCAGCACGTCGTCTCCGATATTTCCGATCAGATGGTCGTTGCCGTCGCCGCCGTCAATTGAGTCGTTGCCGTCGCCGCCGTCGGCTGTGTCGTTGCCGTCGCCGCCCGTCAGAACATCGTTGCGACCGCCGCCGTCGAGTGAGTCATTGCCGGCCTGACCATCAAGCAGGTCGGAGCCGTCTTCGCCGCGCAGGACGTCGTTGCCCGGTCCGCCGTAGAGGCTGTCGTTCCCTTCGCCGCCGATCAGCGTATCACCGCCTCGCGTGCCGCGCAGAATGTCATAGCCATCACCGCCGCTCATCTGCAGCCGGACGTCCCCGAGGGCCGCGTCCGAACCGTCCAGCACGTCGTTGCCGGCACCACCGTCAATCAGCAGGACCATTGCACCAACCAGCCGGAAATCAGCCGGCTGTTCGACCGTCCCGCCCAGGCGGTCGTCCACCACGTTCACCAGGCGAATGCGGTCATTTCCTCCCCGGCCGTT
Organism: bacterium; assembly: GCA_016124895.1. Taxonomy (GTDB): domain Bacteria; phylum Planctomycetota; class Planctomycetia; order Planctomycetales; family Planctomycetaceae; genus JAPOLP01. The sequence continues at coordinate 157,576 of WGMU01000018.1, forward strand.
GATCGTGACCAGTTCGACGGGATTCGCGATCGACGTCGATGGACCTTCGATGGTCAACATGCTGCCGTTAAAGAAGATTTGGACAGTACTACCGACCTGGCCGATGCGGATGTCGTCATCGCCTCCCGTCGCTTCGACCAGAACCGAATCGAGACCATCGGTACCAACGACCGTGTCGTTGCGCTGGCCAGGCCAGACAATCAGATCGTCGTCGGCCCCGCCATTGATCAGGTCGTGCCCGGTCTGACCACGGAGGGTGTCACTGCCGTTGCCGCCGTTGAGCGTGTCCTGCCCCTGGCCGCCGAGCAATAGATCGTTGCCATCGCCACCGTAAACCATGTCCTGACCGGCTCCACCGACCAGCGTGTCGTCGCCGGTTTCGAGCCCCGCCTGATCATCACCGTAAAGTGTGTCGTTGCTGCTTCCGCCGTTGAGATAGTCATCACCGGCGCCCCCTTCCAGCAGGTCAAGTCCACCATTGCCGACCAGCGTATCGTTCCCGTCGCCGCCTGAAATCGTATCTCGCCCGCCGCCGCCGTAGGCGACATCGTTACCCCCGGCTGTCGTGATCAGATCGTGACCGGCACCGCCAATCAGCAGATCGTTGTTATCGCTGCCGTTGAGGGTGTCATTCCCTTCTCCCCCGAGCAGCGTCACCTGACCGATCGGAACCGTCTGCACTCCTGTGTCCACGACAGCCGGCATCGTCGCGTCGAAGTTCCAGGCAAACAGCTCGTACTGACCGACTCCGGTACCCGTCATATCCTGCACGTTGATGTAGTAGGTTCCGTCAGCGGGAATCATCAGGTCAATGATGATCGAATCCGGCGTTTCAAACTCGTCATCGTTCGTCGCCGTCGCGCTGTAGTACGGAATCACGTTTCCGTTTGAATCCGTAACGCTCATCGTGCCATCAATGAAGGACGTGATCCGCGGCACTGCGTTTCCGGCGAAAACGGACGACATCAGTTCGATATTGACCAGGTCGCCCGCCTGGGCGTCAAACGAGTACACATCAGTCTGTCCCGCACTGGAAATACTGCCAAGTACCGAAGTGGCCTGAACATTGAAGTCCATACCGGCCAGGATCCCGGTCTGCTCGGTATTCGGAACCGGCAGATCGACCAGCGTGATGGGCTGCGCGGTCCCCAGCGTGTCGTGCGTGTTGAACTGCTCGTTCAGAACCTGTCCCTGGAAGGCGAACATCGACAGCTTGACGGCCGATCGCGCACCGAAGTAGAGGTCAGAGAAATAGTCCGCGATCATCTGGCCTGTGGATGCTCCGCTCGCCATCAGATGCAGGTTCGTTTCAGTGGCACCCGATGGCCCCGGAAAAATCGGCGAATAGGAAATGGCTCCGGGTGGAGTGTGAATACCCGTCCCAATCGGACCGAATGCGTCACCGTGCCGCAGTCCCATTGCGTGTCCGAGTTCATGTGCCGCAACATTGGCGGTCACGGTCACGATATCGGCACTGACCACGAGAGTCGGGAAGCCGTTAAACACGTCGACGAGGACCGAATCGCTCATCATCAGATTGCGGAAGTCAATTCCGTCCGTGGCAATTCCCAGCAGTCCAGGGATGAATGCGTACGGTCCCAGATCGTTGAAGACGATCGTGGCGTAGGGGCCGAACGTCGGTTGAGTCTGGGTGAAAATGACGTGAAACGGAGCATAGTCGGCTTCCAGACGCGTCTGGATTTCGTCACGTTCTGCCGGCGTGTAGGGGCGATCGAAGAAGCTGGTGCCCGAATCGAAATCGAGGAACACCGTCTGCGACGGGCCGTCCAGATCATCGACGATGGTTCCCTGGCCAATCGTGTCCGCAATGAACGCGCCATCGGCGTTTGAGAGCACGACCGAAAAGGTCTCGTCGAGTTCCGGGATATTGTCACCAATAATGCCGATCGTAATTGTCTGTGTCGTCGTGCCGGGCGCAAAACTGATCGTACCCGACGCAGCGAAGTAGTCCTGCCCACCCGTCGCCGTCCCGTCAACCGTCGTGTAGTCAACCGTGACCGTCACGGCACTGGCTCGCGACAACGTCACGACAAACGTCGCTGTCGCCGCAGTGCCGAAATCGCCCTCAGCCTGCACAGTGAAGTCATTGATGCTCAGGGTCTGATCACCGGCATCCAGAATGTCTGCCCCGGAGCCGCCGTCCAGCAGATCACTGGCGCCGCCACCGATCAGAATGTCTGCCCCGGAGCCGCCCAGCAGCGTATCGCTACCCGGAGGTGTCCCGCCGCCGTCTCCGTGCAGCACGTCATCGTGAGCACCGCCCAGCAGCGAGTCGTTACCGGCATCTCCGAACAGCGTGTCTTCACCCGCATCGCCTGAGATCGTGTCGTTGCCGTTGCCACCGCGGATACTGTCAGCCGAATCACCACCCGAGACCGAATCGTCGCCATCCCCGGCATCGATCGTATCGCGACCGTTTCCGCCCGCGATGGTGTCGTTTCCGTCGCCTGAAACAATTGAGTCTCGACCATCGCCGGCGCTGATAGAATCGTTGCCGTTGCCGCCGAAGATCGTGTCGTTGCCGTTGCCGCCGTCGATCGTCAGGTTACCTCGGCGATTGCTGACACCGGGTGTTCCCAGGACGTAATCGATCCACAGCGCGTGGACATCGACCCGCGTGGCATAGCCGCGATCCCCCTGGGCCGACGTCGCCAGATCGTTGCCTGAGATCACGCCCGTCAGGAAAAACTGCGAGCCCATCTGCACAAATGCCGGCCCGCCGGAATCGCCCGGAGCGGAGTTTGCTTCGGCAGGATTGTCAAAGTTCCAGGAAATCAGCGTGGTCCCGACGGCGTCGATCGCTGTCGTTCCCGATTGCAGTGTGCCGAACGTTCCATTCTGACCGTTGGCCGCGTTACCGCCGGCTCCGTAACCAGCCAGCGTCAACGTTGTGCCGACAGTGGGGACCGAACGCAGCAGCGTGCTGGGAGTGACGCCCACAATGTCCCGGTCGAGTTCGATAATCGCCAGATCGTTACCGTCATCCGTGCCGACCAGCGCCGGATTGAAATTCGGCTGAATATGAATCTGCACGCTGGAGTACGTGTCCGCTCCGATTGTGAATCGAGCTTCGTCGTTCGCCAGTCCAGCCACCGCACTCGCCGACGTCAGGACATGCCGGGATGAGATCAGCGTGCCACTTGCAAAGTCTGAGAGCGAGTTTCCGATGACGCCGACCGACGATAGCTGCACCGTCGGCGTGCCGTTGACAATCCCCAGCGGAGAACCGACAGACGACGTCACGGGCAGCGGCGTTGCCGGGGCCGAGATCGGCAGTGTATTGATCAGGTCGTTACCGTCGCCGCCGACCAGCGAATCGTTCAGGTCGAAGCTGCCGAGAATCGTGTCGTCCCCGTTGCCACCGTTGACCAGAATCGACAGCGGCTCAGCAGTGATCGGATTCACGTAGGTAAAGTCCGATGACCTGACCTGCGTCAGATCGATGAGATTGTCGCCGGGGCCGCCCTGAACGTTAATGGCCGTCACCTGGCTGGCCTGCAGCCCAGAGAGCGACGTCGTCCGCACACCGTCAAACAGCACCTCGACTTCGCCCGTACCGGTCGGATCAACGCCGATCTCGATAGCCTCATCACTGTCCGCAACGATGGTCAATTGACCGTTCACGATCAGTGCCGTTGCTGACAGATACGTTCGCTGTTCCAGGTTCTCTGCGTTTGCCATTCGCCGTCGAATGGGGCGACGGTTCCGCTGCAGACGATGACGCAGTGACGCGAGCCAGGTGACGCGTTTCATGAGTCCCTTCCCTGGGCATCGAACCGGCAGGACCGGTCGACGTTTCCTGAGTTCCCGTGCGAATCAGCCCGCGGCAAATCCTTTCGCCGCAGTCGTGTTCAGTCGCTCGAAAGCCACAGCCTGATGAGGCTTCCCTTTCCTCACCGGCCACTTAGATCTGCGTCGAGGCGAAACGTCATGCTTCATCACGAGCGTCAGAATCGGCTTCCGCGCAATGACCGAACGGATTCCGAGAACGGTATCGTCCGGCACATTCGCGCCAGGTGACAAAACGCGTCGTGAGCGGCACGACGGTCAGAACCGCGACGTTCCGAATAACCCGCAAACTTTGCCCGCTTTATGGCGCCGCAGCACACTCGCAATTGAGGCTGTTGAAGATGACGTCACGCGAAGGCGCTAAGACGTGGCAGAGCGCACGCAACTTCTTGGCTTAGCGCCTTCGCCTGAGTCCGGAAATCTCTTGAGGCTTCCTGCTCACATCCGCTCGGGAGCGTCAATGCCCAGCAGCGTCAGGCCGAGCCTCAGCGTGCGGGACGTCAGGTCGCACAGCAGCAGGCGACTGGTTCGCAGCGACTCGTCTTCTTCATTCAAAACGTGACAATCGCGGAAAAACGCCGAAAACGAGTTGGCTGTCTCGAACAGGAACTGAGTCAGCAGATTCGGCCGCAACTCGGTCAGGATCGAACTGATGACGTCGCCAAAGCTCTGAATTTGAAGGACCAAAGCCCGTTCGCTCGGATGACTCAGAATAATCTTTGAGTTCGTCTGCCTCAGCGATTTGCGATCAATTCCGCCCTTCCGAAAGATGCCGTTCGTTCGCGCGTTCGCGTACTGAATGTACGCCGCTGTGTCGCCGGTCCGGGCGAGCATCTTGTCCCAACTGAAGACGTAATCGCTCTCCCGGTTATGGTGCAGGTCCGCATACTTGATGCCACCAATGCCAACGGCCTGAGCGACGTTGCGTCGCGTGTCCTCGTCGAGTTCGCCGTTCGGGTCGTTCTCAATGACAACGTCGTACGCGCGCGAAACCGCTTCGTCGAGCAGGCTTTCGAGGCCGACGGTGTCCCCCGACCGCGTTTTGAACGGTCGACCGTCGTCGCCGAGCACTGTGCCGAAGTTGACGTGCCGGAAGTCGACGCCGTCGTAACCCCAGCGTTTCGCCGTTTCAAACAGTAGCTTGAAATGCTCGCTCTGCCGCGTGTCGACCACATACAGCATCGCGTCGGCTGAGAATTCGTTGACACGGTACCGAATCGTGGCGAGGTCAGTTGTCGCGTAGTTAAATGCTCCATCCGACTTCTGCACGATGAATGGCGCATCGTTGCCTTCGATGAAAACACAGACCGCGCCTTCGCTATCCGACGCCAGTCCGGAAGACTTCAGATCGGCGACGACGTCCGCCATCAGCGGCTGATAAAAACTCTCGCCGAGTGTCCTGTCGAACGTCACGCCCAGCTTCTGGTACACCGCGTCGAGCGCTTTGAGACACTCCGGCAGAAACTCGTCCCACAGCCGCCGGTTGGTTTCATCGCCCGCGTGCAGCTTCGCCGTTTCGTCGCGAGCCTGCCGCGCGATGTTCGGATACTCGGTCGCCAGCGCCGCGAGGGATTCGTCGCTGTCGACAGCGCGGATTTTCGACTCGGTTGATTGGCGAGTCTCGCGCAGGCCGTCGAGATCGCCGCGCAGCTTTTTGAGCGTCTTCTTCAGCGACTTCGGCTCCTCGCCGGACTGCTCGGCAGCGGTGATGCGTGCTTCGGCCGTCGCGATCAGCTCGTCAAGCTGCGGCAACTTCTGCTTCGCATCGTGATAGTCGGCAAGCTGATTAACCAGGCGATACAGCCGGGCGAGTTCTCCAACGGGATCGGCTTCATAAGCGGCCCGGTCAACGAAGTTCTGATACCCGAAAATGATCATCCCGAACTGCGTACCCCAGTCACCGATATGGTTGTCCGAGATGACCTTGTGCCCGGCAAACCGCAGAATGTGGCACAGCGAGGCGCCGATGACCGAACTCCGCAGATGTCCGACGTGCATCGGCTTCGCGACGTTCGGCGATGAATAGTCGACGACGACGGTCTTTGGTTCGGCGACCGAATCGCACCCGATCCGCTCGTCGCCGACCAGTTTCTGCACCAGTGCTTCCAGCCAGTCACTTTTCAGCCGCAGATTGATGAACCCTGGCCCGACGATCTCCGGCGGCTCGCACAGATCGTTGAGTTGAATGCTGTCGACGATCTGCTGCGCAAGTTCGCGCGGCGCCTTGCCAAGCGGCTTCGCCAGCGACATCGCACAGTTCGCCTGAAAGTCCCCGAACTTCGCATCCTGAGCTGGTCGAATCATCGCCAGTGCCGCTTCGACATCCGCCGTCAGATTCGCCAGAGCAGGACGGAAGCGTTCTTTAATTTCAGACAGTGCAGTCATTGTCGGATTTCAGATGGAATAAGGGGAAACAGGAACAACGCGCTGGTTCGTGAGCAAAAGCGTCAACTCATCGGCGAGCAACACAGGCGACAACGTTTTGAAACCAGTCTGCAGGCACGTGTGCCACTGGCTCTGCCAATGCTGACGGAAGCGGACGCACCGGCAGAGCCAGTGGCACAGGCGGGACGCGCTGACTCGCAGGATGCCAGCCCCATGACGCCGTAGCGTGGCGGTCGCAATCGCTGCCGACAATCCAACAAACCGCGAGTGTCTCCGAACACGAGAGACGTCCGGAACACTCTATTCGGCAGGCGAATCCGCGGCCACTTCGTCAGACGCCGAGCCCGAAGCATTCGGCACCGGCCGGCCGGTCGCCCACTCAACCCGGCGGGCATCAGCCCACAGGCCTTCGAGGTCGTACAGCTCGCGACCTTCCGGCGTGAAGACGTGCAGGACCGCGTCGCCGTAGTCGCGCAGCAGCCAGACACTGGCTGCGTCATCTCCTTCGCCACCGAGCTTCCGCAGTCCGCGCTTCTTCATCACGCGGTCAGCTTCTTCCGCCATCGCGTTCATCTGGCGATTGCTCGTCGCGGTCGTGATCACGAAATAGTCGACGATCGGCGTGATTTTGCGCATATCGAGCAGCAGCGTGTCCTGGCCCCGGTAATCGCTGGCAATCTGAGCCAGCAGTTTTGCGTTCGCCAGACCATCGTTGACCTGATCTGTACCGGATTCCGCCATCTGAAGACCGGGTTCTTCCTGCATCTCTAACATTTTGATCTGATGTCGCCTCAGGCAGCCTGTCGGCCACCTCTCAATTCAAAAACTCAAACTACATGAAATTCACGAGCGAATACTTCACGACCAGCCCGGCAAACACCACCGAAACCATGCTCATCAGCTTGATCAGAATATTGAGGCTCGGGCCGCTGGTATCCTTGAACGGATCGCCGACCGTGTCGCCGACGACCGTTGCTTTATGCGCCACCGTGCCCTTACCGCCGTGAGCACCAGCTTCGATGTACTTTTTGGCGTTGTCCCAGGCGCCGCCTGAGTTAGCCATCATGATCGCGACAGCGAATCCTGACGTCAGGCCGCCGGCAAGCATCCCCATGACTCCACCAACACCGAGCAGCAGTCCAACGACGATGGGAACAACGAGACCGAGAACCGACGGGAGGATCATTTCCCGCTGCGCCGCAGCCGTACTGATCGCGACACATGACGCGTATTCCGGTTCGGCGGTCCCTTCCATAATCCCAGGGATCTCGCGGAACTGCCGTCGCACTTCTTCCACCATCGATCCCGCCGCTCGACCGACTGCCTTCATCGTCATCGCGCAGAACACGAAGGCCAGCATCACGCCCATGAACATGCCGACCAGCACCCGTGGGTTCATGATGCTGACATTGTAAAAGCGAGCGAAATCCGGAATCGTCGCCTGGCCAGGGGCATTGGCGACAACAAAGCCATTGGCTTTCAGCGAGGCCAGATCGATGTTGTCTGCCGTGCTGCCTGGCTCAGACGCCATCAGCGTTCCCAGCGGACTGCTGGCCGGCAGCGGCGCGTCCGGCATGACGAGCCAGGTTTCTAGTTTCTCATCGGTCTTGAGTGCGATGACTCCGCGACCAACTTTAATAATCGACGCGTTGTCGTACGAATTCGTCACGGCTTTGATCTGATTCTCAAACGGCTGCGCCCACCGCTCGAAGCCGACACGGACCTCTTCGACATAGGCCGCCAGCAGGGCGAGGGCCGTCAGCGCTGCGGAACCAATTGCAAAGCCCTTACCAGTTGCGGCCGTCGTATTTCCGAGGCTGTCGAGAGCATCGGTTCGCTGCCGTACAGACGGGTCCTGTTTGCTCATTTCCGCGTTGCCACCGGCGTTGTCTGCGATCGGCCCGTAAGCGTCGGTCGCCAGCGTAATTCCCAGCGTGCTGAGCATCCCAACGGCTGCGATCGCGACGCCGTACAGCCCCATCGCAAAGACGCGTGAGTCGTCATAGTTGAATCCGCTGCAGGTACCGAATGCCGCCAGAATTGCGACTCCGATGACAACAATCGGCACCCAGACGCTGTAAAAACCTTCGGCGATTCCCGCGATAATAACCGTCGCCGGCCCGGTCACACCCTGATCGGCGATGCGTCGCGTCGGAGCGTATTCCTCGCTGGTTGAGTACTCAGTCCACCGGCCGATAATCACGCCGGCAGACAGGCCGATCACAATGGCCCAGAAGACTCCAAAGAGCGCCGACCTCTGCGGCAGCATCGAGTCTTCCGGAATCCCTGCGGACTGCGACGGGACGACGAGCATCAGATAAACGAGGCCGGCCGCGACAACCGCCACCAGAACGCTGCTGATATTGATGCCTTTTCCCAGTGCTGCCAGCAAAGTTTTCTGAGAGGCTCCTTCCTCGGTTCGCACCAGAAAGATGCCGAAGATCGACACCAGAATTCCGGCGGCCGCCAGCACCATCGGCAGCAGCAGCGTCATGTACTGCATTTTCGGGTAACCGGCGAATGCTGCGACGCCGAGCGCGGCGCTGGCGAGAATCGAGCCGCAGTAGGACTCGTAAAGGTCAGCTCCCATACCGGCAACGTCGCCGACGTTATCACCGACGTTGTCAGCAATAGTGGCAGGATTCCGCGGATCGTCTTCCGGAATACCCGCTTCAACCTTACCGACCAGGTCAGCGCCGACATCCGCAGCCTTCGTAAAGATGCCGCCGCCGACGCGTGCAAACAGCGCCTGGGAACTGGCACCCATCCCGAAACACAGCATCGTGACGGTGATCTCTTCAAGGTGCATGTCCGGGGCGACCCAGTTCAGCACAGCGAACCAGACGCAGATATCGAGCAGCCCGAGACCAACGACCACGAGACCCATGACGGCACCGCTGCGGAAGGCAACCTGCAGTCCCTGATTGAGCGACTTCTTTGCACCTTCGGCCGTCCGCGAACTGGCCAGTGTGGCGGTCTTCATGCCGAACCAGCCGGCGAGACCAGAGAAGAATCCGCCGGTGACAAAGGCGAACGGAACCCACGGCGACTGAGCATGAAACACGAACGCGACCACTGCCAGCAGGACACACACGACGACGAAAAAGATTGTGACGATTTTGTACTGCTGCCGCAGATACGCGTCGGCCCCCTGTCGGACGTTCTCGGCAATATGAATCATCAGGTCGGTCCCCTCATCCTGGGCGACCATCCATTTGAAAAACTTCAGCGCGAAGAACAGAGCGATCAGGGCTCCGGTCAGGCTGAACGCCCAGCCAAACACAATGGGCGTCTGGTCCAGACTCTCTCCCCCTTCGGCGGCGGAGAGGACTTCGGGCGAGAGCAGAATCCCGAAGATGGCGAGCAGGCAAAGCGAGAGAGAACGTACGACGGAAGCACTCGAAAGTCGGTTCATCCTGATGATTTCACTTGCTGCTGAACGGAGGGCGGTGGCAGGTGAGACTCCAGTCGTTCGTGACCGGAGTTCGGAGACTAACGCGTGACCTGACATCCAACGGTCTGAGTTTTCCGGTTCCGGACGACCTGGCCGCGCGAGTGTAGCCCGGCGTTTTTCGATTTGTCAACGAGCGTGAACAGGCCGCGAAGACTGACTTCAGAGCCGGACACAAGCCTGAGCAGAGCAACAAAAAACGGCCTGATCGTCAACGACCAGGCCGCTGTTTCGTCTGTTTGTCCCGCCTGCCAGACGGCGTTTGAGTCCAGCAGACAACGATCAGGCCATCGCCATTCGCTCTTCTTTTTCTTTCCGGCGACGCTCAACTACTTCTTCCTGGACATTCTTTGGAACTTGCCGGTACTTCAGAAACTCCATCGAAAACTGGCCTTTGCCCTGCGTCATCGATCGCAGTTCGTTGGCGTAGTCGAACATTTCGGCCAGCGGTACTTCGGCCAGAATCACACACGCGTTAATCTGAGCTTCCGTCGAGACGATCATGCCGCGTTTACTGGAAACGTGACCGCAGATCGCTCCCTGGAACTCGTCCGGAGCTTCGATTTCGAGCTTCATAATCGGCTCAAGCAGGGCCATCCCCGCCTTTTTCAGCGTCTCGCGTCCGCAACCCTGACCAGCAATCTTGAACGCCATTTCGGACGAGTCGACTTCGTGGTAGCTACCGTCTTCGATCACCCATTCGGCACCGACGACTTCACACTCGCAGAGCGGCCCCTTGTCCATGCACAAACGCAGGCCCTGCTCGATCGGCGGAATATACTCCTTGGGGATACGCCCCTGCGTGACCTTATTCGTAAAGACGAACGGAGCTTCGGCATCCTCGCCCAGCGGCACCAGTTTGCCGACCATGTGAGCGTACTGGCCGGAACCACCGGTCTGCTTCTTGTGCTTGTAGTTGAATTCGACCTGCTTGGTCGGCATTTCGCGGTAAGCAACCTTCGGCTCACCGACAAGCACCTCGACGTTGTACTCGCGCTTCATCCGTTCGATGTAGACTTCCAGATGTAGCTGGCCCATGCCGGCAATCACGGTCTGGTTCGTTTCCGGATCGGTAAAGACACGGAACGTCGGATCCTCACGGCGGAACCTTTCGAGTGCCTTGCCGAGCCGGTCCGAGCCCTCGCGGGTCATCGGCTCGACAGACAGACGCAGCACCGCTTCCGGCACAAAGATATTTTCAAGAGCGATATTCGCATTGCCGCCGCAGAACGTGTCACCGGACGCGCAGTCGACGCCGACGATGGCAATGATGTCTCCGGGGCCGGCTGAGTCAATTTCCTCGCGGTCGTTTGCGTGCATTCGCAGCAGGCGACCAAAGCGGGTCTTCTTGCCCGTTCGAGCGTTGTTGTAGCTTTCGCCCTTCCTGATCTCCCCCTGATAGATACGGCAGAAGGTCAACTGTCCGAACTGCTCAAGCACTGTCTTGAAGGCCATCGTGACGAGTGGAGCGTTTTCGTCCGGCTTCAGTTCGATCGGCGTGCCTTTACCCTCTTCGTCCAGATTATCGAGATCCTGCGCCATGACATGCCGGTCGAGCGGTGACGGCAGATACTCGACAACAGCGTCCAGCAGCTCCTGAACACCGCAGTTGCGATAGGCTGTCCCCATCAGCACAGGGGTGATTTCCTGAGAGAGCGTTGCCTGGCGGATAATCCGCTGCAGGTCGGCGAGTTCCGGCTCCTGCTCTTCCAGCAGAGCTACCATCAGGTCGTCGTCGAACAGCGACAGCGCTTCCAGCATATGTGTCCGCGCTTCCTGAGCCTCGTCGACGAGGTCGTCCGGAATGGGCTTGCGAACGACTGTTTCGCCCTTTTCGCCTTCAAAATAGACGGCATCCATCGACAGCAGATCGACGACGCCGACGAAATTCATCTCGGCACCGATCGCAATCTGCAGCGGAACCGGCGTCACACCGAGCTTCTCTTCGATCTGTTTGATGACCTTTTTCGGATTCGCACCGGTGCGGTCCATCTTGTTGATGAACGCAATGCGCGGAACGCCGTAACGTTTCATCTGACGGTCGACGGTCAGCGACTGACTCTGCACACCGCCCACGGCGCACAGTACAAGCACCGCTCCGTCGAGCACACGCAGCGAACGTTCCACTTCAACGGTGAAGTCAACGTGTCCCGGCGTGTCGATGACGTTGATCGGGTGCCCGTTCCATTCCACGCGGGTACAGGCGGACTGGATCGTGATGCCACGCTCACGCTCCAGATCCATGAAGTCCATCGTGGCTCCGCCGTCGTCACCCTTCACTTCCCGGGTCTTATGGATACGCCCCGAGTAGTAAAGGATACGCTCAGTCAGAGTCGTCTTTCCCGAGTCGATATGAGCCGAGATGCCGATGTTGCGGAGTTTGGAAAGGTCTTTCATTGCTGTGAACCTGAAACGAAGCCGTTTCGACTGAATCCAGTTCGACGGTCGCCGCCTGGGGACGCTTCGCGTCGAAAACGATGGACCGGGGATTCCTGACCACCAGGACTCCCAAACATTGAGACCGCAACAGGCAGCCTCAACACCACAGATCGGCACTGTTCCCAACAGGACCGAATCCTCATCAGCACTGATTGACGACGCGAACACGCCGCCGAAAATGTGTCACGATGCACGTTCCACGCACCGGGCACACGGAGAAAACACACTCTCTGGGGACAATCAAGGGAATGCCAGCCAGAAGATGCGATGAACCATCCTGCGATTTGCCGCCGGGGCAGCACCAGGACGTCCAGCGCGGGCTCGCATGCTCAGGTGGGATGGCTCGAAGCGGGGCAGCTCACAATCAGAGATTTCACCGCGACTCGACGCTTGATGCCGATTTCTGAGCCAGACCGCGTTCGGTGGGACGCGGAATACTATCGAGCGTCTCCTTCATACGGAACAGCAAATGCCCCCAAAACCCGGAGGTTCCTTCAAACCTCACCGCTGATCAGGGAGGGCCGGAGACTCATCGACGTTTGCCGACGCGTGCGGGACTGCGACGGGGTGCGGGACAGGGTTTGTGATTATGCGGGTGCGGGTTTCTGCAGGGGGAGCGGAGGCCGGTGCGGGTGGTTGGACGGGATGACCAGAACGAATCGAGCGGCTCGCTGGTGCTCAGTTTGTCGGCTTTGAGTTGCAGCATCGCTTCGCTGCCGGGCTCGCTCCAGAATTTTTCGCTGCCTTTGATCCGCTGGTTCAGCTCCTTGACCGTGGACTCCATGTGGCTGCTGGTGATCGGCAGGCCGGCCCGGCGGTAGCGGGCATAGTCCATCCGCGACTGCCGGTTCTCAAAGTACCGCAGTGTCGTCCACACGATCACGCGGACGCTCGTGGCGCCGTCGTTGTCGGTTGGCTGAGTTCGGTGGCCCGTTCGCGGACGGCGGCGATCACCCGCTCGACCTGACTGCTCCAGATCCAGATGACCCACTGTGCGTAGACCGGCCAGCGCTGGGCCAGTGTCCTCCCCGCCATCGCCGCGGCGTAGACGTACGTCACAGCGTGGATGTGACGCCTTCGTCGGCGGTGAACCTCATCTGCTTCGCCAGTTCGCGAGTGCGTTCGACGAGTTCCTCGTCAAACGGAATGACGACTCGCCGCCGGGACTCGATGAAGTACAACACGCCTTCGTGTGAATCGAAGCCGTTCTCCCGCAGGATGAGCCCTTGAGCACAGAGCTGGACACGCTCCGGTTCGTAGGCGCCTTCCGGGACGTCGGGGACTCGCCCCCGTTTGTAGTCAACAGGCGTCGCGACGTTGCCATCGAGTTCCAGCAGATCGAGCTTGGCAATCAGCCCTTCTTCCGGAGCCGACAGCGTCAGCGACCGCGCGTGAATCGGCTCAGATGCGACTTCAGAAGACGGTGCCGCCAGTTTGTGATGAGGTTCCTCGGTGGCGGTTGCGTTATCCGGCTTCTCATCGCCAGTCGAGCGCACCGCTCGATCGGTCGGTGTCTGTTCGACCGCCTGCTTCTGTCCGTCAGGAACCGAACCACGCGACGGCTGATCAACCACGCGATGCCCGAACGAGCCCTGATGCGTTTCCAGATTGTCCGCCCACTCACCCTGCACCCATTCGAGATAGCACAGCCGCGGGCAGTATGCGAACTCGTTGAGCATTCGTGCGGGAATAAGGTCCGGCACCTCAAAGTGAGTCTCGTCAGGCCGACCGATCGCCGACGCCTCAGAGCCGAGAGTCGCCACAGTTGTGGGGGCATCCTGTGCC
>WGMU01000113.1 GCA_016124895.1 bacterium
AGGGCCGGTTCCCACCGGCCGGTTTTGAAATGATTACTGGCCGGTGGGAACCGGCCCTGTGGTGGAATTACTGGGCCGGGCCGCTGGCGACGATGACCTTGCTCGGGCGAATAACACGGTCGTGCATGGTGTAGCCGCGTTCGAGTTCCTGAATCACTGTCATCGGCGGATGCTCGTCCGACGGCATCTGCTGCAGCGCTTCGTGCAGATTCGGGTCGAATGGCTGACCCAGACTTTCGATCGGCTTCGCGGCGTAGTTCGCGAAGACCTGGTCGAACTGCCCAATAATCATGTGCAGCCCTTTGAGCAGGTCGTCAATATTGCCGGTCTGCTCGGCAGCCTGGACCGTCCGACTAAGGTTGTCCAGGGCTGGCAGCAGATCACGGACCAGCGGCAGCGTCAGGAATTTCGCCGACGTTTCCGCTTCGCGAGTGACTCGCTTGCGGTAGTTGTCCAGCTCGGCCTGAGCCCGCAGAGCGGCGTCGCGGTATTGATCGCGTTCAGCGGCGAGCTTCGCAGCTTCGTCACCCTTCCCACTGCCGTCGCTCCCCAGCGAGTCGGCGCCTTCGGAGCCTGCCAGAGCTTCGGCGGCCTCCGCCACGGCCTGAGCCTGCTCATCAGCTTCCGCCGGGTTCTGATTCTGTTTGTTCTGAGGTTCAGTTTCGTTACTCATCAATTTTTCTCCCGGTAAGCGGGCTCAGCCCGCGAACGAGTGACACTGTCTGATTTGAGGGAACTCAATTGAGCAGGCTGGCGTTGGCAGTAGGACGGATTGTCAATCCGTCCTACGACGTTTCTGTTCTCGTTATTGCGGGTCGCTCCTGATTGGACAGCGCCGCTTTCGGCTGCCGCACAAGCACGAAGCGCAAGCGAGTGAATCATTGACGTCAAACACACTCGCTTGCGCTTCGTGCTTGTATCCTCGCAGATTTCGTCAAAGTGGCGCTGTCCAACTAAGTGGTTTCGTCAAAGTCTTCTGGTGGGACGAACCAGTCCTTCACCTTCTCGAAGAACGATTTGCGGTGAGGGCTGACGTTGGCGTGTTCGAGTTCGGCCAGTTCGCGGAGCAGTTCTTCCTGCTCGGCACTGATTTTCTTCGGCACTTCGAGCACGATTTTCAGGATGAGGTCGCCGGAGAGTGAGCCGCGCGGGTCGGGCATTCCGCCGCCGCGGATCCGGATCAATTCGCCCGGCTGCGTGCCCGGATAAATGTGATGAGTCGTTTTGCCTTCGAGGCAGGGGATTTCAATGTCCGCTCCCAGCACGGCCTGTGTGTAAGAGATCGGCACCTCGCAGATCAGGTGCTTGCCTTCACGCTGGAAGAAGTGGTGCTCCTGAACGTGGACCTCGACATACAGGTCGCCGCGCGGACCACCGTGTGAGCCGGGCTCGCCTTCGCTCGGCAGCCGTAAGGTCATGCCGGTATCGACGCCCGCCGGAATCTTCACGTCCAGTTTGACGGACTCCGGAATCCTGCCCTGACCACTGCAGTTCGGACATTTTTCGCGGACGACTTTGCCTTCGCCGCGGCACGCCGGGCAGGTGGTCTGCATCCGGAAGAAGCCCTGGGACTGAACGATCTGACCAGCGCCGCCACAGTAGTCGCAGTTGACCGGTGAAGTCCCCGGTTTCGCTCCGGATCCCGAACACGTCTGACAGGTTTCCCGGCGAGTGATCTCGATGGTCCGTGTGCAGCCGCGGGCCGCGTCGATCAGATCGATCGAGACGCGAGTTTTGAGGCTGTCGCCCTGAGTCGGCCGTGGTCCACCCCCGCGCCGCCGACGACCACCACCGAGCCCGAAGCCCTCGAACAGGTCACCAAAGACGTCGAAGATGTCACCGACATCCTGGAACCCGCCACCGCCCGCTGCTCCGCGCACGCCTTCGTGGCCAAAGCGGTTGTAGCGAGCACGCTTTTCGTCGTTGCTCAGAACCTCGTAAGCCTCGGACGCTTCCTTGAACCTGTCGACGGCTTCCTGATCCCCCTGATTGCGGTCCGGGTGGTACTTGATCGCCAGCTTCTTGTAAGCCTTCTTGATCTCGTCGGCCGAAGCATCCCGCGACACGCCGAGCACTTCGTAATAGTCGCGTTTCGATGCCATCTGATGCTCTTCGTGGTGAAAGTCTCACCGGAAGTGTGAATCACGTAGGCCGGATCAAGCGCCGCGCCGCTCCGGCAGTCGTTCGAGTTTGATTGAGAGAAATTGCCGGAACGTCGTCGCTTCGCTCCTTGGTCCGGCCTACTGACACTCAGCACGCGTCACGAAATGCTGTTCGGCCGACTTCAAAAGACTTGCGCGCCCAGCAATACGATTGAATGCTTGGATGAATCCCCAGATAGATCTCGCAGTGGCCTAGTTGGTTCAACGCGTGATAGGCAACTGCACGGTGATTGCCTTCGATGAATGTGACTGGGCCAGCGTCTAAACAGTTCGTGACAGCGATTAGACGTGAGTCGACTGACCCGCCACGAGTAATCGCATCCGCAATTTGAACGATCTTTGTGCGGTGTCGTACAAAGTTGGCATCCGCCTTTGGTCGGTTTAGGCCAGCAACTGCTCCAGGAAGTCGGAAATCGCTTTCATTCAGTGATCTCCAGTCATCAGATGAGATGATCCACAGGCGGGATGCATCTCCTCCATCGAAGGAGCATTTCACCCAATTGAGGTCTTCCGGTAGGGGATTACGAATATCTCCGCGAAAGTCGTCATTGGAATGCTGTTCCATCTCTTTCCAAGCTGCCCAGACCTCTTGCTCGGCGACGTTGTGACGATCCACAACCATGCTTGTCTTTCTACGTTTCCGACGGAGGAACCTCTTCAAAACGAAACCGGCCGCCGACTCGCGGGGCGGGTCGACGGCCGGGTAGGGAAAACAATCGTCGAGCCCGGATGCCGTTCCGGCAACTCCAGCGATTGAGTGCTTATCGCACGGCGCCTTCGACGGATGGTTTCTTGCCCTTGCCGTCGAGTTCATCCGTCCGCGTAACGCAGACCGAAGTGGTCAGCATCAGACCGGCGATCGAGGACGCGTGCTTCAGGGCACTTGTCACGACCTTGGCCGGATCGATGATCCCTGCCTTGTACATGTCGACGTACTCGCCAGTCTTGGCGTTGTAGCCTTCGTTCGTCTTCATGCCTTTCACTTCGTCGGCGATGACGGAGCCATCTTCGCCGCAGTTATTGGCAATCTGTCGAATCGGAGATTCCAGAGCCCGCACGACGATCTCGACGCCGATCTTTTCGTCGCCTTTGACCTTCGCATTGGCCGCCGCGTCGATCGAACGCAGCAGAGCCACGCCACCGCCTGGCAGGATGCCTTCTTCGACAGACGCACGCGTCGCGTGCAGAGCGTCTTCCATGCGGGCCTTGGTCTGCTTCATCTCAGCTTCAGTCGCGGCACCGACCGAGATGATTGCAACGCCGCCGGTGATCTTGGCGAGGCGTTCCTGGAACTTCTCACGATCGTAGTCACTGTCCGTCGCTTCGATGTGGTTGCGAATCTGCTGGACGCGTTTGTCGATCTCGTCCTGCTTGCCGGCACCGTCGATGATAGTGCAGGTGTCTTTGGAGACTTCGATCTTCTTCGCCTTGCCCAGGTGAGCAAGCTGCACGTTTTCCAGCTTGATCCCGAGGTCTTCGGAGATCAGCGTGCCGCCAGTCAGAATCGCCATGTCCTGCAGCATTGCCTTGCGGCGATCGCCGAAGCCCGGAGCCTTGACGGCACAGACCGGGAGAATGCCACGCAGCTTGTTGACGACCAGAGCCGTCAGCGCTTCGCCATCGACGTCTTCGGCGACGATCAGCAGCGGCTTGCCGGACTGAGCGACCTGTTCGAGCAGCGGCACCAGGTCACGCAGATTCGAGACCTTCTTTTCATGCAGCAGGATGACCGCATCTTCAAGGATTGCCGACATGCTGGTCGGATCGGTCACGAAGTACGGCGAGATGTAGCCCTTGTCGAACTGCATCCCTTCGGCCAGTTTCAGCTCAGTCTGGCTGGTCTTGCCTTCTTCGACAGTGATGACGCCGTCACGGCCGACGGCTTCCATTGCATCGGCAATCATCTGACCGACTTCGTCGTCATTGTTGGCCGAGATCGCACCGACCTGCTTGACCTGTTCTTTGCTTTCGACCGGTTTGGCCATGCTGTAGAGAAATTCGAGAGCCGCATCGACGGCTTTCTCGATTCCGCGACGCACGACCATCGGGTTGGCCCCGAGAGTGATGCTGCGGAGACCTTCGTTGTAGATCGCGCGGGCCAGAACGGTCGCTGTGGTCGTTCCGTCGCCGGCGATATCGCTCGTCTTGGACGCCACTTCGTTGACCAGCTTGGCACCCATGTGCTCGTACGGGTCTTCGAGTTCGACTTCCTTGCTGACGGTGACGCCGTCTTTGGTGACCTGCGGATTGCCGAACGACTTGTCGATGATCACGTTGCGGCCGGTCGGCCCCATCGTGACAGCGACGACGTCGGCGAGCGTGTTCACGCCCTTCTGCATTTTCAGGCGAGCCCGATCGTCAAACAGCAGTTGTTTGGGCACGGTAAACTCCTGGGTGGAGAGTTGTGATTGTTAAGTGCCGAGCGTCCAGAGTGCTCAGCGAGAGGAACGCTCGACGGGGGAGAAATACGCTCGGCCGGGATCAGCCGAGCTTCGCGAGAATGTCGCTCTCACGCAGAATCTTGACTTCAACGCCTTCCACTTCGATTTCTGTCCCGCCGTACTTGCCGAACAGAACTTCGTCGCCGATTTCGACCGCCACCGCGGCGCGGTCGCCGCTTTCGAGCAGACGACCGGGACCGACAGCGATGACTTTGCCACGCTGCGGCTTTTCACGAGCGGCATCCGGCAGAACGATTCCGCCAGCAGTGGTTTCTTCGGCATCGACAGGTTGAACAACAACGCGATCGTCAAGAGGTTTCAGAGCCATTGTGGGTTACTCCTTATTGGGGGGCTCAGCAGAGCTGAGTGTGTTGATAGTCGATGGTTGATAGAGCTTTGGAACGCAGGGTGGACGCAGAACGTCCTGATATGCGATCCGACGCGGAGCATCGAATCGAGCGGCTAACTGTTAATCGCCAACCGCTCCCTTACATCATGCCGGGCATACCGCCCATGCCGCCCATTCCTCCCATGCCCATGTCGTCATGGTGGTGATCGTGGTGGTCTTCTTCAGCTTCTTTCGGCTCTTCACAGATGATCGAGTCGGTGGTCAGCAGCAGGCCAGCGACACTGGCCGCGTTCTGCAGAGCGGAACGTACGACCTTGGCCGGGTCGACAACACCGAAAGCGATCATGTCGCCGTATTCGCCGGTCAGAGCATTGTAGCCGTGGGCCTTGTCTTTCGACTTGCTGACACGGTTTGCGACGACGGCTCCATCGATGCCGGAGTTTTCGGCAATCGTCCGCAGCGGCATAGAGAGGACGTTGCGGATGATCGAAACACCGTGAACTTCGTCGCCGACGGCCTCGACCTTATCGAGCGCCTTCGCACAGCGGACGAGAGCAACTCCGCCGCCCGGAACAACGCCTTCTTCAACGGCGGCTCGCGTTGCGGCCAGAGCGTCGTCGATCAGATCCTTACGTTCCTTCATTTCGGTTTCGGTCGCGGCACCGACTTTGATTTCCGCAACACCGCCAGCCAGCTTTGCCAGACGTTCCTGCAGCTTCTCGGTGTCGTATTCCGAATCGGTGACTTCGATCTCGGCGCGAATCTGGTCGCAGCGGCCAGAGATCGCTTCCTTCGAGCCAGCTCCCTGCACGACCGTCGTGTTTTCCGCGTCGACGATGATTTTCTTCGCGGTTCCCAGGTCGGACAGTTCGACGTTTTCGAGTTTGATGCCCAGGTCTTTGAAGATTGCCTTGCCACCAGTCAGGATTGCCAGGTCTTCCAGCATCGCCTTGCGACGGTCGCCGTAGCCTGGAGCCTTGACGGCACAGACTTTCAGAATGCCGCGGAGCTTGTTGACGACCAGCGTCGCCAGCGCTTCGCCTTCGACGTCTTCCGCGATGATCAGCAACTGAGCGTTCGCCTTCGAGATCTTTTCGAGCAGCGGCACCAGATCCTTCACGTTCGAGATTTTCTCTTCGAAGATCAGGATACGGCACTTGTCCAGTTCGACGACCTGGCGGTCTTCGTCGGTGACAAAGTGCGGCGAGAGGAACCCGCGCTCAAACTGCATTCCCTCGACGAGCGTCACTTCCGTTGCGACCTGACGGCCTTCTTCGACGGTGATCACGCCGTCCTTGCCGACTTTCTTCAGAGCGTCCGCCAGAATCTCGCCGACTTCCGGATCGTTGTTGCCGGCGATCGTCGCGACGGTCTTGACCTGCTTTTTGTCGGTCGCATCAACTGGAGTCGACAGCGTCTTCAGCTCTTCGACAACGGCGTTGACGGACTTCTGGATGCCGCGCTGCAGCGACATGGCGTCGTGGCCCGAGGCGAGGTACTTCAGGCCTTCGCGGAAGATCGCTTCGGCGAGAACCGTCGCGGTCGTCGTGCCGTCGCCGGCAACGTCACTGGTCTTCGAGGCGACTTCCTTGACGAGCTGGGCGCCCATGTTTTCATAGGGATCTTCCAGTTCGATGTCTTCAGCGACGGTGACACCGTCCTTCGTCACTTTGGGAGCGCCCCAGCCCTTGTCGAGCACCGCATTACGGCCTCGCGGACCGAGCGTGCTCTTGACGGCTCGGGACAGCTTGGAAACGCCTTCGAGCAGGCTTTTCCGCGCTTCGTCGTCAAATGTCAGCATCTTTGCCACGGCAGGTTCCCCGTTCCATTAGAGGGCGAGAAATACATCAAAGGGCGATCGAGACCGGTTCCCGAATATCACCCACTGTGTTCTTCTTCCGGTCCGACATCTGGAGCCTCTCCGGCTGCCAAAGTGCGCAGAATCGGTTTGGAGAGCGGCAGAAGCAATGGGCGTGCCATCGTCTTGTCAAGAGTGGCAACTCATTATGTTGCAAAAGGTTGCGGAACTGACTGGTCGTTCCTGTGTTGGCTGCCGCTGCCGTTGTGGCAGAAATGTGGCCGATCACGAAATCACGTGGGAATTCGTCGGCTGCTGACTCGATTGACCCGAGCCATGCCCGGACGGAAGAATTCCGACCTCGCAGTCGCTGGGCGGCTGAATTGCGATTGCCACTCCGCCGCGTTCTGCCGCCAGCGGAATCCTGATCAGGGAGCAGTGCCATCAAAGGGCCGGGACTCAAACTCAGTTGTGACGTACGCCGTTTCTGGAAATGTCCGGAATGCGGCCGGTCCGTTCGTCTCGCCGCGAGCCAGACTTCCGCCGTCTGCGGCTGCAATGGCCAGCCGAAATGGATGACGCTGGTCGAGCCGACTCCGTTGCATGCCGGCGTCCGTCCGCTCCCCGAACCTGGTTCGCGCCCGGCAATCAAAGTCGACTCGAAGCCGGATGAAGCAGCAACTCCCCCACCGCCTGTTGAATTGGACGCCGCCCCAGTGCCGACGGGGCAGCCAGCCCCTGTTGATTCTGACTCAGCGAAGGATTCTGCAGAGACGATAGCCGCCGAAGCTGCGACTGCCATCGAGTCCGGGAAAGAGAAGCCGCGCACGCGACACGACAAACGCCGTCGTCGTCCCCGCCGCTCTGGGAAACGCCGCAAAGGTGACCAGTCAGACGGTGACGGATCGTCGGACTGCAGCGACTCCGGCGGCGAAGCTTCGTAATCATTACGTGAGGCCACGTCGGTCAGAATTGGCTACGCTTGACGAGCTGGAAATCGTCGTTATTCGCTGATGTGAAACTGCGAATTCAGCGTCAGCAGTTTTGTCTGGCCGTTACGGTAGCGGATAACGTTGACGCAGCAGTTGTCCTGCGGGAGTTCTTTGGCGTCGCGCAGCGGAACGCCGAGCAGGGTCGCCAGCCAGGTGCGGTTGACGACGCTGTGGGCGACGACGGCGATCTGTTTGCCGACGTGATCCGCGAGAAGGTGTTCGAAGACCGGCGAGATGCGCTGGGCGACGTCGTTGTAAGACTCACCGCCCGGGTAACCGTGCGTCGCTGAGTCGTCCATAAACCGCTCGTATTCGACGGGGAATTCGCGGCGGATCGTTTCCCAGTCGAGGCGTTCCCAGCGACCGACGTTGACTTCCTGAATGTCCGCGACAATGGCGACGTCGAGGTTCTGCCGATTCGCGATCTGCTGAGCCGTTTCGCGGGCGCGCTTGAGGGGGCTGCTGAAGACAGCGTCGAGGGCGATGGTCGAAAGGAACTCGGCGACCTGCCGGGCCTGCAGTTCGCCGCGCAGGCTCAGACTGCTGTCGACGCCCGCGCCCTGCAGACGCTGTGGCTTCTCTTCGTTGGACGGCGTTGCTCCGTGGCGGATCAGATAGAGCACGGTCTCCGTGGCGGCGGTCATCAGTCGGTCTCGCTGTTTTTTCTTGCGGTAACGGCTGACCCGAGTCGCCAGACGGGCTCGGCATCGTCGTTGACGTAGGCGTCCAGCAGTTCGTGCGGGCAGAAGTTGGCCTTGTAGTTCATCGAGTCGTTATCGCGAATCCAGTAGCCGAGATAAACGAACGGAATGCCCCGGTCACGCGCATACTGAATCTCATTCAGCGCCGAGAACGTGCCCGGTCCGAGTCGTCGCCAGGCGGGGTCGTGATAGAAGTAAGCACTCGACAGACCGTCCGCGACTTCGTCGACAATGCCGATACCGACAAGCCGGTTTTCGTTCCAGTAGCGGAACTCGCGCGCGAACTCGAACCGGCCGCCGATGAAACTTTCATAGTAGTTCTGGAAAGACGTCGAGTTCTCCGGCCAGCCGCGACGGCGGGACATGTCGCGGTGATAGGCGTTGAATAAGTCAACGTGGTCGTCGGTCACGTCGGGCCGTGTCACTTCGACGTCGATATGGCTGTTGCGGCGGAGCGTGCGACGCTGGCTCTTCGACGGCGTGAAGGCGTCAACCGGTACGCGGATGCTGCGGCAGGCTCGGCAGACCGGGCACTGCGGTCGAAAGACGTAGTTGCCGAACCGTCGCCAGCCGCGTCGCAGAAGTTCGCCGAAGGCTGCCGCGTCGAGATTCATCGGAACACGGTATTCGAGCTGCGCAGCTTCGGTGCTCAGATAAGAGCAACTGGATGGCTCAGTCGTAAACCGGATCAGGTCAATTTGTGACTGAGCAGGCATCGGGATGGCAACGAAGCTTCGACAGGCTGCAGAGAGCGGGGTGTTTCCCTGAATTCGATTGGCCACGCGGCAACTGGTGCGCCGCTGACGCAGTTCGAGATATAGTGCCTGATAAGAGGCAGCGAAAGGTTTTCTGACTCCTGTACTGAAGTGAATCCTGTTGGACGAAAGTGATCCCGTGGTTGATTGGGCAGAAAAATGGCGGACGATTCTTGGTGACCCGCCAGATCCAACTCTGATCCCGAATATCAAGCTGCCGGTCCTGCCGAATGCGGTGACGGAATTTTCGGTAAAGGCGGACGATCCGGACTGTAACATCGCGACACTGGCGGCCATCGTCGAATCCGATACGGGACTGACCTGCGAACTGCTGCGGAACGTCAATGCCAGTGCGAATGCACTGTCGCACCGGATCGCTTCCGCCCGTCATGCGATCGCGACGCTGGGCATCCGCCGCACGAAGCTGCACCTGCTGACGGCGGCCGTGCAGAATTCACTGCCAGCGCGCGGATTGAAACTCCTCAACCTTGCGACCTACTGGAACGCAAATCTCGAACGCGCGATTCTGGCCCGGAAGCTCGCAAAGCTGCTGAAGGCTGACGAAGACCTCGCGTTCTCAGCCGGCCTGCTGGTCGATTTTCTACTGCCGACACTGACGAATGAACGCGACAAAGAGTATCTGAACTTTCTGAAGCAGCAGGACACTGAGCCGAAGAACCTGACAGAATTCGAGCATCAACTGTTTGGCTGGGACCACGCCGATGCGGCGGCTCGCGTTATGTTCAGTTGGGGCTTTCCCGACGACTTGATCTGCTGCGTGCTGTTTCACCATCGTGGGCTGCAGATTCTGGCAGACCGCGAGCTGCGTCACTCGGCCGCCGCCGCAGTTGCACTGGCGTCGCTGATGCCGGATCCGTTGAGACAGGCGGCGAACGGGATGCTTCATCTGCAGAAGCTCGGTGAAATCTGGAACGCGTTCGACGTGCAGAAATTTGCCGACGCGGTGTATGCCGAGTACGCTCCACACGCGCGCGAATCGGCCAGCTACATCCCGTTCTATGAGCACGCTCGGAAGCTGCCCGAGCCGGAACTGGTCGATGCAGCCTGTTGAAGTCCCTGCTGTATCGTCGTTGCGTTTCGATTCCACACGCCACGCTGAATGATCGTAGCAGACGATCGTGGCTTCGATGACACGCCGTAGTGACAGCGTGCAGACACATCACACCGGAAGAACGGTTTGGAGTCTGTGACCCTGGACCTCGCAGATCTGCCAGCCCGGATCGGCAGCGCTGGTTCCGGGAGCCGACCGAACGGCTGTGGTCAGCAGGATGGCTCCTCGTGCGCAGAGATCCCAACGACTTTCAGTACAACGATCGTTGACTTTATTCAGAACTATACGCAAGCATCGATACTGCCAGCGATGTCAGATAGAACTCATCAATTCGTCGGTTCCTGTTGGTGTAAGACAACGATTTCCGAAACGAACCAGATTTACTCGCGTCGCAACGTTGGATAGCCCCACACGGTTAGATTGTGCGAGGGCTCTGAACCGTCAACCGCAATCGTGTGCAGTGACAGCTTGAGTACGTTGGACTTTGGTAGCGCGACGTCAATCGTCTGCGGAGCGTCTCCTGACCGGATCACCTTTGTGTGGGCGAGTTCCTGGCTGTTGGCGACGACGGCGAATTCGACGGCGCCGTTTGGGCCGGCGGTCGAGTGCAGGCCGACCTGGCAGGTGAAGTGGTCGTAAACGGTGCCGGGAGCAAGAACAAAGTCGAGCGAGAACGGCGTGCCCATGCCGTAGCCGTGCTCGACGGGTTGAGGTTTGCTGCCCGGAGTCGGTCCGGGGAACTGCAGCGGTTGTAACTGCCGCTGCGCGTCCATTGCCTGATCGACCAGGAACGGCGACACGTAATACGGATGCGGAATCATCCGACCATGAAACTCGGGCAGCCAGTCGGTCAGCGGCTGGTCGTCCCAGGTTTCCGCGCTCTCGTCGAACCGGCCGGTCGCCAGACAAAGGACCGAATAGATGACGTCGGCCGTGTGTTTGGCATTGTCGAGCGCCGCTGCGGCGCGATGCTCGTCAGCCTTTGTCCCGTCGCCGTGCATCATGTCCTGGACGATCGGCACGATATGCGCCGCCGCGTGCTGCTTCAGTAGTCGCTGGTGCTGATAAATCCGCATCGCCATCTCCTCGCGCGTTCGCCCCAGCAGTCGCGGGCGATATTCGGCTTGCGGGATCTGATAGCTGCCGGTGTCCATGATCCCACCGGCACCGAACAGATAATTGAACCGCTCCTTGTCCTTTGGTGGTGGCAGCAGGGTCTTGAGCTGCAGTTCTGTCACCGGGCTGCTGTGAGCGGACGGGCAGCCGGGATCTTCATTCCAGTGGCACAGCACCCCCAGAAACTTCATCGCCTCGTCCGTTTCGCCGGTTTCCAGTCGCGCGACGATCTGATCGAGAAACCACAGCAGCGCCTTCGCGCTCGGCTCCGGCGGATTGACGTCATGCAGTGAAACTCGGACACCGGGAACCAGACAGTACGGATCGAGTTCTGGAGCCTTTCCGCTCGCGTGTTTGTCCTGCAGTGAGGTGTAGTCACTGCAGAGCCGGTCGAGAGATTCGGCTCCGATTCGTTCGCGCTGCCACTCCGGTAGATGCAGCACCGCCCACAAGCGAATCAGCCGATGCCCGCGTCCCCAGGCAAACGCATCGCCTGGGATCAGCAGCCCAACGATCAACAGTGTCAAACACAAGCGAAGCGAACTGCGCGGCATGAGAGCGATTCCCGACATCGACTGCAGAGCGGACAGTCACAGTGGACTTTGTCCGACAAAACTCTGCAGTCTGACGCACGGCCACGACTTCGCAAAGCGGCACGCCTACTGAAGCTGCGATGGCAGTGCTGAGGACGCTCCGGTCAGGCGGATTTCGTTCTGAAACGGCACGGCTGACAGACGCTCCAGGCCAATGCGGATATTCTCGCGAACGGCTCCTTCGTTGGCCTTCCGCAATCGTTCATAGCCAATGACGTGCTCGGTAAATTTTGCGGTGTATTCGCTGTCGACTGTCTCCTGCCAGACGGTCTGCCCGTCGGCGGCACGTGTCAGCAGCCAGTCCGCGGAAAGCCGAACGGTCATGCCCAGTCCGACCATGGGCTGTTTCGCCTTGTTGAGCCGCACGGTGAGCTGGTAGTCGCTGCCCGCCCCCTGACTGACACCGGAAAACAGTTCGGATTCGCGCAGCGTCTGGTCGAGTGCCTGCCTGTAGCCCTCGCTGGAGATCTCCGACGTCCACAACGGATTGGTCTTTTCACCGCCGGAAACGGACGTCGCCACCGTATCGGCATGATGATTCACCAGTTGCACGTTCGACGGCACCATCGCCGTGTACTGAGCCTGTGTGGCGCATCCAGTGAGCGACGCGATCAGAAGCAGAACAGAAAACGAGCTGACCTTCCGCATAACCCGCAGCCTCCATGCCGGATTTGAAATGGTGACACTGCTCACTGATTGAGCGTTGCCGTGGAACTCTGTTCGGTTAAGGCGTATATCGGTCCGATCAGGCAAGGTGAGGCAACTTTTCTGAAAATTCCAACAGCCGGAGGGCCGGTCGTCTCAGACGCGAATAACAGCAACCATCGCGTTCTGCCTGCGTGATTGACTCCATCATTCGCTTTAGGCTGTCACCTCGACAGCGGGCTCGTCTGAAATCTGTAACAGAAAGTCTGACGCCATGAATGTCCAGGATCGCTCTGCCGCTCAGAAGTTTTACGATCGCATCAGCGCTGCCTACGACCTGATTGCTGACTCCGGCGAACGGGCAGCGCGCGAGCGTGGACTCGAACGTCTGGATGCGCAGCCTGGTGAGCGGTTGCTGGAAATCGGTCATGGCACTGGCCACTCGCTGGTGCAACTGGCAAAGGCTGTCGGTCCGAGCGGGCGCGTCTTTGGCGTCGACATTTCGCAGGGAATGCACGATCTGGCAGCGCGCCATGTCGCCGACGCCGGATTGGCAGACAACGTTGAGTTAGCAGTCGCTGCCGTGCCCCCACTGCCTTATTCAGACGCTTCAATGGATGGCGTCACGATGAGTTTCACACTCGAACTGTTTCCGCTGGATCAGATTCCGGTCGTGCTGACTGAGATCCACCGCGTGCTGCGGCCCGGCGGACGACTGTCAGTCGTCTCAATGGCCACGGTCAAAGACGGTCAGCACGAATCGCTGCTCGAACAGGCCTACAAGTGGCTGCATCTCCATTTTCCGCACTTCGTGGACTGCCAGCCGATCGACGTTTTTCAGTTTGTCAGCAATGCCGGCTTCGTGAACGTGGACGAAAAACGCATCGAAATCTGGACGCTGCCAGTGGCCCTGATCACTGCGCGGAAGAGTCACTGAGAAATCCTGATTTCAGCCGCGGTCAGCATGCCCGCACGGACCGGCATCGCAGATTATTCTGTCAGTTCCGGCTGGCAGCAGAGGGATCGGCGTATGCCTCAGGGAGGAAAGTCGGCGGCACACTGTTCGCCCTGTGTGGGAACCGAATCTGGAAGCGCAAAGTGCCGGACCATTCGGTGGGGGCTTTTACACCGTGGACGAAAGTCGGATCAAACCGGCTGTAATCAGCAGTTTCCCGACACCTGCCCAGCGTCACTGCTCTTTCCATACGGCAGGATCGAGCCGATAGAATCCGCGCAGTTCGGCGTAAACGTCCGGGAGATGGCGTTGCAGGTGCAAAGGTCGTTCGAAGAACGATTCCGTCAGCACCGCGAAAAACTCACCGCGGCTGGTCGCTCCGTAGCAGTCAATAAGACCGTGGCCGTAGTGTTCGCAGTCGCTGATGAGTTTCTGATAAGCGGGCTCCATCACCTCAGCCCAGCGGGTCGCCTGTTCGGCAGCGGCAAGCAGCGGTGTGCCGTCAATCACGCGGCTGTTCATCATGTCGAGCTGATGTGCGAACTCATGCAGCACGAGGTTGTGGCCTGGCGTCGCCAGCCGGCCGCCTGCCAGAGCGTGTTCCCACGACAGCACGACCGGACCGTGCCACCAGGCTTCGCCCTCCCGCGCCTCGCCACCTTCGTCAATGACGATCCCCACTCGGCTGATCGACGTGTCAGGCGCGACGTAGGCCGTCGGGTAGACCAGAATCGACAGCACGTGGTCGAAGTAGACATCCACCTCGAAGCCAACCACCAGCAGGCACGCCTGGGCCGCAATGGTCACTTTCATTTCGTCTGTCAGAGTCAGCCCCTGGCAGCCTTCCCAGTTCTTTTCGGCAATGAAGACCTGCATCAGGCTTCTGAGGCGATGACGCTGCTCGATCTCCAACTGCCGTTCATGCCGGACGTTTTTCGCAATCCAGCATTCCCACGCGTCCGGGAATTGTTCGGCGAGAATCCGTGAACGGTGACGCTGCTTCAACCAGGAAATGAGCATGTGCGGCTACCGCCCGATTTTCCTGGCCAGCGCGCGGCGCGCGGCCTCGCGGCCGAGTTCAAGCATCTGCTCCGGTTCGCCGAACTCAAACCAGGAACGGTGGCCGACTTCCGGGCGGATGAGGATGTCGGCTTCTCGGCGGACCTGCTCACGAAACAGTCGTTCGCCAACTTCGTGCATTCGGATCAGGACGTCGACCGCGGTTGAACAGGCTTCAATCGGCACCAGGTCCGAGCTGACGTCCACGGCGATCACCGTCGTTTTCGGATGAGTCTCGTCGATCGCTGGAATCGGCAACGAGTTAAGCACGCCGATATCGCACAACCGTTTTCCAGCCAGCTCAACCGGCGGAAAAATTCCGGGAATGGAACTCGACCCGCGCACGGCTTCGCGGACTGGGCCGTCCGTCAGTACGACGCGGTCGCCGGTCAGCAGGTCCACCGCAACGACGGACAGTGGAATTTCTGCGTCTTCGATGTTTGCTTCAGGCAGCAGGTGCAGCGTTGCGTGGTGCAGCAGTTCGCCTTTCAGCAGCGAAGGCAGGCGTACAATCTGCTGGCAGACGTAGTTCACTCGAATGGCCTGCTTCATACGCTCCCAGCGCGAAGGCGGCTGATCGGACGTCCGATCATCTTTGGCAGACCGGGACAGCAGCAGGCGATGCTGAAAACGCTGAAACGACGGGCTGCTCAGGTAGTCGAGCGTCTTCTTCTGCACGTGCTGAATGTCCGGATCAAACGCAAACATGGCCGCTGCCAGGCTCCCGATACTGATCCCGAGAATCCGGTCGATCCGGCAACCGGCTGAGAGCACTCCCTCGATCACGCCCAGATGCGAAATCCCTCGCGCTCCACCGCCGCCGAGGGCAAGCGTGACCGCAAGGGGTTCCTGCACAGGCCTCGTTCCGGCAACCGTTTCTGACTGATCTTTCACGACTTCTGCTCCTGCGGAATGCGGCAAGGCCTCTGAGATTCCACTCCCTCGTCGCCTGCCCGAAGAGCAGACAGCGTGCCGGGCTGGCAGAACCGATTCCCACTGGCCGCGGCACTGAAGCCCGTAGCACTGAACAGCCCCTGACAGTGCCGCGCGACCTGCTCGTTTTGTCGCACGTTGCACCAGTGAATTCGTCGGGTCAGGAAAGCCCGAGAACCTCCTGCAGACCCGCGAGCGGAATGGCCACCCAGTCAGGGCGATGATGAATCTCGTACCGTAGTTCGTAGAGCACCTTTTCGACGACGAATAGATCAAGCAGTGCGGCAGCGGCCGACGAATCCTCGGGAACAATGCCGGACGCCGTCAACGATTCCTGATAGCCGCTCAGGAAAGCGGCGCGACAGTTGAGATACCACTGCCGCTGCCAGGTTTCCGCGGCGCTAATCACATTTCCTGGTGCCGCGAGCAGACCGACAGAAGCCGCATTCGACGCGTAGTGCAGCGAGCGGATCATGCCGGCGACGTCTTTCGCGGCGCAGCGTTTCTCACGGCGTTCGGCCAGCGGTCGATCGGGCTCGCCCTCGAAGTCGATGATCACGAAGTCGTCACGCGTCCGCAGAACCTGCCCGAGGTGATAGTCGCCGTGAACTCGAATCAGCAAAACGTCGTGCAAATCGCCGAGTTGCTGTGCAATCTCATGCAGACGACGGTTGCCTGCTGCGAGCAGTTCGTCGGCCATCGCGTCCGACGTTCCTGCCGTGATCGACGACCGCAGGAGGCGACATGTTTCCGCAAGCTCAGTCGCGACGCGGCCGCGTTGTTCTTCGACAGCAAGAGCCGTCAGCGGCTCCGGCCGAAACGCCTCACTGGTTCCCGCAGCAAGGGCGGAGTGCATTTCAGCGGTGCGCTGCCCGAGCAATCGAGTGGCATCGAGGTACGGTCCAATCAAAGCAGCCAGTGACGACGCACGTGCTTCGGACTCGATCTTTTCGGGCGGCCAGTCAGCAGCTTCAGCGGCCACTCGCTGCCAGAACTCCGCCAGCGAATCCAGCGTGAACTGCCAGGCATCGCTTTTTGCCGCGACGCGTTCGAGCAGGACGCCGAGACAGAGCAAATCGCTGCCCGATGCCGACTGGAAATCGAGCGAACCAAGCACTCGCGGCGTCCTGACGTACGCCGCGGTCCGTGTCAGGAACTGGCCGATCTCTACGTCTGGATTGAGGCCAACTTCGACTCGGCGAAACAGTTTCAGAAATCCCCAGTCGCCAAACGTGACTGCGGTATTGCTTTGCTCTGCCATCGAAACTTCGATTCTCGACAGATCGAGGATGCTTTGTGATCCCTCAGCGGAGAGTGTCACAAACGAGAGCGAGCCTCCGGTGAGGGACTCGATCGACCTCTCCTTTGAATGTCGCAGCAGACTTCTCCAGAACTGAGAATCGGCACTGCATTCAACAAGTGCGTGGCTGGCGTCCTGCAGGATTGTCTCTGCCGGTTTCGCGTCAGCAACGAGGCGAGATGCGACGGGAACCACGTAGCAGTCGGACTGCCCATCGACGAATTCACTGCCGACATCGACGAGCAGGACGGCAAACGAATGCCCAGCGACTGCTTCCGGCAGCAGGACTGCGTCGCGAATCCTGATCTGAGACACGGCCGCGCCTTTGTGGGCATACCACTTCTGCCGCGGCAGACTGTCAGTCAGAGCGGATTCGACGAGAGCGCCGGCTGCGGCGCCGCTCAGTAGATTTGACAGCCAGGTCACTGTGCCTCCCTGCGATCGCTGCCGGCGCGTCGTTACAGACGTTCGCTGCTCCATTGCTGCGCCAGCTCGACGAGCACGTTTACGGCCGTTTCGAGTTCTTCCCTGCTGGTCCATTCGAGCGGCGAGTGCGGATTATGCTCCCCGGTCGAAAGATTCGGCGTCGGCAGACCGCGTTCGGTCAGGATCGACCCGTCGGTCCCGCCGCGAATGATCGACAGTTCGGGCGAAATTCCGCAGGCCCGCATTGCGGCTTCGGCCTTCAGAACTGCACGCGGCTCTGACTTCAGACCATCGCCGAGGTTGCGGTACTGCTTGCGAATCTCGACGGTGATCGCCGCTTTCGGGTGCTCAGCTCGCAGGTCGTCGGCAATTGACCCGAGCAGTGCCGCCTGGTCAGCGAGCTTCGCCGTGTCGAACTCGCGCAGGATGATCCGCGTCGTAGCTTTGGCGACACCACCTTCCAGCACGTAGGGGTGCATGAAGCCCTCACGTCCGTCGGTCGTTTCTGGCGAAAGGTGATCGGTCGGCAGGCGGGCAATGAACTGCGAGATAATTCGCAGCGCATTGACCATCGCGTCTTTGCCTTCGGACGGGTGCGTGTTGATCCCTTCGACTGTAACAACAGCCAGGTCCGCGGAGAACGTCTCGCAATCAACCTTGCCGACTCCGTCGCCGTCAAGCGTGTAGCCACAGACGGCGTTCAGGCCGGGGATGTCGACCTTGTCGACGCCGCGTCCGATTTCCTCATCGCAGGTAAAGACGAGCCTCACCGGGCCGCGTGGAATCTCCGGTTCGCTCATTAACCTCGCCGCCGCCGCCATGATCACGGCAACGCCGGCTTTATCATCAGCTCCCAGCAGAGTCGTTCCGTCCGTCGTGACAATCGTACCGCCGATCAGCGTTTTGAGCGCCGGGTTCCCGGCAACGCTAAGCACGCGGCTGGGATCGCCCGGCAGAACGAGATCCTCGCCATCGTAGTTTTCGTGGAGAATCGGTTTGACGTTCGTGCCGGAAAACTCGGGCGAGGTATCAACGTGTGCAATCAGTGCGATGGCCGGAGCAGCGTACTCAACGTTGGCTGGAACCGTCGCAGTAACGACACCGAATTCGGACATGCGGACTTCGCGAAGCCCCAGTTCGCGGCACTCGTCAGCGAGCAGCCGGCACAGATCAAACTGCTTCTGCGTGCTGGGATAACTGTCGCTGTTCTCATCCGATTGAGTGTCGACCTTGACGTACCGCAGAAATCGGTCCAGCACACTGTCCATCAGGCTGCCCCTGGAACGGTTGATCGTGTAAGCGTTTTTCTGGAGCACGGGATGCGGAGCGAACACGCGGTGGCCGGGTATGGGAAACCCAGGCACGGAAGGCTCGCGACCGTGGTCAGCCAGCCGTGACAAACCGCAACGTCAGTCTTCCGCCGGCTCAGTGGAAGTCGACTCTTCGCGGTCAGTTGCCTGAGCGGCTTCTTCAAAGCGACGGCGGAACCGGAACTTCTCCCACCAGTTCGCGGGACGCAGGTTGCCATCGTCAGGTGAAACGGCGTGACGTTTACCTCGCCGCGTCACGAGAACAAGTTTGCCTTCGTCATTGACATCGGCGACGACCCACAGCTTGTCGACAACGTACGAGTACGCTTCCCCACGCGGTTGCGGCGCGACATCGTGAGCCCGCTTGCCGGGAAACTTGCTGAACTTGGTCCGGCGATAGACCACCCAGTCGCCCACCTGGAAATTACCTGACACCATCAAAACACCTCTTGCAAACAAGAACCGCCAGCCATCCCCGGACGGTTAACTGCAGAGTCTAGTCGCGTCGGTTTCGCTCGCGAAAGGTGAGCCTTGCGAAGTTCTGCAACGAACGGCCTCTGATGCAAGCCGTCGAGCAAGGTGTCCGATACAACTTTCCGATCTGGAGCGGACGATTACGAAAGGGTCGGGAGCAATACTGTTCGGCACGGGATTTGCGCATGGTGAGGAATGGGGTTTGATTCCGGTCATCATGGCAGATCATCGTGTCGGATGCACAGATCATCGCGTCGGAGACACAGATCATCGCGTCGGAGACACAGATCATCGCGTCG
>WGMU01000111.1 GCA_016124895.1 bacterium
ATGTGGAGCGATTCTTTGGTCGCATCAAACAGTGCCGCCGCGTGGCGACACGCTATGAGAAAACAACAGAGAACTTTGCTGGATTCGTCTGGCTGGCAGCACTCATCGTCGACGTCCTGTGAATGTCCACACGGCCTAGGAGTCTGTCTGAAAACTGCGAGACCAGCAGGTTTGACGGAAGGTGGCCGTTTCGATGGTTTGGTGAGAGCTTGGGTTATGCCCTTCCGGCGGCGAAGGCTTTCAGCAGATTGTGGGTCAGGCAGAGCAGCGTGAATTCGCCCTGCATCTTCTTCAGGCCTCGCAGCAGGAACTGACGGAATCCGTGGCACGCTTTCAACTGACCAAAGACCGGCTCAACCATCCACTTCCGTTTCGCGTACGTCTCCCGGCCTCGCTTCGTTCGCAGCTTCCGGGCCATCCGCTGCTTTGGCGAAAGCTCGTCGGGAATGCGGCCGCGGGGAGCAGGCGGAAGTTGCTCGTTGTGTTTCAAGCGTCCGGTTGCCAGGTACGGGTCGAGCTGCGTCTCAAGCAGTGTCTGCAGATTCGAGTCGCTGTAATAACCGGCGTCCGCGAGGAACTCTTTCAATTCACCCTGCAGTCCGCCAGCCGCAACGTTTGACTGCAGTTGCTCCAGCAGCGGTTCGACCTGACGCACGTCGTTGGCCTGATTCGTCACGTCGGCCGCGAGGATCACCTGGTTCTCATCCACCACGATCTGAGCGTTACCACACTGGTCGAAGCCTTTATTGGAAACTTTCATGATCTTCGATTCGGGATCAGTGAAGTTTCGCTGGTCCGTCGGCTGCGGAACCACTTTGTCCGGGTCGGTGCGAGGCTGACGGCCCTCCGCTTTCATCTGCTCGACGTGCTGCCTGGCCTTCTGCCGTGCCTGTTCTGCCACAGCTTCCCGCGCCTGCCGGACCTTTTCCAGCCGCGTTTCCCGGCGTTTCAGTTCGTCGGGGAGTTCCTCGCCGTGACGGTCGCCGAAGCGGGCATCCTCGTCTTCGTCCGCCTGTTTCGCCGCCGCCAGCAGGTCTGCGATCTCCTGCTGCAACCGCTGCTCTTCGGACAGCATCCGCTCGTAACTCATCGCCTTGTGCCGCGACGCGTTCGCTTTCACCTTCGAGCCGTCCAGCGCCACGCGTCCGAGCTTCACCAGCCCGGCCTGCTGACACACCAGCAGCGTCTGCACAAACAGCGACTGCAGGTGTTCGAGGTTGTCCTTGCGGAAGTCGCTGATCGTGCGGAAGTCGGGAATGTCCTCGCCCACGATCACCCGGAACGCGATGTCTTCGCGGCAGCGGCTCATGATCTTCCGCGACGAAAACACACCTTTGCAATAAGCATACAGCAGCAGCGTGACCATCATCTGCGGATGAAACGGCGGCTGCCCGCTGACCGAATCGCGATACCGTTCAAAGAACGGCGCGAGGTCCATCTCGCCAACCACATCCAGCCGGACATAGACCAGATGCCCGTCCTCCAGCCAGTCCCGCGGCGAGGGCGGCAACAGCCACATCTGATCCGGAGCCCACTTGCGAAACGTCTTGCTCATCCCTGATCACCTGCCTGAGAGAAAGCGAATCCCGACAGACCCCTTCATCGCAGATATCGACCACGATTTCCAGGTCAGTTGGGATTCTCGGACAGACTCCTAGGTTTCACATGCGCAGCAGATGCGCATTCCGGGGAGATAGGCAGGCGATCGGTGGCGGAAATCGAGCGTCCTTGTTGCCCCAAAGGTATCACCGAGGGTATCACCGCCGAAAACACGAAAAGGTATCACGAAAAAACCCCGTGCAAGTCATTGACCTGCAAGGGGTTATGAATGGACGATACTGGACTTGAACCAGTGACCTCCACGATGTCAACGTGGCGCTCTAGCCAACTGAGCTAATCGTCCTAGGCGGCGGAAAAGTAGGGTCTGAGGGGCGGGGCGTCAAGGAATTGCGAACGTGGTTGCCGAATCGGCCTCACGCTAGTGACGGTTCGGTCTGGCTGTAACGGATGCGGACGAGTCGGATGGCTACTGACTGTCGAATTGACCTTTGCTCATGACCTGTCGCAGGATTCGCAAGAATTCAGTCGGCATACCGAAGCTTCTGAATTCTTGCGAATCCTGCTACGCGCAATCATCAATTTGAGTCTGTGTAACAGATGGCCTGCAGGTCGGTCACGATCGCGGAAAGGCGAGGTGCCGATATGCCTGATTCGGCCTGGTTGATGAGTTGGGCCATCTCCCAGGCTGTCACATAGTGGTACTGCAGATGCCGGTGCTCTGCGGCAAGGATGGCCAGATCGCGGTGGAACTGCTGTGTCTGTTCGCCGAGCAGAGTATTGATGTTGCCATCCTTGCAACCATGCGTGTGCAGCTTGATGAAGCACCAGTCGGGGCGGCTGGCGACGTGAACTCCGCATTTCAGCCACTGCAGAAAACGATGGATGGTCGGCGGGCGGTGGTGCAGGATGTCGCCGTTTTCAATTCTCGGGAGGATGGCGCGGCGGCGGTCTTCCCAGTCAAGTGTCAGCGGCCCCTGAACCATCAGCAGGTGTTTCGCGGGTGGAGCGACGCCGAGTGTTGCGGCGGTGCCGCGATCGTGCGAACACGGACGGCGGCGGTCGCTCGACGCGTAGTAGATTGAGTTGATGATTCTAGTCTGAGTGGCCTCGGGGGCGGACGGTAGAGTGAAGTCGGCATAGCAACCGGTCTCGCGCAGAATTGCCAGCTCATTGTTGACTCCGCACCAGCGGCCGTCGGGACGGGAGTTGCACAAGGCCCAGTTGCCGTGAATGAAGCCGTAGGTCAGTTCGCCGGTCTTCGGGTGACGACGCAGCAGACCGTGCCGGTGATGCAGGGTGTCGCGGAAAGTTTCCAGCTTCTCACGCAGGCCGTCTTCGGTGTCGTTGTCGTGGTGCAGATGAATCTCGACGTCGCCGAAACCGGCCTCGCAAAGATCACGGAGCTGATCGAGGTACTCGGGCACAAAATACTCATCCTGCGGGAAGAAGAACGAGTGCTGCGGCGGCCGGCCGGAGGAATCCTCAAACTGTCCGAACAATAAGGGGTAATCTCGGCACCAGCGATCGACACGGGCATCGGCGACGTGTCGCGGTGGCCGGGCGTTGTCGGGTTCGTAATGATCGCATACGGCGATGAAGACGTGCAGCGGTTCCGCGTTGACGAATCGCGCCCACGGTGTCTGGTGGCCACGTACCTGCTCAACCGCTGGTTCGCCATCGCTTGAGGTACTCTCTTCGACTGGCCGGACGACGGGCTGATTGAGCCTCGGGCAGACGTTCATGCCGAACAGGTAGCTCGGCAGCCAGCGTTCGAGATGTTTCCGACGCACGAGGGTCGCGACGACAACCGTTTCCGCCAGCAGAACGACAACAGCGATGGCGGCTACGATCCAGTACATAGCGTTCCCCTGACTGACTGCGGCACTGAGCGTCCGCTTCGAGATGAATTCACAAGCTCAGAGACCGTCAGGCAACGCTCGCAAAGGTCTGGCCGTTGCGTCGCGAAATACTCGACAGCGCTGACCGCATGCGGATGGTTGTCATGGAACAGCACGATGTCGCCTGACCACGGCCGGTAGTCGCGGCACCAGTCGATGATCGCGTCTGAGCCGACTGGCATGCGGTAATCCTTCGTGTCGTGATTCCAGAGAACGATCGTCTGTCGTTCCTGCCGCAGTGCCAGCAGCTTGCGCAGAGTCAGTTCGCCTTTCGGAGGGCGAAACAGGCGGCACTCGCGGCCGGTGATGTCCTCAATCAGATCGCGCGTGCGACGGACTTCGTCAATCAACTGCCGGGCGGACGTCTCGCGAGGTTCGCTGTGCGACCAGGTGTGGTTACCGATGTTGTGCCCGTCGTAGGCGATCCTCTGCAGCAGGCTGCGATGCTCAGATCCGCGTTCGCCAACGATGAAAAACGTCGCCGTAATGCCTGCGTCCGCCAGCGCGTCGAGCAGCCGTGGTGTGTGATCTGGATGCGGCCCGTCATCAAACGTCAGCGCGATGCCGGGACCGGCTCCGCGCGACACGATGGCGTGACGTGGCAGCAGGGCTGTCAGGGTTCGCTTCGCTAGCTGGCGGAAGAATGACATAGGAATTCGATGGCTATCGGGAAGTGAGGATGGGCCAGTTTCTGCTACCTCAGTGAGATGGATGGAATCTCGATGGGAACAGAAGAAAACGAAGGTCAGGAAGGCTCGGCTACCTTTGTTGGTTGTTGTTCAATCCTCGTCCTGGCTCAGGCTCGCTTCGGCGTCGCTGGTTGTACTCCAACGAATTTTCTGCAGCAGGCCGGAGTGCTTGATTGATCGGGCGGCATCGAGCATCGTGAACTTGAAGCTCGGGCGGCGGCGGCGAGCGAAGACCAGTGGCGTGCTGGCATTCGAGAGTTGTCGTTTGTGCCGCGATTCGGTGGGTAGAAAGTCGTAGGCATCGAAGCCGCGTTCGAGGCAGGCCTGCATCGCGAGGCAGTCAGTGACGACGCCGGGGCTCAGGGCCTGGTTGTCCTGCGACCGGCCGCATTGATAAAGCAATGCCCGGTTTCGATCGTTGAAGAACTGCAGGCAGCCGATCGTGCCTTCCGCCGACCGGACTCGGATGAAGAACAGACGCTGATCCAGCACCAGCCGGGCGATCAGGTTTTCGTGGAAGCGAGTGAAGCGTTCGCTCGCGTAGCAGCCGGGTTTACCGAGCGCTCGCCAGCGAGCCTGATGCAGGTCGATCATCTCGCTGAAGATGTCAGTCGCCTGCGAGATCGATTCTGACCAGTCGACCGAGACGCCGCCGTAAAGCTGCATGCTGCGGCGGACCTTGCGGCGCGACTTGCTGCGGATTTCGTCAAGGACAGATCCGCCTTTGCTGCGCGGGACTGTCAGGTCGAACCAGTACGACATTTTGACTTCGCGTCGCAGCGACTGTTGCGGATCATCGAAGCTGTCAGTCAGATCCTCAGTCACGCTGTCGAGATTCCACTGATCGATACCCGACTGCGATTCGAAGTAGCTTCGCAGTGCCGCGATGAATGAGCGGCGGGCACGCGGCTCGACGAGCAGCTCGTTGTACTGCACGCAGACGCTGTCGGCGTCAGGTTCGCCGGCCGTGCCCAGATGCAGCGTGCGGATCGGCAGCGGCCCGTCTTTCTGAGCGACTCCCTGTGTGATGAGGCACGCTCCAACAACGCGACGGGTTGATGCCTCGCGCGCCAGCACGAACCAGTGCGGAACGAGATCACCGTACGAGTCGAGCCAGGCTTCGGTCCAGTCGGTCGAACACATCAGCGGGACTTCGCACAGGCGATCTTCGAGAGTTCGCCATTCTGCCAGAGCAGCCAACCGATCGCTCGCGCCGCGTACGTCGAGCGTCAGGTCAACGCAGTCAGTCAGTTGCTGATCGCTCGACGCCGAGTCATTCAGTTCGGCCTCCGGCAGCAGGGCACTCGTTGAATCACTCATTTCCTGATTTCCTATGTTCAATTAAATGATCAGGTTGATGGAGCACGAACAGACTTACGCGGCCCGCCAGTGCCGAGCGGCTCGCCGACTGGCCAGCCAGGTCAGACAGAGAACCGTTCCACCACCGCCGGACACCAGCAGCACCGGCAGCCAGGCGGCACCGATCGGCCAGCGGAAACTGACCGCCAGCGAGTACAGCCACAACGCCAGCAGCGCGGGCAGCTGCGGCAGCAACACCTGGGTCGCGAATTGCCGCAGAGGAAAGTCGAGCTTCTTCAGGGCGTATGGCAGGAAGGCGAACAGTTCGACGGCAAACACGGGAATCGCCGTTCCCAGCGCGACGCCGAGCAGCCCGAGCGGTTTGATCAGCAGCAGTGTCAGGCCGATATTCGCCACGGCTTCGGTGAAGTACAGAACCGACGGCACTTCGACGTGGCCCATGCCGAACAGCACACCGCGCAGGACGCGCATCGGTGTGGCGAGAATCTGAGCGGTCAGCAGCACGACCAGCAACAGGTGCGTTTCGCTGTAGCTGTGCCCGAGCCATGCCTGGACGATCTGATCGCCGAAGAAGTACGCGCCGATCGTCACGCCGGCTGTCAACAGAAATGAAAGTCCGAGTCCCTTCTGCACGAGGACTCGCAACCGGTGATCGAGATCCTGGGCACCGAGTTCTGCGCCTCTCGGCATCAGCACATTTCCGACCATCTGCAGCGGCTGGACGATAAACGTCATCAGCCGATGAGCAACGTAGTACGGCACAATGTACGACGTGCCGAACGCGAAGCCGATCACGACTGTATCCGTCGCCTCGATCAACTTATACGCAAAGAAATCCAGCAGCGAGTACATGCTGAAACCGCCGCACTTCTTCAACGTCGCGAGATCGAAGAAGCGCCAGTGCAGCTTCAGGCCCGGCAGTTGACGGAACACGACGGCCAGATAGCCGACGTTTTCGATCAGCGTCGTCAGGAGAAAGATCAGCGCCAGCGTGGCGAGTGCGTGCTCCTTCTGCAGCAGAACGAGCGTCAGCACCAGCCGCCCAATGCCGGCGACTGTTTGGAAACCGCGTTCCAGATCAAACCGCTGCAGACCGACGATCACTCCGCCAAACACGCTGCCGAGCAGCCCGACAACAACGTTCAGTCCGAGCAGCACGATCACCCAGCGGATCTCAGTGACTGACGTTCCGCCCCAGTCATACAGATACGGAGCCAGCCAGGCGAGTACTCCAGCCGCGGCGACCAGCACGCCGCTCATCAGCAGGTAAATCACCGCGACAACGTTGACGACCCGATTGACCTCGTTGATCTCGTCCTTCGCATGATGATGAGCGACGAAACGGCAGATCGTGTTGCCAAAGCCAAGGTTCATCAGCCCCGAGTAGCCGGCGATCGAGCAGATAAACAGCCACAGTCCGTAACTCGAATCGCCGACTGTGTTCAGCACGAAGGGCATCAGCACCAGGCCGATCAGGATATTAATCCCGTGGTGCCCCCAGCTCGCCAGCAGGTTGATCTTCAGTTTGTATTTCATGCGAAGTCTCCGCTCCTCACGGATTCGGAAGAGCGAACTCAGGCAAGGACGCGAACAACAAGATTCAACCCCACGAACATTGCGAGACTCGCCCCGGCGAGACGCACCATGTGAAACTGATCCCACTGCAGAACCGGTCGGCGAGGCCGCAGGTTCCAGCCGGCGAGATTCAGATATGCCGTGCCGAGCGCCAGGATCAGCAGCGTCGACACCGTGTAACAGCGCGACAGCGACATCAGGCCGATCGTCCAGCCCGAGCCGATCGCGGCCATGTAAGGCAGGAATCGAGCCTGTCTCGGGTTCAGAATCTGCCACGGCTGCGTGTTGAGCCGGAGCAGTCCCCACGCGCAAAAGAAGAACATTCCGAAGAAGAACGTGCCGCCGATGAGGCCCAGTTCGACATACGCATGGACGAACGAGTTATGCGCGACGAGACCGGCGATGTCGTGATAAGTGCCTTGTCCCGTGCCGAAGAACAGATCCTTCGACCGCAGTGCAACCAGACCTTCCCGCCACAGCAGCAGGCGATCGTGCCCGGTTCCGTCAGAGAGGTCGATGTTCGCCTGCCTGCCGAGTGCGATTGGAGCGGCGAGCACTCCCAGAACGCCGATAGCGATCGCGACGCCCTTGCCATAGCGGAACATCAGCAGAACACCGATCGCCGCGGCTGCAGCCAGCATACCACCGCGCGATTTCGTGCAGACCAGAGCCACCAGCAGCAGCACAATCGGGACCAGCCAGAAGATGCGCAACGGGCCGCGTTCTTTGTCCGTCAGAAACGACAGACAAAGGATCCCTGTCGCGGTAATCAGCAGCGAGATGTCGTTCGGGTCGGAAAAGATTCCGGTCCCGTTCATGCGGGCGATGCGGATGTCGTCGCCGTCGAGTTCCTGGCCGTAACTCTCTTCCGCGTGCTTGATAAACGGCAGGTCGACGATTCCCAGATAGTCGATCAGGCAGAACGAGATCATCACTGTCGCGCAGCAGGCGATCACCGTTGTCAGCCGCTCGAACCGCGACCAGCGATCGACGACGACAATC
This sequence comes from bacterium, assembly GCA_016124895.1. Classification (GTDB taxonomy): domain Bacteria; phylum Planctomycetota; class Planctomycetia; order Planctomycetales; family Planctomycetaceae; genus JAPOLP01. The sequence continues at coordinate 8,045 of WGMU01000111.1, forward strand.
AGCAGCACGAAAAGCATCGCCGCCTTGGTGAATTCAATCATCCCGTGCAGCGCCCCACCGAAATACATGTGTGTAATCTGCGAAACGGGGATCGCCACAAACACACCGACGAGACAAAGCGCGACCGGCTGCCGGAGCAGCGATTGCGGTTTGAACTGCTGGAAAACTCCCTGATGAGCAAGCAGCAGCGTGCCGAGGATCAGCACTTCGTAGATCGGCAGCAGGGCGAGCGGCGGGATCATTTCGCCAGGGCGCAGGATCATCGTCGCTGTCGTCATGCAGAACAGCGCAAAGGCGAGCGATGAAAACTGTGGATTACCCATGAATGTCTGACCGGAGCGAACGAACCGGCGAGTTCGTCGCGGTTCGGTTTCTTCAAGGGGAAGGCCGCTGCGAGCGGAGTGCGCGCAGAGAGAGCCGTCTGGTCAGAACATAGGTCGCCGCCGGCGCCCTGCCGGGCAGATTCCCTGTGCGGCAACTCCGGTCAGGCCGACACGATCGGAACGCTCATCACAACAGGAGCAGGTCGACCCTTGCAGAGTGGGACGCGCGCGTCTACGACTGTGAAATTCACCGGCTGAACCACCTCCGGAGGAGTTCTCATCGATGTCGACCGCCGTCCTTCTCATCGCGCACGGAAGCCGCCGCCTGGAAGCGAATCAGGATCTGGTCGCGGTCGCGGAAGCGCTGAGGACGACCGACGAGTACGACCTTGTCGTGCCGAGCTACCTCGAACTGGCCGAGCCTTCGATCCCGGATGGAGCCCGGAAGTGCGTCGAACTCGGAGCCAGCGAAGTCCGAATGCTGCCCTACTTCCTGAGCGCCGGTTCGCACGTGACGCGCGATCTGGAACGTTTCCGCAACGACCTCGCCGCCGAGTTCCCCGCTGTCAGCTTCAAGCTCTGCCCACCGCTCGGCCTGCACCCGCTGATGCTCGACATCATCCGCGACCGGCTGCGCGAAACTCAGAACGGGACGAGTTGCAGAGTCTCGGATTGAACTATGCGCAATTCTCAACCTGACAGTCAGCAGCCGATGAATCGCTCTCCGAAGACGCCGGGCGGTTGCTCCGGAATCACTGCCTATTCGACGCTGGGAATGATCACGCCGGAGTGCCAGTACTGCCGCAGTTCCCGGACCAGGTAGAGGAACTTTTCGAGATCAACCGGCTTCGTCATGTAGGCGGCGACGTCGTACTCCTCACTGTGCTGAAAGTCTTCCGCCGACGTCGAGGCGGTAAGAACGACGATCGGCACGTTGGCCAGGGCGTCGCTAGCTTTGACTTCCGCGAGGATTTCCCAGCCGTCTTTGCCGGGCAGCCCCAGATCGAGCAGGATCAGGTCCGGTTGCGGCACTCGGGAGAAGCGGCCACGTCGGAAAATAAAGTCGCTGGCCTCATTGCCATCCGTCAGCCATGTCATTCGATGCTGGACGTTGCCGTTGCGCAAGGCTCCCATCGTGATCCGTGCTGCGACCAGACTATCTTCGACGAGCAGAATCTCCATCGGTCGCCCGACCGTTTCGATGTCTGACATGACTGGCTCCTTTGTACGACTGCTCCCGATCAGTCAGCCGAATTCGGTTGCTCAGAACCGGATTCGACAGTTCCGTCAGCGGGAGCCGTTTCGGTCGGCTGTGCATCCTTGTTGATGTACTCATTGAGCCACGGGTAGCCGACTTTGAAGATGAACCAGACAGCTCCGCCCAGCACCGCAGCAACAACAATGAGATACACGATCAGACTGAATCCGCCAAGCACGTTCTCAGTCAGATTCCGCAGCCAGCGCCAGCGTTTGCGACGTCGATCTTCCTTGTCAATTTTTGCGTACATGTCTTTCATCGAGTCGGCCCGGACATTCTCGCTGGTTTTCGCGAGCGTCTTTTTCATCAGGTCCTCGAACTCGCTGTACGCCGCCAGCGGCAGGAATCCTCCGCCGGCATCTTTCTTCTGAGCCTGTGTTTTCACATCCAGCACTTCCGACAGAATACCCTGCTGAATCTGCCGCGTGGTCATCTCCTTGACCTGAGTGTCGCCCCTGGAGGTCGTATACCGAACGAACCAGTTTGATGTGTCTTTTGCGGCGGTTCGTTTCTGCTGCTCCTGAACGTCCTCGGCCGACGTGCGGAACTGCGGCATCGACTGTCCGGCGGTCGTTGCTCCTCCTGCGAGTGTGGCTCGCGAGCGAGTACGTGATGAACGCGATGGCGTAGCACCGTTTGTGTCCGCAAAACTGAGCACTTCACTTTCCAGCCCCAGTGATTCCAGATCGGCAATCACTTCGGCACAGGTCGAGTACCTGTGTTTCGCCTCTTTCTGGATCATCCTGTCGATCATCAACTCCAGACGTTCGGGCACGCTGGAGTTCAGTTTACGCACGGATTCGTACTGGCCTTTCTCTTTGGCCAGGATCAGTTTCAGCACGCTGTCGCCCGAGAACGGAAGCTTGCCGGTGAGGAAGTAATAGAAGGTGCAGCCGAGCGCGTAGATGTCGGTTCGCTGGTCGACGTGTTTCGCGTCGCGAGCCTGTTCCGGCGGCATGTACAGCGGCGTGCCCAGACCAGTGCCGCTTTGCGTCATCGACATATCCTCGTCGTCGAGCGCTTTCGCCAGTCCAAAGTCGGCGACTTTCACGACGCCCTTTTTTGTGACGAGAATATTATCCGGCTTAATGTCGCGATGAATCAGATTCATCTCGTGCGCGTGAGCGAGCGCGTCGGCGCAGGCGAGGATGACATGCACGGCGTCGCCAATACTGAGTTCCTTCGACGCGTCCATCACGTCCTGCATACTCTGGCCGTCGACATATTCGATGGCGACAAAGTTCAGGCCCTTGTCGGCTTCCGCCGCGTAAACCTTGACGGCGTTTGGATGATCGATCCTCGCCATTGCGCGAGCTTCGCGCACAAAGCGTTCGACAAATCCCGGCTTCTTCGCGAGTTCTTTCGAGAGAACCTTCAGCGCGACGAGCCGGTCAAGACTGATCTGCCTGGCGAGATAGACCTCGCCCATGCCACCCTGGCCAAGCTTTTTGACCAGTTGGAAGTCGCCCAGCCGAACGACTTTCTTTTTCTTCTGTTCAGCCCCTGCACTCGTTCCCGAGCGGACGGCGCTGCCTTCTGCGCTGGTGCCGTCGCCGCTGTCGCCTTCTGCTCGCCCTCTGCGAACAGAGCCCCGCTCAGGCACAGCAGTCTCGCCAAAATCGCCGCCGGAAGTACTGCTCATCGCCTGCCGAACCTCTCTCTGGACGAATGCTGCTGGAATCGGAACTCCGAACAGAAATACAGACCGGCAGGCATGAATCGAAATCCGCCGATGCCTGCGTAGTATGGGGCCGCTTCAGAATCGAGGCAAACCCCAACGGCAACCCGCCGATCAAACTGCACGTTGAGGATCGGCTTTCTGCAGTGTGCGCATTCCGCGGGCGTGACACTTCGCGGCGCGGAGTCATATAGAACAATGATCCACTCGGCGCCGTAACGGGAATTTCGGAACAGGCACCGACTTTGATCACCCGTGATCCGAGGTGACGGGTGGGCAACCTGCCCATGCAGAAAAATGAGACGTCTCGAATAGCCGTCGCGAGCGTGCGGACGTCAGGTGACGTCGCTTCCCGGAACCTTCAAACAGACCGGAAAATGCTACGGCGACGGTCTCTGCCGTGACCGGGATGTCAGACGACTCGACTGCGTTGCGTCTCAGGTCGTCGGGAATCGAAATCTCGAAATGCTCTGCCCGTATTCACGGAAACCGTTTTCCCTGCGTCGGTCTGCGGCAGCGTGGTGTTTCGTGTCTGGCCGAATGAGTCGATACGATTCGGGTTTCAGCGGCGCGAACTCGCCGCTTCAACCTGCCCTGGTCGTCTTCCGGAAGCCGACCGTTGACACTTTGCCGGAGCGTGCGATGTCTCGTCGCGAGCCGCCTCTGCCTCCTGCCTCGTTAAAACTTCACGAAGTCGAGGGCGATCAGCGGCGGTACGTGCCGCATCCGGATCGCTGGGAAGCGCACATCAAAGCGAACGACGGCAGCCGCGAATACTGTTACTTCAAGAACCCGGACGAGGACTGGTTCCATCTGCTGCTGCCTGGCGAGATTTACCTGCAGTACGGCGAGACGAAGTTCTGTCTGAATTGCGCAATCCGGTATGGGCATGTGACCGACGACCGCCTGTACTGGCAGCACGGCGTGCGTCGAAAACACGACCCGCTCATCTGATTCCCGTCCGCCCTGAAAACCGCTCGACATGACTTCGGACCGTCCGCGGCAGAAAGCCCTGTTCGCTCCTGAACCCGACCGTCCCGCCTGGGAAATCGCGGTTGAGGAAGATCGCGTGCTGGCGGAAATCGCGATCAACCGGCCGTTCGAACAGACATTTCACTACCTGATTCCGGAAGCACTGCGCGAACTGCTCGGACCGGGCCAGCGCGTCGAAATCCCGTTCGGTAAGGGTAACCGCAACGAGATCGGATTCTGTGTCGGGCTGACGAATCAACCCCTCGCCAATCGCAGGTTGAAGGAGATTTCCGCACTCGTCGATCGCGAGCCGATCGTCGACGAGCATCTGCTTGAGCTGACGAAGTGGATGGCCGACCGCTATCTGTGTGGCTGGGGTCAGGCGCTGGCGACAGCCATCCCGCTCGGTGTCAGAAAGCAGGCCGGTACACGCGAGCTGACCTACTTCTCGCTGGCCGGCAACGTTGACGAACTGCTCGAAAACCAGCGTATTCCCGCGAAGCAGGCGGCCATCATCGATTATCTGCGATCGGTCAGTGAACCCGTTCGCGGTGACGCGATTACCGAGCACGTCGGCTGCAGTCCGGCTCCAATTCATGGCCTGCGGGACAAAGGCATCGTGATTCAGGTCCGCAGGCGAACGAGCACGTTCGACGCGTCGCTCGGCCACATTGCCCGCGAACCAGACCTCGAACTGAATGCCGATCAGAGACGAGCGCTAGCCTCAATTGTGTTTCAGCTTAAGACACGACAGGCGAAAACGTTCGTCCTGCACGGGGTCACCGGCAGCGGCAAGACCGAGGTCTACATCCAGGCGATTCGGGAAGTCGTCAGTTACGGCCGCCAGGCAATCGTCCTCGTCCCGGAAATCAGCCTGACACCGCAGACGATCCGCCGCTTCCGCAGCCGCTTCGATTCCGTCGCCGTGCTGCACAGTCACCTGACCGATGCCGAACGCCACTGGCACTGGCAGCAGATCGCGAGCGGCGATGTGCAGGTCGTCGTCGGAGCCCGCAGCGCGATTTTCGCCCCAACGGCACATCTCGGGCTGATCATTATCGACGAGGAGCACGAGAACTCGTTCAAGCAGGACACCGCCCCGCGCTATCACGCCAGAGAAGTCGCCCGCCATCGCGCCGAACTGTGCGGCATCCCGCTGATCCTCGGCTCCGCGACTCCAACGCTGGAAACCTGGGCGGAAGTCATCGGGACGGGAACGAGTGCGGAAGGCGGAATACGGAATGCGGAATCAAAAACCCGGAAGCGGGAAACGGACTCGAACGCTGGCATTCCGCATTCCGCATTCCGAACCCCGCATTCAAGTGCCCTGCTCTCTCTCCCCTGCCGCGTGTCCGGCCTGCCGCTGCCGCCGGTCACGCTTGTCGATATCCGCAACGATCCGCTGTGCTCGAAAGGGCATTCGATTGGGCGCGCGTTGCGGACAGGGATTCAGACGGCGCTGAACGACGATGGGCAGGTCATTCTGTTTCTCAATCTGCGGGGTTACTCGCCGACCGTCTGGTGCCGAAGTTGCGGGTCCGGCGTCAAGTGCCGCGACTGCGACATCACGTACACATTTCACCGCGACCGGAACATCATCCTGTGTCATTGCTGCGGTGCTGAAATGCCGCCGCCCCAGACGTGTCCGCAATGTGGAATGCCGGGCATCCGTTACTTTGGCACAGGAACACAGCGGCTCGAACAGGAAGTCATCTCGAAGTTCCCGAAGCACCGCGTCATTCGGATGGACAGCGACACGATGAAGAAGCGCGGCAGCCACGACGAAGCACTCGAAAAGTTCCGGCACGGCGAGGCACAGATTCTCGTCGGCACGCAGATGATCGCAAAGGGGCTCGACTTTCCCAACGTGACGCTGGTCGGAGTCGTCGACGCAGACACGGTGCTGCACCAGGCGGACCTGCGGGCCTCTGAGCGCACATTTCAACTCATCAGCCAGGTGGCCGGGCGGGCTGGTCGCAGCGCACGCGGCGGCCGGGTATTCGTGCAGACCTGCTCCCCGACCGACTTCGCCATTCAGAAGTCGGTCACACACGACTTTCTGGGCTTTGCCAAAGGTGAACTCGAAATCCGCCGCGAAATGGATGCGCCGCCGTTTCGCCATTACGTCCGAGTGATCCTGCGCGGTCCGCTGGAGGAGGTCGTTCAGTCTGTCGCGCTCGACATGGCCGACGTGCTGCGCGACGTCGTGAAATCCCGCTCGCTCGATCTGCGCGTGCTCGGACCAGCGCCGTGTCCGGTCGCGAAGCTGCAGGCGAATTACCGGTTTCATTTTCTGCTGTCCGCACCGAACCTTGACCCCGTGCGCGAACTGTGGCGCGAGTTGCGTCCGACGCTGCCTCAGGACCGCAATGTTGAATTCGTCGTCGACGTTGACCCGATCAACCTGCGGTAGCGTCACCAGTGACTCAACAGGACAGCGGCGGATTCTGCCGGACACGCAGGCCGTCGACCGTCAACGCACCGGAGGCAAACAGACGGATCGCCTCGGGATAAGCCTCACATTCCGCCTCGAAGACGCGCGCCGCCAGCATGTCGGCATCGTCGTCGTCGAGCACGGGAACGACCTTCTGCACGATGATCGGGCCGGCGTCGTATTCGTTATTCGCGAAGTGGACGGTGCAGCCACTGACTCGCGCACCGCGGGTGAGCACGGATTCATGCACACGATGCCCGTGAAAACCTTTGCCGCAGAACGCCGGAATCAGCGACGGGTGGATGTTCATCACGCGGTGCTCGAAGTCGTCCGGGATCCGGATCAGACTCAGAAAACCGCCGAGGATCACGAGGTCGATGTCCGTGTCGCGGCAGAGTCCAAAGATACGGTCGCTGAACGCTTCAACGGAATCAAAGTCGCGCCGCGGAACCACTTCACACGGAAGTTCAAGAGCGGCAGCGCGTTCGACGCCCCTGCAGTCAGAGCGGCTCGCAATGACGAGCGACACTTTCGCCATCAGTTGTTCGGAGCGGATCTTCTCGACCAGATTCAGCAGCGTTGTACCACCACCGGAAATCAATACGGCGAGGCGGACGGGGCGATCAAGTTTCGGCAGGTGAGTTGGCATCAGTTTGGCAGGTGGCAGACAGGTGACGGAACGTGTCTCACGTTCGGGGCACAATTTCAAAGTGCAGATTTACGAATTCAGTTTTCAGATTTCGGTCTGCGACGTTTCGCCTGACGATGCAGACGTTCGCGGGTTTTGCGGATCGGCAGCAGCATTTCGGTCATCGATTGCCAGCGATCGCGCGGGTCGCGTTCGAGTCCCTTCATGATCGTCGCGGCGACTTCCTCGTCGATACCGGGGCAGCGGTCGCGGAGATCGCGCGGCGGCTGATTGATGTGGTGCAGCACCGACTCCAGGGTCTCGCCCGCATCCCACGGAAGCTCGCGTGTAAACATCTCGAAGCAGGTCACGGCAAACGAAAAGATGTCAATCCGCTGGTCCGTCTTCTGCCGCTTGATCAGTTCCGGAGCCATATAGTTGGCCGTGCCGGTCCGGTTGCCGGGGGCCTGAAACGGCGGCGTGTTCGGAACGACCAGTCCGAAATCGATGAGCTTGACTTCCGCGTCCTTTGTGACGACGACGTTCCGCGGACACAGGTCGCGGTGGATCCAGCCTTCCTTGTGGAAGTACTCGACGGCCTGGCCGAGCTGGATCATGATGCCCAGGCGGTTTTTGCGCAGCAGTTCGTGCTGCATGTCGATCAGAAAGCTGAGCGATTCGCCCTCAACGTATTCCATGACGAGGAACTGCTCGTCGTTCGTCGAGATGCCGTGCTCCAGCGTGCTGACGATGTTGGGATGCTTGAGCTGAACGGCGATTTCGCCCTCGGTCGGTTTGTTAAGCTGCGGCGGAAAGCGGGCTTCGAGTTTTTTCGTCCGGACTTTATCGAGCACTTTGAGAACAACTTCGCGACCGGATGCGGAATCGCGGGCACGCCAGACTTTCGACATGCTGCCGCTGCCTGCCTGACCGAACATCTGAAACCGTTTCTGAATGTCGGTTTTGACGACCTTCGGCTGAAACAGCTTTTTCAGAAAGTTCATCGCGGGCGACTCGGCGAGTTAGTTGTCGAAGCAGGCTATCTGCAGCGCAAAGGCGCTAAGCCGCAGAGAATCGCAAAGGAAGAGTGTTTTTTCCAAGCGTAAGAATTCGATTTTTGAGACCTGTCTTTGCGAACTCCGTGCCTCTGCCACTTTGCGCTGAGAGTCTGAGCTAGCCGCCGCAGTAGTCGATGATGCGGGCGATTTCGCTGCGAAGATTGTGGCGGTGAACGATTCGGTCAACGAATCCGTACTTCAGTAGAAACTCGCTGGTCTGGAACCCCGGCGGCAGCTTTTCGTTCACCGTTGCCTGAACGACGCGCGGGCCGGCAAAACCGATCAGCGCTTTCGGTTCGGCGAGGATGACGTCACCGAGCGCCGCGAAACTGGCGGCGACTCCGCCCATCGTCGGGTTCGTCAGAATCGAGATGTAAAGCCCGCCGGCTTCCCGGAACCTCGCCAGAGCGGCCGAGGTTTTACCCATCTGCATCAGCGAGAGGATGCCTTCGTGCATCCTCGCCCCGCCGCCTGATCCACTGAGAATGATCAGCGGCAGCTTCATTCTGGTGGCCGCTTCAATGGCCCGCGTCAGCTTTTCTCCGACGACCGACCCCATGCTGCCCATGATGAAATTCGAGTCGGTCAGCGCGAAGACCAGCGGGCGACCGCGCATGTAACCCTTGCCGGCGATGCAGGCCTCTGAGAGCCCGGTGCGTTTCTGCTCGGTCTTGAGCCGTTCGGCGTAAGGCTTCTTGTCGACAAATCCCAGCGGATCGGCCGGCTGCAGTTCAGTAAACCATTCCTCGAACGAGTCTGTATCGAGAAGCTGCTGAACGCGGACGCTGCCCGGCACCGTGAAGTGGTAATCGCACTCCGGGCAGACGTTCTGATTCTCATCGACCGAACGTTGAAACACGGTCGCCTTGCACTCGGGACATTGCGTCCACAGACCTTCGGGAACTCCACGTTTGGCCATACCCGTCTTCTGCTGCCACGATTCCACATCCGGCTTGACCCGGCTCATTGCAGTACCCGCCTGTTGTTGAAAATCCGCGGTTGCCGTCTCGTCGTCGAATCAGACTGGCGGTTGCTTCCGTCAATGACTGGAAAAGTTACTCGTCGCTGGAATCATCGCCGCTGCCGGCTTTCACGCTCGCGGCGAGCGGGATCAGGTGGCTCACGCCGACGCGATGCCCGTTCGTCCCGGTGGTTTCGATCACCTCGACCAGGTTGTCGTCGCAGCAACCGAACAGCGATCCGCACAGGTCGTCGGGTTCTTCGCCGCGCAGCGTGAAGCTTATGAGACTCGCGAGTGGCTCGGAAGCAACGACGGCAAAGCAGTCGTACTTCCTGAGCGGCTTTTTGAGCACAGCCGCCAGACGTTCGACGGCGTCGGTCGTCATCTCACCGTTCGGTGGGCAGACGGTTTCCGGAGCGTCTTCCCACTGCCGGAAGACGGAGGGGAACTTGCGCCGTACCTCGTCAATACACAGCCCCTGCCAGAGGCCCTGATCGACGTTTCGCAGGTCATCTCGTTCCTTGAGTTTGAGATCGAGCGAGCTGGCGATCTGCGCCGCGACCGACGCGCACGGTTCACACGGTCCAGTCAGGACGGCCTCGACCGGCAGAGTGCGCAGTGCGTCAATGACTTTCGTCAATTGCGACTGGCCCCGGTCGTTGAGAGGCAGTTCGAGAGAACCCTGAATTCGCTTCTGCTCGTCAAAGTCAGTACACCCTGGGCGAACCAGAACGACTTTGGACATTAACTTGTCTCGTTACAGGGAAGAGCTGACCGGGCGACTCCCCAGCTTTGTCAGCTCGCAGATGGCAGCGCCGTAATCGACTTCGTCGAAAATGGCACTGCCGACAACAAACAGTTCGGCTCCCGCCGCGGCACAGTCAGCGATGGTCGCAGGACCAATGCCGCCGTCCACCGAGAGCACCGTCTCCGGATGAGTCAGTTCACGCAGACGCTGCAGCTTATCCAGTGCGGCTGGCATGAATTTCTGCCCGCCAAAACCCGGCTCAACGCTCATCACGAGCACCAGGTCGCAGTCCGGCAGAAACTGTTCGATCGCTTCGACGGGCGTGCCGGGGTTAATGGCCAGTCCGGCCAGCCGTTCGGCAGCGCGAATCCGTCGCAGCAGCGGCCCGGAGTCCGGAACCGCTTCGTAGTGAAAGGTGATGGCTTCGCAGCCGGCTTTCAGGTACTCGTCGAGATACCGGTCCGGCTCGGAGATCATCAGGTGAGCATCGAAGATCGCATCCGTCATGGGACGCAGTCTCTCGAGCACCATTGGCCCGTAGGACAGATTGGGGACAAAGTGTCCGTCCATTACGTCGAGATGCAGGACGGCCGAATTCGCGGCGTCCAGCAGTTCAATCTCCCGATGCAGATTGCCGAAGTCACACTTCAGCATCGAGGGAGCGACGATTGGTATCCGGCTTCGCAGCCTGTTGAGTATGGCCGAACGGCTCATGGGCGAAGGTGCCCCATTGAATTCAGAACGGTTGCCCCGGCCAGAGAACCACCGGGAAGAGCGGGACATTGAACCCAAACCGGGCTCCGCAATCAATTCCGAAGTCGAAACTGGTGAGCGGACCATCAGATTCCGATTCGTTGATGCTGGAATCTGCGACGCCTGGACGCGACAAAACGAGGGATTTCAAGACGAACAACCGCGAAGCAGCAGCAGAGACACCCTCGTTCAGAGCCCGGAGCTTGCCATGAGACCGCTCGATTTTTCTCCCGCCGCGCGCATGGTCGGTTTGCTGCTTTTGCTGACGGTACCTCTCCGTCCTGCTTTCGCCGCCGACCCACCGTCGCATACCGAAGCCCGTAAGGCTCTGGAGAAAGCCGTCAGTTTCTTCCGGAACGATGTCTCGGCGTCTGGTGGCTACCTGTGGCAGTACAGTGCTAATCTGAAGCTGCGCGAGGGCGAAAATGGCGCAACCGCCACTCAGGCCTGGGTGCAGCCGCCGGGGACTCCGACCGTCGGTGAGGCACTGCTCGAAGCGTACCTGCTCTGCGGTGAGCCTGTTCTGCTGGACTCTGCCAAAGCAACTGGCCACGCGCTCGTGCAGACGCAGCTCGTCTCCGGCGGCTGGGACTACCGCCTCGAATTCGACCCGCGGGAACGTTCGGGCTGGCAGTTCCTTGTCGATCAACAGGCCGGCCTGAAACTGAGTCCGAAGGCGAAGAACGTCACGACGCTCGACGATGACAACACACAGTCCGCCCTGCGCTTTCTGATGAAACTCGACACGGTGCTCGACCACCGCGACAAGCCGCTTCACTCCTGCATCGAGTACGCGCTGTCGTCGCTGCTGAAAGCTCAGTACCCCAACGGCGCGTGGCCGCAACGATTTTCCGAACCGCCGAACCCGGCCGACTTCCCCGTGCTGAAGGCGTCGTATCCGGACACGTGGCCGCGTGAGTACCCGAAGCTCGACTACCGCAGCTACTACACGTTCAACGACGACACGATCGCCGACCTGATCGACACGATGTTTCTGGCCGCAGAACTCTACAAGGCTCCGCAGTATGCCGCGGCAGCCGAGCGGGCTGGCGACTTCATCATCCTCGCGCAGATGCCCGACCCGCAGTCGGCCTGGGCCCAGCAGTACAACGCGAAAATGCAGCCCGCCTGGGCACGACGCTTCGAGCCGGCCTCGGTCACCGGCGGTGAATCGCAGGGCGTCATCCGGATTCTGATGACGATCTACCGTCACACGGGCAAGGACAAGTATCTCACGCCGATCCCGAAGGCACTCGACTGGCTGGAACGTTCGAAGCTTCCTGACGGCCGCCTCGCTCGCTTTTACGAGCTGAAGACGAACCGGCCGCTTTACTTCACGAAGAAGTACGAACTGACTTACGACGACAGCGACCTGCCGACGCACTATGGCTTCCAGATCGGCTCGAGCGTCAAACGGCTGCGCACTGAGTTCGACCAGATTCGATCCCAGCCGCGCGAAACAACTCCGCTGTGGACGACGGACCGACGCAAGCCTGGCAACAGCAACTCGCTGCGTGCCGAAGTCCGACAGCTCGTTGATTCAATGGACACCCGCGGTGCATGGCTCGAAGAAGGCCGCCTCAAGGACGTTGGCGACGACCGGGCGCAGCCGATCATCACGACGAAGACCTTCATCCGCAACCTCCGCACGCTGAGCCGCTATCTTGCCGCGACAGATTCGGACTCATCGCGGAAACGTGTGGGGACCAGCAGTATCCGGTGAGTCGGTGTCTGGCGGAGTACGGTGGCTTCTGAGTCGAGAGCGTTCCCGGTTGCGGTCGCCGTACAGCCGGTGGTGGAGCAGTTTGATTCTGCTGTCAGTGCCTTCCCGGAGATCAGTTGAGAGCGCGTGTCCCGGTCTCTGCAGCGCATGCCTCCTCTGCTGCCGGACCTGTTCTCTCTGGCGACTCTGATCGACTGGAACAGCGGACCGTGTCGGAGTCAACACGTCGGAGTGAATCTGATGGCTTTCAATGAACATCACGCGGAACGTGTTCGCAGCCACTTCGCACGACGTCGGAACATTGTTGAGATGAAAATGTTCGGCGGCGTCGGCTTTCTCCTCAACGGCAACATGTGCGTTGGCGTCTGGAAGGACTTTCTGATTCTGAGAGTAGGCCCGCAGAAGTACGAAGCGGCCTTGGCTGAGCCCTTTGCCAGAGAATTCGACATCACCGGCCGCGTGATGAAAGGCTGGGTCATGGTTGAGCCGGAAGGTTTTGAATGGGACGACGACCTGCAGAACTGGATTCAGCTCGCGCTTCGGTTTGTGAGAACTCTGCCTGCCAGATAGTCGCAGCATGGGCGACCAGGGAAACTGGTAATGCTGTCACTCCACTCATTCGGGCCGTCGAGTTCAGTCAGCGGTTCTGTGTGAGTGATATTGCGGGACTGAGTTCGCTGCGGGCGCGCACCACCTCGTCTGAAATCTTCGCTCTCTGGAAGACACGTCGGTGCATTAAAGTGACGTCGAAGTGCTGGTTTCTGATGGTCAGTCTCCTCCAGGCAACGCTCGACAGCGCAGGAAGAGTGGTTTGCAAATCGCTCCCCGCGCAGAATGAACTGATTGAAAATGCCTGACATCACACAACTGATCAATCTCGCGGAATCCGGCGATGACACGGCCGTGCGGGAGCTGTTCGATCGAGTTTATGCGGACCTGAAGCGCATGGCGGCGAGCCGGCTGGCCAGTGAAAAGTCGGGGCAGACGCTGCAGCCGACGGCGCTCGTTCACGAGGTCTATCTGCGGCTGTTTGGCGGCACTCGCAGTGGCGACGCTCGGGAGGGAGCCTGGGATTCGCGCGGGCACTTCTTTGCGGCGGCGGCCGAAGCGATGCGGAGGATTCTGGTCGAAGCGGCTCGCAGCCGCGGCCGACTGAAACGCGGCGGCGATCGGAACCGTGTTTTCCTTGATCCCGACAGTATCGCCGCGCCGGATCTGGCAGACGAACTGCTGGCGCTCAATGAAGCACTCGAAGCGCTGGCGGCGATCGATCCGCAGTCCGCGAAACTGGTCTCGCTGCGTTTTTTCGGGGGGCTGACGATCAAGGAAGCGGCCACTGCGCTCGGGATTGCCCCGCGGACGGCCGACGCCTGCTGGGCCTACGCCCGTGCCTGGCTGCTCGCCCGAATGCAGAATTCTTCCAGGTGTGACGATTGAATTTCGGGAATTCTTCTGCGCATCTTCGAGCCCGCTGTCGCATGGGGGAATGAGGCAGATTCCGGCGGAGGCGGGTCTTCACGATGAGGCTTTTCAGACGCAGGCCGAAACGCTGCGCAAGTTTCCCTGCAAAGACCACGGCGTTCGGCTTGCCTTGACACGGTATCAGCCGGGCAGGCTGCACGAGATACACAGATAATTTGACGGAATGGTTTTTCGCCAGGCACTGAGATGGCACAGTCCGAACAAGAGATTTTCATCGAAGCTCTGTCGTTCCCCGCCGGGACCGAGCGGAACGCGTTTCTTGACAGGGTCTGCGAGCGCGACTCGCCACTGCGGCAACGAATCGACGAACTGCTGCGTCTGCACGCCAGCGAGGATTCGGTGCTCGACCGGCAGCCCCTCGAAATCGTCGGCTCGCTGTCGCTGCTGGGAGCCTCAGCAGGCGACGAGCACTCCGAGGAAGAATTCGCGAATGAAGTCGACGTGACGTTCGAAGCGCTGAAGCCGCATCTGCTCGAACCGTCGCGTGAGGACGCACTCGGACGACTCGGGCATTACGATCTGCTGGAAGTGCTTGGTCAGGGCGGTTACGGGATCGTATTCAAGGCATTCGACGCGAAGCTCGACCGGCTGGTCGCGATCAAAGTGCTGCTGCCGCATCTGGCCGCGACGTCGCCTCCGCGGCGGCGGTTTCTGCGCGAAGCCCGGGCCGCCGCTGCGGTCCATCACGAAAACGTCGTGCAGATCTACGCCGTCGAGGAATCTCCGTTGCCGTATCTCGTGATGGAGTTTGTCTCCGGCGAAACGCTGCAGCAGCGGTCGGACCGGATCGGGCCGTTCGAGCCTGAAGAGGTTATCCGGCTGGGGCTGCAGATCGTGCGCGGACTGGGGGCAGCTCACGAGAAGGGTCTGATCCATCGAGACATCAAGCCCGGCAATATCCTGATCGAAGACTGCATCGACGGTCGGGCGAAGCTGGGCGACTTCGGTCTCGCCCGGACGGTCGACGATGCCAGTAACTCGTTCAGCGGAGCCGTGCTCGGCACGCCGATGTACATGTCGCCCGAGCAGGTGCTGGGTGAAGAACTTGATCAGCGGTCAGACCTCTTCAGCCTCGGCAGCCTGCTGTATCTGATGGTTGCCGGCCGGCCTCCATTCCGCGCTCCGAGTACACTGGCCGTGTTGAAACGGGTTGCCGAAGACCGGCCGCGGTCGATTCGTGACATCATCCCGGAAGTGCCGACGGGGCTGTGCGATGTCATCGCAATGCTGCACGAGAAGTCACGCGACGACCGGTATGGCTCCGCCCGGGAAGTCGCCACAACGCTCGAAACCTGCCTGACGAATCCGACGCAGCGGCGACCGCGACGGCGCGCGAGCGACCGGTTTCCGGGCCGGCTGCTGCGGCATCCGGCGTTCGTCGTTCTCGCCGTTCTGCTGCTCGGATTTCTGGTCTGCGAGGCGACCGGTTTAACGGCGTTCGTACGAGCCCGTTCGTCCGACGCCAGCCACGTCGCCGGATCGGCACCTCCAACAGGCGGGCCGCGCGACGCTCTGGCCGAAGCCGGGGGCACTGTTCCGCTCGAAGCCGGGAACGAGACTTTGGATGCGTCGCAGGAAGCGACGGCTGCGTCTGGCGAGTCGACACCGGTTGCGATTCCCGGCCGCACAAGTTCGAACATCGTCGTGACGAGTACGCTCGACGACGGACGTGTGGGCACGTTGCGCTGGGCGGTACAGCAGGGGAATCTGCATCATGGCGAGGACTCGATCACGTTTTCGCCGGATGTCTTCAAGCAGCCGCAGACGATCACGCTGACCGCCGGGCCGCTGGTTCTGGCCGATTCCGCTCTAACCACCATTCAGGGGGCGGCTGCGGGAGTGACGATCAGCGGCGATCAGAAGTTTCAGGTGTTCGTCATTGGAGCATCTTCTGATCGAGAGGGTGCGGCGCAGGCAGCGATCGCGAATCTGACGATCGCCGAAGGTCGCGTGACTGAAGAACTGCGCATCGGCGGCGGAATTCTTGTGCGCAATGGTTCGACACTGACCATGACCGGCTGCCTGCTCCGCGACAACGAGGCGATGCTCGAAGGCGGCGGAGGCGGGGCAGCCTTTATCAATGGCGGAAAGCTCGTCATGTCGAACTGCACTCTGACCCGGAACCGCGCCTGCGAAGGTGGCGCGATCAAGAATTACACAGGGACGGCACGAGTGACAAATTGCACCTTTGTCGACAACTCGGCGAATATCGGCGGAGGCTTCTACACGCTGGGTTACAACATCGCTCGAACGGAAATCAATAACTGCTTGTTCGTCATTTCGCCCGGCAACGACAGCGTGTTTTTCGACGGTTTTGAAGTCACCGGCGACTTCAACCTGACCAGCGACGGCAGCGCGCCCGGCTCGCACACGCAGTCGAGCGCCGACGTTCGACTCGGGCCGCTGGGACAGTACGGTGGGGCGACCGAAACGTTCCCGCTCCTGACCGGCAGTTCGGCTCTCGACGCCGGCAGCAATGACCTCGTCCCGACCGAAACTCGCACGGATCAGCGCGGTCTGGACCGAATCGTCAACGACGCGGTCGACATCGGTGCCTTTGAGGTGCAGTGACGATTTCGCACAGTGCCCCATGAATCGGCAGCCCGTCCTGCCAGTCAGGACCGTCTCTGCGGCGCCCCGCAACAATCCAGGAATTTTTCTTGCGCAATTCCGCCAGCTCTGTCGCATGTCGCGGTGCGGGGTTCGCCTCAACGACTCTCGGGTGCGCGTCCGTCCCCGATGTAACAGACCGCAGTCGTTCCAGCAGCCCCGCTGGAGCCGGTCATGTCGAAACGCTTTTTTTCGCGTCTATTTCTGAATCCCTTCAATTACCAGAGCCGGTCCCGCAAAGGGAGCTGGCGACGCTGGCTGCGGCAGCGAGCCAGCCGGCCGGTCAGCCGCGTCGAGTCGCTCGAAGCGCGGCAGATGCTGACGGCGGACTATTCCTACCTGGCCGTTGATGCGACGCCGCTGCAGCTTCAGGTCAGTGGCGGGCAGCTTCAGGTTGTTGAGAGTGAGTCGCCGTCGACCGTCCTGTTCTCGCAGGCCGTCGCCGCGACGAACGAGGTCCTCATCGACGGCAACGGTCAGGACGTCGCACTGACGATTGATGTCAGCGTCCCGGCATTTGCCCGAGGCATCAGCTTCGTCGCCGAGGCCGGAAAGACCGCGCTGGTCGCTCCGGACGGCAGCAACGTCTGGACGATCACCGGCGACCAGTCTGGCACGCTGAACGGCATCGTTCAGTTCTCCGGCGTCAACACGCTCGTCGGCGGCGCGGGCAACGACCGTTATCAGTTGAACGCGAACAGCAATCTCGGCTCGCTGGCGATCGACGAAACGGCCGGTGGCATCGACACACTCGACTTCAGCAGTACGTCGAGCGGCCTGACCGTCGACCTGTCCAGCGCCCTGGAGCAGACGGTCAACTCGAAACTGAAGCTGCTGCTGACCAGCGGCGAGTCGATCGAAAACGTGGTCGGCGGCAGCGGAGCCGACAACCTGTCAGGCAACGAACTCGCCAACACGATCACCGGCGGCGCGGGGAACGACACACTGAGCGGAGGAGGCAGTGACGACGTTTACCTGTTCGGGGCGAACTTCGGAGCCGACACGATCTCCGAAGAAAGCGGCGCGTCGAACGGCGGCTTCGACGCGATCGACACAACGGCCATCTCCAGCAACACGACCGTCCGCAAGCTGAGCGACGGCATGTACTCGCTCACGGTCAGCGGCGGCAGCATCGCATTCGGCAATGTTGAAAAACTCGCGGCCGGTTCCGGCACCAACACGCTGGATTATTCGAGTGCGTCGTCGGGCGTCTTTGTGAACCTGTCGACGCGGTTCGCCGACGACTTCACGGAAGTCAGCGGCTTCCGCAATGTGATCGGATCGAGCTTCGATGACACGATCGTCGGCAACGATCAGGCCAACGTGATCAGCGGCGGCCTCGGCAACGACCGGCTCGCCGGCGAGGGCGCGTCCGACACAATCGATGGCGGCGGCGGTTACGACACGCTGACCGAGGTCCGCGACGCGAACTTTGTGCTGACGAATACCGCACTCGCCGTTACCGGCACCGGTCTCTCGGAAAACACCTCGCTGAACCGGATCGACAGTGTCACGCTGGTCGGCGGCCTCGGAGCGAACATGCTCGATGCGAGCGGGTTTCGACCGTTGCTGGCGACGACCGATCTGGCGGGGCTGAATCTCGGCGATGGCGTTGATCTGTCGGCGAACGATCTGCGGCTGCGACTGACAGACGGCAGTGTGGCCGCCGTCAATCTCGCCGGAGCGAGCACAATTCAGGACGTGCTGAACGCGATCGCCGCGGCGGCGTCCGGGAAGCTCACCGCGACGCTGAACACCGACTCAAACGCCATTGTGGTGACGCAGACGACTGGCAATGGAGCGGGCAGTCTGTCGTTCTCCTCGACATCGTCACTGGCGGCGGACCTCGGCCTGAACATCACCGGCAGCGGCAGTGTGCTGACGAGCCTGCGAACGGTCGCGCGCGGAGCGACTCTTGACGGTGGCTCGACGATTCCGCTGTCCGTGCTGAATAACGGCACGGGAGTGCGGACGACCGACGAGATGCACCTGCTGCTGCGCGGCCGCGAAAGCACGACACCGCTCAGCGTGCTCAATCAGGGAACTGGAGTCCGGACAGTCGTTGGCAACGACTTCCAGATCACGCTGACAGACGGCCTGACCGTCAACGTGGATCTGAATTCCAGCATGACGCTGCGACAGGCGATCGACGCGATCACGACCGCGGCCAACGCCGTTGCGTCTGGCCGCTTGTCCGTCGAACTCGACGCGCAACTGGGGACAGCGCTGGTTCTGACCGATGCCACAGACGCCGGAGGTAACCTGAAGGTCGCGTCGCTCAATGGCTCGTTCGCCGCTGACGATCTGGGGCTTCTGGTGGGCAGTACAGGGGCGAAGCTCGAAGGTGCTCCGCTCGGGGAAATCGCGGCCGATCTGCGCGTCACAATGACTGATGGCGAGTCGGTCGAGATTGATCTGAGCGGCCTGACAACGCTCGATCAGGTCATCGAGCGACTCAACACGTTTGGAGAAGGCATCAGCGTCACGGTGAACGCATCGGGAACCGGGATGGTCGTGCGAGACACGACCAACGGCCCCGGCAATCTGAAGATCGAAGCGTTGAACGGTTCGCTGGCCGCGGCTGACCTGGGCATCGTCGGCATCGGATCGGGCGGAGTGATCAACGGCACGAGCATCGTCAGCGGCAGCCTGCGACTGGATGGCCGCAACGACGCCGACACGCTCATCGGCACGACGGGCGACGACTTCCTGATCACTGGCGGCGGCGGCGACGCACTCTTTGGCGGCGTGGGTACGGATACTGTGGTCGCGGCACGCGATACGAACATGACGCTCAGCAACGGGAGTCTCGCGCTGGGCACTGGCGATGCGGCGTCGCTCAACAGCATCGAACAGGCGCAACTGGCGGGCGGCAACAGCGCGAACGCGATCAACGCGGCGGCCTTCAGTCTCGGCTCGGTCACGATCATCGGCGGAGCCGGCAACGACACTCTGACGGGCGGTGCCGGCGATGACCTGCTGTTCGGCGGCGCGGGCGCGGACACAATCGACGGTCAGGGCGGCACCGACCGCATCGCCGAAGGCGGCCAGCGCATCGTGCTCGACAGTCTGGGTCATGGCGTGGGTGGAGCGGCGACGGTGGACCTGGCGGAGGGGACGAACGAAACGGTCCTGATCACGCTGGGTGCCGGAGTCACCGGCGGCAGTTACCGGTTAACGTTCAACGGCGAATCCACTTCCGCTCTGCCGTTCGATGCCGACACGTTCGACATCAAGAGCGCCCTGGCTCAGCTCAGCGGACTTGGACGCGAGGATCTGATCGTCTCGGGCACCGGCACGACCGGTCCGTGGACGGTCACGTTCGTGGGAACAAAGGGCGGAATGAATGTCCCGGATCTCACAGCGACGAGTATCGATCTGGCCGGAGGAGGAGTGACAGCAACGGTCACGACGCAGGGCAGCCGGATTCTGAATTCACTGGTGAGTATCGAAACGGCGACGCTGTACGGCACGCGTGGGAACGACCTGATTGACTCGTCGCTCTTCTCCGGCACGACGGTGATCAGCGGCTTCTGGGGCAACGACACGCTGATCGGCGGCAGCGGAGCGGACCTGATTCTGGGCGGCGATGACGACGACCGCATCACTGGCAACGGCGGTGCCGACACACTCGATGGCGAGTTCGGCGTCGACACGATCGTCGAATCACGCGACGTCAGCTTCACGCTGACCAATACGACGCTTGTTGAAACCGGCGGCGTCCTCGGCGCAGCGACCGAGACGGACGCGATCGATGGCTTCGAGTGGGCCAGCATGACCGGCGGCTCGTCGGCCAACACGATCGACCTCAGCGCATTCACGGGGCTCAACGTCGAAGCGTACGTCGCGCTGCTGAATGGCGGCAACGGACCGGGTGCGACGGACGGAACACTGCTGAATCTGACAGGGCTCGAAGCAACGACACCACTGGCGGTACTCAATAACGGAGCGGGGATTCGTACGTCGGCGGGAACGGACTTTGTTCTGGTGCTGCGTGACGGCTCGGCCAGAGCGGTCGATCTGGGATCAGCCGAGACATTGCAGGACGCGTTTAGCGCCATTCACGCGGCCGTGCCGAGTGTCACCGCCGCGCTGGATACCACCGGAACAGCGATCGTGCTGACGGATTCGACAGCGGGTGGCGGCAACCTGAGCATCCAGTCGGTAACGAATACTTCTGTGGATCTCGGCTTCAGCCTGCCCGGTGTCGGCGGCGTGCTGACGGGTGTGTCCATTACCGACGGAGCCAGCGACGTCATCGTGACGCTCAGCGATGGCACGCGCGTCGGCGTGGATCTCTCGTATGTCGCCACGTTCCAGGACGTTCTGGATGTCTTTGCGGCGTCCCATGAGAAGCTGACCGCTGCGTTCGATGCCGACCGCACGCGCATCGTGTTGACCGACTCCGCGGGTGGCGGCCAGCCGCTGACCGTCGTGGCGGCCAACGGATCGCTGGCAGGAGCGAGCCTCGGCCTGACGGGTACCGGAGTCGTCAGCGGCATCGCTTCGCTGACAGGAGCACCGATCGGGATCGCGATGGCCGCGATCGACGGCAGCGAAGGAAACGACACCCTCATCGGCACGCCTGGCGACGACACGCTCACCGGCGGACTCGGCAGCGACTCAATCAACGGCGGCGGCGGAACGAACATGCTGATTGAGCAGCGCGATGCGAACATGACTCTTGGCGCGACGACGCTTGTCGTCGGCAGCGAGACGAACGCATTCTCTTCGATTCAGCACGTGGAACTGACGGGCGGAGCCAGCGCCAACACGATTGACGCGTCGGCATTCGCGGGTTCGGCCGTGATCAGCACCGGCGGCGGGCTCGACACGCTCAAAGGTTCGCAGGGCGACACGACGTTCAATATCGACGTGACGGGCCTGACGACGCCGATGTCGGCATCGGACGTCGCGCATCAGGTCACGGTTTACAAGGCCGGTGGCAAGAGCACGTATGTCGTGACCGGAACCGACAGCTCGCTGACACAGGATGACTTCTGGTGGGTCAACGAAATCGGGACCAGTACCAATACAGAGTACAAGCTCCGTAGCTCTGAGCTTGTTCTGTCTGTCGCGGACATCATCAGCGACGGAAAGGACATCACAATCTCTGCCGATACGGTGAGGTTGAACGGTCACGCGATCATCAGCGCATCAACGACGGGAGACGCGGGCAACATTTCCATTCTCGGCAAGCGGATTCTGATCGACGGCGGCACGCGGATTGACGCCCGGGCGACCGCTTCTGGAAAAAGTGACGGCACGGTCACCATTGCCGCCATCGATGACAAGGCCCGGATCACTGGCGGCCCCCTCGCGGCGCAGGCCAACATCGACCGGCTCGACACCAGCATCACAATCGGTGCCGCTTCGATTTATGGCGACTCGGTCAACATCAAAGCCGTGGCCGACAGCTGGATGTTCCTCGGGAACCGCGATTTTTCAGGAGGCTTACTGAGTGACACCGGAAAGAAAATCGGCTCGATTGCCGTGCAAACGATCACGGAAGCCCTGCCGCTTCTGACGCAGGTGTCTCACGCTCGATCCACTGCCGACATTGATATTGGTATCGACGCCGCCCCGACGGTCATCGTCGGCAACACGGTCAACATCACGGCCGACACTGCAGCCAACATCGCCAGCAAGCCGATCGGAATCGTGGTCTCCGTCCCCGTGGCGGTGATGCAGACCTCATCGACGGTCAACCTCAACAACGTCCGAATTACGACGACCGAAGATCTGGTCGTCCGCTCGCAGACCGACATGCAGGTCAACAGCGTCGCGGCAGTCCAGGCACTCGGTGCGGCGATTGGTGTGAGCGTCACCATCGTCAGCTCGACTTCCACAGCACAGATTGGTCCGGACGCCGTCGTGAACGTGGGGCGCGACCTGTTCGTCCAGGCCGACACGATCGACCGCAACTACACGAACGCGACCGCCTTTGGCGATCTGACGACAATCATCGCTGTTGGCGTAGCGGCCAACGTGGCGGACATCCACTCGCTGGCAGCAATCGATGGGACCGCCATCGTCGGCCGCAACGTCAACGTCACCACGAAAGTGTCGAAGCAGAAGGTCGAAGGTCAGAAAGGCATTCTGTTTCCGACGTTTTACAACGGCGTGTCCGCGTCTGCGCTGATCACTCCGACGTCCACGTTCGGCAACCCGCTGGATGACATCGCGAACGCCGGGATCGGCGAAGTCATCTACCAGATTCTGCACATTGGCCCCATCCAGAAGTTCCTTCGCGGTCTTTCCAACTGGGTTCCAGTGAAAGACGCTCCGCTGTTTCAGGGAACCGTGGGCAGCGCGTTCGTCTCGTACTCGACAGACGCCGTGTCCCGTATCGGAGACGCTGTCTCCAGCAACTTGGCTGTGGTCGATGCCGTGGGAACCGTCAACGTGACTTCCACAGTTGATGTCCGGCCGGACATCACCGCTACAGCACTGAGCAACTTTGTTCCCGGAGAAGGCGAGGTCGTCAAAGACGGCGTGACGAAGCCGATCACTGATAAGGCTGATCTGGACTTCCGGATTCTGGGACGCCCCACCGTGAGCCTGGGCGTCGCCGTGACCACAGGAATCTATGAGAACAACAGCCACGCTGTGATCAACGGCAACGCGGTCGTTGATGCGGGTATGGGCGTGGCCCTCGACGCGGAAACCAGGAACAGGTTCGATCCCGCCAGCGTTTATCTGGCCAACCTGGTCGCACCGTTCCGGAAAGCCACACCGACGTGGAACACGGGAAGTGGCAGCCAGTTTCTGAATGGCAGTGACACTGTCGAGGTACTCAGCGGACACACGGCGGGCGGTGATGTCGGCAAGGTTTACCGCTACATCGGCCCCGACGGCAGCCAGACGAATCTGTCCGACGAAGACTTCACCGACAAGAACCGCTGGCAGGAAGTGTCACTCGGTTCGGAAGCGGGACTGGGTTTCGTTCGGACGCTGACGAGCTTCCTCGATAACAACATGGGGCTCGATAACAACCTGATTGATGTCTGGACCCAGTCGGCTGCCCGCGGTGCCGAGAAACTGGCCATCGCCGGTTCGGTCGCCAACGTCTTCCTGCGACAGAACGCCGACGCAGCGATCCGCAGTGGCGCACAGGTCAATCAGAAAGAGGATGCCGAGCATCTGCGAACACACAGCCAGATTGTCAGTGTGACGGCCAGCAGCCATAACGAGACGATCGATCTGGGGGGCAACTTTCAGACGCCGGGGCCAGGCAGCCTGTTTGCGACGGGCAGCAACTTCCGGTCCTGGACGTCCAACCCGACCAAGCCGCTGTACGCATCCATCCAGCGTTACATCAACAGCAAAAACGGCGCGAAACGCTACGTGCGCAGTTACGGAGCCAGTCGCAGCGCTCCCGGCTTCGACACGTTCGACGGAACCGGCGGTGACACTGTCGCCGCGGTCGGAGCCACCGCGACCTCGTACTTCTATCGCAACAATGCGACGGCCACGATCGACGATGGAGCGCAGGTCTTCGCCGACAAGCTCGACGTCACCGCGGACAACCGGGTTCTGGGCGTGGCCGCCGCAATTTCGGGCGGCAAGTCGGAAGACTTCACATTCACCGGCGTCGCCGTCGTCAATCAGGTCGATAACACCACGATCGCGCGAATCGGCGGGCAGGCGGTCGTCAACGTCACTGGCGACACGACGGTTAACGCGACCGATACGTCCAACGTAGTCACCGTGGCCGGCGGTCTGGCTCGTTCGGAACGAGTCGGCTTCGGTGCGTCGCTGGCTCTGAATCTGATCAGTCGGCAGACGGAGGCTGTAATCGGCAATCTGGCCGATGATACCGTGCTGCGCTCCGGCGGCTCGTTCCACACCGGCGGCGATCTGGCTCTGAACGCAGAAGCGGGTGGCTTCATCGGTGCATTCGGTGTGGCGGGCGCTTCGGCGGCGAACGACACACCGAGTTCTCAACGAACGGGGATTGCCTTCGCTGCTGCAGTTGCCACCAACAAGCTCGATGACACGGTGCGGTCGAGCATCTACCACGCAACGGTTTCCGCCCGGGACATTGAGCTGCAGGCGAAGGCCGCTCCGATCCTGGAAGCCTTTACGATCGGTGCGTCTCTGGCTCGCGCCAATACCAACAGTGTGGGTCTGGCCGGCGCGGCGTCGGTCAACGACGTCACCAGTCATGTCGAGACCTCGATCAAAGCCAGCAATGACAACAACCCGGCCGACCTGCGTGGCGTAACGGCGCTGGCCGGAGGCGTGGCTCTGACGTCCGAGGATGCGACTCAGGCGTTCGCTCATGCCGGAGCGGTCTCGATCGCGTGGTTCAATTCCGGTGGAGCGTTGCGGCAGGGCAAAAGCATTTCGATCGGCGCGTCGATCGCGCTGAACCTGATCGGTGAGGACGGCGACAGCAGCTCGACCCACGCATTCATTGAAGACTCGAAAGTCGTTGCCCAGGACGCGATTCAGGCCGACGCGTTCAACGATGGAAGATTCCAGACACTCGCTGTCGGTGGTTCCGTCTCGGTCATCGGAGGCGCGGCCCTGCTGCCCAGCGGGGCCGCTGTTTCCCTGGCGGCTGCGGGTGGTTACTCGTCGAATGTCATTTACAGCTCCATTCAGGCATTCGTTCGCGATGAGAGTGACCTTTCAAGCCAGTTGTCCGGCGGTGTTGAACTCTCAGCGAAGGACAGGACGCGATTGATCAATGCAACTGCGTTTGGAGGCGCCGTGGCCTACGCGGGCTCGGCGAATCCAGGCGGTGCGACAAATGCCGTGGCCATTGGTGTGGGCATTGCCCGAAATCGGGTCGCTGGTGAGATCTCTGCATTCGTCGATGACTCGCAGGTCGCAACCAGTGCTCCACTGCTGGTGACGGCTGCGAATCAGTCCAGCGTGTCGGCTGTGTCGCTGGGCGTTGCAGTCGCGGCTTCGACCGGAACTGGCAGTTCCGTGAGCGTGTCAGGTGCCGGCTCGGCCTCGCTGAACGAAATCGACCATGTGGTCCATGCCGGGATCCACGCTTCAGTGGTGACAGCCAGCGCAGCCACCGAAGTTTTCGCAGAGAACGACGGCACAATCTTTGCCTTTGCTGGCGGCGCTTCCGCAGCGGCCACCAGTGGTGCCAAAGGAGCCACCGTTGTCGCGCTGGGGGCGTCGATGATTGTGAACAACGTGGACAGCGCGGTGAGTGCCCTGGTCACCGACACCACGCTGGCCAGCCCCACGCTCGTACTTGATGCGACGTCGTCTCCCGTGGTCTCCGGAGTGGCCATCGCGTTTGCGGGTGGAGGTGCTGTGAGCAATCAGACTGCTGCGGCGATCGCCGGGGCTGGAGCGGGCGTCATCAATCTGGTCACGGACTCCGCCATTGCCGAAGTCCGAGGCGGCCAGATCACGACGACGTCCGGCGATCTGATCATCAATGCGACCGATGACGCCAATGTGGTGGCCGTCGCGGGAGCCGCGGCGGGATCGGGGAGTTCCGCCGGGAATGCCGCTGCCATCTCCGCGCAGGTGGGAGCTTCCTTTGCCATCAACACGATCGACTCGACGGTTCGAGCCACGATCGCTGACGGTGCGGTTGTCACATCGGCGGAAGACGTCGCGCTGACCGCTTCGCAGGATCAGGACATCCACAGCGTGGCGCTTGGATTTGCTGGCGGCGGCTCCGGTTCATCCAAACTGGCGATTCAGATTGCTGGAGCCGGATCGGGAGCCGGCAATGAGATCAATGGCACGGTTGAGGCTTCCGTGGTGAGCAGCACCGTCACGCTGCCTGGAACTCTAACGGTCAGCGCGCTGGATCATTCGAATATCGTCACCGTCGCCGGAGCGATCGCTGGTGGTGGCGGCGGTGGCGGCAATATCGGCGTCGCCGGCTCGATCGGCGTCTCGGCGGCTGACGTGGTGATCGGGAACTCGGTGCGAGCCATCGTTGATGGCAGCACCGTCAACGCTGTGCATGGCGTCGGCCTTCTGGCCTCATCTGACGCGACCATCACCACGATTACCGTCGGCGGAGCACTGGCCGTCGGCGTTGGCCAGAACGTCGGCGTCGGGATCGCGGCAGGTGGAGCGGGCTCGGGCAATCGGATTCACAACACGATCGAAGCCACGGTGCGAGGCAATAGCCAGATCACCTCGTCGGCGGACGGGCTGACGATCACTGCCAGCGACGATTCCCATATCACGGCGGTGGCTGTCGGAGCGGCACTGGCGATCTCATCCGGTCAGGCTTCGGTCGCGGTGCCGATCGGTGCAGCGGTCGCAGTGAACCGGATCTCGAACACGCTCAAGGCCGGAATCGAAAACTCGCACGTCGCCAGTGTGGCGGCTCCGATTTCGATTCACGCGATGGATCGCGCTGACATCGACGCCGTGGCCGTCGCCGCGACGCTGTCGATCGCTGTCGGACAGGGAGGCAGCGTCGGCGTCAGCGGCGGTGGTGCCGGTGCGGAAAACACCATCCTCACCACAACGACCGCGACGATTGACGACAGCACGATTGACGCGGCACCGTCGATCGAAGTCGCGGCCAGCTCGACCGCGTCGGTTCACTCGGTGATCACGTCCGTGGCCGGAGCCGGCGTCAGCGGCCAGGGAGCCGGAGTCGGGATCGCGATTGGCGTCGGCGCTGCCCGCAATTTCATCGGCTACGACAAGCTCGACAACGTGCCGGCGAATGTTACGTCCGAGCAGCGTCCGACTTCGCTGACGTTCGGTACGACGGTCAAAGTCGAAGACGGGCCGCTCAAAGGCGACGTCTTCCGCTACCTCGGCCAGAACGTCACGGATAGTAACGGCATCAACCTGACTCACGCCGACTATGCCGACACGCGCGTCTGGCAGCAGGTCAACATCGCAGAAGTTCCCAGCGGTGTTGCGGCGCTCGTTCGTGACTCGGAGCTTCACACGCCGGGCACGCTGACAGTTGATGCTCAAAGTCACGCCGACATCGACTCGACCGTCGTTGCCGTCGCGATCGCGATCTCACGTGCCCAGGTGGCCGTTGACGTGGGAGTCGGCGGGGCGTTTGCCGTCAACCGGATTAAAGACGACGTCACGGCGCAGATCGACGGAGCCACGGGCACGGACATGGTGGCCGGCAGCGTGATTATGTCCGCCCGCGACGAATCCCGCATTCACGCGGACACAGCGGCCGGCGTCGTGAGTGCCGCCTTCGGGCAGGTGACCTCGGTGTCGGTTGCGTTTGGACTGGCGATTGCCTCGAACGAGATCGCCAACTCCGTCACCGCGACGATCGTCGATGCCGATTCGCTGTCCACAACGAGCGGCAAAATCGATATCGGTGCGCACTCGCACGACACGATCGACAGCCTGTCGCTGGCCATTTCCATCGCGCCGGCGTTTGGAAACAACGGCGTGGGTGTCGGCGTCAGCGGCGGCGGAGCGGTCTCGGTCAACGAAGACCTCTCGCAAACGAAGGCGTCGATCGTCAACAGCGACGTAACCGCCGGCGGTAACGTCTCGGTGTCGGCGACGAACGACAGCGACCTCGACGCCACCGTGGTCATGACGTCCGTGTCGTTCAGCCTGGGGAAAGTCGTCGCGGTCGGCATCTCAGTTGGCTCAGCGGTCGCGCGAAACCTGATCGGCTTCACGGCGACGGGCGATCGCGTGGGCACGCCGGTGCAGGCCTTCGTCGCGAATTCGAGCATCCAGACGACCGGAAGTCTCAACGTCGCTGCGTGGTCCAACGCCAGCATCAACTCGGAAGTGGGAGCCGGTGCCGCCGCGATCGCCGTGACGACTTACATCATCAGTACCAGTGTGGCCGTGGCTGGTGCAGGAGCGGGCAGCGACAACCGGATTGCCTACGACACGCAGGCTTACATCGATGGCGACTCGACGGGCATCTCCGTCAGCGGCCTCGCGATCAGCGCCGACGATACATCAACAATCAATGCTGAAACGGGCAGCGTGGCCGTCGCGGCGAATCTCGCGCTGGTCGGCGCGTCCGTCAGTCTTGGCGTTTCTGTCGCTGACAACGTGATCGACAACCACGTCAGCGCGACCATTGCCCACGTGGACGCGCTGCGGACAACCAGTGGAGACATCTGGCTGTCGGCAACCGAGCACGAGATCATTCGCGCGAACACGTTCTCCGCGGCGGGAGCGCTCGGTATCACGATTGGCGGCGCGGTCAGTAACGCGACCACGGATGCCAGCAACACCGTCACCAGCGCCGTGTCGACGGGCATCGTCAGCAGCGACGTGACGTCGGCGGGCAACATCTCGCTGACGACCGAAGAGCGATCGAGCATCGACGCGACGATTCAGGCGGTTTCCGTGTCCGTGGGCATCGCCAGTCTGGCGCTGGGAGTGACTCTCGCGGACAACACCGTTGGCGGTTCCGTGACGGCTTACGTGACGGAGAGCAGCGTGGCCGCCGAAAACAGCGGCGATATCAGCGTCAAGGCGACGTCTCACCCGAGCGTCACGACGAGCAACACCGTCGGCGCAGCCTCGCTGCTGATCGGCGTCGCCGCAGCTGGCGGCCGGGCGTCTTCGACGATCAACAATATCACCGGCGCCTTCGCCCGGAATGCTCAACTGACGGCTGTCGGCGACGACATCCGGATCGAGTCGAACGCCACGAACTCAATCGATCCGCAGGCACTCGCCTTCTCGGGCGGAGCCGTTTCGATCTCCGCCCTGAATGCCGACGCCACGATCGGCGGTCGCACGGTCAGCTACGTCGAGGGCAGCAGCAGCGTGAACGCCGCGACGTTGAACGTTGTTTCCGGAAGCACGAACACGGCGACGCCGAAAACGCAAATCGCTGGCGTCGGTACGTTCGCAATCACGGCCGCGTCCGCAGACACGAACATCACCCGCGCGACGGACTCGGTTCTGGCCAACGGCTCGCAACTGGAAATCGGCTCGACCGTCGTGACGTTCAGCGCGAATTCGATGTCAAACGCAACGGCGACGGCGCAAAGCGTGACCGCGTCGCTGATCAGCATCGGAGCGATCGGCCTCAACACGAACGTCACGCCCGGCACGCGGGCCGCTCTTGAGAACGGTTCGACAATTCGGGCCAACGGTGGAACCGTCAACCTCTCGGCCACGGAATCCAGCGAGGCTCACACGCGACTGCAGTCCGTGGGTGTCGGACTGCTGATCAACGTCAACGTCAGCCATCCGACCGCAACGGCCGCTCCGCAAACGAAGGCTGAAGTGCTGGGTGATATCATCGGCACGACGGCGAACACGCGCGCGGCCGCCGTCAACGTGCAGGCGATGTCAAACGATCGTGCGGAGACACTCTTCCACAGCAACAACGGAGGCCTCATTAACGTTTCGTCCGGATCGACACATGCCGTGGCACATCCGACAACTCAGGCCAACGTGGGTGCTGGCCGCACGATTCTGGCCAGCGGCGACGTGTCAATCAGCAGCCAGTCCATTTCGGAAGCCGACTCATCGTCGCGCGGCTCGTCCGGCGGCGTTGTGACGATCAGTTCGCTCTCGGCGACGGCGGAATCGACGCCCTCTGTCACTACGAACGTCGGGTCGACCGCGATGATTGACGCCGGTGGGACAATCAACCTCGGAGCCAGCGCATTCCTGAACCGCAATTCATCAGACAGGACACGAGCTGAATCGGGCGACGGCTTCACCACCGCCGCCAGCGCCAGCAGTTCCGGTGGCTTCGTTACGATTCAGGATGCCGACTCGACAGTCACCGTGACATCCGTCGCGCAGAACCACCTGGGAGCCAGCTCGAAACTCACGGCAAACCAGATCCTGATGACGGCCAGCGGCGTCACAGCCGGAGAAGTGCTGACGGTCGGAGCGGGTGGCGGCTTCATCTCCGCCGGCGGAGTCGATGCCACGCTGACGGACAACAACACCGCGCACAACACGCTCGATACTGGCGTCACGCTGACCGCCCACGACTCGATTTCGATGGTCGCCAGCACGCTGGTTGACGATTACGGCAAGTCATCAGCGGATATCGGCGGGTTCGTCTCGAGTGTCTTCGCCAATACGACGCTGCGGATTGACTACGACAGTGCCAATCTGATCGGTTCGTCGTCGAGCCTGGTCGCCGGCGGGTCGCTGTTCGTCGATGCCACCAACGCTCTGATTGCGTATGGCGAATCCCACGCCGAGTCCGGCGGTCTCGGGGCGGGGGCCTATTCGAGCAACTCCGATGGCCAGCCGGACTCGCCCCAGAACAAGGGTGTGCAGATCACTGGCAACGTCCGGACTGAAGTCTTCGACAACGCGCATCTGAAAGGCGACTCAGTCACTCTGCGCGGACGCGTCACCAGCCTGACCGCTCACATGGAGACGAAATCCAAAGGCAAAGGGCTCGGCACGAATTCCGACACGGTCGCGAACGTCGATCTCAACGACCAGGCACTGGTCACCATTCACAGCGGAGCGGTCATCGAAGCGGCAGGTGATCTGAATCTTGTCGCCGACCACGCACAGACACAGGCGACTTCGCACTCGAATGCCGTCGGCGCGTCGGCGGGTGGCGATTCCGATTCGACGTCCATCGTCGATCTGGACAGCCTGTCGCAGGTCACGACGCAGACGGGTTCGCAGATCATCGCCCACAACCTGAATGTCGAGGCGACCTACTACGTCAACTATTACGACCGTCAGGCCGACCGCAGCGGCGGGATTGACTTTGGCTCGTCGCGAGTGCGCGGCGACTACAACCCACAGCAGGTCATCAACTGGCTGGGGAATGTCGAGATCACCGCCCTGACCCCCGACCGCAAACTGGTCCTGGATGAGCAGGGCCGCGTCGAGTTGAACGAAGGCGTCACTGTGAACGGAAACAGTGGCATCGTCTCCGGCATCAGCGGCCTCGGCTGGAATCCGGAAGACAAGGGTTCGGTTCGCTTCCACTCGATTCCGGTCAGTTCGTTCGATGGCCAGACCGCTCCGGGTTCCGTCCTGGCGACGACCGGGTTCAGCCTGCTCCCGACACCGCTCATTTCGTTCCACGATTCCGTGCGGTCCGTCGAGGTCATCAATCGGGGCGGGCAGCCTCTCTTCTTCGCACCGATCGACGTTGTGAACTCATCGCAGGCCACCGCTCCGACGATCACACTGGACGTCAACGCCTTCTCCCCGGTCCTGGGAGGGATCTTCCGAGTCGAGCGCGTGTTCGATCCCACGACGATCCACATCGAATCGGGCGGTGGCGTCATCTTCAACGGAGACGTCGCGATCAATAATCCGCTCGGTTCGACGTCGATCACCGCGGCGAACATCAATGGCTTTTCGGGAACCTTCCGCTCACACAATCTGGAACTGCATTCCAGCGGAGATATCGGATCGGTGATCACCGAGTTTCCCGGCGGCAAGCCGGTCTCGCACCTGTGGAAGATCGAGCTGACGCAGATCGATGACGGCGGATTTTTCCTGGGGCTCGTCGATCCGGGCAGCCCCCACCTGGTTCTCGACGCCGGCGGTGTGATCACGGCTTCGATCACGGGACTGCGACGTTCGACGCGCAGTTCCTTCACGGCGTACCTTGATCAGGTCTCGGCCCGGAAGTTGAACGTGGAATTCAATCCGGCCAGGGAGGAACTTTCCTTCGGCAACCTGGGTACGGTTCAGGTCGTCAAGACGCTGCCGGGAACCGGCTCGTTCCCGGTCGGAGCATTCACCAGAAACGTCTACCAGGTTTACGACATCGGGTTCTTTGGCAGCACCAGCGACGCGCCCACGACCAATACCAACGTCTTCGGCCAGTCGAACGGGAACGTCAGCACCGCGACGTACCAGGTGGACGGGCCTTACGAGATCACCGATCTGGAACACTCAAGCGTCGATGTGAAGCCAAACGCGATCCTCGACTTCCTGCACTACCAGGAAGCCGCGTCGCTGCCGACGAACTTTACTCCTGGCGAGCAGCAGCAGTGGGTGGACCTCAACGGCGACGGAGCCCTCGATCTGATCACCGGCTCCGGTTCCACGCTGACGGTGCTGACGAACGATCTGGCGAACACCGACACGTTCGTGATCGCTCAGACTATCAGCAACGGCCAGTTGATCAGGGGCTTCGCACTGGGCGACGTGGATCAGGACGGCGACTTCGATCTGGTCCTCCAGCAGGGTGGCTCCGTCCGCGTTCTGCTGAACTTCGGTGGCGTCTTCAGCGGTGCTGAGATGCTGCTGAACCTGTCGAACTTCTCGGGGACTCCGACCGGCGGCGTGGCTGTCGCGGACCTCGACGGCAACGGCTATCCGGACATCATCGATACGGGCGACCGCGGCATCGCCATCCACCCGATGACTGAGAACGGCAATTCCAGCAGCCTGCTGGCGATTGGCGGCAGCTACTCGAAGATCGACGTTGGCGATTATGACCGCGACGGTGACATCGACCTGCTGATCGGCGGTAACGGCGTGGCCTCACGCATCCTGCGAAACGACGGCGACTTCACTTTCACAGACGTTGGCCTCTATTTCCCGGCCACGATCGACGGACCGCTGCAGTTCGGCGACAGCGACGGCGACGGTGATCTCGACGTGCTCGTTCTGGGTGCACCGGTCAACGGAGAACGCACTCTGTCGATTTACGAAAATACGGGTGACGGATTCAGTGTGCG
The DNA here is from genome assembly GCA_016124895.1 of bacterium. GTDB lineage: Bacteria > Planctomycetota > Planctomycetia > Planctomycetales > Planctomycetaceae > JAPOLP01. The sequence continues at coordinate 41,265 of WGMU01000111.1, forward strand.
CTACTCGCAGGAGGACGCGATCACCAGCGTCCTGTGGAATGACCACGACGACGACGGTGACCTCGACGTCCTGTTCCACTACTCCCTGACGTTTAACGGCATCTATCTGGGCGACGGCAACTTCTATGGCATCAATGTTGGAACTCCCGGAGATTCCAGTTCGCCTCTGTTTGTCTACACCGATACCGACAATCTCGTTCAGAGCGCTTCGCTGACAGGTTGGTCGGCAGCGAATCTGGTCAACGGTCACGGCGTCGATGTGCTCTATACCGGCGTGAAAGACGGCCAGCCGGTCTACAGAATCTACGAGAACCAGCAGCCGATGCTCGACGTCCTGCCGCCGGCACCGACCGGTGCCGGAGCGACCACGCAGGCATCGTTCGCGACGATCAGTTGGTCCAGCCCGCCGGGAACCGGCACGACCACGTCGCCCTACACCTACAACCTGAGGGTCACTCATGGCTCCGACACGTTCGAGATCTCCACGCCGTCCGGCCGGGGAGCGATCTCCGGAACGAAGTTCGATCTGACCGGCATCGTTCTCGGCGACATCTACGACTTCGCCGTGCAGGCTGTGGACGCGTCCGGGCGACGCTCCGCCTGGACGACCGGCACTTTCGTCAGCACTCCGTTCATCTTCGTCAATCAGACCGGTGATACGGACGACGGCGATCCGACGAACAATCAGACGACGCTGCGCGAAGCGGTCAATCTGGCGAACAGTCAGCCAGGCAATTTTGTCATTCAGCTCAACGTCGCTTCGATCCAGCTCAACAGCGCTCTGAATGTGACCAGCTCGCTGTCAATCACGGGGCCCATCGCCAGTACCGTCGAGATCGTCGGCAGCGGCAGCGACCGCATCTTCAACATCGATGACGGGAACCTGGCGACAACCGTGGATGTGAAGCTCGAAAACCTCGTCCTCAAGGGCGGCCGGGCCACCGACGGCGGAGCGTTGTACTCCACCGAAAACCTCACGCTGAACGACATCCGGTTCGCGGACAACGTGGCGACCGGTGACGGCGGCGGTGCATTTCTGAATGTTCCCAGTAACGCGCACGTCTCGATTGGCACTCTGCGTTCGGATCCGTACTTCGGCACCAACCACGCGGACCACAACGGTGGCCTGATCGCCATCTCCAACGCGGGATCCGTCTCGATCAACAGCAATTTCCAGCTCGACGGAACCTCGGCCGGAAACGACGGCGGAGCCTTCTACATCGACAACCAGTCTTCCGGGCATATCTCAATGGCGGCTTACGCCATTCGAGCAACCGCCGGGAATGTCGGGGGGACGCTGGCCCTCGTGAACAGTGGCTTTGCCGACCTCAATGTGAGTGGCTACGAGGGCACGGCTCAGCAGGGCGCCGGTCTCTGGATTCACAACACGCAGCCGTCTGCGACGACAATTCTCTCCGGTCGTGAGGCAGCGAATGTCGCAGATGTCGGCGGCGGACTTTATGTGGTCAACGATGGCGGCACCGTGAGCACTCGCAACCTGGCGTTTGACCAGAACAGAGCCAACACCGGTGCCGGACTGTTCCTGACGCAAACCGGAGGCATCACCACGCTCAAAGAGATCTACAGCGAACGCAACACGTCACTCGTCGGCCAGGGAGCGTCGATGGAGCTGCAGAACTACTCCGGCACGCTGACGGTGTCGTCGAGTCTGCTCCGCGAGAACGTGGCCGCGGGTGCCGGCAGCGCCATCGCCTTTGTGTCCGACGGCAGCGCCGCTCGAACGACCATCAGCGGCAACACCTTTGTGAGCAACCAGACTGGTTCCGACGGCACCGTCTTCGGCGTCGTGCAGGGCGGAGTGGCCAACGTCGTTCAGAACACGTTCTCGGCGAATGCGCTGACCACGGCCGATGCCACGGGCGGTTCCGCACTGGCGATCCACGCATCACCTGGTACGGCGACGAACGTGATCGCGAACACGATCGCCTACAACAATTCCAGCGTCGCGGCCGGAGCCGGGTCGCTCTCACTGACGGCCACTGGCGACGGCGACCGCACGATCCTGAGCGTCAACAACCTGGTCGCCGATAACGTGCTGGCCGGCGGAGCGTCGGCTTACACGGTCACCAGTGCGAACCCGATGACCGAGCATTACCAGCTCACCGAATCCGGCAACTGGGTCGGTAACAACGCCGGCCTGCTGCCGCTGACGTTGACGCTGGGCGGACTGGTTCCCGTCCATCCGCTGGCTGCCGACAGCCCCGTCGTCGATCAGGGAGCCGACGCCAGCCTGCTGCCGCAGTTCGATCAGCGCGGCGGCGGGTTCGATCGCGCGGCGGGACGTCCGGACGTCGGCGCGTTCGAACGACAGGCCGCCGGCTCGTACACGTTTGTGGTCTCGACTCTGGAGAACCGGCCCAACGGCGATATGAGCGACGGCAACCTCAGCCTGGTCGAAGCCATCCGCCGGTCGAATGCCTCGCTGGGTCCTGACACGATCGTGTTCTCACCGGCGCTGTTCGGCGGCACGATGAGCGAAGCGAGCAATCTGCTGTATCTGTTCCAGGACTCGACGACCTACGTGATCGACGATCTGAGCATCGTTGGCCCCGGCGCCAATCTACTGTCGCTGCGGTATCCGAAATTCGTGGTCGACGACGGCAACCCCGGCCATCAGATCAACTTCTCGATCTCCGGCCTGCGCGTGATCGACCAGTTCGTCGCTCAGGAATTCAGAGAGAACACAACGCTGTCCGGAGTCATCTTCGACCAGACGTCCCAGTTCGGCGCATCCCGGCTCAACGTCCGCCCCGAAGCCGGCGCCACGTTCCAGCTCACGAACTCGTACCTGAATCGGACATACCTCGACGTGTCCGGTCCCGGCAACGCGTTCATCGACTCCAGCACGATCCAGGCTCCCGATGCGCTGCCCGCCTTCTTCCCGTCCCAATGGAGCCCGAACCCGAGCATCATCGCCGAGCCCGGCAGCTACGTAACAGTTCGCAACTCGACGCTGCTCGGCATCGCTCAGATGAATTTCGGCGATCCCATCGAAATCTCTCCCGCCACGGGAGGCATCGATGGCGCGGCGACCGTCATCAGCAGCATCGTGCCGTACGTCGGAGCCGGTTCGACGGTCATCAACAGTCTCATCGAAAACGGCGACCCGGCCGGACTGACCGCGACCTCGTCCGCGGGCACGATCACGATCGACACGACCGCCCCGGACGCGCCGGTGATCAACGCGCCGTCCGGTCTGATCAACGATTCCACACCAGCGATCAGCGGCACGGCCGAAGCCGGCAGCACGCTCACAATCGTCGTCAATCCCGACGACGACGCCTCGACGTTCAACAGCTTCACACTGACCACAACGGCTGACAGTTCCGGCGACTGGAGCATCGACATCCCGGCCGAACACGCACTGCTCAGCGGTCAGCAGGCGTCATTTACCGTCACGGCCACCGACGCGGCGCAGAACGTCAGCACCGAATCGACTGGTGGCGTCGAGATCGACACGACCGCTCCGGCCGCACCCGTCATTTCGTTCCCGGTGTACGCCGACAGTCACTCGCCCGAGTTCGACGGGATTGCCGAACCCGGCAGCACGATCACCGTCGTCCGCGATGTGAACGGCTTCTTCTTTGACGTTGCCACGGTGACTGCCGACGCCAACGGCCGCTTCCACTTTGCCGGCCCCACGGTTGACGGCTCCACCGAGGCCAGCGGAACCAGCATCAACCTCAGGCTGACGGCCACTGATGCCGCGGGGAATATCAGCGACGCCGCGACCGGTTCGTACAAGACGGATTCGCAGGCACCATTTTCCGCGAGCATTGAATCCGTCAGTACCAGTGGCGGCGTCGGCACCCTGACACAGCCGCACTTGCAGGGGCGGGCCGATCCCGGTTCGCTGGTGACTCTCACGATTGACCCGGACAACGATGCATCAACCAGCAACAGTTTTGCTCTTACGACCACAGGCGATGCCTTCAGCTACTGGTATCTCGACGTTCCGGCCGAGCACGCTTTAACGGTTGGCGACACGTTCGCGGCGACGGTCGTCGTCACTGACGCGGCCGGAAACAGCAGAACGTCCAGCACGTCGACATACAGCCTTTACGACGACACGACATCCAACCCACCTGTGCTTTTCTCGCCGACGCTCGTCAACAGCGCGACACCAACAATCCGGTTCGTTGCTCAAAGCAATTGGCCGCAGTCCGTCGTCGTGGATTTCGACAACGATCCTTCGACAGACAACAGCGTCGATCTCAGCGGTGATATCGCGACTTCAAACAATGGCTACTACTCGCTGACAATCCCCGCGGATCATGCGCTGTCGGACGGACAGATCATCGCTGTTACTTTGCAAGCCCACTTCGGTGACCCGGCCAACTACACCATCACCGCCGACCTCACGGCATCCAATGCACCGGTTACTGCGATTCCCGCCTGGCTCAACTCGACAACGCCGACGTTGACCGGAATGGCGGAAGCACTCAGTACGGTGCTGGTCACTCTGGATCCGGACGACAAACCGTCGACGGCCAACAGCGTCCTGTTCACCACAACCGCTCTCGCCGACGGAAGCTGGTTGGTCGATGTGCCTGCCAGCGCCGGATTGCGGAACGGCACACCGGCGGGTTACTCGATCGTCGTGATTGACGCCGCGACAAATGAGAGTCCTGCCACAGAGGGGAGCTTCACTGTCGATCTGACGGCTCCAATCGTTCCCGTGCTGTACGTCGCCGCGACGGTGACTTCGGCCACGCCGACGCTGGCCGGCAGTGCCGAGCCGTTCTCGCAGATCACGCTCGTCGTCGATCCCGACAACGATCCGATGACCGACAACAGCGTCACGTTGACAACCACCGCGTCGGCCACGGGCGGATTCAGCATTGCGCATCCTTCTGCACTGGCAGACGGAGCGACCGCCTCCGTGACGGCGACGTCCACCGATCCGGCAGGCAACGCCACCTCATCGGTTACTTCCACGTTTACAGTCGATCTGAATGTCACTTCGGGGTCGGCACTGGACGTCGATCATCGAGTGCCCTCGACCGGCGGAGCGACCTCCGACACCACGCCGACCGTTTACGGAACCGGCCGTCCAGACGGGCAGGTGCGTGTCTACATCGATCCGGATCAGGATCCCGTGACCGATAATACGCTCGTGCTGACCACGACGGCCGACATCGACGGAAACTGGTCGGTCACAGTCGCGGACATGGCCGCGTTCACTGACGGCCAGACGGTCGGGCTGGTCGTCATCCAGACCGACGAAAACGGTAATGAGATCGGATCTGCTTCCGGCGACGGCACCATCGACCCGCGCTTTATCGGTGTCGTTTATCTCGGCGGCGACTACGTCGTTCCCGCGCTGCGTCCCGACAGCCCGGCAATTGATGCGGGGTCGAATCCGCTGAATCTGCAAAACGACATTCGCGGCACCGGCTTCGCCCGCGTCAACGGCGCGGTGATCGACATCGGGTCGTACGAGGCTCAGCCAGCGATCTTCACGGTCACCGTCGACAACCAGTCGGACAACGGCGATTACAGCGCGAACGACCTCAGCTTCCGGGAAGCGATCAAACTGGCGAATCTGAACCCCGGAGTCGACACGATCCGCTTCGCGCCCGATTTGACCACGATCCCGATCACGCTGGCCGACTTCTCGAATGTCCGGCAGGACGTGGATCCCTCGATCGCGGATTTCTTCCCGCAGATCGCCATCACCGAATCGGTCAACATCGAAGGCCGCAACGATCGCAGCGTCGTCCTGACTACAACTCAGTCGGAGTCGATCGAAACAGCTCCGGGGAACTACCAGTTCGGGACGGCGTTTGTCTTCGACGATGGCCAGGCCGACTCGCAGGTCACCATCCACATCAGCGGCATCACGCTGCCGACGTCGTTCATCAACCATGAGAATCTGATTCTCGACAACGTCTCACTGACGAATCACGGCGGCCAGTTCAACGGCTTTACGTATGTGACTTCGACGGGCAATCTAACCATCAGCAACAGTTCGCTGGATCTCGTTTCCGGGATTTTCGTGAATGGTTCCGGCGTGGCCGATTCCTCGATCAGTCTGATCAACGTCGAGATCAACCATCCGAACACTCAACTGCGTGCCACGGATGCGTCCGTGCTGCTCGATCGGATTCACATCGACGCGCAGGATGTCTTCGTGCCAAACGGCGATGTGAATTCGCCCATCACGGCGAATGGTCTCTTCGTGCTGATGACTCCCGGAGCCTTGACCGTCCGCGATACAGACTTCCGCACCGTCGTGAATTACACCACGAATGGAAGCGTCACCTACGGCGGGTTCGTCGGCTTTCCGACGACCTATATCCGCTTCGTCACGGACAGCGGCGTTCCGGACCTGTCCAATCCGTCGAATTCTCTGGTGCTCGACAACGCACAGATCAATGGCTGGAGTGTGCCGACGATGGACCCCGGCTCAGTCACGACGGACGAAGACACGGCAATCGACATTGACCTGCGTCCGTTTGCAGTCAACGCGAGCGACGAGCCGCTCGGCCCGATCACTGCCGTACTCAACGCCGTTGGCGGAACTGTTGAACTGCTGCCCGACGGCTTCACGGCACGGTTCCACCCGAACGCCAATTTCAATGGTGCGGCCTCGTTCGAGTACTCCGTGCTGACCGAGCCCGTTGCCACGTCGCTGCGGCCATTTGACGTCTACAACTCGCTCGATTTCGATTCGACCCTGCTGCCGGACAACTCGATCGCGTACTCACGCGGGACCATCAACGTCAACGTCTCTCCGGTGGACGATCCGCTGAGCGTGTCTCTGTCACCGGTCGCGGCGATTGAAGACACGGCACTCGATCTCGACCTGCACAGCTTTGCCAGCGACATCGATTCGCCACTGAGCAACCTGATCTTCACGGTCGGCAGCCAGACCAGCGTGACTGCGACGCTGCAAGGCGACGGCCACACGGTTCATCTTGTGTTTCCGCAGAATTACTTTGGCCCGGCCAGTTTCGAGTTCGACGTCACCGACGGCGTCAACACGTTCCAGAACCAGTTGGTGGCGATCAACGTGGCAGCGGTCAATGACTCCCCGACAATCTTTGTGCCGGAGACGAATCCCAGCCTGAAGAACACGCAGTCACTGCTGATCGGTGATCTCTCCGTAGCCGATGTTGACTCGGCCACGCTGACGGCTACGGCGGCAGTCACCTCCGGAACGCTCCAGCAAGGAGCCGCGACCGCCACGCAGCTCACGCGGACTGGAACCGCCGCTGAAATTGACGACTGGTTCGACACACTGGAGTTCCACCCGCAGGCCGGCTTCTCGGGCATCGTCGCGTTGACTGTTCAACTGAGCGACGGCGCGGCAGTGTCGTCCACGAATTTCCTGATCGGCGTCACGGAAAACACTGCGCCGAATCTGAACCCGGTGAACGACCAGGTCTCAGTGGACGAAGGCGAAACGGCCTACCAGTCCGGCAACTATTTCGACGCCGACAACGACCCGGTGACACTGTCTGCCTCGATCGGCACGATTGTCCGGAATGACGACGGCACCTGGGACTGGAGCCTGTCGGGACTTGACGGACCGGAAGATTCGACAACAGTCACGATCTCGGCGACCGACAGCGACAACGCGTCTTCGATGACGACGTTCGCGCTGGTCGTCAGCAACGTTCCGCCCGCCGTTCCGGTCGATGCCGACGGCACCGACGATGCCATACCGGAAGACGCGGTCAACGGCGATCCGGTCGGCATTACGGCCTTCGCGGCCGATGTCCCCGGTGACCCGATTACCTACTCGCTGAACAGCAAGGGCAGTCGGCCGTTCCAGATTGATCCCGTCACCGGCGTTGTGACGATCGCCGACGCCAGCCTGCTGAATTACGAATCGCACAAGGCTTACACCATCACAATTATCGCAAGCGACGGAATCGGCACATCCGAGCAGAGTTTCACAATCGCCGTTCTGAATGTCGCTCCGTCAGTCCCGACCGACAGCGACCCCGCACCGAATGCGGTTTCTGAAAGCGCGACCAGTGGAACTCCGACGGGCCTCACTGTCGCGTCGTCCGACGTGCGCGGTGGCACGCTGGCGTACTCGCTGAGCAACGATGCCGGCGGTCGGTTCCAGATCAATCCAGCCAGCGGCGTCGTGACCGTCAGCAATGCAGGTCTGATCGACTTTGAATCGGCAACGTCGTACACGATCACGGCGGACGTCTCCGATGGCACGGCGAGCATTTCGCAGGACTTCACGATCGACATCCTCAACGCACCGCCCACGTCTCCGAGTGACACGGACCTGGCCGCGAACAACGTCTCCGAGGATGCAGTCAACGGAGACCTGGTCGGCATTACGGCTGCCGCGCCGGACATCCACGGAGGCTCGGTCACGTACTCGCTGACGGACGACGCCGGCGGACGCTTCGCGATCGATCCAGCGACCGGCGTCGTCTCCGTCCTCGACTCGTCGCTGCTCGATTTTGAATCAGCAACGTCACACACGATTTTCGTGCAGGCGAGCGACGGCACGGATTCGTCGACGACGAACTTCATCATCACGGTCACGAATGCCGCACCGTCCGCGATTTCGGACAGCGACGCCGCAGTAAACTCGATTTCGGAAGATGCGGTGAACGGCGACCTTGTCGGCATCATGGCCGCGGCAACCGACATTCACGGCGGCACGATCACGTACTCGCTGACGGATGATGCCGGCGGACGATTTGTAATCGACTCGGCGACCGGCGGCGTCAGTGTCCTGGACGCGTCGCGGCTGAATTACGAATCGGCAACATCCCACACGATCAGTGTGCAGGCGAGCGACGGCACGGATTCGTCGACAGCGACTTTCACCATCACAGTCGCAAATGCCGCACCGTCCGCGATTTCAGACAGCGACGCGGCAGCAAACTCGATTTCGGAAGATGCGGCGAACGGCGACCTCGTCGGCATCATGGCCTCGGCAACCGACATTCACGGCGGCACGATCACGTACTCGCTCACGGACGCCGCCGGCGGACGATTCGTGATCGACTCGGCAACCGGCGGCGTCAGTGTCCTGGACGCATCGCGGCTCGACTTTGAAACGGCGACGTCCCACAGCATCACCGTGCAGGCGAGTGACGGAACGGCGTCGACCACTCAGGACTTCATGATCACCGTTACGAATGTCGCACCAGGACAGCCCACCGATGGCGACGCCGCGGCGAACGCGGTACTCGAACACGCTGCGGCCGGCACACCGGTCGGGATCACGGCGACGACGAGCGACATTCACGGCGGAACGGTTCATTACTCGCTGAGTGACGACGCCAGCGGCCGGTTCCAGATCGACCCTGACACGGGCGTCGTGACCGTCAACGATTCGAATCTGCTCGACTTCCAGACAGCGTCGACGCACGCCATCACGGTGCTGGCAAGCGACGGGACCGCGATCGCGTCAGCGAACTTCACAATCGACGTTCTCAACGCGGCTCCAGATGCACCTGTCGACAGCGACCCGTCGCCGAACACGGTTTCGGAAGCCGCGACGAGCGGCGACCTCGTCGGCGTCACGGCGGCGGCCAGCAGCGCCGGCAGCGCTCCGATTGCATACTCACTGACGAACGACGCCAGCGGTCGATTCCAGATTGATTCCGACACGGGCGTCGTGACGGTCGCAGATGCCGGCCTGCTGGATTTTGAATCGGCGCTGTCGCACACCATTACCGTGCAGGCAAGCGATGGTTTCGCGACCTCAAGCCAGAGCTTCACGATCGCGGTCATGAATGCCGCTCCGTCAATGCCGGCCGACACTGACAGCTCGCCCAATACGGTCTCCGAAAGCGCGACGGACGGAACCCTGGTCGGCCTGACGGTCACCTCGTCCGACATTCACGGAGGAACAGTGACGTACTCGCTGAGCGACGATGCGGACGGCCGCTTCCGGATCGATCCGGCCAGCGGAGTTGTCTCGGTCAAAACGGCGAACCTGATCGACTTTGAGTCGGCGACGTCGCACACGATTACGGTCGTCGCCTCGGACGGAACCGCGTCAGCGTCGCACAACTTCACAATCGACGTGACCAATACACCACCAGCCATGCCGGTTGATGTCGACCCGGCTGCGAACAGCGTCTCCGAAGGCGTCTCAAACGGTGACTTCATCGGCGTCACCGTGTCGGCGACCGATATTCACGGTGGCACGGTCACGTACTCGCTGACGGACGACGCCGGTGGACGTTTCGCGATCGATCCCGCAAGCGGCACCGTCACCGTCCTTAATGCGTCATTGCTCGATTATGAGACCGCGACATTGCACACGATCACCGTGCAGGCGAGCGACGGCACGGGCGTCGTCACCCAGGACTTCGTCATCGACATCAGCAACGAGGCTCCGTCGGCGATCACCGACAGTGACGCCGCTCTGAACGCGGTCTCGGAAGGGGCGTCGAACGGAGACCTCGTCGGTATCACCGTAACGGCGACCGATATTCACGGCGGCACGGTCACGTACTCGCTTTCAGACGATGCGGGCGGACGCTTCGCGATTGATCCGGCAACCGGCGTCGTCACCGTTCGCGATGCCTCACTGCTCGATTACGAATCAGCGACGGCGCACAGCATTACGGTGCTGGCGAGCGACGGGAACGACTCGGTTACGCAGACATTCACAATCGACGTGACGAACGATGCTCCGTCGGTACCAGCGGACACCAACCCGGCTGCTGACGGTATCTCTGAGGGGGCCGCGAGCGGCGACCTCGTCGGGATCACCGTAACGGCGACCGATATTCACGGCGGCACGGTCACGTACTCGCTTTCAGACGATGCGGGCGGACGCTTCGCGATTGATCCGGCAACCGGCGTCGTCACCGTTGCCGACGCAAGTCTGCTCAACTTTGAAACGGCGGCGGCGCACACAATCTCCGTGCTGGCGAGCGACGGAACGAACACGTCGACTCAGAACTTCACGATCAGCGTGTCGAACGTTGCGCCATCGCAGCCGATGGACAGCGACGCGGCGACGAACTCGATTCCCGAAGCCGTGACGAACGGCGATCCGGTCGGCATTACTGTCGCGGCGGCGGACGTTCACGGCGGACCGCTGACTTATTCGCTAAGCGGCGACGCGGGCGGACGCTTTCAGATCGACCCGACCAGCGGCGGCGTCTCTGTGCGGGATGCGAACCTGATCGATTTTGAGTCGGCCACTTCGTACGCGATCACCGCTATCGTCAGCGACGGAGCCGCGATGCTGTCGCAAGACTTCATGATTGACGTTACCAATGTCGCTCCGCCGGTGCCCGTGGACACGGATCCGGTCGCGGACAGTGTGTCCGAAGGCGCATCGAATGGTGACAGCGTTGGCGTCACGGCCTCTGCTCCGGATATCCACGGCGGCGCGGTCACGTACTCGCTGACGAACGATGCGGGCGGCCGTTTCCAGATCGACGCGGGTTCCGGCGTCATCACCGTCGCTGACGCCACGTTGCTGAACTTTGAAGGCGGCAGCTCGCAGACCATCACCGTGCGGGCAACCGACGGCACGGCAGCGTCGAGCGCCGAGTTTTCGATCGCCATTACCAGCGTCAACGTGACCGGGACGTTATCGCCCTTCCAGCGGTCAGCGGACGGCGTGCTGACGTTCTCGGAAATCGATCCGTCGATTGCCGATACGATGACGCTGTCACTCAACGGCGACCGGCTGAGCATCAGCGATCCACCCGCTGATTTCGGCGTCGTTCCTGGAGTCGGGCCGGTGCCGTCATCCAACCTCGAAGTGTTCGCCTCGAAGATCAGCGGACTGGTCCTCAATCTCAGCAGCCAGCCGGACAGCCTGACGATCGACTTCAGCGGCGGCAGCCCGATTCCCGCTGGCGGAATCCAGTACGACGGCGGCGCCGGCCTTAATGACGAACTCATCATCCGAAACGCCGGGCTGCTGGCTGATGTGACCATCATCCGGCCCATGACTGCAGGCAGCGGCGTGATCGAGTTCATCGCCGGATCTGCTCACAGTTTTGTCAGCTATCACGACACCGAGCTGATCCGCCTCGAAGGCACACAGGCGTCGACGTTGCGGATTGAGCTGCCGGATCTGTCTGATCTGTTGAGCGTGTCTGACACTGGCCCGGCGAACGATGGAGTGATGGAGATCCTGGCCAGCGGACTCATCGGAGTACAATTCGCGACGGACGGCCTGCACAGTCTGACGGTCTTCGGCAACGGCGGGAACGATCAGCTCTCGGTGACCGGACTCGACGCGTCGTTTGCCGGCGAGGTCGTTCTCGATGGCGGTTCTGGTGACGACGTGATTGATGCTTCCACGATCAGCCTCGGCGTGTCGATCTCTGGAGGAGCCGGCGACGACACGCTGATCGGTGGATCCGGCAACGACCTGATCGTCGGCGAGGCTGGCCATGACGTGCTTGACGGTCAGGCGGGCGACGACACGTTGCGGGGTTCCAGTGGTCGCGACACGCTGCTCGGCGGTGCAGGCAACGACTTCCTGCTCGGCCAGGGCGGCAGCTTCGATTCGCTCGATGGCGGTGCCGGTATCGACCTGCTCGACGGCGGCTCGGGACCGTCCCGCTTCCGCGACGAGATCGACGGTGCTCTGGTTCTCAACGCAGACGGGTACAGCGACCCGGCGATCGGACAGACGATCGGCGAGGTTTTCTCACTGCAGATCATCGGAAGTGCTCACGACGATGTGATCGATGCGCGAGCCTTCCTCGCGGCACCAGTGGTTCTGGACGGTGGCGACGGAAACGACACGCTGCTGGGCACTGTCAGGAACGACGTGCTGCTGGGAGGCGCCGGCGACGACCTGCTCTTCGGCGGCGCGGGCAACGACACCCTGAAAGGCTTTGCCGGCAACGATCGCCTTTACGGCGGTGATGGTAACGACGTCCTGTACGGCGCCGCGGGACGCGACACGCTGCTGGGCGGCAACGGCGGTGACTACCTGTTCGGACAGGGAGGCAGCTACGACGTGCTGCACGGAGGCGATGGTGCAGACGCACTCGACAGCGGCTCGGGACCCGACTTCGTCTTCACTGACAACGCCGACCAGATGACTGCCGACAGCCGGGACATTCTCAACCCGGACGTGTCGCTGCTCGATTCGGTCTTCAACGAGTTTCAGGACCTGGTCTCCAATCTGTAATCACCCGTTCCAGTCTGCAGACTCGATTCCTGAGAATCATCCAGCGAGCCGGGCTGAAGCCGCGACTGTTGCTAATCTGCAAACGACTGTTGCCAATCTGCAAAGCAGTTGCGAGACGAAACTCTCCACCGGCTGAACACGGGCTCGAATCTCCCCGCACCACTGGCGCTTCGTCCTCACTGCGACCACAGTGCCTGCGGCAGCCCATCGTTGAACAAATCCCACGTCACGCTTGCCTGGGTGCATCAACAATCCAGCACAACTCGCAATTTCGCCGTCTGTCGAGATCAACGAGTTGCAACCAGATCAGAACGTCCGAGTATCTGCGTCTTCGGCCAGATCAACGTCAGCAAACCCGCACACGATAAGCTCCTGCGACCCAATTTCGTCGCGTCGGACGATGGAACCGACGCAGGTAACGAGGTTCGCAGAAAACGCTCCGGTGTGAATCCGACCTCCGCAGATTGGCAGCTTCACCTTCGACGGCCCGGTGGTCGCGTCACCGCCTTCTTGCCGAACGCCGTCGGCGAAACAGCCGGACTGTGGCTGGCGTTCGCGGAATGGCTGCCGAGTCCGGATCACCCGCTGACGGCCCGGGTGATCGTGAACCGCGTCTGGCAGCATCACTTTGGCCGTGGCATCGTCGCGACTCCCGACAACTTTGGAGCAACCGAGGCCGAATCGCTGCGGGACGCGGTCATCGCGGTCAGCGGACAGCTCGACGACAAACGCGGCGGTCCGCCGGTCATGCTGGAGCCTCTGCCCGACGGCCAGCAGACGATCCCGAATCAGCAGCGCCGCAGCGTTTATCTGCTCGCCCGCCGATCCAATCCGGCCACGTTCATGCGCGTCTTCGACTATCCCGTCATCGACGTGAACTGCACTCGCCGTTCGACATCGGCCACGCCGCTGCAATCGCTGACGATGATCAACAGCGAATTCGTCACAGCCAGCGCTGCCCACTTCTCGCAGTGGGTCCAGACCGAAGCCGGCCCCAAAGCTAAGCTGCCGCAGAAGATCACAATCGCCTACTGGACCGCCCTCTCACGAGCCCCGTCCGCTGCCGAACTAGAACTCGCCCAGGACCACATCCAGCACCTGTCGACGCTCTACGAGCAATCCGGCACAAAAGCCGACGATGCCCGCCAGCATTCCTTCGAGAATTTCGCTCACATGCTCCTGTGCTCGAACGAGTTCCTGTACGTCGACTGACTGCCGGCAAAAGGCGTGTGGTTAATTAACACTCCACAGGCACGTTAGTTCCAGTGGCACAGCTTAGCCGACAGTAATGCAGCAGCCGGGCGGCCTGTTTGCTTGCAAACCGGGTCGTGCAACGACAAGAGGCCTTTCCTGTTTCTCAGCTGCTTCAACTCCACTGCCTCTTGTGCTTCGCACACAGGATGACAGGCATCCTGTGCCACCCTTGATCGTTTCTGATCAACAAGTGCCACTCGCGACCACTCCCCCCCCGACTTCTTCACCCGTTCGAGCAGGTTCACTGTGGGGTCCCGTGAGGAACTGGAACGGTGTCCCGTTATTCGCCCCAAATCCGCTTGGTGAGACGATACATCCCAGTAGTCGGATTCCGATTCTCCTCGCCATCGCGTTCTGCAATCTGATCAAGACTTTCCGCACGCGTCACTGCATCGGCGTACCCGATCTTGTACTGCTCGAAATCGACATGTTTGTCGTATTCTGGGATGAAATGCTTCAGCATCTCGCGAATCTGGTCGCGATGCTGCATTCCGGGACTGGCGCGGAAATGCAGCAGTAACCAGAGTTCGATTGCGGGATTGGAGATTGCCAATTCAATCTGATTATCCCGAGCCATCTGCTTCGCGTCGGCGACGGTCTGGTGGTCGTCGATGTCGAACACGCACCAGACATCGTCGTACTTCAGGTTGTCATCCGATTCCCGCCGGGCCTGCCTTTCAGCCTGTCGTAGTCTGTCTCTGGCGATCTTGACGAGCGCGTGCGGATCTCGCCCGTGGCGATCCTCGACTTCAACATCGACCAATGGATTCCTGCACGCCTTCTTGAGCCCGTCGAGATACTGCGGTTCCGTCACTGCCCCCTCGGTCACGACGAGAATGCGGGGTCTTGCCTCTTTGAACGGTGCGCGACGAGCCTGTCTGCGATCTCTGTTACGACGATTACCTGACATCTCGGCCTACTCTCCAGTGATTGAAAAGTCGCCGAGAAACGGAATGGCCCCGTAACGTCCTTGAAGGTAGCCGCGTTCGAGATTCTCTGCCTTTCGCGGCTTGTAATCCGTCAGTGGATAAAGAACCGTCGCACCTTCCGGATCCTTTTCGGTCAGCCAGACTTGATCGCGACGCAGTGCTGGCTCACCAACAATCGTGCCAAGGAGATTTGTGTCATGCGTTGTGAACAGTATCTGTGCACCTCGCTGATTGATGGCTGGGTCGTTGAACTGCCGAACGATCTGATGCGCTAACGCTGGATGCAGACTCCCTTCGAGTTCGTCGACAATGAGAACTCCGCCACTTTCCAGCACGCGAAGAACAGGAAGTGCCATACGAAACAGGGTTTGAGTTCCTCGGGATTCATCTTCGAGCGGAAGCCATGAGTCGCTGGAATTCTGATGCTGGAAGTAGAACTTCCGAGACACCCTGCGTGGCCGGTCTTCGATTTCACGCGTCACGACTTTGACATCCACAATTCCGACATCGGCCTTGCGAATCAATTCGCAGAACCGATCCCGAAAGGTGTCTTCTTCTGCGTCCGGAAACAACGATGGCTGCGTTTCCGAGAGCGGGTCGTCACCCAGCAGTCGGGCCAGCACATGCTCACTTTGTGGTCTCCAGTAGCCAGGCATTCCGAACCGCCCGATTCCGAGGCTCCCTAAAGGCATCATCGACCGAAACCAGGCAGCCACCGCCTGCAACTGTGCATGACGGTGCTGAGATGCTGCCGAGAGGAAAAGCGCGTCGGGGCGAGTCACTTCTTCGATGACTCGATTCTCTCCACGCAGGTTTTCCCCAAACTTGATTGGCGTGTCATTGTCTCGCTCAAACCAGACCTGCTTCTTTCCGTTCGGCCAGGCGTAGAGCCACTCTTCGAGAAACTGCTCGTCGGAGACGACAAAGCCGTACTGATACCGGATGCCTGATTCAAGAAACGTCGCTTCGAAGAGCGAAGGCTTCGTCGCACTTTCTCCCCAGGCAAAAGCACGCCGTGGAATCCCCTCATCTGGCCCCCAGAACCGATGCGAAACCAGAACTGCATCCCGCATGAAAGTGAGAGCGGAGAGGACATTGCTCTTGCCACTCGCGTTTGCACCATAGATGCCCGCTGCCGTCAGGAGCGCCTCCGAGTAACCATCGACGTGACGTCGTCTCGGGTCTTCCGCGTCACCAACGCGTCCAGCTTCCATCGTCAGTACCTGCTCATCGCGCAATGAGCGGTGATTCTCGACTCGAAATTCGATGAGCATGAAGACGGTGACCTCCTGCGAAACATTACGGTATTTCGGTCAATTTACGCAAGAACCGCGCGCAAACCGCATGGAAATCAGCAACAACACAGTCCTGTTGTGGCGATTTCGCAGGTTCTGTTCCTTAGATCGCATTCACCCCGGCCTATCCGCCACACCCAGAGCCACGTTTTCTGGCCGCCGTTTACATTTTCGATTGCCGAGTCGAGTCCGCAGGACGACGGGCTACTTTCCAATGGCTCGGCGTAACAGGTTGTGCGTGATCTGCTGCACTCTGTCGTCGGGGCCATGTGGGCGGGACCAGTGGGACCAGGGGAGCCAGTGGCCAGGTGGGCTCGCCAGATCCTGACACCACCAGATGGTCGACGCGTTGAAGACGAAGTTGCCCTTCGGTCCCGGATAGATCGTGGATGTCCAGCGCTGCGGATTGACTCCGCCCTGCAGCGCCGTGCCTTCCGCAACGATTTCCAGACCGGGGATATCGGTTGGCGGGTCGCCGTGATACTCCCATCCAATCAGACCGGGGATCGCTTCGCCTTTCCGCATGCCGGTCCCGGCAAAGATCCAGTGATCCGGCTTTGCACAGATCCAGTCGCCACCACCATTTACCGGATCCACATTTCGTGAACCGATCAGGTAGCCCTCGTCTGGACCACGATGCGGAAACGGGCCGTTGTCCTTTTCTCGTGCCGTGGCGTATTTGTATTCGCCACCGTACGGCCCGCCGCGAAAGATGATGCGATTCGGATCGCCGTCTGAACTGGCGCGGAACGGAGTGACCCAGCACACGGAATTGCCCGACAGAAACAGCAGGTTGACACCCTCGTCACGCATTTTGACAACGCTGTTGTACTGTCGGGCATCCCAGTACTCGTCGTGCCCGTTGCTGATGAAGGCCTTGCACCGCAGGCCGCGATCCGGAGTCAGCATGTCGCTGTTCGAGCAGTACGTGACGTCATAGCCGTGCTGCTCCAGCCAGTAGGCCAGAGGGAACTCAAAACACAGCCATTCGCCGGAACCGATGGTCTGCGGGTTCTCGAAAATCTGCGGATACTTTCCATACGGTCGATCGAAACTGACATCGGCCCACGGTCCCTGATTCCCTTTCGGGTGCGTGTAGACCGAATAGCCGTCGGGCCACTGGTTGTAAGCCTGCCAGGTGTTGTCGGAACACTGCAGCAGGATGTCGGCGGGGCGATCGTCCCGCACAATGAAGACCACGTAGTTCTGCCAGTAGCCGAAGCCGGAAGCGTCGGACTCGGTCGTGAGCCGCCCCAGATAAACGCCGCTCGGCCAGTCATGCGGAATCGTCAGGGTCGTGGTCGGCTGCCAGTGACATTCCCGGATGCGTTTTTCGCCGACTTCCGGCAGCGGTTGAGCGATTCCGTGGAACGGCCCCAGCGTCGTCATCAGCCGAGCACCACGGCCTCCATAATAACCCGTGCGGAAGATCTCGATCCTGAATTTCTGCGGGGGATTCGTCGACACCATGATGTCGATCGACTCGCCCGCCGAAACGCTCTGCTTCGAGCAGTAGCCTTCGATCGACTGACACCGCAGTCCGTCGCGTTTGTCGAGCCGGACTCGCGTGAGTTGCCAGTCGCGTGAACCCTGTTGCTGGTTCTCACGCCGTATGAGCGTTGGATCACTCGCGGTCCCGGCTGCCTGGCGATCGCCCGCCGCTTCCCGGGCGAAGGAATTGACAGTCTGGCCTGCAGAGGCCACCACTCCAGTGATCGTCGCTGCCGCTGCAGTTTTCATGAGATCCCGCCGGTTCATCTCGCCTGGACGTTCTTCGCTCATCGTGTTCTCTCTTTGTCTGTCCGGTGTCGGCTTACGTTGACTGATGATTGCACCGGGTCGTGCAGACGGATCTGTCAGTCTGCAATCAGAGTTAAGCCACTGGCTCTGCCGGTGAGAATCCATCAGGCTCGGTCGTTCCGGCATGAATAACGCATTGTCGTGGCTGAAGTCTTCAGGATAAACCCAGGTCCAAACCATTGTTTGAACTCGGCTGCAACAGGTGACTGTCCTCGCACACTCAAGCGCCCCGGTCGACAACTCCGGAGTGATTTCAGCAGCCTTCTTCGCCCTGTCGGTCCGGGCGACCGGAGCGTTGGACTCTGACTCGCTAACCCACTCGAGGTCGACACTCCGAAGCTGACTGGTTGGACTGCTGACGCCAAGAGGTCTTATCGAACGGATCGTTCTGGTGGGACAGACGGAGTGTTTGCGGGCAGTTCCTGGAAGGTCACGCGACGATGCTGACCGTCGTCTCCAATTCGGGTGTCCGAGACCTCGTCTTGCTGCCGTTTTGCGATCGCCGGTACAAATCACAGTTCTTCGGGGCGTGGTGGGATGCTGCGCTGGCCGGAGATGTGAATTCTCAGACAATACGACTCGCACCAGGGATGGCTGGCGGCGCATGTTCAACTGGATGCGTCAGCGACTGTGCCCGGATCTCGCCATTGATCTCGGCACGGCAAATACGCTCGTGATCGTTCAGGGGGAAGGAATCGTCCTGAACGAGCCGTCTGTGGTTGCGCTGCAGAAAGGCACGCGGCGAGTCATGGGTCGCGGAGCGGCTGTCGGCAAGCTCGCCAAACAGATGCTCGGTCGCACGCCGGAAAACATCACGGCCGTCCGACCGCTCAAGGACGGAGTCATCACGGACTTCGAGCTGTGCGAGGCGATGCTTCGCTACTTTATCGAGAAAGCCAGTCGTCACGTGCGCGGGCTGCGGCCGCGCGTGGTTATCGCAGTTCCCGGCGGAATTACACCGGTCGAAAAACGCGCGGTCTTCAACAGTGCCGAACGCGCCGGAGCCGGACGCGTTTACCTGATCGAAGAGTCTCGGGCGGCAGGCATCGGAGCCGGGCTGCCGATTTCCGAACCGATCGCGAGCATGGTCTGCGACATCGGTGGCGGAACGTCGGATGTTGCGATTCTGAGCCTGGGCGAGATCGTCGTCAGCGAATCGGTCCGCGTGGCCGGCGACGAGTTTGACGAGGCGATTGTCGAGTACATGAAACAGCACTTCTCACTGAAGATCGGGACGCAGACGGCGGAGCAGATCAAACTGCGGCTCGGCAGTGCCTACCCGCTCGAACAGGAACTGACGAGCGAAGTCCGAGGGCTCGACACGATCAGCGGTGTGCCGCGCAAAGCGGTCGTGACCAGCGAAGAAGTTCGCGAGGGCCTGAAACCAACGCTCGAAGCCATCGTCGGCTGCGCGAAGACCGTCATCGAACGCTGCAAACCGGAACTCGTGGCAGACATCGTTGATACTGGAATCGTGTTGACCGGCGGCGGGGCCTTGCTGAGAGGCATCGATCGGCTCTTTCACGAGCAGCTCGGCATTCCAGTGAGGGTCGCTGACGAACCACTTAACACGGTCGCTCGTGGTGCCGCGATCTGCCTTGAACATCTGTCGGAGTGGCAGGACAGGTTTGATACCGGCGAACGGGCTGCGTAAGGCGGCTCGCGAATGACCCGACTCGCGGAACGCGTTCTCTGAGTTAAGGGTCGAGTTTTGAGCAGTAGCGAAACTCGCGCAGAGTTTCGGCGGTGTGACGCTGCCGAGAGTCTACGCGAATTTCGCTACGTGTCAGTCGGGGGCGAAAGCTGGAATCATAATGGACTCGACTTCGAACAGTTCGGCATTCAAAGCGGCGGCCGGTTGTCTGCTGGTCGCCGTTGTGCTGGCTGTGCTGCCTGAGTCGGCGGTCTCGTCGCTCCACGATCTGGTGCGATCCGCGATGGTTCCGGGGCAACGGGCTGCTCAGACTGGCTCCGACTGGCTGTCCACTCGAATTTCTTCGCTGCTCTCCAGTGAGCTGGCTGCGCGGGATCAGGAGATTGAGCTGCTTCGAGCGGAACTGGCCACGGCTAACCTCACGGCTCGGCGTGCTCAGTTGCAGTCGCGATCGCTGCAGACGGAAATTGACTCGCTGCACAGAAACGGCCCCTCGCCGTTTGCATCGGAAGCGGTCTCGCCGATCGTTCGCGAACGAGCTGTTGAAGCACGGGTGCTGGGGGCGGATATCGTCGCTGTCTGGAAATCGCAGCGCCTGCTGGATCAGGGAACATCCGCCGGCCTGGCGAGCGATCAGTGGATTCTGGACGGGGCAGACGTCGCCATCGACGCAGGCATCGATCAGTCGCTCTCGTCAGGATTGCCGGTCTTTGCTGGACGCTGCGTCGTTGGTCGCATTGTTGATGCCGGGCGCTGGACGAGTTCGCTGGAACTCCTGACCGCTCCAACCTTCCGGGCGCAGGCCATGATCACGCGAGAAGGGACGCGCGGGCTGGAGTTCGCAGGAACGGGAATCTTTGAAGGTGCCGACGACGGATCCTGCCGGCTCGTCGAAGTCGGGGCGCAGTCGTCTGTGGAAATCGGTGATGCTGTCTACTCGGCGACTGATCCGGGTATGGAAACGCCGATGCTGTTCGGGTTCGTGACGGCAGCGTCGCTTGAGCCCGGCGCGTTGCACTGGGAGATCCGTGTCGAGCCGGCGGCCGACCTGAGCCGACTCCGCAAGGTTCAAGTCGTCGTACCCTCGGTCAATCAGGAACGCTTGCTGGGACAGCGATGACGCGAGTGGTTGCACTTCTCTGCTGCGGGTACGTATTGCTGGCCGTGCAACTGGTGCTGCCGGTTGAGGCTGACCGCCTTGACATGACCGGGCAACTGCTGACTGGCGGAGCGATCGTCTGGCTGCTGATTCCGTGGCTGGCCGCTGTGCCTGATCGAAGAATCGGCATTCTGACTGCCGCGGTGTACGGAGTGGCCATTGACTGCCTCGGCGGGTTGCACCCTGGCCTGCTGCTGGGCCTGACTGTCACGCTCACGGCGATGCTGCAGAGTCTGCCCTGGCCGACGCTGCTCAAATCCGGGCCACGCATCGTCGCGAGCAGTTTCGTATGCGCGCTGCTGCCGGCGATGGCCGTTACTGCAGTTTCACTGGCACTGCAGCCGACAGCCGTCGCACCTCAATCGCTCGTCGCCAGTTTGCTGATCGCGTCGGGAACTGGAGCAGTGGTGTCTGCAGCGTCAGTCAGTCTGTTTCGTGGTATCTCCAGTGCCGGCCGGGAGACCTCGGAAAGAACGCAACTGGCACGCTGACGCTTCAGAAAAAGGACTCTGTCGCTGAGTGTCTTCTTCGTTTCTCGTCTTCTGTTCTGAAAGTCACTCTTAATCGGACAGCGTCACTTGCGGTTGCCGTACAAGCACGAAGCGCAAGCGAGTGAATCAGTTACGTCAAACACACTCGCTTGCGCTTCGTGCTTGTATCCTCTCATATTCCGCCAAAGTGGCCCTGTCCGATTAATCATCGTTGGAGTTCGGTTCTTCGACAGAAGGAAAGACGGTCACTGTCTTCAGCAGTGACGAGTACCGCCATGCAGAACCGTCCGGTCAACCTGTTTCACGATGCAGAGTCTCAGCCAGGCCTGCGTGACACGTACTCGCTGGAGAAGAGTCCGGCGTTGCGGCTGGTGGTTGTGTTTGCAGCTTTAAGTCTCCCGCTGTTCGTTGTCGCCGGGAAACTCGTCCACCTGCAGTCGGAGCACGGCGATCAGTATCTGGTCGGGTTTGGGGAACACGTTGAGGAGAGCTTTGGGACGATTGAAACGACGGACGGCCGCATCCTGCTCGACGGGACTGTGCTCGCGCACGATGTCGCCAGCTACCGGTTGAAGCTGCACTATCGCTGGCTGGAAGAACCCGCGGATGGCGTCTGGCTCCGACGGAAAGCCCGCGAACGAGTCCCCAGGTCAGAGTGGCGGGACCGCAGCCGGATCGAAGCGGCTGAGCAGGCCGTTCTGGCTGAGCGGCAGCGCATGTGGCAGCGGCTGGCAGAACAGCTCGAACTGACCGACGACGAATTTGCGAATCGACGTCATCGCGTTCAGCAGCGAGTCGAGCGGATCGTCGAACTTGTGGAACGAAATCGCGAACGCCGTGACGCCGAAGCTGCGGCAGAACTGCAGCGGGAGCGTGACGCTCTGGCCCGCGACCGAGGCTGGCTGGAGTCCGGCTGGCAGACGGTTAAGGACGAATTGACGACTCCGCCAAAACGGGCCGCTCACGAACCGGTCGAAGTCACCGAAGAGTTCGCGTATCACGGCATCGCAGACAATCTCGCGTTCGAACAGGTTGCTGAGATCGTCACGCGGGCCGACCTGTTTCCCGGCGTCGATTACGAAATGGTCACGCGGCGCGACTACCCGCAGGGACCGCTGGCCGCGCACATCGTCGGTGTCCGGCAACCGGTCGATGCAGAAGAAATCGAATCGCTGCGAACCGTGGGCGGACGTGACCCGTTTACAGACGACGTTGGCTCCACCGGTTCTGTTGCTGCCGCGGCCGAACCGAGTCGGCAGGAGATCGGCGACGTTCTGCAACCTGGCGATCGCATCGGTCGATCGGGGATTGAGCAGAGTTACAGCGATCAGTTGCGGGGACGTCGCGGACTGGTTCGCATCGTCAAAGACTCCGAGGGTGAGATCATTCGCCGCGAAGTCCTGCGCCGACCGCTCAAAGGAGCGGACGTCGAACTGTCGCTCGTCAAACCGCTGCAGCAGTGCGCGGAATCGCTGCTGGACGACGCCCTCGGATCCAGACCGCTGCTGCATCCCGCGACGCGGGACAAGCTTGAGCGGGAAGCCGGGACGGTTTCGACAGACGCCAGCGAATTGGCAACGGACAATGACGGCGAGAATCGCGAAGAGGGCGAAGCTCCAAAGGGCCAGCCACGGGGCGGCTGCATCGTCGCGCTCAACGTTTACACCGGCGAGATCCTGTGTGCCGCCGCAGCACCGCGGTTCGATCTGCGATTACTGACGGACTATGACGAGGCACTGTGGCGAGCCGTGCAGAGCGATCCCCGGAGTCCGATGTTTCCGCGAGTGACTCAGATGGCGATCCCGCCGGGGTCGGTCTTCAAAACGCTGACGACGATTGCCGGTCTGGAAGAGCGGGTCATCTCACCGGACGAGCCGATTTACTGTCAGGGGTACTTCAAAGTGCCATCGAAGCACCGCTGTTACGTGTTCCGGCATCGGGGCTACGGGCACGGTGACATGACGCTCACTTCGGCGATCAGTCATTCGTGTAACGTTTACTTTTACAACGTCGGAGACCGGCTCGGTCCAGATCGCCTGGCGTTCTGGTCACGACGGATGGGCTTTGGCCAGCCAACGGGAATCGACCTCCCAGGCGAATCGGCAGGACACGTTCCAGAACCGGGAACGCCCCAGGCGATTCAACTCGCCGCATTCAAGAATCAGCAGGTTGCGTCGTCGGGCAGGCCTGTCTGGCATCCGGGCGAGACACTGAACTTCGCGATTGGTCAGTCGACGCTGGCAGTGACGCCCTTGCAGATCGTGCGTCTGACGGCGGCGATCGCGAACGGCGGCGAGCTGGTGACTCCGCACGTCGTCCGCACCGTCCATCAAGGCGGGCAGGCAAATGACACTGCCCCGACCGTGTCGAAACTGCGAGATCACGTTCCTCTGCGGCCCGGCACGCTGCAGCATCTGCGTGAGGGGATGGAACAGGTCGTCGCTCGCGGCACCGGCCGTCGCGTGCGGATTGACCAAGTTCAAATCGCAGGCAAGACCGGAACTGCGGAAACCGGCCAGGGAAGCGATCACGCCTGGTTTACGGGATTCGTCCCCGCAGACTCACCGCAGATCGCTTTTGTTGTCGTACTCGAACACGGCGGTTCGGGTGGTGCCGAAGCCGGTCCGATCGCGAAGAAGCTGATCGAGAAGATGCTCGACGAACGTCTGATCGCCCCGACCGAGGACCTGCTGCAGTAAGTGCTCGATTCCGCCTCCCCGCAGTGCTTCGCTCATCTCAAGCTCTCATGTCATGAAGTGACGCAGTCAGGCGTCTTGAAGCTGCAGAGGTGGGCCGCTTCCCGCCGTCAGTGAGCCTCGATAGAGTGCCATCGCTCAACTTTGTGAGGTTATGGTGTCCGCTGTGTCTGCTGCCGACAGCCTGCGGATCCGGCTCCGTCTGTCAGTCTCCCTTGAGGACCCGAGATGATCACTCTGCGTTGTCTGTCTGCTGTTACGTTGCTCGTGATTACGTCGTCGCTGCCTGCCCATGCTGACGTCCGCTTGCCGAAGATTTTCAGCAGCCACATGGTGCTGCAGCGCGGCCTTGCCGCTCCCGTCTGGGGCTGGGCAATTCCGGGTGAGGAAGTCACGGTCGAGTTCGCTGGATCCAAGCAAACGGTGACGGCGGATCAGAAAGGTCGCTGGCAGGTCCGTCTGGCTCCGCAGGAAGCGAACGAGAACGGTCAGACGCTGGCCGCCGCTGGCGGGAACCGGATTGAACTGACTGACGTGCTCGTAGGTGACG
>WGMU01000043.1 GCA_016124895.1 bacterium
ATGTGGAGCGATTCTTTGGTCGCATCAAACAGTGCCGCCGCGTGGCGACACGCTATGAGAAAACAACAGAGAACTTTGCTGGATTCGTCTGGCTGGCAGCACTCATCGTCGACGTCCTGTGAATGTCCACACGGCCTAGGAACGCGGCCCGCTTGCAGATCATCCCGTTCATCGAGATACTTCCGCAAAGCGGCGTCTGGATTTGTGCCGAAATACACGATCCTGCCGCGAATCTTCTTGCACCACTGACCGCTCCCTGCGTGAAACGTCAGCGGAAAATCCGGATAGGGCTTTGTCTGTTTCCTGGATTTGTTTCGGGGCATCGTGACGTCCTCAAACGCCAGATGGTTGTAGTCAAGGTTAACTTGACATTTTCCTGAATCGCAAGAAGATATTGAAATGAAAGATGTTGAGAGCGTAGCTCAGTTGGTAGAGCAACGGACTTTTAATCCGTAGGTCCAGGGTTCAAGTCCCTGCGCTCTCATTTTTCGGTTCTTCTCAGGAGTTCCCATTTCCGGTTGTAAGTCCCTTACCGGTTGGATGATACGTTCGGCTGCAGGGTCATCGGTCGTCGATTCGGGAATAACCGAGAAGAACTGAGAACCGCCGGGAATTCGTCCGTTCGTTGCAACATCCGGTACAACACACACAACGCGCCTCAAGAGCCATTTCTGGAGCAACCGGTCGCAAGAGGACTACGACGCCCTGGAATCCGCCGCCATGTCCGCCTGGCAAACCGCCGTGCTGGACACTGACCTCATGAAAACCGTCTGCGCCGCTCCCTACACCCAAACGCGCTGTTCTTCATGATTGGGATGCGTATGACATCGCGGTGAAGCGGTATGTCGGTGGGCTGGTCGCTTCATTCGAACGCAGTGCCGCCTGATGCAGACGAAGACAAATCCGGTCGTGTTACCGCTCAGACTACAGAGAACTGCGCGGACAATTTGTCCGCGCACTGGCGTCGTTCTTTGTACCCATCAGAGCGCGTACTCGATTGGCGGCAGCCGCGATGTCACGCCCGACAGGTTGCGGATCGGCTTGTTCAGGGACACCATCGAACCGAGCAATGCGTCAACCGGCAAATCGAACGTCTCGTCTCATCGCGAGCCTTACCAGAGCGGCAGCCGGTTGGGTTTCGACCACTTGATTCGCGCCAGCAGGACGTCTCCGCGGTAATCGTTGCGGGGCATCCATTCGCCGACCGTGACCCATGACTCGTCTGGACTGGCGTTGGTCACGTTGAAGTTGCCCATCAGGGCGACGCGGTCGGGATCATTCACTCCGTCACCGACCAGCGGCAGGACAACGCGTTCGGTCGAGCGAATCAGACATCGCTTCTTCGTGTCGACCTGAGCGACCCACAACGGCGACCGCCAGCGAATGACGTTGGAATTCGACTGGTCCTTTCGCGTGTAGACCAGAAACAGCCCATCGCTGTGAGTCAGCCAGTGCTGCTGTGTCGTGGACATGTCCAGGGGAGTGCCATCGTCCCATGCCCAGGCCCTTTTGTCCTCCCAGTTCAGACCGTCGTCACTGACGCTCACGTAACCGCGATTGTCTTCGGCACGAATCGTGATCCAGAATCTGTCTCCAAACCGAGTGGCGCTGGGTTCGAGCAGCCCGCGGCCTTTGGGATGCAGCAGCGGCAGGCCAACGTCTTTCACCTTCAACAGGCTGCCATCAAACGTGGCGTGGACTCCGGCCACCATGCGATGCTCAGCTCTCGGACCGAACGTGAAGGACATCTGCACGTCGCCGTTGGGCAGGACGACTCGCTGCCCGCAGTTGTTGGAATAGATGTGGGCTCCGCGTGGATCGTCCCACCCCAGAATGCGGCGCGGCGACCACGTGCCGTCCTTCGATCGCGTCACGTAGACCGGATAGCGAGCCAGTTGCTCTTTACGCGCGAAGTACGCTCCCTTGTAAAAGACGACGTGGCCAAGGGCGATCACCGTTCCGGTTTGAGGATGGTACTGCGGGGTGACGTCACAAACGGCGGCCTTGAGATCATCGGCCCGGCCAGGAATCGGATCACGCCCCAGTGCTGCGATCGGTTGTGGTTCGCTCCACGTTTTTCCGAGGTCAGCCGAGGTCGACCAGTGCACCTGGCCGAAGTAGTCCGAGCCTCCAATCTCCTGCAGATTCATCAGAGCGATTGGTTGACCGTCCGGTCCCGGCATCATGCACGCTCGGGGATGAAACCACGTCCGGCTCTTGCCGTCGCGGTTACTCCACAGTGTTTCCTTCGAGATCGACGCGATCAGCGGCTTGTCGTCGGCCGGCGCCGCTGCCGTCCAATGAAATGTCGCTGAAAACAGCAGGCTCAAGGCGGTCAGTTGTGTCTTCATGATGAACGCGTCTTTCCGTCAGCGAAGATAAAGTGCCTGGAAGGCATGCATATTCTCACAATCCCGCGACGCCACCAGTCATTGTGATTTCATACGCCGTCAATTCGCTGCATGCCCTCCGCGCAGGTACCAGAGATCGGCAATAACCTCGGAGACCGTCTCGTTCACAGCTCGCGTATGAGCCCAGTGAATCGTGTCGCGCCGCCGAGCGATCTCTGTGCTGAGGAACTCCGGATCAGGCGTCATTCCAACGCGGCCCAGGTCCAGCCGGTCGGAATCCCAGCAGGTCTGGATCGTGACGTCGTCGTGAGTGATTTCATCGGCGTGGTCACAGCAGGCGACATAGAGCAGTTCAAACTCGTCGTCGGTCAGATCGAAGAACTCGCCGCGCAGCGTTCTTGCGTACTCGGCACCGCGATGACCGTGACCAATGTCGGAGCCATCATGGAATCGCTGCGAGTCGTGGAAGAACGCGAACAGTTCGACGACGTTGCGGTTTGCCCCGGATTCATCCGTCAGCCGCATTCCGTTGTCATAAACACGGCCCCAGTGCGACAGGCCATGGAGTCCCCGCCAGCTCACGATCTGGTCCTGCAGAATACGGTGAATGAGTCGGTTCAAACCGGGCGTGAGATCGCTTTCGATTTCGGCTACGACACTCCAGCCAGACGCAGTCGGACCAGCAGATCGTTCAACGCGGACTTTCCGGCGGGACGTTCTGGCAGCGAGGACGTCTCGGACGCTGACTCCAGCTCAGAGACGAGGCGCTGATATTCCCGCTCGTAAAACTCAAGATCGGCTCGCGGCAGTTGCGACTTTTCCGGGCCAGACAGCTTTCGTTCGATCAGTTCGTCGATGAATGCCAGCCTGGCGTCATCGTTCAATCGCCGCAGGTTGGCCTCGACTTCACCCGTTCTCATCATGTGGATGCCAGTCAGCAGAACCCGGTACACGTACAGCACTGGTTTGACTCGTGGCGGGCTCTCCTTCTGAAACAGCTTCCATTGCGTCGCTGCGAAGCCGAGGTAGTGATGCGAGTGATGCTTCGTGATGCAGTCAGGGACGATCGACTTCAGCTCCTCGTGCTCGGGAGTCGTGTAAACGACGAGTGGAGACATGACCTGCTCCAGGACATAGCCGTTCTTTTTCAGCATGAGGCTGAAGAACTTGCGGACGTCGTGTGTCACCAGGTCGATTTCCAGACCGTCATGAATGCCGGACTTTTCGACGGTCTCTCGGCCTTCGCCCGGACCGACGACATCTTCCAGTGGCAGCAGATGAGCGCCACGCAGGTCAAAATCGGAATTCGGCGACGGAAATCCGTAAAGGTGCGCACCACTGATCGTCGCAAACAGCAGCGGAAAGGAATGCTGCTCGACCTGCTTCATCAGCTTCGCATTGTCGATTGTCGTCGCGTCAGTCACGGCAGTTCGTCTTTCATCGCCAGCCGCCGAGCTTTGATCAGCAGGGCATTGGCCTGCTCGTAATCAGGGCGTTCTGGAAGTGTTGTCGCCTCATATGCTCGGTTGAATTCGTCATGCAGCGAGAGTCGCCAGCGTTCGACATCGTCCCACGGCATCTCGCCCGACTTGATTGTCAGCAGAGCCTCTCGATGGTTGCCCACCTGCACCGGAACGAATCCGTCGCGGAGTACGGAGATGCCTGAGAGCAGCAGCCGAATCAGGTGCATGACGTGCTTCCATTTCACTCGTCCCTGGTTGCGGATGTCAGCCTGCATCTTCTTGAATTGCGACATCACGTAACCGTTGTAGGTCTGGTAGACCAGCCGCGAGAGGAACATCTCCTTCCGGTCGAGCAGTTCCTGAGCCAATGGAGTCGCTGTCTCAATCAGCGGTGTGTAGAGACACTCCAGCACGTTGGGATTGGCCTTCAGTGCCAGGACGACGAACTTCTGAAACTCCCAGTAGGCTTCCTGCGTCGCGTCGTTTTCGAGTTGCTCCGGCACGCCATACAGCGACCAGTGAAGATCAGCCGGAGGCAGATAGATGCCTCGTCGGTCGATGTCAGAGTTTTCGTCGTCGAGCCCGTACGCGCGCGAGCCAATCACACAACGGAAGATGACCCGATCAAACAGCCCGTGCTCGGCGAGAACCTGTGCCGCATCGTTGATCTCGCCCTCCTTGTACTGAGCGAGCAGAACCAGTTGGTCGTGATGGATCGCGTCTTCGGAACCGTCTGGAAAGCGAACCCGATAGGCATGAGCGCGATCCTGCGGCGAGCGAACGACGACCCCAACCGCTCCGGCAGGATGCGCGATCCGCCCGTTCGAGTTCTGCACTGGCTTCCGCGTCACAACCTGCGATCCCGGCGAGTAGATCAGGTTGTCGCTGGTATGCACGCGATTGCTCATTCGGCGCTTCCTTCGCTCCGCGTCAGTGCAGAGTCTGCATACCACGAGTTGACCGCAGGCTGGCCGGTAAAGTTCGGGCCGGCTTCGTCGTCGGCTCCGAGGTACTGCCACGGAATGTCGACTTTCCGGCGGCCCGAACAGCGAACGAGACGGCGCCGTTTGTCGTAGTCGATACCGGCGTCGCGGAGATGCCTGGCCGCACGCCGTCCGAACGAGCGAACTGACTGGTGCCTGAGATTGGTGAGGTCCAGATGCCCAACGAAGAGACCTTCATTCGTCAGCCAGGAAACTGCTCGGACGATCGCTCCGAGCTTGTCGCCGACGTAATGCAGCCCGTGCACGCAGGTAATCAGGTCGAACTCGTGAGAAGGCTGCCAGTCCTCGATAGCGCTCTCAACGAATTGCACGGTGGCTTCGACGGATGACTCAAACAGACCGGCCAAATCCAGGCCAACAATTTCAACCCGTTCTCGGTGCTCGGCGATTGGCTTCGCTGCCTCAATCAAAGCCCGTCCAGTCCCGCAGCACAGATCAATCCAGCGAACCGCTTCCTGCTCTTCCAGTCGCGTCCGAAGAAACTCGAGCGGGTTTATCCCGAGATCGCGTGAGTAACTGTTGCCACCCGTAAGAACCCGCTCGCGGTTCATCCGACAGTTCGCCACGATGGGCGATGCAGACAGTTCTCGATGAGTTTTGAGTTTCGACATGCGGTACAGGCCATGCACAGGTCAGTGTCAGGCGGCAATTCTCTCCCGCCACGGAGACGCATCACTGGGCCGAGAAGATGTTCTGCTTGACTTGTTTGTGGTTTCCACCCGTGTCGACAACGATCAGCAGCAGTTGAGACTCGCGACTTTTGAAGTCGCTGGCAGAGAGGCGGAATTCGACCTTCTGTTTCTTTCCTGTGAGTTGCCGTGCCGCAATCATCAGGAGTCCGTCGTTAGCAGAAACGTCGACAAGGCAGGCGAAAGCAAGGCCGCGATCGTCTTCAGCGTCAATCGTTGCAACGGCTGTCCGAACCTGGAAGCTGACATTCATCGTCGCGCTGGGGCGGACCGAGTCTGAGCGGTCGACTTCCGGATTGAGGAACCGGGACGTCATCAGAAACCACGCGTTTTCGCGGGAGAAGCCGGCCTGCTGGCGCGAGTTGCGGCGGAGCCCGACATTCCAGCGGATGTCGCGGAATCCGCCGCCCATGATGTTGGTGGGGGCGGTGCGATGATGCAGCAGGCCGAACAGGTGGCCGAGTTCGTGCAGCGCGGCTCCGTAGCCTTCCTCCATTAACTCACTGCGTGGAGAATTCGGACGCTGGTCGCCGTAAGATCGACGGCCCTGGATGGGGGTTTCGTCAAAGAACATCTGCCGGAGCCGCTGCGGATCAGTCGAGCAGAACTCGTCCTGCAGAATCCAGGCACTGACGACCGCGTGCCCGCCGCGCGGCGGACGGGCGACGGTTACGTTCATCACGCCGGGGAAGAGGTTCGTGGCCGGCCCGAGTTCGTACGTCTCCATGAAAATCACGGCGGCGTAGTCCTTTGTGGAACCGAGTTCCTGCTCAACAGCTTCCGCGACCAGCCGCGCGTGGTCGGGTGACTTCTCCTGAGGCAGCCCGCTGTAACTTCGAGCGTTCTTTTCTCCCCGGACGAGATGGACGACGAACTGGCCGTCGGCGTTAGTTTCAAACTCAGGACCGGCGACTGCCTGTCCCTGAGCCTTCAACGCGTCCGTGAACATGCCAGTGACGAGCGTCATGACCGAACGAATACGGGCTTCGTAATCGTTGACCGGCTGGCGATCTGCCGGGACGAAATAGACCAGCCGAAGCCGATAGTCGTCTGTCGCAGGCTGGTCCGTCGACTCGACCCATTTGCCGTCGGCGAACTTTCCGAAGTTGCCCTTGCCCTTCAGTTGCATCATGCCGCGGTCCGCGAACAGACGCTGAACGTTGTTGTTCTCCGGGTTGCGAATGGCGATGTATTCGTTGGTGCGCTCGACTTCCTCAAACTTCGCTGTTCCGCCGTTTGCAAAGTAGTGCAGCCAGACGCCGTCCCCCTGAAAGACCAGCCGCCGCAAGCCGTTCGGAGTCTGGTAATGCCACTCCCGCCGCGAGTCTTCCTCGGCCCTCGTCTGGCAACACGAAATGGCCAGGGTCAGGAAAAGAAACACGAACGCTCTGAAACCACTGCGTTTTGTCATGGCTGACGCTCCTTGACGCGGATTGATCGGCTGAGCATACCGAAAGCCGCTCCAGGGAACAGACGAATCGACAGACGGGCGAGCAGGCTCGCGATCGCGCAAAACGAAGAAACGCCCCTGATTCGGTTTCCCGGATCAGGGGCGTTCTCAGTTACAGCAGGTTGACGACTCGGTCGGCCAGTCCCTTCTCGCCGAGTACGACGTTCAGGTTGCCGGTTGAGGCAATCTTCTCCAGGACCTCCAGTTCCCGGAGCCGCATCAGCGTCGGGTTGTCGGCCAGTACCTTTGCGGTGTTGGCCTGACTGCGCATCGCGGACGTCTCTTCGCGACGAGCGATGAGGTTGGCCTCGGCGGCTTTCTTCGCCTCCGTGACCTTGTTCATCAGCTCCTTCATGTCGCCAGGCAGGATCACATCCCGGATACCGACCGACGTGACCTGCAGGCCGAGTTCTCCGGCCCGTCGCCGGACCTGCGATTCGATCTCGCTTGCGACCGCATCCTTGTCGGCCAGAAACGCATCGAGTTCGCGTGCTCCCACGACGGCCCGCAGAGCGAGCTGCACTTCGCGGTACAGAGCCTGCCGGGCGTCGTCCGTTGACGAGACCGCCTTGCGGGCATCGGCGATGCGGTACGACACGACGGCGTTCATCCGCAGCGACACCTTGTCCGACGTCATGATCTCCTGACCGCTGACGTCAGCCATCGTCTCGCGCAGATCAACCTCGACGATTTTCGCGTCGCCGGTTCCCTTCCAGAACGCGTACAGACCCGGCTCCAGCGTGTCGACGTACCGACCGTCGATGAACAGGACGCCGACGCTCTGCCGGTTAACCGAGCAGATGTCGAGAACCTGAGCCACCATCGGCGACCGCGAGATGACTCGCAGGTCCGCGTGCTCGAAGCGCACGTTCCGCGCGTCGACGACCTCAACCTGCACATCCTTGAAGCCAGTCCAGTACGCGTACAGGCCCGGTGGCAGAACGTGGCTGAAGCGACCGTCGATCGAGACCAGACCGCGCTCGTGATCCTTCAGGTCGACAACCACGGCGCGGTTCTGCAGCGATCCGGACTTGACGATGACGTCCAGCTTGTCGTGCTGCAGCCACGGATTGCGGCGCGACACGACGTCGACCTGAGCCTTCAGACGCGGGTCGAACATCCGGTGCGTACCTTCCTCGAGCAGGCCACGGAACTCCCCGTCATGGAAGTGCAGGCCGATCTCGTAGCTGCGAATACGAACGGTTTTCATCGGGAACATGTGCCACCTCCTTTCCACGGGTGACGAACTGACGTAGGCCGGACCGAGTGCAGCGAGTTCCGGCAACACAACAATTAGGGTGACATACTCAAGTTGCCGGAGCGGCGCTGCGCTTGATCCGGCCTACGGTTGAATTCAAACAAACCGTCGGGAGATGAGTCGTTCGTTGGTCACACGCTGACGCACGGAGTGTTGCTTGAGCAGTCTCGCGCTGGTGAGGTTCGTCGGCTTTGTCGGTCGATCGGCGATCACGTCAGACGCGAACGCGAACCGGGCGAGCCCGCTGGCTGGCCTCACCATTTGAAATTGCGGTATCCACACACTGCATGGTGCGCCGCTCGTGCCGCGACCAGATACCGCACCTCGCACCTGCAGCACCAACAGCTTTCGCCACGCTGCTACCCATGCGGGACGACACTGGCCGCCGATCGAGCGACCGCCCATCTCCTTCGGGCCTTCATGGTGGACGCTTTCGCGTCTGGCAGTCTGGCTGTCACCAGACTCGGAGCCGTGGACGGGACTCGAACCCGCAACCACCAGGTTCTTCACCTGGTGCCCTACCAATTGGGCAACCACATCGATGCCATCCACTCAGA
This sequence comes from bacterium, assembly GCA_016124895.1. GTDB lineage: Bacteria > Planctomycetota > Planctomycetia > Planctomycetales > Planctomycetaceae > JAPOLP01. The sequence continues at coordinate 8,773 of WGMU01000043.1, forward strand.
ACCCGTTCACGGAATACGCCAGTCTGACGCAGTGAGACCAGCGCACCGCCGGCAAAGACAGCATCAAGGCAAGCCTGAAAAAGACACCGGTGAGAATCGAACTCACTGAAAGCTGCTTTGCAGGCAGCCACCCGGCCATCGAGCATCGGTGTCGGAAGAGTTGAGGGTTGAGTGTCCAGAGTTAAGAGCAGTGCTTTCGACTACGTGTCTCTGAACTCTCAACACTCGACTCATCAAGTGTCCTCGCCAGGAGTCGAACCTGGTCTTCGACCTTCGCAGGGTCGCGTGCGAATCCTGCACACTCCGAGGACGAACCAGTCGAGAGTTGAGGGCCCGAGTCGCGTGCTACAAAAACCGACGGCTCTGGACTCTCGACACTTGACTCTGGACTGATAGGCAACGGTGCGAGGATTCGAACCCCGTGGGACAGGTTTGGAATCTGTCTGCTCTCCCAGGAGCACACCGCTGTATCAAATGCGGAATGCGGAGTTGGGAATGCGGAATGAGTCACCACTCCGCATTCGCCATTCCGAATTCCGCATTTCAGTTACTCTGCCAGTTCCACGTTCCAGTAGCTCTCGCTGATGAACCGTGGCCAGCTTTCGATGCGGGCTCCGCGAGCTGCGTACAGCGACCGCCAAGTTGGGCGGACCGGCTCAGAACGCAGCGGCATCCGGGCCTGCTCCGGAGTCCGGTCGGCCTTACGCGAGTTGCAGTCGATGCACGCCAGCACGCAGTTCGTCCAGGAAGACGTACCTCCCTGAGCCCGCGGCAGAACGTGGTCGATCGTCAGCTCATCGCTGCCTGGCTGAGCACCGCAGTACTGGCACATGAACTTGTCCCGCTTGAAAACGTTCCGCCGGCTGAACGTCACTGCGTTCGAGGGTAGACGGTCGTACTTCGTCAGCATGACAACTTCCGGAACCCGCAGCGGGAACCGGCGAGTCTGGATCATCAGATCGCCGTCAGCCGGACGCAGTTGCGACCAGTCTTCCCACGAGTACTGCTGGTAGTCGGCCGGGTCGACGATCCGAGCCGACTCGTTCCAGACCTTCGTCAGCGCCTTCGCAACCGTGGCAACGCCGACAGGCTGCCAGTTGCGATTCAGCACCAGCGTTGGTCGTTCAAGAACAGAGGCAACCATCGTTCCGTTCCTTTCAGGCCGGTAATCTTGCTTTCGAGTTCTGAGAAGGGGTGTCCGGCGGGAGTTGAACCCGTCTCTTCGACTTTCACAGAGTCGCGTGCAGAACCCTTACACCACGAACACCATACGCTTTTTCACAAGTCATCTTGACCCTTTGTTCGAGTCTGGGTTATCTGCCCCTGTCTGTTCAGGAGCAGGTCATGAATAGGATTGCGGCATCGCTACTTACGTCAGTTGTTTTTCTCACGCTGTCAGGATGTGGCACGATCATGAACGTGCATGAGTTCACGGTCGGTCCGCCGCCTGAACAATCTGCTTTCAAGCCTGGCACCTACGGTGGTGCGAAAGCCGTCTATGGTGGAGTAAAGTTCGACGCTCGACATGGTACTGATTGGTTACGCGAGTCCGTCGAAGAGCCGCCGATGGCGCTGGCCGGTCTTTATGTCTGGATAATCGATCTCCCTATCAGTGCGATTGGTGACACGATCACGCTGCCAGTGACGATTCCTGCAGCGATCGATCGCGCAATTCGATTTCACTATTCTTTAGATCCAGCACGTGAACCGAATACGGAACCCGGCCACAGCGGAAGGAGCGGGAGTTGAACCCGCAAGGCACGCTTGCACGCACTCGACCGGCTTCCAACCGGCTCCCGTCACCATTCGGGTTGTCCTTCCGATTTGTCCTTTGTCATTGGTCACTCGTCCTTCGTCGTCAGCCACGAATGACTAATGACAAAGGACGAATGACTCTTCCAGTAGCTCGACCAGGATTCGAACCCGGAACACCTCGGTAGAAGCGAGGGATGATCTCCGTTTCACCATCGAGCCAGCCTCAAGGCAGAAATCAGAAGGCAGAAGGATGAATCACGTTCTGCCTTCGACCTTCTGCCTTCATCCTTTCAAAGCGGAAGGCATGGGATTCGAACCCACATGCCCGCGAAGGCACACGCATTAGCAGTGCGGTCCGGCCAACCGTATCCGGCTACCTTCCGTTTGAGTGGAGTCACCGGGAATCGAACCCGGATTACCAGCCTGCCGAGCTGGTGTCGTCCCGTTGGACCATGACCCCGTGTTGTTCAAGTGGACCTGATCGGAGTCGAACCGACCGCACCGACTTTGCAAGAGTCAGTCGCCCCCATCGGCATGCAGGCCCATGTGTCTGGTTGTCATCAAGAGGTCCGCCCGGGAATTGAACCCGGCCTTCCGCCTTACCACAGCGGCGTGCCGCCGAAACACCTGCAGACCATTTTCAGTGGAGTGACCCCGGATGGAGTTGAACCATCGTCTCCTGCATGTCGCGCAGGTGTCCTCACCGTTGGACCACGGAGTCAGTTGTCAGTGACCGAGGTGAGAGTCGAACTCACAGAATCACGAGGCTCGAGGGGCACCGACCCGAAGAGTTGGTCCGCCGCTTTGCCTGTTTGCGTACCCGGCCGTGTTACTGGAATCCCGTTTGTCTGAAGTGGCGGGTCCAGGAGTCGCACCCGGCTGTCGAGGCTTATGAGGCCCCGATGAGCACTCGCCCACCCGCGATAATGATCCGTCGCCAAGTTGCAGGTCCCGGTATCGAGCTGGGCGGGCCGGCCTTATGAGAGCCGACTGGGCACCTGCCTCACCTGCAATGAGTCAAGAGTTGAGTATCCAGAGTCCAGAGCCGTCGGACTGGTTCGCGTCAACTCGCAAACTCTCGACTCTGGTCTCTTAACACTCGACTCTTCAGTGACCAGAGGGAGATTCGAACTCCCACGCCTCAGGGGCACGACGTTCTGAGCGTCGCGTGTCTACCATTCCACCACCTGGTCATGTCGCGGCCTGAAACCGCAGCGGTGACGACGGGACTCGAACCACACTAGAGGCTATCTAAGAATTCAAACTCTGTGTTTTCGGTATTGGAATGGTATTGCGTTCGGTTTGGGAGCAAGTCGGTTGAGCATGAGGCTGATCTGCGAAATCTTGATCATGGTTTCGCTTGAGTCGACCGTTCGTTCCAC
>WGMU01000064.1 GCA_016124895.1 bacterium
CTGCTTTCGCCGCGTGGCGTGTCAGGCGGGCGGGTTTGCCGCCGATGAACGACTGGGGATTGACGGACGGTTCAGCATCGCCGTGCAGCGGCTGGCGTCTCTGGCGGCAGCGAGCTGGTCGTACGCCATCTCGTCGCAGCGTCTGGCCGAGCTGTGCGGCCTGCAGATCAGTGAGAACACGATTCACGAGATCGCTCAGACACACGGTGCCGCGATGAACGCCTGGCAGAACACCGATCCCCAGGCGGCTCGTGAATTCCGTGCGGCTGCCGGTGAGGCGGAGTTCACGACCGACGGCACGAGTGTCAACACGACGGCCGGCGGGCGGGAAATGAAGGTCGGCGTGTTTGCGAAGCGTCCCGCAGGCGAACCCGCCACGCCGGAAGAATGGGCGACCCGCTCGCTTCCGGCACCGGTGGCTCGCGTGGCCTTCGCAGCCATCGAACGCAGCGACCGTTTCGGCCACCGCCGGAAAGCGTGGTCCCGTCGCCTGGGACTGTTCGACCAGTCCCGCATCACGCTGCTGGCCGATGGAGCGAAATGGATCCAGGAAGAGAAACGCAAGCACCTGACGCAGGCCGCTGGCGTGCTGGACATCTTCCACAACCTGGAACACTTCGCCCCTGGAACACTTCGCCGCCGTGTCCCGGAGTCTCTACGGCGATGGCACAGGCGCCGCCACGGACTGGCTGGAGACCAGCCGCCAGGTCGTGCTGCAGAGCGACTGGTCCGGGATCGAGCGACACCTCACTGCCACCCGTGAGTCCTTCAGCTCAGTTGGCTAGAGCGCTTCCCCTACGACCACCAGGCCGGTACGATCGGAGTAATCGGTCGCGTAGCTCAGTTGGCTAGAGCGCTTGCCTTACAAGCAAGATGTCAGGGGTTCGAGTCCCTTCGCGACCAGTGGAAACGGTCGCGTGTTCTCGCACGTGGCCGTTTCTTTTTGTCTCGTCTCACGTTGCGTCGAGTGCCATTGGTCGGCCTGCGAGACGAAGCAAGACGCGGCGGCATCAGACTGCACCGGATTCTGCACCGCTTTCACCGTTGCTTTCGAGAAGTGCTCGTCAGTGACTTGCAGATAGTGCCGGGCGGCCACGGCTTCGCTGTTTCCAAGCCATGAAACGACAACGTGAAGCGGAAACGATTCGGCCAGCTCTGTCTCCCTGCTTGACCGCAGATTCTGCCAGAGACGCGGCCACGGCTTCAGACCCGCCCGCTTGATGATTCGCTCGAATCGAGTTCGTAGATTCACTCCCTGCCAGTTACCAAAGTTGTTCCGCAGTGACGCGGGGCGGTTCTGAGTGATGACGAACTCGGCTCCGTCCTCAGTCAATTCCCAGACTTCCCTGAGAGGCTCAGCCAGTTCGGGGAAGATCGGAATCTCCCGAGTCTCTTTGCCGGGAAGGTGATGCGTCTTCGGAGCCGTGACCGTGATTCGCTGCCGATTCCAGTCGACGTCAGACCAACGCAGCGAGAGGGGCTCACTCGGCACTCTGAGGCCACCAAATCGAGCGAGAGCGATCAGCAGACGCCATTCTGAATCCGGAGCCGCTTCGATGACGCGGGCGATGGTATCTGCGTCGATGAACCGCTGGCGGGATTCGTTCGATTTCTTGCCTGCCGAGATATCACGGAACGGATTCGATTCAATGAGGCGATGCCGGACCGCTACACGGAACCACGTCTTCGCGAGGCTGCATCGTCGATTGACGGTGACTTCTGCAAGCTTCAAGTCTTTCAGGTATCGGCGGAAGTCATCTGCATCACCTTCCGTGATTTCTGGGAGAGGCTTGTCGGCTCCGAAGTAGGTAATCAGGTTGCGTTGCGTGTGGCTATAGAACGTCAAGGTGCTCTGAGAAACATCGGTTCGCTTGCTGATTTCGTTCGTCAGGAAGCCACCAAGCGTCGTGATGACGTCCGCTTCAGTGGTTTCCTCTGGTTCGACTGGAATTCGTCGCTCGCAGAGTCCGACTCTGGCGAGTTTCTCAACCATGACGTCGTCGAGGCTCGCCACCCATTCGGCAGTTTCGACTTCAACTCCCGTTCGCATGATTCGAGCCGTGTTGAGCTTGTCGACGTGGTGGCTGACGGTCCGGGCAAACTTGATGGAAACCTTGCCGAGTCGGATGGACCGTCTCTTTCTGTCCCCGGCCTTGAACTGGATTGTCCGTCGGCCGGTCGTTTTCTCCGTGCTGATGCTGGCCATGTATCGTTGCATTCAATCTGAAAGAGGTCGTTCTGGAAGGGGCGACAAAGGGGGATACTTCACCTGTAGACGAAGCGAAATCAGACGCGACTCTGTCGAAAAAGTCTGCTCAGCGCAATCTCAGTTTGCCTGACCTTGAATCCCTTTTCGACTTCTCTGGGGGGGATGGAGGGAATGGAACCTTCTCAGATTGAAGCTTCACTGAGTCTTACAGGGTTTAATCTGAGAAGGTTCCAATGGTTCCACTCCCCCCAGAAAAACCTGCTTTTTAAGAGGTCAAGAGTGAACCTTATCAAAGGGGGTCGGCAAGAAATCAGAGGCAACGGGCGGTTTCTTAGACCGACTGGACAGTTTGGAACCGCCCCCCCCTGGGTCAGTCCACCCGATCATCGCCTTTCATTGGAGGTCGACGGTTTGGTCTGCGAGGGACAATCGGGCGAGTGGGGTCGAGCTTTGGATTCGGCGACTTCCCCTGTTTCAGCCGGAGCCCCCGATAGCGAATGCCGTTGGAGTGAAACCGCTCGAATCCTTCCTGAGCGAGTCTCTGGCCGAACGCTCGTTGATTTGTCAGACCGTCCGGATTCCGGTTCGCTTCCACTGAGATGCGAAATCGGTCGTACAGTCGACTTGCTGATTCTGAAAACTCTGGCCCTTGCTCACAGTATTCCAGAAGGAATCGAGAGACGCTGTCTGCCTTCGCTCGGTACTCATTGATCTCGTCTATAATTGATTGCGGAATCTCCAACTCTCGCTCCTGCCAGTCACGACAGCCGATAACGAGCCAGTTGAGAATCCCAGACGCTTCCATCTTGAGCCTCTGAACGAGTCCCTTGTCTTGACGTCGGTTTGCTGGCCCGGATTCACCACGGTCTGGATTCCAGAACTGTCTGCCGAACGAAACGAGTATCAGGCGACGCCGGAGAGCCTTGTCGTCTCCCGACAGACGTGGAAGATGATTCGTTGCCAGAATCAGCTTGTGAGTCGGTTTGAAGCGACGATTGTTTTCCCGCATTCGACGCCCTGAAAGCTGATCCCCTCCGGTAAGTTGCTTGATCTTTACTTCGTCGAGTCGCTGACCTTTCGATGTCTCTGAAAAGGTTGCTAGCCTCCTTCCCTCAAGATCAATCATTGCCGTTGGATGAGTGTCACGAGGCGTTTCGACAATCAGGTCGTTTGGAACTGGCACACAAAAGTCCTCGCCGAACACATCACGAATGACTTCAAGCGACGTCGACTTTCCGTTGGCACCTGAACCACGGAAGATCAGGAAGCTTTGTTCCCGGACGTCTCCCGTGAGGCAGTAACCGAACCAGCGTTGAAGAAACTCGACCACATCGCTCGGAAGAATGCTGGCAAGAAACTTTCGCCAGCGTGGAGCATCAGCGTCGGGATCAAACGTTGTCGGACAGAGCTTTGTGATCAGCTTCTCTGGATGGTGAGGAAGCAGTTCTTGAGTTCTCAGGTCAAGCATTCCGTTCTGGCAATTCAGCAGATACGGGTCGCTGTCGAGATCGCTGGGCTGAATCACGATTTCAGAATGAGACTCTGCGACGCTGACCATCGCTTCGAGTCCCTTCTTGCTGTTCGACTGCTTGGCAAACTGCATCCCTTCCTTGAAGTCGGGAGTTGTCTTTGCCAGTTCGATCAGCCGAGCGGCAGTCTGTCGAGCCAGTTCGATGACTTGACCTCGCTCCTGAATCACCCAGCGTTTGCCATCCCAGACGAGCCACTTCTTGAAGGCCGGGCAGTACCGGGCTCGTTCGCCGTGTTCCTCAACAAATCGCCTCGCGTTGGCAGCATCAGTCCGGTTCTCTGGGGAGAGAAGTGAATCAGAGGGCTGTCGTCTTCTGGGAGTTCGCGAATTCATTTCGCACCTCCCTTCTGCCGTTCGATGAACGACGCAAGATCGTCGACCGAATAGCGAACGCTCCGACCGATTCGTACGGCTGGAATCGCCCCGGCTTTTGTGAGTCCCCAGAGTGTCCGTTCTGAGATGCAGAGGCGTTGTGCTGCCTCCTGAGCAGTGACGAGCAACCGTTGCCCATCTGAGGGGGACATTCGTTGAAGCAGATTCATGGCTGAACCCTCCCATCGAAGTTGGCAATCCGGAGCGGCCAATCCGTCCGGTTCGACGAGGGTTCTAAGCCTGCCTGCGACGTTCTGAATTGTCGCAGGTAATTGTCACAGGGCGTCAAATAAGTGATTCGACTCCTCAATGCCGTGAATCAGCGGGAAGAAAACTTTGCTCAGTTTTGAGCTATTACAATTATTCTGACTTGCGACATTTGCGTTCGGCACGTCGCCACTTTCTGCGAATCCTCGCGACGATCCGTGAGAAGTCCTCTAGGCTCACATCCAAGTCTTCGTCGTCGATGAACTCCGACTTCTGCAGTCTCGGTTCTTTCTTCAGACGGTCGTCCCAACGCCTCACAATGGATTCTTCATTGCTCGCCTGTTCGCCGCGAATTCTGGCTTTCGCCTTCGGACCTCGCTTCTTCGGTCGCTTCAACTTGTCTGGAAGCTTCTCTTCTTCAATCAGCCAGTTGAGTGTTTCAAGTGACCGCTGCCATAGATCGAACTCGACAGCGTAACCTGACTTTAAGGGCTCTGGCTTCGTGTAAAGCCACACGTACCTGGCAACCTTCTCGAACCACGCCTTGAAGGAAACAGTCTGCCGCTGGAAGGGCCGTAGCTTCTGGGTGCGACGTTGTGATGAGCGAATCACAGCCCCGACAGACTGTGCGAACTTTAGATACGCTTCGTCGGCTGCTGTGCGATCTGAACCGGGGCGACTATCCACGACAACTCCAACCTGTCCGACCTCGTCTTTGTCCGAAACGTCCACTAGGAAACTCACGACGTAACCGTGCGAGCCGCCAATGGATGCAGTCGGTTCATAGAGAAACCGCGACCCTACTCTTTTGGGCCGTAGCCTAGTGCCGACGTAAGGCACTTTGCCAAAGTCCCGTAGAGCGTCCTCAAGCGACCAGCCAAGCAGTTGAAGTGCCGGGACTTGAAGCAAGGCATCTGAGATCGGGATTAGGAGCAGTTGAAGTGAAAGTTGACTGCCGTCGACGGCAGACAACCAGTCGCGGCGAATCGTATTGAGATCTTCTGGCAGGCTCACGTTGAATGATCCATGTTCTCGTGACTTCGTCGTTCTCAGCAGGGCCATTCTGACACGAAGCGACGGCAGCCTGCCGATTCGCAGCACAAAGGCTGGTTCGTTGCGATTGGCGTCAGCGATCGTATCCTGTATTCGCTCGAACAGTCAGCGATCTTCAGGAATTCGGAGCAACCCAGATGGCCGTTTCGTCCCCAGTCTGTCCAGTCTGTTCAGGAACGAATCTCAGTTTTCAAAACATCTACGGTCCAAGCGAATACAAGGCAGTGGCTCAACGGGCCTTCTCGCAAATCGAACGCTGGGAACGAGTCCTGTACGACCAATTGGCCAATGCGTCTGCAAAGGTCGACGAGAAGCTCGCAGAGATCGAAACAGATGCAGCCGCTCGGATCGCTCGTTTGAAAGCATCAGAACCCGAGTTGATTTCGACGGCTGCAGAGCAACGGACACGATCAGATGAGGACCGGGCGGTTACCTTCCTCAATGGAGAAGATGAAGACGACGTTCTAGCTGCCCGAGTGAAAGACGACATCGGCAGAGAATGCGATGCAATCAGGCAGGACGCGCAGAACCGTGTCCAGGCAGTTAGGAAGAAGGCATTGGCGTTCCGACAGGACGTTGGCAGTGACTTCGACGAGCTAGTCGAAGCCCAAAGTGACCACGTTGTTTCCGTGGTCTTCTGCGTCAACTGCGGACACGTCATCGGAACCGTAAGCTCGCCACATACATCACGTCTGGCATTCGATCGGCTGCTTGAGCGAGTTTGCAGTGAGATCGAATCTGTTACGTCTGACCTTTGCGAAGCGGTTCTTCAAATGTCCTCAGAGCTGACGGTAGAAAGCCGATTGACACGAGAGGAAGCACAGAAGGCAACTCTTGCAGCAAAGGAGGTCTCTGCAACGATTCGCTCGGTCTACAGTGAAGTGATGAAGACGGCCCGTCTGGTAAATCTCGGTTTTGGGATCAACAACGCGGTTTCCGGCTACGAAGGTCAGTGACTGGATTTCAACCTCCCCGAAGTGCTTAACGCCACAGAGCGTTACGGAACATCGACTCGCACTCTTGACTGAACTGCGTTCTCAATCGACGTTTTGAGGTTTTCTGGGAGAGAATCCCAGACGGAAACGATCATCCTCAGCCGGGGATCGGTCGACAGCGAATGCCCGGCAAATGCACCGGATTCTGCACCGCTTTCCGATTCCAAATCTGCCCCATCGTCGTAACTCACAGGCAGATCGTCAGTTCGGGAATCCGCGTCGAGTCCCTTCGCGACCAGTGGAAACGGTCGCGTGTTCTCGCACGTGGCCGTTTCTTTTTGTCTCGTCTCACGTTGCGTCGAGTGCCATTGGTCGGCCTGCGAGACGAAGCAAGACGCGGCGGCATCATCGTCTGCGAGTTCCCAGACTTCCCTGAGAGGATCAGCCAGTTCGGGAAAGATTGGAACCTCCCGAGATTCCTTGTCGGGATGGTGATGCGTCTTCGGAGCCGTGAACGGGGAGCTTGCCAACCATCAGTTCTCTGTGGCTCCGCGGCTCTGCGTGAGATCAATCCGTTCTGTCACACCCGTTGAAATACGCTTCCGAACCTCTCCGGCGACGGGGCTTCGGAAGCGGCGAACTGGCGGCCGTTTGTTGTGTACTCGGAAATGTCGATGATGCCGCCGCCGGACTCCGCGCTCTCATAGCCGGCCATCAGAACGGCCATCGTGTCCCAGGCCATCAACGCTCCGGATTGCGGGTAACAGTCGGCGTCGACGGCGCAGCTAACCGCGTCACTCATCTCGCTGACGTACCCGTGCGCGTAAAACTGGTTCGGCCGCGGGAAACTCGTGCCCTGTGGCGTCGGCAGCTTCTCACGGAGCAGCAGGTTGCCGGCGTTCGCGGCGTTCGGCAGGAACAGTTCGTTCTCATTATTCGGGTTGACTCGCAGGTCGTACTGCGCGAAGTCGGTGATGACAGAGAACTCGTTGCGAATGCCGCTGATGCTCAGGTCGTAGCCGAGGACCTCGGCGACGGTCTGATCTTCAAACAGCACGGTGATGCGGCCGAAGTCGTCGACGTTCTGCATCACCCGGAAAAACTCGCCGCAGCTTTCCGGCTGATGCTTGAGCACCTGCAGAGCGACGGCCGACACGCCAACCGGCCGAATGGGGTGTCCCGTCGCGAGGATGCCTTCGACCTGTTTGAGAAACAATGCCGGTCCCAGCGGATGACAGGCCTTGTTGAAGAGTGCTCCGCCGCCGGACTTCGACGGTGTGTCGTAGGCCGGCGCGTGCGAGCCCTGATGCGCGCACACGCCGTGCTGATACAGCACTTTGCCCTTCCCGTTCTTTCTCGCTGCGATGAGCAACTCGACGATACCCTTCATTCCGTCGAAGTAAACGAAGTCTTCGGCGTACAGCAGTTTCGATCCGGCAGTGCGAACGTCGTCGAGCACTTCGGCCAGAAACTTCATCGATTCACGTTTACGGGTCACAGCGTCGGCTTCACGGCCTTCCGGATAGCCTGGCCAGATGACGGGCGGCTTTTCGAGCACGATGACCGGCACTCCAGCCTGAGCCGCTTCCCTCGTGTACGGGCCGTGCGCGAAGTTCGCACAGCAGACGTTGTCGATGTCCGGCTTCACCGCGGCGAGCATCTCAACGTGCGACGCGAAGGCCTGCGACACGCCATGCGATTCAGCAAACCGTTGTGCGTTTTCGAGTCTCCCGGAGACGACGCCCGCCAGTTCGATGGTCACTCCGTTGCGATGCGGTATCATCGCGTACGACTTCGAGGTGTAGTCCGCCGCAAAGCCTGTCCCGTTAATGCCGACTCGAACGGTCCGCTGTGTCATGGCTCCAGATCACTTTCGTTGAGTGGCTGCTGATTCCGGGTTGTTGACCAATGCAACGAGCCGGTGACTGTTTCAAAGCCCCGGCAGGCCGCCGAACTGCCGCACCGCTTCGTAGACGACCGTATTGACGGTACTCGCCAGATTCAGACTGCGGACTTCCGGGCGGGTCGGCAGGCGAATGTTGTGTTCGGGCTGCTCGTTCTTGATGGATTCGGGCAGCCCCTGCGATTCGCAGCCGAAAATCAGAATATCGCCGCGTCTGAACGGGGCATCCCACACAAGCCGCTCGGCAAACCGCGTCAGATACCAGGCGTTCGCGTCGGGCAGCCGGTCGCGAATTTCGGACCACGAATCGACGACTTCCAGATCGAGAAACTGCCAGTAATCGAGCCCTGCACGCAACAGGTACTTCTCTTCGAGGCTGAAGCCCAGCGGCCGGATCATCCACAGCTTCGCGCCGACCGCAACGCACGTCCGGCCAATGTTACCCGAGTTCTGCGGAATCTCCGGGTGGTAGAGAACGACGTTCAGCAGCGGCTCGGACATTCTGGGAGTCGATCAGCGGAATCGGACAGCGTGAAAGGACAGACGATAAGTTCGTGGATTTTTGCGATCGGCGTCTCGCTTCGCCAGGCCGCCGCTGAACGACGCACAGCTCGAACCGCTGATCGAAGCTGGTAAGGCAAACTGGTGGGAAGTCGAGCCGGCGATCTTCGGGACGTTGCTTGAACGGGCACTCGACCAGGTCGAACGCCACAAGCTGGGGGGGCTCGCTGCACGCCGCGAGCCTGCGTCGAGCGAAGTCGCGTTGCTCACACGTCAAGCAATTCGCGAAACCCTTGCACAAAGCTTGCATCAGCGGGCCATGCGGGGTGCAGAATACGTTCCTCGATTGCTACATGTAAGGTTGCTGACGCTGAAGCCCAGGCAGTTCGAGGTCCGCTCTTATGTGCATGGGCTTGTGAAAGCATTTGAGCGCCGAATCGCATAACTCGACTGGAGGCAGACCTGGCGGTGGTAGAAGAATTGCCTGAACCAGCGACTTCGGCTTACTGCTGTGTGCCGGCGCGTTGAAGTTCCGACAGGAAACGCCTTACATCAGTTTCCGTGAGGCGGTAGATGTGGACCGACCAGCCAATGCGTGCTTCGGGCTCGAAAAACCGCAGCCAGCCAAATTCGTCGAGGTCGGCCACCCGTCTTGTCCCGTCGGGCTGAACAATCGGCGTCGGACGCCCCTGTAGCAGGCAGACGCTGACTGCATGGATCCCGGGACGAGGCGGCTGAAACTCGCGCAGCGGCGATTTGATTTCAACGAAGTCAATGCCGACGTCCTGTGGCCTGGACGTACCGAACCAGGCAAGACGAGGTCTCTTGATATTGTTCCCGTCGAGCCACTTCTGCAGGCCGTACAGGTCCTGCCCCCAGTCAATGTTCGAGTCGGACAGCAGATACCAGCCGTTGCCGGGACCGCCAGCCAGCTCGTTGAAGTAGGCCAGATGGTGCGGGTGGAATCTCAGTGAGGCAAGCAGCGCCGCCACAGTCGCCAACGTCACGAGACCACGAATCGATCTCATGCGTTGCGACGCCGATTCAGCCAGCGGAGACGCAAACAGAAAGAGAAACGGCAGCACTGGAAGCACGTAACGAATGCCGAGCTGCATCCCTGAGCCACTCGCCAGGACCAGCAGCGCGACAACCGGCAACAGCAGTCCGCCGGCAGTTCGCAGCAGTTCGCTGTCAGAACGCGATAGCCATAACCGGCAAGCAGAGGCCAGCAGCAGACACTGCACAACGTGCGGCAGCTTGTACCACAGCACGTAAAGGTAGTAACCGCGAAAACCGCGCAGCGACCACTCACCGTTGAGATAGACCGGATGGTCCGCTTCCATCATCTGCCGCTGATGATCAATCCCCTGCAACCAGTCCAGCGGGACCGGTAACGGTAATCTGCCGAGTGGTCCGGCTGTCGACTGAATCGATTGCATGGCGCTGCTTGAGAACCGATAGTCAGCCAGTGACGTCCCGGTTCCGCGAAACAGGTATCCGAGATTCAGCACCACAACGCTGATGGCAATCGCCGCGCACCAGCGAGTCAGCAGTGGCTTGAAGTAAGGTGGCTTCCCTCGCGAATCACCGCTGTCGGTTGATTTGTCACTGGTCTGGCCGGAGCCGGACGCTGCGAACAGAAAGTACCAGAAAAGACTCAGCGGCCAAAGGACGACCGACGTGTATTTCGCCAGTTGAGCCAGCCCGAGGCACACGCCGAGCCACCCGGAGTTGCGCCAGTTCGGCCGACGGGCAAACCGCCACACGCGCCAGCCGACGAGTGCAAAGAAGAACGCGGCGCCCAGGTCGGTCGTCACCAGCGATGCGCTCGCCAGGACGGTCGGACTGACGCACCACAGAAACAGGGCGAGTATCCCCGACCGAACACCGAACAGCTCCGTCGCCCAGCAGCCCAGCAGCAAGGCGGTCAGCAGTGACAGTGCGACGATCGGCATTCGCGCCTGAATCAGCAGCGATCGATAGTTGTCTCGATTAGCAGCAAACAGATCGTCGCCGTAGCTCCAGATCTGATCGGTCGGCTCGGTGATTTCGCCCACCTGAGCAGTCACTGTCAGCGGCGCCGCCGCGAGCATTCGGATCAGTGGCGGGTTGAGGTTCTCCCAGTCAAACCGTCCGCTCCGCCAATGCAGTAGCCCGACCGGAATATGCCAGTACTCGTCGTGCGTGACCGAGCAGTAACGCGCGGTCTGCACCGCCAGCGTCCCGTGCAGCAGCAACAGGGCGATGACGAACACTCCGAGCCACTTCCGCTCTCGGCAGGTCCGCCACAGAGACGGTCTGGCCTGAGTACATGCGGGTTCCTCAGTGCGCAGACCGGAATCTCTCACGGTATCGGAAGCGCCACCGTTCGAGCTTTTTCCGAGTTCAACATCAGCCGTGAAATTCGCCGAGACTTTCGGCAGTACAAACCGAAACACTCTGCGACTTTCGCGACGACTGCTAAGCTCGACTTCTGCCATTTTCATCTGTGATTAGCGGAACCGACCTGCCCCCTGAAGCGGGATATCAGAAAATGACTCCCTGCCGACTCTGCAGTGGCTCTCAGGGGGCGATCGGACAGGAGACCAACCAGACTGTTGCCGGTGAGTGCTGAGTCGTTGCTTATGGCGTTTGCGTCGGCATTCAGTCAACCCATGGTCGAGCAGAGGCTCAAGATCGATGGGCGAACGGCTCTGCTTTCGCTCGGCGGATTGTGTCAGAACCCAGTCTTCCATCGCCGCCGCTGCCAGCGTCATTGGTGAGGTGTCTCAGACCAGCGGGAGGACATCACGCTCTGTTATGCCGGGCGCGGTCAAAGCGTGCAGGCGTCTCACACAAAGGTGCGACGGCACCACGCCAGGGCAGACGAATGTGGCACGAGATCCGACCGAGTCTTTTTCATGCCCCGGTGTCTTCGCGTGAGAATCCCGTCGGCGCGGTGTCGCAGAGAGAGCCCTGTCAGCCGCCGAAGTCGTCGAAGCGGATGTTTTCGGGCTCGACGCCCAGTTCGGCGAGCATCTTCTGCACGGCGGAGTTCATCATGGGCGGTCCGCACATGTAGTACTCGATATCTTCGGGAGCAGGGTGATCTTTCAGGTATTCGTCGTGCAGCACCTGATGAATAAAGCCCGTGTAGCCCGTCCAGTTGTCCTCGGGCAGCGGTTCGGACAGCGCGATGTTGAATTTAAAGTTCGGGAACTCGGCCTCGATGTCGCGGAAGTGGTCGACATAGAACAGTTCGCGGGAACTACGACCGCCGTACCAGTACGAGACCTTGCGATTCGTCTTCCGCTCCTTGAACAGTTCGAAGATGTGCGACCGCAGCGGAGCCATGCCGGCACCGCCGCCGATGTAGACCATTTCGGCGTCGCTGTCATTGATGAAGAACTCGCCATACGGACCGGAGATCGTCACTTTGTCGCCCGGCTTCAGGCTGAAGATGTACGACGACATCTTGCCTGGCGGCGTCCCTTCCGGAGCGCGTGGCGGCGGTGAGGCGACGCGGACGTTGAGCATGATGATGCCCTTCTCGCCCGGATAGTTGGCCATCGAGTAGGCCCGGATGACTTCTTCGTCAACTTTCGACACGTACCGCCAGACGTTGAACCGGTCCCAGTCCTCGTGGAACTTCGGATCAATATCGAAGTCCTTGTAAGCGACCGTGTGCGGCGGGCATTCGATCTGGATGTAGCCACCCGGCTTGAAGTTAACAGACTCGCCTTCTGGAAGCTTCAGCACCAGCTCTTTAATGAACGTCGCGACGTTGCGGTTCGAAGCGACTTCACATTCCCACTTCTTCGTTTCGAGTGCCTCGTGCGGCACTTCGATGGTCAAATCCTGCTTGACGGCGACCTGGCAGGACAGGCGGCAGCCTTCCCGGGCTTCGCGTTTGTTGATGTGGGATTTTTCGGTCGGCAGGATGTCGCCGCCGCCAGAGAAGACTTTCACACGGCACTGCGCACAGGTGCCGCCGCCGCCGCAGGCCGACGACACAAAGATGCCTTCACTGGCCAGAGCGCCCAGCAGTTTGCCGCCCGCGGGGACGTGCAGCACCTTCTGCCCGTCGTTCACCGAGATCGTAACGTCGCCGCTGGCCACGAGCCATGCGCGTGCCCAGAGGATCAGTCCCACGAGGGCCAGCACCAGGCCGGTAAACATCACGACGCCGAGGACAATTTCCATCGTTCGACCAGGAAACAGGATCGAGTGAGTTTGAAGTCAGTGAGCCGGGCTGCTCAGAGTGAAAGACCGCTCAAAGCTGAATCCCGCCGAGAGCCATAAAGGCCATCGCCATCAGTCCGACGACGATAAAGGTGATCCCCAGCCCGCGCAGACCTTCCGGAACGTCGCTGTATTTCAGCTTTTCGCGAATGCCGGCCAGCGCCGTGATCGCCAGCGCCCAGCCGACGCCAGTGCCGAAACCGAAGACGACGCTTTCCGGGAAGTTGTAATCGCGTTCGACCATGAACAGTGTCCCGCCCAGGATTGCACAGTTGACGGTGATCAGCGGCAGGAAGATGCCAAGTGTCGTGTACAGCGCCGGGATGTAGCGATCGAGAAACATTTCGAGGATCTGGACCATCGCGGCGATCGTCCCGATGTAACTGATCAGGCCGACGAAGGTCAGGTCAACGTTTGCGAGGCTCGGGGAGATCCACGCAAAGCTGCCTTCTTTCAGCAGGTGCTGATAGATCAGGTTGTTCATCGGCACGGTAATCGACTGCACGACGATAACCGCCAGGCCGAGCATGAAGGCGGTTTTGACGTTCTTCGACACGGCCAGAAATGTACACATGCCGAGAAAGAACGCCAGCGCCATGTTCTCGACAAAACAGGCTTTCAGAAACAGGCTCAGATAGTGTTCCATCTGAAAACGCTCGCGATCAGGTTCGCAGTCGAACGGAGAAAACGGCTGGCGGTCAGGCAGCCAGGTGAGGAAACATCATTCCGCTTCGACCTGCTTGCGGTCGAAGGTGCGGATCGTCCAGATGATGCAGCCGATCAGGAAGAACGCGCTGGGGGGCAGCAGCATCAGGCCATTGGGTGTGTAAATGCCATCATCGCCGGTCGACAACACCTGGAAGCCCATCAACTGACCTTTCCCCAGCAGTTCACGGACGGTCGCAACAGTCAGCAGGATAAAGCTGTAACCGAGCCCGTTGCCGACGCCGTCCCAGAAACTGGCTGCAGGGTCGTTCTTCATGGCAAAGCCTTCGGCCCGGCCCATGACGATACAGTTTGTGATGATCAGCCCAACGAAGACCGACATCTGCTTGCTGATGCTGAAAAAGTAAGCTCGCAGAAACTGGTCGACGAGAATCACCAGCGTGGCGATCACCGTCATTTGAACGATGATGCGGATGCTGTTCGGAATGTAGTTGCGAATCAGCGCGATCGCGGCGCTCGACAGAGCGGTGACCATGGTCACGGCAATCGACATGACGAGGGCCGTTTCGAGCTTGGTCGTCACCGCCAGAGCCGAACAGATTCCGAGGATCTGCAGGGCGATCGGGTTCTCGCGGAAAATCGGTTTGGTCAGGATATCTTTGGTGGACTCAGCCATTGGTGTCTCCCTCGTTCGAGGTGGACTGCGAACTGTCTGCTGCCTGAGGACCAGCCGCGCGAAGATGTGCAAGGTACGGGCCGAAGCCGTCCGGCCCCAGCCAGTACTGCACGAGATCGGTGACGCCATTCGAAGTGATCGTCGCTCCGCTCAGTGCATCGATCTGATGATCGCCGCTGGCACCTTTGGCCACGGCGATGACGGGTGTCCTGCCGTCGCTACCGAACGCCTTCTTGCCATTCCACTTCGCCTTCCAGGCAGGATTATCGACTTCGCCGCCGAGCCCCGGCGTCTCGCCGTGTTCGTAAAACGTGATGCCGCGAATCGTTTCGAGGTCGGCATCAATGGCCAGAAAACCGTACAGCGTCGACCACAGTCCTTTGCCGTAAATCGGCAGAATGATCTGGTCGAGCGATCCGTCTTCCTTTTTCAACTGATAGACGAAGGCGAATCGCTCGCGCCGGGAAATCTGCGGCAGGGCACCGGGCGGTTCGACCGGGTCACTGAATTCGGGCTGCTTCGCTGCCTTGCGCGGGTCGTATGTTTTGAGGTCCAGCTTTTCGTACTTTGCGTCCGCTGCGGTGACGACAGTCCCTTTTTCGAGCCAGATCAACTGCGGTTTGACAGCGGCGAACTGACTGGCGACCGACTTGTTCTCATCAAAGACACCGGCGACCTTCAGGATGTTCCTCTGAATGTCGAGCGTCTTGTTTTCCTGCTGCGTTGGACGCAGCACGACGGCAGCCGTTGACACCAGCACCGAGCACACCAGGCACAGGCATGCGGCAACGATCATCGTTTGCGTATTCGAGTCACGCTGCATTGCGGTTCTGCCTCCGTTTGATGTTCCGTGAGACGAACCAGTAGTCGATCGCCGGGGCAAAAACGTTACCGAAGAGAATCGCCAGCATGATGCCTTCCGGATAGGCCGGGTTAATGACTCGAATGACGATCGTCAGCATCCCGATCAGCAGGCCGTAAACCCACTTACCGCCTTCGGTCATGGCGGCTGACACTGGATCGGTCGCCATGAAGACTGTCCCGAAGGCAAAGCCGCCGACCACCATGTGCCAGTACCACGGCATCAGAAACATCGGGTTGGTTTTGCTGCCGACGCCGTGCAGGAACATCGCCAGGCCGGCCGCTCCGATGACGACGCTGACCATGATTCGCCATGAACCGACGCCGGTTCCGATCAGAATCGCCGCGCCAATCAGGCAGGCCAGCGTTGAAGTTTCGCCCATCGATCCCTGCATCGTGCCGAGGAACGCCTGCATCCAGTCTTCACTGATGGCAGCCATTCCATGAGCAACGTCAGCGGTCGCCAGTGCCCCGAGCGGAGTGGCTCCGGAGAAACCATCGCACGCAGTCCAGACGGCATCGCCAACGATCGCGGAGGGGTAGGCGAAATACAGAAACGCCCGTGCGGTCAAAGCCGGGTTCAGGAAGTTGCGGCCAGTGCCACCAAAGACTTCCTTACCGATGACAACTCCGAAGCTGATACCAACCGCGACCTGCCAGAGCGGAATCGTCGGCGGCAGCGTCAACGGAAACAGCATCCCGGTGACCAGGAAACCTTCATTGACTTCATGCTTGCGGACGGTGGCAAACAGAACTTCCCACAGGCCACCGGCGATATTGGTCACGATGTACGCGGGGATGAAATACAGAGCGCCGTGAAGCAGGCAGGCGAAGAAACTGTTTGCGGAATACCCGACTCCCAGGGAATCCAGGACTCCGTAGCGCCAGTTGGCGGCGACGTCGGGCGCCACACCGAGGGCCTCGATCGCAAGATTCGCCTGGCGGCCGGTGTTCCACATCGCCATGAAGATACACGGCAGGAGAGCGACGACGACGGTCGTCATCATGCGTTTCAGATCCATGCTGTCGCGCACGTGCGACGGCCCTTTTGTGACCTCGCCCGGCGTATACAGGAACGTATCGAGCGCTTCATAAAGCGGATACGCCCAGCGCAGTTTCCCTTCTTTGAACTGCGGCTCGATGGAATCAAGTAACCGTCTCAGCGGTTTCATGACAGACTTTCGATTATCGGCAACTCTGAATGCTCAGATGGTGGGCTCTTCATTCTGTGGATCTGGCTGCTGAGTGAACGCGGTCTGGCAGCCGGCGGGTTAACCTTCACGCTCGATCGTGGTCAGACACTTGCGCAGCATCGGACCGTATTCGTATTTCCCCGGACACGCGAAGGTGCAGAGCGCGAGGTCTTCCTCGTCGAGTTCCATGGCTCCCAGACTGGTGGCCTGTTCGGTATCACCAGTGATTAGAGCACGCAGCAGGAACGTCGGCAGGATGTCGAGCGGCATGACGTCTTCGTACATCCCGATCGGCACCATCGCGCGGCGACTTCCGCCGGTCGACGTCGTCATCGGGAGCGGTTCGCCGCGTCGCAGGAATGCGGACGCAAACACGCGTTTGATGGAGAACCTGTCGAGGCCCGGCCTCTGCCAGCCGAGGAATTCACGTTCGCGGCCTTCGGCGATCACTGACACCTGAAGGTGATAACGGCCCAGCCACTGATTGACATCGTCTCGGGTCCGGCCGGAAAGAACCGAACCGGAGATCACCCGCAGTTCACCGTCACACAGTTCGTCAGCCGTTAGACTGTCAATCGACGCGCCGCGGACCGTGCGGATCAGTCGCGGGTTTTTGACGCCTGGACCAGCCAGCGAAATGACGCGCGTCGGGTCGAGCCTGCCCGTTCGGAACAGATGTCCGACTTCAATGACGTCCTGATAGCCGATATGCCAGACCGTTTTCGATGGTCCGACCGGATCAAGAAAATGAATATGCGTGCCGACGAGGCCGGCCGGATGCGGTCCCTCAAATTCGACGTCGGTGATGCCGGACAGCTCTTCGCCCGGCAAAGTGACCCCCGGAGAGCTGACCAGATAGACGGCTCCGTCGGTCAACTTCCGTAGAACCTGCACACCGAACCGGAAATCGTCCGGCCGCTGATTGATGACAACTTCCGGAACCGGACACAGCGGGTTGGTATCGGTCGCGGTAATGAACAGCGAATGCGGAGCATCTTCTGACGACGGAACCCTGCTGAATGGACGCGTCCGCAGCGACGTCCAGAGCCCTGATTCAGCGAGTGTGCTGACGACTTCGTCGCGGGACAGCGAGGTCACGTCACGATTGCCCAGCTTGGGGAACTCGACCGCGTCATCGCCAGCGGGTTCGATCACGACGGACTGAAACGCACGTCTGGCGCCGCGATTGACGGCTGTCACTGTACCGGCAACCGGAGCGGTGAAACGAACGCCAGCCGTTTTCTTGTCGGTAAACAGGAGCTGGCCGCACTTGACGACATCACCTTCGCTGACATCCATCGTTGGCTTCATGCCAATAAAGTCAGCTCCTAGCAGCGCGACACTCTGTACTTCCGGCCCGTCGTAAATCTTCTGCTCGGGCGGATTCGCAATCGGGATGTTGAGGCCTTTGGTGATCCGCTTCATTGCTCGCGGAAGTCCTTCTCTGGCAGGCACGTCGAGCTGAAATCGCGCGGAGTGTATCGGCTGAGGGTTGAATTGGTAGTTAGGCGTTTCTGAGGGGCCAGGTCGTTCCCACCTCTGAGAACCACAGTCCCACGGGCTCTGTGCAGCGATCTGCAGCCGTGCAAGAAGCAGTCCACACATGCCTGCTTCTCAAGTGCCTTTAACTAAGCCTGAGAGAGCCTCTGCAACGAATTGCAGAGACTCATGCTCGACCAGTCAGAGCGATCGCAAAGCGATTCAGTCTGCAGAAACTGCCGATCTGAACGGGATCACTTGAATGCCAGTTCGTCGGCCTGCGGCAGTTCGTCGATGCTGCCGATTCCGAAAACTGACAGAAACCGTCGCGTCGTCGAATACGTGACGCGTTTGCGGTCCTGTGCGTCGCGTACCAGCTCAATCAATTGTCGTCGCAGGAGCTGTCGCAGAACACTTCCGGGATTCGATTTCCCGAGTGCGGCGATTTCTTCCTGCGTGATCGGCTGCCGATAGGCCACGAGGGCCAGCACTTCGAGCGCGTCCTGCGAAAGTTTCACTTCGCGAGGTCCGATCCCGAAAACACGATTCCGCACGGAATTGAATTCGTCCCGCAGCACAACGCGGTATCCGCCCTCGCCAAGCCGGATTTCGTAGGGTCGACCCTCGTCGATGTATTTTCGGTTAAGTTCCTCAATCGCCTGTTCAATGGCATCAAGGTCGTAATCGCCTTTGAGCATGTAGCACAGCCGTTTCGACGTCAGGGGCTCGCCGCCGACAAACAGCGCAGCCTCGACCACCTGTGCCATGCGAATCCGCTGTGGCGGAACATCCGACGTGCGTTGCACCGACGACAGATTGTCCGGGTCCGACGCCGCTTCTGTGTTCGCCGATTCGCTCGCGACACCGCCGGTCGCTGCCGGTCCACCAGCGTCGCCATCGGACTCGTCAGAGAAGCCTGCAGACTGACTGCCTTCCGTGCCGTCCTGAACAGCGGACTCGCCAGCGTAATGACTGAAGTCCCACTCGACGGCATCGTTCGCTTTCAGAGCCCGACGATAGGCCGACTCCAGGTCCTCAGCCGGCCAGTCGTTTTCATCAGCGCCGGCTGCCGCTTCTGTATCCCAGGAGGATTGCGCCAGACGTTGAAACGATGCGGCGAAGTCTGCTTCCTCGTCTGGCATCGTCGAATGCAGATCGTTCGGCAGATCAACACGCTCTTCACTCGGCGGTTGGGCATCCGGATCAGGCAGCGAGTCGCTCATTCCGGCTCCTTAAACCCGGCCTGACGGACCTCGTCGTCGCGCAGTCCGGAACTCGGACGCAATGCTCCGCCAACGCCCAGCACTTCCGGATGCCGCGCCACCTTGTCCGAGAACTCCCGCAGATCCTGAACGACCGGCTGCAGATTCCGGAGCAGGATCGACAGCGACGTTGCCGAGTTCTCCAGGTCGTCATACAGCGACGGATCAGATAGGAAACGCTTGAGCGAGCCGTCCGACTTCGCCGCAATCTGCGCGACGTCACGCAGCTCGCCGGTCAGTTCTTCCAGATTGGCAAGGCTGCGGTCAAGCCGCACAACGATCGACGTTGTGTGCTTCGCGAGTGGCTGAGTGACGCCTTCCATGTTTTTCAGATTGCCGTTGATCGACGCGACGGTTTGCCGCATCGCCGTAATCGTCTGCTGCGTCTCGGTCACGATCTGCGGCAGTCCGGCAAATGCCTTGCGGAGATTCTGCACTGTCTGCGGATCGCCGATAACTCGATTGGCGGTATCAAACGTCTGCGCCGCCCGCTGCATTGTCAGCGAAAAGGCATCGAGCGATTTCGCTGTCCGTTCGACCACGACGTTCAGATTGCCGCGGTTTGTCTCGACCAGTCCGTTGAGATTTTTCGCGACAAGCTGCCATTCGCGGCTGGTCGCCTCGAACGACTCCATTGTCATTTCGAGCTGTCGGTCCATCTTCTGCACCATTGCCGTCATGTCGAACGGCGGCTTGCCATGCAGGATGCTGCGGCGGTCAAACTCAGCGTCGCTGCGCCCAGGGCTGATCTCGACGACGGTATCTCCGAGCAGTGACTGCTGCAGAAACGGCTGCGAGTCAGCACGCAGGTGATACTTCTGTTCGACATTCAGCGTGAGCAGGACACCGCCACTGTTCTGATCGAGATGGATATTTCCAACAGTTCCGATCTGCACGCCGTTGATCCGCACAGGCGAGCCAACGAGGACTCCGGGCGCCGACTCGAAATGAACGAGCACCTCGTACCGTTCTGTCAGCAGGTCGCGCACCTCGCCGAACTGAAAGATCAGCACGCCGACAACGCTCAACGCCGCGATGACAAACAGCCCGACTCGAAACTGAAGCTGTCGCTCGTTCATGGAATTGCTCGTTCAATCCTTTGTCAGAGCCCTCTGCACGTTCTCACTTCCCGGGACGTGTGCCACTGCCTCTGCCCGGACGCACTGGCAGGGCCGGTGGCACACGATTTCTGTGGTGCCGCGAGACGTTTCTCACGCTGCAAACTCCTGCATTCGTTCGCCGGCCTCGCCGTACACGAACTGCCAGACGCGCGGGTCGCTCGAATCGAATGCCTGTTCCGGCGTCCCTTCGAACACAATCTGCGATTCACCGGGCTGCAACCGGCTGAGCGGGTAAAACATGACGACGCGGTCCGCGACTTTGCGCACCGTCGTCATTTCGTGCGTCACAACGACGCTGGTCACCGGTCGCCGCTTTCGTGTTTTCAGAATCAGATTGTTAATCACGTCGATCATGATCGGATCGAGCCCGGTCGTCGGTTCGTCGTACAGAATGATGTCCGGCATCAGCGCAAGTGTTCTCGCCAGTCCGACGCGCTTCTTCATTCCGCCCGACAGTTCCGAGGGCATCTTGTCTGCGGTCGCTGGCGTCAGCCCAACATCCATCAGACGTTGTGCGACAATGTCCCGCATGAACGTCTCGGACATCTTCGTATTCTGCCGCAGTCCAAAGGCCACGTTCTCGAACACGTTCATGCTGTCGAAGAGGGCTGCCCCCTGAAACAGGTATCCAAACCTCAGTCGATCCCGCACCAGTTCCTCGTCAGAGCGTTCGTCGATGGGCACTTCGTCCCACAGAACGTGCCCGGATGTCGGTTTCAGCAGACTGGCCATCAGCTTCATCGTGACACTCTTGCCGCAGCCACTCTCCCCGATCAGACAGACGGTGTCGCCAGCACGGATCGTCAACGAAATGTCGCGCAGCACCTCGTGGCCCCCGAACTGCTTCGAGACTCCATCCAGGCGGATGATCGGCTGCCCGAATTCGTCGCCGGTAAACGGATGGTCGAAGGGTTCGTGCTGAGTTGTGGCTGATGGTGATGTCATGAGGTCGAAGCAGGATTCCGCCGTGAGAAGAGGTTGCGTGACAGCGCGCCGCGTCAGACAAAAGACGCTGGTCCGGGCCAGATCGTCCGGTACAGCTCGTTGAGAAACATGCCGAGGAAGAAATCGAGGACGAGGATTGCGACGAACGACAGCACAAACGCGCTCGTCGCCGCGCGGCCGACGCCCTCCGCACCGGCTCCGCAATGAAATCCCTGGTAGCACGCGATCATCGAAATTGCTGCGCCGAAGAACATGCTCTTGAGTAGCCCCGTCCAGACATCCCAGGCCGTGACATACGCCTTCGAGTGATGCCAGTAATAGGTGCTGTCGATATCGAGCGAGGTTGTGCTCAGCAGCCAGCCGCCAACGACGCCGATCCCGTCGGCGATTGCGGTCAGCATCGGAATCAGCAGAAAGCAGGCGAGAAATCGCGGGACAACCAGATACTGAATCGGGTTGGCGCCCAGCGCCCGCAACGCGTCGATCTGCTCAGTCACGCGCATGGTGCCGAGTTCCGCTGCCATCGCGCTGCCAACTCGGCCAGCGAGCATCGTCGCGGCGAGCGTCGGGCCGAGTTCCGCGACAAGGGCCATATTGATGACCGCTCCGAGCCGCGTTTCCATCTTCAGCAGCGCGAACTGAGCATACCCCTGAATCGCCAGCACCATGCCGATAAACAGGCCGGTGATCAGCACGACCGGAATGCTGCGCACGCCGACTTCGTACATGTTCTGCAGCACGACCGAACGTCGCGGCAGGCCGCGCAGCAGCCAGCGCAGCATCTCCAGCGAAAACAGCACGAGATCGCCGACCGTCCCCACAAAGCCAATCGTGGACCGACCGACTGCGTGAACGATCGAGGCTCGCGGTGGCACCGTGGCCGTCGACATGACTTCCCTGTCCCTGATTCTCGAAACGCGAACGTCCCTCACCGCCCGCTCATTTCGCCGCGGAGCCTACCGAATGTCCGCAAACCGGAGCGATAGCAGTTCAGAGGCCCCTCCTGAACAACGAATTCCTCATCAGGAATCTGATGGAAAGTGGCCGTGAAACGGCGACCCGGTCCGGACACCGGGCACAGGATGTGCAGTCGCGCTTTTGTTTCCGTCCGTCGCGCGAGCGGCCCGTGATTGTCTGAAGTGGACGTTTCCTCGGTCAACGGCACTGTCATCTGTCACTTTGTGGTAAAGGCAGGTTCCCATGTTTTCCCCGGCTCCTCACGCAGCCAGTGCTCATCCTGTATCGGCGACCGCCGTTAAGCATTTGCCGCAACTGCTGCGCGCAGCGCTCGAATCCGCGGGTGAGGCTGTTGTCGTCACCGACCTCGCCGGACGGATCGCCTTCGCGAATCCGGCGTTCGAGCGAATTACCGGATGGGACTGCTCGGAAGCCATCGGCCGGAATCCGCGAATCCTGAAGAGTGGCGACGAGCCAGCAGCGCTGTACGAAGAACTCTGGCGGACGATCTCATCGGGTCAGACATGGCACGGGTCGTTCACGAATCGGCGCAAAGACGGAACGACCTATCGCGTCGAGCAGACGATCGCTCCGGTGCTCGACGAAACGGGGCACCGCCTGGGCTACGTTTCGGTCCATCAGGACGTCACCGACCGGTTTGAACTCGAACGTCGCCTGCACGAGGCCACGGAGCAAAAGCTGCAACTGCTGCAGAAGGAAGCCGATACAGCGCGAGCCATCCAGCAGCACCTGTATCCGGAGACAGCGCCGCAACTGAGTGGTCTCGATATCGCCGGCCGTACGGTGACGGCCAGCGAACTCGGCGGCGACTACTTCGACTATATCCCGCTGTCGGAGGGCCGACTGGCAGTGACGGTCGGCGATGTTTCGGGCCACGGCATCGGTCCGGCACTGGTGATGACCGCAACGCGCGCCTGGCTGCGTTCGTCGCTCGAAGCCGGACTGCCGCTCCACGAAGCTCTGGCACGTGTGAACCGGGCGCTGCACAACGATCTGCAGCGCGGCATGTTCGTGACGCTGTTTGTCGCGCTGATCGAACCGCAGAGTCGGACCGTCATCAGTGCCGGAGCCGGACACGTCGCCCATCTTGTACGTGCCGACGGACGACTCGAAACGCTGCCGAGCACGGGACTGCTGCTCGGGATGTCGGACGACGTCTGCTATGCCCCGCTGACCGAACAGAAACTCCAGCCCGGCGATACGCTGCTTCTGACGACCGACGGACTGGTCGAATCGGAATCTCGCGAGAGCGAACGGTTCGGCGTCCAGCGCGTCGCGGAAATTGTCCGGTCGAGCAGCAGTGCGGGGTTTTCGGCTGCCGAACTGATCGCGGCACTCCACGAGGCGGCATTGATATTCGCCGACCGTTCGCGCCCGGCTGACGACATCACGGTCGTGGCCGTCCGCTGCACCGACTGACCGGACTCAGCCCTCCCGGTTGGCAACTGTAATGACGAGGCTTTCGTTTAACGCCCAGACACAGACGCTCTCAAAGCAGGCAGGCTGCGTTTCAGGCTTGGCGACCGTCTCCCGGTGACGCACTTCAACAGATCCGTGGCAGTAGAATGCCGGAGGGTTCGTCGAGCGGCTGTTCGCGGCCGAGGGCGCGGACCACAGTGACAGGAGCAACCCCGCGCTGGCCGAGGCGACCAATGACGGTCGCCTCGCGGGAAATGGCAGAGCCCTGAAGCGCAGCGACTGCGGCGGCTCCAGTGCCTTGCGGCACAGCGATCAGCATCGTGCCTTCGTTCGCGATGTGCAGCGGATCGAGGCCGAGCAGTTCGGCGGCGCCGCGAACATCCGGCGTTGTCGGAATTGCTATCGCATCGATTGTCAACGTGTGGCCGCTTGCCGCCGCCCACTCATGCAGAACCGCTGTGACGCCGCCACGCGTGGCGTCGCGCATCGCTCGCACTGGGATCGCAGCGTCGCGCAGACACCGCGCCGGCTCGCGGAGACAGGCGCAGTCGGTCTCTGGCGACGGAGTCAGGCCAAGTTGCTCTCGCGCGGCGAGAATCGCAATTCCGTGACGCCCGATCGGCCCGGAGATGATCAGTTCGTCGCCCGGCTGCAGTGACTCTGGTCCCGGTGGCGCAGGTTCGAGAATGCGCCCAACGCCGCTTGTATTGAGAAACAGTCCGTCGGCGGCGCCGCGTGGCACGACCTTCGTATCCCCAGTAACAATCCGCACTCCGGCTTCGACCGCCGCCGCCGCCGCGCTGTCGAGCACACGTTCGAGCACTGCGACTGGAAGCCCCTCTTCAATGATCAGCGACAGGCTGAGCCACAACGGCTCGGCACCAGCGACGACAAGATCATTGACCGTCCCGAACACCGCCAGTCGGCCGACGTCTCCACCCGGAAAAAACAGCGGCGAGGCGACAAAACTGTCCGTCGTCAGAGCGAGCCCGGAATCGATCGCCGGCAGCAGCGCGGCGTCACCAGGCGACCGAACCGCGTCCCCGGAGTCTCGAAATCGCGGCAGAATCTGCTCCTCAATCAGCCGCCGCATCAACCGTCCGCCCTCGCCATGCGCCAGCGAAATCCGGTCGGAGTCGGCAGGGATGGGAATCGGGCAGTGAAGTTGCCAGGACTCGTCAGCCATGTTGCTCTGCAACTCAAAGTGACAGTAGAGAAAGTTACGCAGACTTTCGGGCCATCGCGATTCGACTGGCGGTCCGACTGAAACTCTGGGTGCGTCTCGCGATGTGAAAACGGAGGGGCCAGTTCGCTCAGCGGCCAGCCTGAGATTGATATCGGAAATACGCGGAGCACGCTCCCTCGGAGGAAACCATCGGCGCGCCCAGCGGTGACTCTGGAGTGCAGCGGGTTCCGAACGCGGGGCACTCGATTGGCCGCAGTCGACCGCTCAGAACTTCGCCGCTGTGACACTCGCTGCTCCCGCTATTGCCGACACTGCTGTTCGTGACCTGCTGGCTCGCGACGTCAGCAAACCGGTACGCGGCATCAAACATCTGGAACTCCGGACGCAACCGGTAACCACCTGCCGGGATGACTCCGAGCCCGCGCCACGGCGTGTCAGCAATCTCGTAAACCTGACCGACGACATCCTGCGAGGCCACGTTGCCGCTTCGCTGCACGCTGCGAGCGTACTGGTTCGTCACTTCGGCGCGACCCTCTTCAAGTTGCGTGACGCAGTCGAGAATTCCACCGAGCAGATCAACGGGTTCGAACCCTGTCACAACCACCGGCGTTCGATGTCGCCGTACAAAGTCGTCGTACTCTTCGAAGCCGGTGACCGTGCAGACGTGCCCGGCCGCGAGGAAGCCCTGAACACGGCAACCAGGCGCCGCCATCAATGCTTCCATCGCCGGAAGCACGCGAACGTGCGCCACCAGCAGACTGAAATTGTCGAGCCCCAGCGCCGCCGCCTGCAGCACTGCGAGCGCCGTTGCCGGAGCGGTCGTCTCGAATCCCACCGCGAAGAAGACGACGTGCCGGTCCGACTTCTTCCTTGCCAGTTCAATCGCGTCAAGCGGCGAGTAAACAATCCGCACGTTGCCGCCGGCTCCGCGCACGTCGGCGAGACTGCGTGTCGAACCCGGCACGCGCAGCATGTCGCCGAAGCTCGCCACAACGACGTCCGGCTGCAACGCGAGTTCCTGCGCGAAATTAATCGCCTCGGCGGGCGTCACGCGGACCGGGCAACCGGGACCATGAATCAGTTCGACGTTGCCCTGCAGTTCGGTCTCGATGCCATAGCGCAGCAGTGAGTGCGTCTGTCCGCCGCAGACTTCCATCAGCACGCGCGGCCGAGTGACTCGCTCGCGAATCTCGTCAAGCAGTCGTCGCGCCAGTACCGGATCGCGAAACTCATCGAGATACTTCACAGCGACGGCTCCTGGTCAGCGTCAAGGCCGTTCAGACGTGACAGGTCGGCCAGCGTCCGTTCCGCTTCGGCCGCGTTGACACGGCTGATCGCCACGCCTGCGTGAACGATGACGTAGTCGTCGGTCTCGACATCCGGCACGCAGGCCATATGGCACACCCGGCGCACGCCGTCGAATTCGACTTCCGCCCGCGCGAACGTCGCGTCGCGGTTCAGCCAGCGAATCACGCGACCCGGAATGGCCAGACACATTTCAGCACCTCTTTTCCTGCCGCTTCGGATTTTCGAATCGGTTCAGCCACGCCAGTCCGATCGCCAGTTGCCCGGCTGCCAGTCCGCCATCGTTGGGCGGGATACTCGTATGACGCCCGACTTCCCGCGGCAGCTTCGCAAGTTCGTCGAGCACCCGTTCGGTCAGCAGCCTGTTTTGAAAGACGCCTCCGGTCAACACGACTGGCAGTTCGAACCGCTGAGCCACGTCCGCGATTGCCCTCGCCAGACTGTGATGAAACTTCGCAGCCATGAGGCCCGTTGAGCACTGTTGCTGCCGATCTGCGAGCAACTGCCGCACCATCGGCCGCCAGTCGATTTGCAGCGGTGAGGTCTCTGAAATCTCAAATCCACAGGCATCGGCATTTGAGATGTCCGCAGCCGATTCCAGCAGCATCGCCGGCTGCCCTTCAAAATCTGCGGACTCGACGTCGAGAATCAAAGACGCGACGCCATCAAACAATCGTCCGGCACTGGTTGTCAGCGGTGCGAGCTGACTTTCGACGAGCGCAGCGACCGCAGCCGGGTCACGCACGCGGCTCGTGTTCAAACCGCGCGGCGCACTAAGAAACTCGACGACGGACTCCAGCCCGGAAGTCTCATACAACAACGAGGCAGCGGCGCGCCACGGCTCACGAACGGCCGTTTCACCGCCGGGCAATCGAAATGGACGCAGGTGCGCAACGCGCTCAAAGCCGTGAACCGTCGCCCGCAGAAACTCACCGCCCCAGACCGTGCCGTCCGGCCCGTAACCCGTTCCATCAAACGCAACACCGAGCACTTCGCGGTCGAGCCAGTCGTTGTCGATCATCGCAGTGACGACGTGCGCATGATGATGCTGCACGGCGAGCGTCTCAGTTCCGCTGGCTTCAGCCCACCGCGTTGTGAAGTAGTCCGGATGCCGGTCATGCACGATCAGCCTGGCGTCGCAGCGGAACAACGACTGGAGCTGCTCGACCTGTTGAACAAACCGCTGGCGCGACGCGAGCGAATCGAGATCGCCGAGGTGCGGTCCCAGTACGGCCTGCTGCCCGTTGAACAGAGCCAGTGCCTGCTTCTGATGGCCGCCGACCGCCAGAACGGATGGCCGTTCTTCGTGCTCCCTGCAGAACTGTCGCGTGAACCGTTCAATTGCCGGCAGCGGCACCGGCGCAAGACCGCGGGCATTACGAATGGTGACGGGGCGATTCGCGATGACGCGCACAACGCTGTCGTCGATTGGCCGGACGATCGGTCGATCGTGATGCAGCCAGACGTCCGCCACGCCGCTCAGGTCGCGTTCGGCAGCGGAGGGCTCGACTGCGAGCGGGTCGCCATCGACGTTGCCACTTGTCACGACCAGCGGTCCGCCAACTCGCTCAAGCAGCAGCCGGTGCAGCGGAGTCGTCGGCAGAAACAGTCCCAGCTCGCGCAGCCCCGGATGGATGCCTTCGTCAAGTTTTGTTTGTCGGTCGCTTCGCGCCGTCACCAGGACAATCGGATTGGAAGGGGCCGCCAGAGTTTCGCATTCTGCCTCGGACAGCACTGCCAGCTCGCCTGCGTCGGCAAGGGACCGCACCATCACCGCCAGCGGCTTCAACGGTCGCCGTTTGCGTTCCCGCAGTCGAGCGTTCGCAGCCGGGTTCGTCGCGTCCACGATGAGCTGATACCCGCCGAGCCCGCGCAGCGCGAGCACTTTGCCAGCGAGCACAGCTTCCGCAGCAATCGCGACCGCATCCTTGTCACCGGCAGATGCGTATGGCCGAACGTCGCCACAACCATCCGGCCGGGAAAGGGCCAATGATGGGCCGCAGGCCAGGCAGGCGTTTGTCTGCGCGTGAAACCGGCGATCGCCGGGACTGGTGAATTCATCACAGCAGGCCGGACACAGATCGAACGCAGTCATGCTCGTGCGACAGCGATCGTACGGCAGCGCGTCGATGATCGAATAACGCGGCCCGCAGTTCGTGCAGCTTGCAAAGGGATAGCCACTCCGCCGGTCTGCCTCGCTCAACACATCCTGCAGACACGCCGGGCAAGCGGCCAGGTCGCGCGGTACGCGCGTTGCCAACGGGCCACTCGTCAGCGACGCGACGATCTGGAAAGTCCCGGCTCCAGATGCTTCACACGAAGTCACGTCGGCGATCGAAACGCGAGCGATCGATGCCAGGTGCTCGGAAAGCTCCCGCTGAAAACGATCAACGGCAACGGCGTCACCTTCCACCTGTAACTGCACGCCGTCAGCCGCGTTGCGGACAAACCCGGAGAGCTGCAGTTCCTCCGCCAGCCGAACGACCGCGGGACGTAGACCGACACCCTGCACCTGGCCGTGCAGCGTCATACGCAGAGCAGTGGTCGGCACGCAGGTTTTCCTCATTGAGCAGTCGAATGCGGATCAGTGGTCCAAAGCGGAGATAACAGCGACTGTCGACACTCGTCGAGATAGTCGCACCAGTCAGCGATGCCGTCGCCGTTCAGCGAGCAGACAGAAATCGTTGTCAGCTCCGGCTGAATCAGTCGCGCGTCCTCGATCGCCGCGTCGACAGAAAACGGTACGTGTGGAAGCAGATCGAGCTTGCTGATCACCATCGTCTGGCTGGTGCGGAACATTTTCGGGTACTTGCCCGGCTTGTCGTCGCCCTCGGTCACACTCAGCAGAACAACGCGCAGATGCTCGGCCAGATCGTGCGACGCCGGGCAGACAAGATTGCCGACGTTTTCAATGAACAGAAAGTCGAAGTCGTCGCTGCCGAGTTTCTCCAGTCCCTGTTTCACGAGCGGGATTTCCAGATGACACGCGCCGCCAGTCGTCAGTTGCTCGACGGGACAATGCGGAGCCAGTCGCTGTGCATCACGGTCGGTTGCGAGATCGCCAACGAGCACCGCCATCTTCCGCTGCCCGGCCCAGTGCTTTGCGGTCGCTTCGAGCAGGGCGGTTTTCCCGGCTCCGGGCGACGACAAAACGTTAATGACCAGCGTACCGTGACGCGCGAACTGCTGCCGCAGTTCCTCGGCCTGTCGGCGCAGTTCCGCTTTCACATCGCGGTTGACGGGGATGGTTTTCGTGGCTGCGTTCATGGCTGCTCCCGTGAAACGGATTCGGTTTGCGGCTGGCGGATTTCGATGTCGAGCAATCGAAACTCCTCGCCGCTGATCACTCGCACGCGAGTCGACTCGCACGCCGGGCAGACAAACCGAAACCGCTCGATGTCGAATTCGTTGCCGCACTCGCGACAGATTGCCGACAGCGGCACTTCCTCGACCTTCAGTTCCGCGCCGCGGCAGGGCGTCGAGTCAACCTGCTCGGCAAACGCAATCTCGACAAGCGGCCGCTCGACGCCCGACAGCGGCCCCATCTCGACGCGAATCGTGACAATGGACTCACCACCGTGTTCGACGAGCAACTCGCCAACCTGTCGCAGCAGCGAACGAACCAGCGACGCTTCATGCACGACAAGTATCCTCGCTGTAAGTGAAGTCGGCTGCTGCGTCGTCTGGTTGCAGGCCGTAGCGACGGTTCCCACCGGCCGGATTTCACAGGAGTGATACCCGGATCTCTGAATGTTCTCAGCGGCTTTTTATCAGAAAGACGCTTGTCGCTTCGCCGCCGGACAGAACGGCGGCGACGTCGCGGCAGACGGTTTCGACGACGCGTTCCTGAGCCTCGTGAGTGAACGCTCCGATGTGCGGTGTCAGGATGACGTTGTCGAGCTTCTCGAACTCTCCGATCGCTGGAGGCTCGGACGTGCGAACGTCGAGCGCGGCACCGGCAATCCGACGGTCACGCAGAGCTGCAAGCAGGTCGATCTCGCTGACGGTTTCGCCGCGCGAGGCGTTGATAAAAAATGCGGATAGCTTCATCTGACCGAAGAGCTGTGAGTTGAACATCGCACGCGTCTGGTCTGTCAGCGGCACGTGGGCCGAAACGAAGTCGCTGGCTGCCAGCAGTTCGGGAAGCGAAACCAGTTCGACGTTCAACTCGCGAATCTGCGGGCTTGCGGAATCGACGAAGTCGTCATGCGCGATCAGCCTCATGCCGAACGCGGCTGCCCGCTGAGCGACGAGACGGCCGATCCGTCCCAGACCAACGATGCCCAGCGTCTTCTGAAACAGTTCGCCGCCCGTGAAGCCGATTCGGTCCCAGCCACCGTTTCGCGTGTCCTGCCACGCAGCGGGAAGACGTCGGACAAGACTGAGCATCAGACCGAGTACGAGTTCAGCAACCGAAACCGAATTCTCACTCGGAGCGTAACTGACGACGACGCCAGCCTCCGCGGCGGCGCGAGTGTCGACATTGTCGAGTCCCGCTCCGGCCCGCGCAATGATCCTCAGTTGGGACGCCTGCTGAATCAGTTCACGAGTCACTTGCGTCTGGTTGCGGACGATGATCGCTTTTGCGGTCTGCAGCGCCGCAGCAAGATCGTCGGGCCGGTTCCATAGAGTTGGTTCAAACCGGACGTCGTGAGTCTCACACAGTCGCTGCATCGCGACGCCGACGATGTCTTCCGTAACAACGATCTCGCTCACGCGATGGCTCCTGCTCTTATTTCTTTGATGGCTTCTCTGCTGGCCGCGGACGGGAATGCACGGCGGTCACGGCGTCGAGGTCAAAGCCAGCAGCGCCGTCATCGCCGCCAAAAGACTGCACGTCGGTAATCCGGACGAAGCGGACGACTTTAATTCCGATCTCTTTCAAATCGAACGCGTCGCCACCTGCGATTTTCGGGTTGGTCGGATCAATCTCGTTCTTTTCAGCGTTGGCCAGTACGGGATGGTGCCCCGCACAACCTTTGCGTGACGCCGTGTCATAAGGAAATCCGGTCCAGGTCTCGCCGTCAAAGCTGACCTCAACTTTAGCTAGTTCAAAGAAGCCGAAGTCCGGATCGTTGCCTGGCGCGGCGAGGAATGGATTCTCGAAAACGATGAAGTCCGGACCGGGGCCATCGAAGACTTCGTTATCGACGAACTCGACCGTGATGCTGCCGCCTTCGCCCAGCGAGAGCACATCGCGGCCGGCTTCCAGCCTGCCTCCCCCCTGTGGCGGGCCGAGCACGATGTCCGGCAGTTTGTCCTCGCCATTACCGCCACCCGAGCCGCGTTGAAACATGACAACACGGTCAATGAACGGCGTCGGCTTCTTGGGATGCTCAATGTCTGCTGGCCCGGCAAGCTGCGCGATCAGTGACTGGCCGATGGTCAACAGTGTGAGCAGGAGGCAAAACAGTTTATTCATCAAACGTCGACTTCTTTCGCAGCAGGTGGTGGTAGTGCTGAGCAAACCGGTGAGCTTCGTCACGGACGTACTGCAGCAGTCGCAGAGCGAACGAATGGCGGCTCAGGCGGTGAGGTTCGGATTCGCCGGGCAGGAAGACTTCTTCTTCGCGTTTCGCCAGCGACAACGTAAACGGCGGTTCGACGTCCAGGCTGCGAAGTGCATCCATTGCCGCATTGAGCTGCCCCTTACCCCCGTCGATCAGCAGCAGGTCGGGAAACGATTCACCTTCCTGAGCCAGCCGTTTGAAGCGTCGCAGAATAACCTCGTGAATCGAGGCGAAGTCATCGACACCGTCGACCGTCCGGATTTTGAATCGCTTGTAACCGTGCTTGAACGGCAGGCCGTCGATGAACTGGACAAGGCTGGCAACAGTCTCGCCGCCCTGCAGATGCGCGATATCAACGCCCTCAATGCGGCGTGGAGGAGCCGGGAGTTTGAAGGCACGCCGCAGACCTTCAACGCCCTTTTTCGGATCGATAAAGAAGACTTCCGGCTGCACGTCTTCGTTGAGATCGCCCCGCAGGCTGAGATCATCCAGCGCCTTGATCTCGTCGCGGATTCGCGCGGCGCGTTCAAACTTCAGTTCGGCCGCGGCTGTCTGCATTTCGTCACGCAGTTCTTTAAGCAGTCGCGACTTCTTCCCGTCGAGGAACAGCCGCAGACGATGGATGTCGCGGCGGTAATCTTCCTTACTGATTCGCAGATTACACGGAGCGGTACACTGGTTGATACTTGCCAGCAGGCACGGCCGGTACCAGCGCCACTTTTCGTCGCCGTCTTCGATGTCCAGCGAGCAGTTGCGGAAACGGAAGATCTTCTGCAGCACCGAGATCGTCGCCCGCAGCTTCTTCGCACTGGTAAACGGTCCGTAAAGTTTGACGCCCTTCGATTCCGGTTTCCGGGTGAACTCGACGCGCGGGAAGTCTTCGTGCGTCGTAATCTGCAGGTACGGAAACGACTTGTCGTCTTTCAGTTCAGTATTGAACCGCGGTTGAATGTCCTTGATGAGCCGCGCTTCGAGCAGCAGAGCGTCGACCTCGCTGTCCGTCGGAACAAAGTCGATGTCGCGGATCTCCAGTACGAGGTCCGCGGTGCGACGATCCGCAGCGGCAGCCTCCGTGAAGTAGCTGCCCGCCCGGCTGCGCAGATTGACGGCCTTGCCGACATAGATCACCCGGCCAAGCGCGTCCTTCATCAGATACACGCCGGACGTCGTCGGAAACGTGCGCACTTTCTCATGCGGCGGCGTTTCAACGTCCGAAGCAGGCGGTTGCGGGCTGGTCGGCGAGTCACTCATGGCGGGAGTGTAGACCGGACGCGGCTGCAATTCCGGTTCGCGAGTGAATTTCTGGTCGCAGCCGAGTCGGGATCGTCAACCTGTCAATCAGCCCTTGCGTGGTCGCACAACAAGCTGGCTGATCACGTTCTCGACTGCGGCAACCTGGCGAACCAGACGCGCAAAGTCCGGTTCCTCATCGCAGGTTTCGACGACACCCTGCAGACACAGGCCGTTGTTCATCCGACGGACGATCAATGATGAGAACGCCAGGTCGGATTGCCCGAGCAGATGCCGATGGACCTGCAATTCGGTTGTGTGGGGCAGTTCGTGGCACCCCGAGCCAGCGGCGTCCTCTTCAAACGGCAACCGGCTGCCAGCTCGGCTTCGCTGCGCCGGCAATGCCGTTTCTGCCCCGGCTGACGTTTCAGCGGCAGCCGCTTCGGCCAGTTGGCGAGCCAGCCGCGGTGCCGGCACACGCGCCACATGCGGCCCTTCAGTTCGTTTCGTTTTCTGAGCCATCGCACCCCTCCTTGAACGCCCTGGAGACGTCACGGAGTTTATCCACCAATCAGCTATTGTGAATCAGTTTTTCGCACAACTGCTTGCGGCTTCCCGCCTGTGGGATTGCTCGCAAAGTGGCGTCAGATTCGCAAGACGGCGTTCAGCCCGAAATCTATTTTTCGTAAACCTGTTTCGGGTCGAAGACGCGTTCGCCGACGACGTCTGTTTCTCCCGTGGCCGGGTCAAGCTTGCGGAAGAAGCAGCTTTTGTAACCTTCGTGACAGGCGGCTCCGCCGATCTGGTTGACGCGGATCAGCAGCGTGTCGGCATCGCAGTCATAGAAGATGCTCTTCACTTCCTGGACGTTGCCGCTTTCTTCGCCTTTTCGCCACAGCTTCTGGCGACTGCGGCTGTAATAGCAGACGCGGCCCGACTTCAGCGTCTCCTGCCAGGCTTCCTTGTTCATATAAGCCAGCATCAGGACGTCGCCGGTTACATCGTCCTGAGCGATGACGGGAATCAGTTCCATCTTTTCAAAGTTGGGACCGCTCACGGCAGTGTCTCCCTGGGTCGAATGTTGCAGACGATCGCGTCGCGTGAAATTCGAGCGTGACGGCGTTCGGCTTCAGCGGGTTCGCGATACGAGCCGGCAGCGCAAACCATTCTGAAAAACGAAAAACCGCTCAGCCCCAGACGCCGGGCACTGAGCGGTTCAAAGAGGCGCCGCCCGGATTCGAACCGGGGATGACGGATTTGCAATCCGTTGCCTTAGCCACTTGGCCACGGCGCCCAGATGTCAGGCCGAAGCCTGCGTGTTTCAACCGTTTGAGTGCAGGTTGCGGAGACTGTGAAATCGGGCCAGCTCTGCGAAATCCTGCGGTCTGGGGCAATTTGGAGCGGATCGTAGTCCGCTCTCAGAACACCTGCAAGGCTCGCTATTGAGTCCTCAAATCACCGGTTTCCCCCGGTAAATCTGCACAAAAGCCGCGGCCAAACCACGGATTGATCTGTTCTGAAAAAGCCCCATAGAATTGCTACAGACCTGCTATCGGCATCAGACGATAGAATCTTGACTTTCAGTGCAATCGTGACGCGACAGTCGAGTCTGTCCTCGTGGGCACTTCGGCTGTCGTTGCACGGCTGCATCCGGACTCACTGGATCCCGGGCTGGGACAACGTCAGGCCCTGGCGAGTTCGGAGACGTGGAACCGCGTCAGAATCTTCAGTGCTGCTCCTCAGCAGCGACCGGCGACGTGATTCCGGCGGGGTGGCTGCGGCCCTCCCGTCAGCTCCGGCGGAGACGATCTGTCGGCGGTGACAGATCAATCCAGAAGGCGGCTGCAACACTCAAACAGAAAGACTTCAACAGCCGCGACAACTCGTCAGAGGGCTCCTGACCCGGACTTCCGAGAAAGGAGCACACATGATTCCATTGATGACTGGGGAAGAGGCGCTGCGGCGACTGTTTGCAGCACTCACCGAGCAGACTTTCCAGACCGAACTGGGTGTCGCTGATCCTGCGCTCACGGACTACCTGGTCGACCTGCTGGTCCGCTTTGCCCGTTCAGAAGCCGTAACCGGCTATCGCGACGCCGAAGGCCGCCGTCTGACTCAGGTCGTCGACATGCTCCAGGAAGCCGAGCATCGTCAGGCAAAGCCGCGACGCGAACTGCTCCGCCACATCGGCGACTATACGCTCTTCTGGACCGGCGTTTTCCCCGAAGCTCTTCCACGACTGCAGGCCCCCGACCGCAAGGACTACCTGATCAGTTACGAGCAGCACGGCCGGAAGTCGTACCTCATCGCCAGCCGGTTTGAGGAGCAGCCGTTCGAGAATGAAGCTCCGGTTCTGCGACGTCTTGCCGAGGAATACGACCTCTGCCGTCAGGGTCTCAGTCTCGTCCGACAGGAATGGGACCGTCTCCCCGCCGAAGAACTCACCCGTTATGGCATGGCAGAAGACGGCAGTGACACAGACTGAAAACGATCATCGCCGAGCCCATCATCGACCAGAAACCCTCATGACTTGCAGACGACTTTTCGGGGGATCCCACTGCGCTGACGACATCTGTTTTTTCAGTGACAGCGACAGGTTGGTGGACACCGACGGTGTTGCCGCGGAACCTTTGAGAGTGGCGGCCAGGTTCAGGCTGCCATGGTTATTCGCCGAGCGGGCTTCTCTGTCATGATCGGCGATCAGTCTCCCCTGTCTGTCCGAGTTTTTCTGAGAGGATCTGACATGAACAATTCCGCGCAACGCATGTGTCCGGACTGTGACTCTGATGTCACTCGACGGCGCTTTCTCCAGCAGGTCGGAGCGGGAGCTTTTGCTCTCGGGGCTGTTCCGTTCCTGGCGGGCGGTCGAGACGCCCTGGCAGCTCCGACTGCAACCAGTGCCGCTGAAACTGCTGTCAAGCGGCTTTACGAATCGCTGAACGAGAAGCAGTCGTCGGTCGTGTGCCTGCCGTTCAACCACGCTCTGCGGAAGAAGATCAACGCGAACTGGCGAATCACGGAGGCACGGATCAGCTCGGAATTTCTCTCGAACGAGCAGCTCGCGATTGTTGATGACGTCCTCAAAGGCATCACGAGCGAAGAGGGTTATGACAAGCTTCAGCGTCAGATGAAGGCGGACGCTGGCGGCCTGCCGGGGTACTCGTTTGCGATCTTTGGCCTGCCGGGCACGGATCAATTCGAGTTCGAACTGACTGGTCGGCATCTGACGCTGCGAGCCGATGGCAACAGCGTACCTGGTGCTGCGTTCGGTGGCCCGATCGTTTACGGCCACGGCGTCGGAAAGCCGAGCCAGAACCTGTTTTTCAATCAGACGCAGCAGGTCAACAAAGTGTTTCAGGCACTCGATCCCGCGCAGGCAAAGCAGGCGCTTGTCGAATTCTCGCCGACAGAAGACGCAGTCGCTCTGCAGGGGCAAAAAGGAAAGTTCCCCGGCCTGGCTGTGTCTGACATGAGCAGCGATCAGCAGGAACTGGTTGAGCAGACGCTGAAGTCACTGCTGGGTGTTTACCGACCGGAAGACGTCGATGAGGCGCTGGCAGTGCTCAAGCAGGGCGGTGGCCTGAAGACGCTGCACATGGCCTACTATCAGGACAGCGATCTCGAAGACGACAAGGTCTGGGACGTGTGGCGCATCGAAGGTCCGTCGTTTGTCTGGCACTTCCGCGGTGATCCGCACGTTCACGCCTACATCAATATCGGGCTGAAAGAGCAGCAGGTCTGACTGCGATCTTCCGCAATCCGCACTACTGCAACGTCGCGCGAGACAGTCTCACGCGACGTTGTTTTGTTTCGCGACGCGCATTTGCCCGCCATGCTGTGCCTCATGGAAACTTGCCACGGGAATCAGGAGACGATTGATGCGTCGAAAAAACGTCACGGTCCGCAGCCTCTCACCACTGTTCGCGCTGCTGACTCTGGCAGGAACAGCGAACACCGTACTCGCGGCAGACGGGAAGTTCGACGTGCAATCGAACCTGCGGGCCGGCGCTGCAAAGGTCGACATCACCCCGGACAAGGTCGAGCAGTTTCCCGTCGTCGGCCATCGACGCAATGTGACCGGAGTTCGCGATCCACTGCGGGCAGGCGTGCTGATCCTCGATGACGGCGAAACGCGAGCCGCCATCGTGACGCTCGATACCATCAGTGCCTGGAACGATCTGGTAAAGCTCGCACGACAGCGGATTGAACGCGAAGCCGGTGTTCCGACGGGAAATATTCTGATCGCCGCCTCGCATAATCATTCCGGGCCGGGATTCGATCCCGAGTCGCCCTGGGGTCGATCACTGCTCGACAGGCTGGGGACCGCAGCGAAGCAGGCGGCGGCGGACATGCGGGTTGTGAATGTCGGGTATGGTGAGGATCAAATCTCGTTCAGCATCAACCGCCGCAAGGTGATCAATGGCCGGGCCGTTGTGCGGCTCAATCCAGATGGTCCGAACGATCCGCGTGTCAAAGTGCTGCGGTTCGACGACGGCCAGTCGCTGACGCCAGTGGCCGTTGTGATGCACGCCGTCTGCCACCCGTGCTTTTTTACCTGGGGAGACAAAGGTTCGCCGCCTTATCCGAATGGCTATCCGCGAATGAGTGCGGACTTTCCCGGCGAAGCTCAATCGTTTGTCGAAATGTGCTACGGCGGCCAGACCCGGTCGCTGTTTCTGCAGGGCTGTGCGGGAGACATTCGGCCGAACCTTCCCGGTTATCCGTACCGCTGCGCTGACGAAGCCGACATTCAGTGGGCCGGACGCGATCTGGGTGGAGCAGTCGTGCGAGCACTGGCCCGTAACGTCACTCGAGAAGAACTCCAGACGCGCGGCGACTTCTACCCGATTCGCGTCGCGAGTTCTGTCGTCTCGCTGCCCGGCAAGACGGGGCGGATCGAGGCCGAACTGCAGGCGCTGAAAATCGGACCGTATCTGCTGCTGACGATGCCGGGCGAGCCGATGGTCGAATACGGCTTCAAACTGGAACGGGCTATTGCCGACCGCGCGGTCCCGATCATCGTCGGCTACGCAAACGGGCACGTCGGCTATATTGCGACGGCGGGAGCGTACGAAGTCGGCGGGTACGAACCGAACACGTCGAAGCTGGCCCCCGAAGCGGAAGAGATCATCCTGACCGAATTGAGCCGCCTGGCCGATCGTGTTGTCGGCGACGTCTTCGAGTCATTCTCGAAGCACCCGAAGGACGTGAAGAAACGCGAAGCGATTGAGAAGGCACGGCTCGACACGTCACAGTAGAGCGTCTTCCAGTGTTACGTTTCAGGTCCGCCTGACTCGTTTTTCGTATTTCCGCCGCGATCGTCGGCAGCAACCGGCTGCCGCGTCCAGGCTCTGCCATGAATCGTCGAACCACCCTCAAAACCGGATTGCTGAGCTGGACTCCGTTCGCGCTGCCGTCGCTGGTTGCCAGCGTCGAGCCACCGTTTTCGACGCCGCGTGCCCGAGCCTGCCTGCTGCTCTACATGGACGGAGGCCCCAGCCACGTCGACCTGCTGGATATGAAGCCCCAGGCACCGGCGGAAATCCGCGGTCCGTTTCTGCCAATCGCGACCAGCGTGCCGGGTATTGCGGTCAGCGAACTGATGCCGAACCTCGCGCTGCAGATGCACCACGTCGTGCAGATTCGCTCCGTGCGTCATCAGGAGACGGTTCACGATCCAGCGGTTTATCAGACGCTGACCGGGTTCAAGCACTTCAGTTCGGCCGGCGGACTGAAAGTCGAAGACTCCGATCTGCCGCACATGGGCAGTGCGTTTCGGCGAGCGGATCCGCGGCCCGCGGTAATGCCGCCACTCGTCGAGATTCCCGGTCGGATGAAAATGCAGGACCGCGTACTTCCCGGTCAGAGTTCCGGCATTCTCGGCCCTTTCTGGGATCCGTTTCAGGTGGAAGTGACGCCGGCTGGTGATGTGATCCCGCCGCAATTCGACAGGTTGCAGGATGTCACTGACGGACGGCTGAAGGATCGCCGGTCACTGCTGGAAAAAGTGCAGTACGCGTCGGACGTCGAGTCGCGCGACGCCTCTCGGTTTCTGTCACTGCAGGAGCAGGCACTGAGCATTCTCGAACGGCCGTCGATGCAGACGGCGTTTGACCTCGATCGGGAATCGCCCGCCACGCGCGACCGGTACGGGCGGCATCGGCACGGAACCTCGGTGCTGCTGGCACGCCGACTGCTCGAAGCCGGCGCGAGATTCGTCACCGTCTACTGGGGCAAAGAAGAACAGGACTGGGCGGACGGGAAACCACCACGGCTGGCCAACAATCCCTGGGATACGCACCGCAATCATTTTCCACTGGTGCGGGAGAGTCTGGTTCCACGGGCCGATCAGACACTCACGGCGCTGCTTGCCGACATGCACGACCGCGGCCTGCTCGACGAAACTCTGATCGTCTGGATGGGTGAGTTCGGCCGCACGCCGCGCATCAACCGCCAGTGGGCCAGCCGCGATCACTGGCCGCACGCGTACACGGTCCTGATGGCTGGAGCGAAAACGCAAGGCGGCTCCGCCTTTGGTCGCACGGATCGGTACGCCGAATCTGTTGTCGACGATCCGGTTTCGCCAGCCGACCTGACGGCGACGATTTTCCAGACGCTGGGAGTCGATCCACGAACCGAAGTCCCCGCGTCCGACGGATCACCGTACCGCCTCTCGAACGGGCAACCAATCGAGGCGATCTTCTGACGATTGCAGCGTTGATCGGCCGAAGGTTCGCAATCGCAGTGTCGTAGCCGAACTCACCAGAGTTTGGACTTGCAATGATCTTCGGGTCGCTGGCCAAAGCCTCACGACTTCGGCTACCGCAGACCTGGAACTGCTGACTGGCACCTGCTGCCACTTCCGACCCGAAATCACGACTCCTGCTACCGGTCGATTTCGCCCATCACGATATCAAGCGAACCGACGATGGCCGGGATGTCGGCCAGCAGGAAGCCCTCGCACAGCGGAGCGGTCGGCGAGAGGTTGCAGAAGCAGGAACTCTTCGCCCGAGCACGCAGCGGTTCTGCCTGATCGTTACCGACAAAGTAAAAGCCCATCGCACCGCGGGGACATTCCGTTTCGAGATAGACCTCGTCCTTCGGCAGCTTCGTACTCATCTTGAACGGCACGCGGTACTCGCCTTTAGCTGCCGGGTACTTCTCGATGGCCTGACGAACCAGGCGGATCGACTGCACGACTTCCATCATGCGGACAAAAAAGCGGCACCAGTTGTCACCGAGCACGGCTTCACGTGGAGCGTCCTTGAACGGGGCGAACTGGACGTCAAACGAGTAACCGTCGTACATCCGCGTGTAGATCGGGTCGCCGTCGCGACGAAGGTCGAAGTCAACGCCGCTGCCACGCAGGACCGGGCCGGTGCAGCCGTAATCGATGGCCATCTCGCGATCCATGATGCCCAGACCGGCGGTTCGTTTAATGAAGATGTGATTGCGGGTCAGAAGTGTGTGGTACTCCTTGATCCGCGGTTCGAGCCAGTTAAGAAACATCGTCACGGCGTCAAGCCATGAAACCTGTTCGTCCTGGCGGCGACCGGTCAGCGAGGCGAGGCCGGGCGGAATCGGAATCGACGTCGGCAGGTCGTGCGTCGCACCGCCAATGGTCAGGTAGCTGTAAGTCAGACGGGCACCGCAGACTTCCTCAAACAGGTCGAGGATGATTTCCCGCTCACGGAACGCGTACAGGAACGGGCTGAACGTGCCGAGGTCGAGACCATAAGCCCCCATGCCGACGAGATGACTGGCAATCCGGTTCAGTTCGGCGATGAGCACGCGTAGAACCATCGCCTTTTCCGGGACTTCCATACCGACGAGTTTTTCGACGGCCAGCGACATACCGAGATTCATATTCATCCCGGCGAGGTAGTCCATACGGTCGGTGTAAGGTATCCACTGAACCGGCGAGAGGTTCTCGCCAATCTTTTCGGCACAGCGATGCAGGTACCCGAGATGCGGCGTCACTTCGTGAATGATCTCGCCATCAGTCCGCAGCAGCAGGCGGAGTACGCCATGCGTACTCGGGTGCTGCGGTCCCATATTCACCAGCATTTCGTCCGTACGGACGTCGAATTCGACAATGCGGGGGTCTTCGACTGTGACGCTCATGAGACTGTCCGTTGAGCGGGTCGAGCCCGCGTGGATCAGGAATTTGTCTGTCTTGCGAAACGGCGTGCAGAACTTTGCAAGCAGGCAGCCGGTGCCTTACTTGCCGCGGATACCGTGATACTCAAGCGGGAACTCGTAGTCCTTCCGCAGCGGATGGCCGACCCAGTCTTCTGCACACAGAATGCGGACCAGATTCGGATGTCCGACGAAGTTGATGCCGACAAGGTCGAACGCTTCCCGCTCGTGCCAGTCAGCGATTTTCCAGACACCGGAAACGGTCGGCACTTCCGGCAGTGAACCGACCTGGCCGTCCTTCCATCGTGCCAGGACGACTTTGACAGTGATCTTGTGCTTCAGGTTGTAGCTCGTCAGGTGGTAAACAACCTCGATGTGCGGCTCGTGACCGAACTTCTTCTGCTTCTTTTCGTCCGGCTCACAGTAGTCGACACCGCAGAGATTATTGAGGTGGTCGAACTGAGTTCGCTCGTCGGTCTTCAGAAACCGGGCGACATCGGCGATCGCATCCGGAGAGACTTCGACCCACGGGTCAATGGCTTCGAGATTTGCCCCGGCGATACGTTCTTTGCCGAACTGTTCAACAAGCAGGTTGAGAATTTCTTCAGCTGTCATTGATTGATTACCTGGCTGGCCGGGTATTGGACGAGTCCGGCTCGGATGGACTTCTCAGGTTGTTTCGAGTCACGGTTATGAGCGGGGCCTGCACAAGGCGTCGCATCGTTTCAGTGAGATCAGGCGACGAGTTTGAATGCGACAGACGTGAGCTATTCAGCAGTTCGGCCACTGTGTGGCGCTCGCTGAGCGCCGACGGAACGGACCCAATTCAGATCGCCACGTTTCCAGACATAGGCGAAG
Source organism: bacterium (assembly GCA_016124895.1). Taxonomy (GTDB): domain Bacteria; phylum Planctomycetota; class Planctomycetia; order Planctomycetales; family Planctomycetaceae; genus JAPOLP01. The sequence continues at coordinate 41,761 of WGMU01000064.1, forward strand.
CCGACCAGCAGCACGCCAAAAAATACAAGGATATCCGCAAATCCGACCCAACTGAGCGTTGTTGCAGTCTCGGCGGAAATGGCGGTCGCGGCGTCTGCCGTGCCCGGCGCCAGATTCAGTACCTTATCTGTCAGCTCAATCCGCGCGGAATCGCTAAGCTGGCTGTCCGCAAGCTGAGTCGCTCCGCCGTACAGCGTGGCCCACGGGAAGAAGAACGCGACTTCAACATCGAACACAATGAACAGCAGCGCGACAGTGTAAAAACGCAGGTCAAACTGGACGTAGCTGGAACCGATCGTCGGCTCACCACATTCGTAAATCGCGTCTTTTTCCGGCGTGTGGTTGGTCGGGCGAACCAGGCGGCCGAGCAGCAGCGGAAGCATGACAAGCACCGTGCCGGCAAGACCGAACAAAACAAAGTGAAGCACCAGATCAGACATGAAAGCTCACCCTTCCGTCGGGGTGTTGGAGTTGTGTTCCAGAAAGCCGGTCAGGCGAGTGATTCTCCATCGAGCGAATCTGTGCCGCTGACCGATTCGGCCATCAGCGACTGTCGGCCAGCGAAGCCAGCGTCGAGTTCGTGCCAGAAATGCACGTCAGGTTCGCCGAGCTGCCAGCAGAGATAAACGACGCGGTCATCGAGCATCGCGGGAAAGTCGACGAGGCCACGAACCGGATCTTTGAAGTCGAGCCCCAGTTCCTGCAGCTCCTGAATGAACCCGGCCAACCGGCGTTCGTCATTCCGCAGGTCCAGTTCGACCTGTTCCAGCTCATCCGAGTACAGCCGACCGGGTGAGGAGTTACCACGGAGTTTCCGCACGTGGTGCAATCGCGCGCGGCGGTCTTCGATGTCGCGATTCAGATCGACGATGTCCCGCACAATCGCCCGGACCAGCGGCAGACGCTGGTTAGCTTCTTCAACGGTGAACAGCTTGCGGAGGTTCTGATCAGCCGACATGGCAGACATCGCTTCAAAAAACTGACCAGTCGGCGCCCCGGCGCGGGGCAGCGGCCGACAGAGATTCAAACTTCAAACGGACTCGGTTCACCTTTCACCCACACCGGCTGATCGAGCACTTTCGATTCAGCCACTGCGGCCGGATTCAGCGTCGCGCGGCCCCACGCGACCTGCAGCGGCAGCTTCGCGTAATCAACAATACATCCATCACGGCTGAAGCAACTCAGGTCGTAATTCGAGCCCATGAAAATACAGTCGACGGGACACGGTTCGACGCACAGCGCACAAAACATGCACTTCGTATAATCAATGGCGAAGCCGTCAATACGGAACCCCTTGCCGACGGGGCTCTTCTCTTTCTCAATATAGATACAGTCAACCGGACAGGCTGCCGCGCACTTCTCACAGCCGATGCAGGTCGTCAGGTCGAAACGATGAAAGCCCCGGTAGCGAGCCTTCACCGGGACCGGAGTCTCAGGGTACTCGTAGACTTCAGTAAACGTCCGACGGCGGTACGTCTTGATCATCGTCCACAGCGTGACCCACATGCCGTGAGCTACAGTGGCGATCGCTCGGTAGACGTCCAGAAACCAGTTAATCATGTCGGCCTCTAAGGGTGTTTCGACCGAGTCATCGGGCAGGGAATACCGAGTACCGGCCCGGAAAATCCGCGCAGCAGCACTCCGCTCTCGTGAGAGAGGGCAGGATTATATGAGGCCCCCCCGACCACGCAAGGCACCGGAAATCACGGCAGCACAATACTTTTCCGCCTTCAGGAAGCCGCATTCCCGATGTCACGCCGACTCTGAAATTGAGGACTGCAGGACTTTCTTGCCGGGCATATTCCGTTGGCCAGGTCCGAAAAGTGCGCAAGTCCAGAACAGCAGGGATCGGAATCAACCGCTCCGCCTGCTGACCTCGCCGATTACGCCTCTATGGCAACCGTATCTCAACACTTGCACCGATCAGTCCGGGAACTGCAGCTTTTCTGTCGCAAGTCGATTTCAGCCAGCACTTGACTCCCGACACATCTGACACATCAATGGAACAACGCACGGCCTCACGTTGAGGCAGGCACCTGGACGACGATACGATTGGACGCGGTAAATCAAACAACCGCGGCGCGGAACTGGCCGGCAGCGGAATCTGGCTTCGTCCGAAATGGATGACGAGGTGTGTGATGCTGAGAATCAATGGGGAATCCACAGGAAAATACTGCGACGGCCACAGCCGGCGGAGCTTTCTGCAGGTGGGCATGAGCGGCCTGGGGACTCTGAGTCTCTCGCAGATTCTGCGGGCCAAAGAGGCTTCCGCGGCGGTAGCCGGCAGCTCGCAACGCGACACGTCTGTGATCCTGATCTGGCTCGACGGAGGACCCAGTCAGCACGACACCTACGATCCAAAACCGGACGCACCACCCGAGTATGCCGGCATCTGGCGCCCGATCAACACCTGCGTTCCGGGAATGGACATCACTGAAATGTTCCCGCTGCAGGCACGTGTCGCGGATAAGTTTTCTCTGCTTCGCTCGGTCCATCACAACACGGGCGACCATTTTACCGGTGGCCACTGGATGCTGACTGGCCGTGGCGGAGTCAGCGGCGCTGCGAATGCTGGCAAGTACCCGTTCTTCGGCAGCGTCGCGACCAAACTGTCCGGACCTCGGCATCCGGGAATGCCGCCGCTGGTCGGAGTGCCTTACGGCATGAGCATCGGCCTGCGTCCCGGCTACTTCGGTGGTAACTATCTTGGTGTGCAGCACAATCCGTTTGAAGTCGGCAGCGATCCGAACTCGGACCGTTTCCAGGTGCAGAATCTCAATCTGCCGAAAGACCTGACAGTCAAGCGACTCGAAGATCGACGGCTGCTGCAGTCGGGGCTTGATACGCTCCGCCGAGAAGCTGACCAGTCAGGGATGCTCGCAGCGATGGACCGTTTCGATCTGCAGGCTTTCGATATGGTCTCCGGCGAGCGTGCCCGTAAGGCATTCGACATTTCAAGTGAAGATCCAAAGCTTCGCGATCGCTACGGCCGCAACTCGTGGGGCCAGAGTGTGTTACTTGCACGTCGACTCGTCGAAGCCGGAACGACGTTTGTGGCCTGCCACTTCGGCGGCTGGGACAGCCACTGGAACCATCAGACCACAATGGAGCGACATCTGCCGAACGTCGACATGGCGGTCAGTTCGCTGTTCGAGGATCTCGAACTGCGCGGAATGCTCGACAACGTTCTTGTCATGGTCATGGGTGAGTTCGGTCGTACGCCTAAGATGAACGACGGGGGCAACGGTGGCCCGCCACTCAGCCAGGGGACGCCCGGCCGCGACCACTGGGGCAACGCGATGTCGGTCCTGATGGGCGGCGGTGGACTGAAAGGTGGCCAGGTCGTCGGTTCCACAAACCGACTCGGCGAAGTTCCGCAGGACCGACCGCTGCGTCCCGGCGATATCCATCACACCGTCTTCCGCGTGCTCGGCGTCGATCCGCACGTCGCCTTTCTCGACCACGCGGGGCGACCGGTTCCCGGGGTCGATCACGGCGCCGTGATCAGCGAGCTGATCTGAGGTGCCATCCTCCGATCGACGCCGTGATGAGCCGCGCAGCGAAACTCGCGCAGAGTTTCGACGCAACGTTGAGGCTGCCGATTTCGTCTCGATCAGAAGACTGTGTGCCACTGGCTCTGCCAGTGAATGAGGGGACTTAAGCGCCGGCAAAGCCAGCGACACACGACGACTCTGAACTGACACAGCGACCTGCACCAGGCCGTGACTTTCGCTACTGCTGTAAGAGAATCGGCAGTTTGATCAGGCCATACGCGGCGGCCAGCAGCTTCAGCGGGTGGACGCTTGGTGTTGCCGTACTCTGTTCCATCTGCAGACGGCAACTGCTGCATTCGCTCGTGCCGAGAATCAGGTCCGGCTGCTGCATGCGTTCGATCAGGTCGCGGCCGATTTCCAGCGATTCAGCGAACGTGTTCCGTGACAGTCCGAAGGTTCCTGCCATCCCGGAACAGCCTTTGTCGAGACTAACCACCTCCAGTTCCGGAATCAGGTTGAGCAGGTCATGCAGTGGTTCGCCGCGTCGCAGCGCCTTCAGGTGACACGGAGTGTGATAGCCGACTCGCAGCGGGAGCGGGCCGAAGTCGGTTTTCAGTTTTCCGTCGCGATACAGCGACCGGAGAAAGTCGCCAGCTTCGACCGTCTGCTGTGCGACGACCGGTACGTCCGGGTGATCGAGCAGCATCGGATAGTCCTGCGTCAGACACAGAGCAGCGGCAGGCTCCGTGCAGACGATCGTCAGTCCCTCGCGTGCCAGACTCGCCAGTTCGCGGATGTTGTCTTCGGCGACTGAACGTGCGGCATCAAGATCGCCGGCCGAGACGAGCGCCATTCCTGCGCCGATCTGCGCATCCGGAATGTGAACGGGAATCCGATTGTGCTCCAGAATCGCCAGGAAGGCCGACGCAATCTCCGGGTCATAAAAGTTGGCAAAGTGATCGACGAAATAGACGACTGCTCCACGTTCAATCGCCTGCGACGGGTTCGTCTGTTCGCGTGTCAGCGTGCTGAGAAACGGACGGCTGGCGAACGTCGGCAGGTGCCGGTCGCGATGAATGCCGACCGTCTTTTCGAGGAACCATCGACCAGAACGCGTCGCGAGCAGCCTGTTGATCAGCCATGAGAAACGGCATCCCAGTCGTCCAAAGGTATGCACGCGCGACAGAGCCCACGTGGCCCGGTCGAGCCCCGAGGCGTCGATCGCCTGCGCCTTTGCTTCGATCATCAGATGCGGGATGCGCACGGCTGTCGGACATTCGAGTTCGCACTGCCGGCAGTTGAAACACGTCTGTGTGAGCTGGTGAAACTCGGGCGAGGCCAGCGTCGTCGGCCCAACCTGACCGCCGAGCAATGCCCGGAACACGTTGACACTCGACCGCGGACTGCACTCTTCCGAAGGCTCCTTGCGAAAGAACGGGCACATCCGCAGTTCGTTGCGCTGCGTGCGACAGGCTCCGCAACCGTTGCAGGCGTCTGTCACATCTGCCAGGTCCTGCGAAGTCCACTGCAGTTGAAGCTGAACAAGGTCCGAATCCCGTGGCGTGAGCGGCCGGAAATACACGGCGGGAATCTCAGACTGTTCGGTGACGATCCGACCTGGATTCATCAGGTTATGGGGATCGAAGATTTCCTTGATCTGACGAAACACGCCATACAGCGGCCCGTACTGCCGCTCGACAAAACACGAACGCGACATCCCGTCGCCGTGTTCGCCACTGATCGTTCCTCCGAGTGACCAGACCAGTTCGCTGAGCTGCTCCGCCAGCGCCGTCATGCGCGGGCCGTCGGCCGTAACCGGCAACGGCAGGAACGGTCGGATGTGAATCTGCCCGGAAGCCGCGTGCGAATAGACCGAGGCTGTCAGGTCATTCTTCTGCAGCAGTTCCCGGCCGCGGGCGAAAAACTCAGCGAGTGCTTCCGGCGGAACTGCAACATCCTCGACAAACGGCAGCGGACGCGTTGCGCCCTTCATCCGCGACAGCATGGGAACTACCTGACGCGGCAGTTCCCAGAGAAACTCAACGCCGTCGTAATCGTACGCTTCGACGGAAACGTCGACGTCAGACACAACGTCTCTGGCGGCGTGAATCGCCATCGCGATCCGGTCACGGCACTGCTGTTCGCTGAAGCCCGTTTGTTCGATCAGCAGTCCGGCTTCCGCTCCGGCCGGAATGAAGCGTTCAAACCGTGAGTCACTTTCGCGGCCGAGCGTCATCAGACGCCGGTCCAGCAGGTCGCAGGCGCTGGGCTGCTGCGGAGCGACCGCCTGAACGACTTCGATAGCCTGCTCCATTTTCCCAAAGGTGAGCAGCACGACGCCGCGATGCTCAGGTAACGGCAGCGTGTTGAGCGTCGCTGACGTAAACAAGCCGAGTGTTCCCTCCGAGCCGACCAGCATCCGCGGCAGATTCAGTTCCGTCAGGCGATGCACTCCGCGCAGCAGATAGCCGCAGGTGTTGCGAATCAGCGACGGCTGGTGCTTGCGAATCAGGTCACGATTGTCGGAGAGCAGCTTCGCCAGCTTGCTGACAATCGTGTGCTTCAGTTCGCAGTCACTGCTGTCGGCACCGTCTCTGACGACGCCGGGCAGTACGGCGAAGTCATCGCTGGCGTGACTGGCCACGGCACCGCTGTTCGCACCGGATCGGCGCTGCAGAAAAGTCAACTGCTCGATCCCACACTGGATCACGTTTCCGCCAGCGAGCACAACTTCGAGACTGCGGACGTAGTCACGGGTCGAACCGACTCGGGCTGCTCTCGAACCTGCAGAGTCGACGCCGAGCATTCCGCCGATCGTCGTTACCGCAGCCGTCGACGGATCCGGTGCGAAGTAACGTCCGGTCGGCCGCAGCGTCTCGTTTAGTCGATCGAGTACGACGCCAGGCTGTACGGTGACCGTTTTCTCGTCGACGTGTTCAATCGCCCGCATGTGTCGCGAGAAGTCGACAATCAATCCGGCGCCGATAGCCGAACCCGTCAGATTGGTCCCGGCTCCACGTGCGATCAGCGGGATCCCGGACTCTGACGAGTAGCGAGCCAGAGTGACGACATCGTCACGTGTACGAGGAAAGGCGATGCCCAGCGGTCGGACCTGGAACAGGCTCGCGTCCGACGCGTACATCGCCACCGCGACGTCGTCGCAACGAACGTCGCCGCTGAGCGTACCAGTCAGGTCTTCGACAATGCGTTGACGCTGCTCGTCCAAGGCGGCCGAACCTCGGCAGAAATTGAACGGTTCAGTCGTCAGAATGACGAGCGATCCCGTTACAGATGGCGATGCTGGAATCAGCGGCTGTTCCCGTTCCTCAACCGTCGATCGGAAAACGGACCGGTCACTTCAGGGAAATGATCATGTCGCACACTCGGCCGAACGATTGGCCGACGAACCCGACGGTCGTCATGATGAAACCCGCCGTTCGGACACGCAAGCGGCAGGCTGGCCCGGCCCACATTCGACCTGAGTGCGTCTTTCCCATCAGCGAATCCTGCGATGCCCGACCCACGCGACTATCTGACACTCTGCCGGCTCGGAGTTCCAGGCCTGAGCTTACTCGTGCTGGGCCTCGCTGGTGTCATGATTCAGAAATCGGCGTTGCGTCGAGCCCTTTCATTCGCCGTCCTGATCACCGGAGCCCTGGCGCTGTTCGATGCCGCCGCCCGTTTTCACCGTCTCGCTCCCGCACCGACACGATCAATGACTCTGTTGACGATCACCCTGGCTCCGCTTGTTTTTACCGTGGCCCGCTCACTGACGGCGACGAAGCCTGCATCATTCGATTCAGAGAACGCCAGCGTGAGCAACGGCAACCAGCAGATCGGGAGTGAAATCGATCACTGATCAACCGGCGAGAGACTCAGACCGGCATCCAACCAGTTCGTCCCTCGACGTCTGATCGCCGGACTCTCCAGTTTTGCAGTTCACCTCGTTAGTCTGACAAACGATTGCTGATCAACGACGGTCCCTGGACTTCTGATTTGGATTCTCTGCCATGAAAAAGAACCTTGCTCTGTTTCTCGTCTTCGTCTTCAACAGTTGGGTCGCCGCTCAGGACCAGCCCAGCGACGCTCCAACTCACGCAAATGTTTCGTATGGCCCGTTCAAGTCCAACGTGCTGGATATCTGGATTGCGGAAGGCCAGAAGCCGCGTCCGTTGCATGTCTATATTCACGGAGGTGGCTGGACCGGCGGCGACAAGTTTCAGAAAGGCAATCCGCAGAAATACTGGCTCGACAAAGGGATTTCGTACGCGGCGATCAATTACCGCCACACTCCGGAAGCTCCGTTGCCGGCACCGGTCCATGACGCGGCGCGAGCGATTCAGTTTCTGCGTTCGAAAGCCAGCGACTGGAACATCGACACGAACCGTATCTGCCTGACCGGTGGAAGCGCGGGGGCCTGTACGTCGATGTGGCTGCTGTGCCATGACGATCTGGCCGATCCAGACGCAGATGATCCTGTCCTGCGCGAATCGACTCGCGTCGCTGGAGCAGCCGTTTCCGCAGGTCAGACGTCAATCGATCCGAAACAGATTGAGCCGTGGCTCGGCCCGATGGTTCTGCAGCATCGCATGATCAATATGGCCGTCGGCGAACCGACGATCGAAGGTGCCCTGAAGAATTACGAAAAGCACAAGGCGCTGTATCACGAGTTTTCGGCGTACAACCACGTCAGTCAGGACGATCCGCCGCTGTTCATGACTTACGGTGGCGACATGACGCTGCCGTCGAAGAATGCCGGACACGGAATTCATCATCCGGTCTACGGCGTCAAAATGAAGGAAAAGGCGGACAGCGTCGGCATGGAGTGTCACCTGCTGATTGGCGACGGAACGGCTTCAAGATCCGACAGGTACAGGAACGCGAACGAATTCATCGAAGCGATCCTGCTCGGCGGCAAGTGAACCACAGCGATCGCACGTCGCTGGATTTGTAGAAATGCAGTCGGGATACCGAAACGGCTGAATCCCTGCGAATCCAGCGGCAGTCCATGTGCAACGCTCAATTCGGCGATCAGCCAGCGTCGCGGCGCTTGGGGTTAAGCGAGGATTTCTCAGCAATCCCGTGGCAGATGAATCGAACGCGTTCTTACGTCAGCAGACTGAGGACCCGCCCAACGTCTGAGAAATCCTCGACGAGATAATCGGGCTCTGTCGCCGCCAGTTGCTCGGTCGAATACAGCCCGGTGGCGACGGCAAGCACCGACGCTCCAATTGCGCGACCGCACTGGACATCAGCGGGAGTGTCACCGATGACCCAGAGGTTGTCGGGCAGCGCGTCCGGCACGATGCGTTGCAGGTCGTCCAGGGCCGCACGGGCAACATCGTCGCGGTGTCTGTGATCGTCGCCAAAACCGCCACATTTGAAGTGCTGAATCAGCTCAAAATGCGTGAGTTTCAATTCCGCGCCGCGACGCAGGTTTCCCGTCAGCAGACCAAGATGCGTGTCTGCCTGCGAACTCAGACAGTTCAGCAGTTCGATCACGCCAGGCAGGATCAGACCGTGTCGTGCGGCCAGTTCCGTCGGCAGGTGCGCAAGATACTCATCAATGATCCGCCGCCGGTTTTCGGCGGTTGGTTCGATGGAGTGATAATCCAGCAGGTCGGTGATGATTGCGAAGTCGGTGCGTCCAGCGACGGAGATACCTTCTGTCGGCGCGGTGATGCCAAACGCGCGAGCCAGTCCCACTTCCATCGCGGCCTGCCCGGCACCACCGCTGCTCAACAGCGTTCCATCAATATCAAACAGATAAGCGAACACAACTCTGCCCCTGTTGAAGTTCTGTCGGCGTCAGCTCACGACAAACGTCAGCGCTTCGTCACGCGTTTCAAACGACGGCCAGAGCTTGCCGAGTTTGATGCACTTGAGCAGTTCCTGCATGTTTTCTGAGGCGCAGCAGAAGACTGACTTGCCTCGCTTCTGTTTGACCTTCGTCAGGCAGCGAAGAATTGAGCTGATTATCACCGAGTCAACATAGTCAACGTCGCTTAGATCAACGATGACGTGGGCAATGGCCGGTTCGTCCAGGCAGCGGTACAGGGCACTCGATTCGATATGAACTTCGTTATGCTGAAAATGCAGCGCCGGCCCCTGCGGCAGAACAATCAGTGCCCCACCGGCACGCTCAACTTTGAAGACTTTCTGAGGATCTGGCATCAGTTTGAATTCCGAAACAGCGATGAACAGACAGACCCGAATCCGGGCCGATCAGGAAAAGCGGAGCAGCGTATCAGACAGTCTTCGGCAGGTCGAACCCCTGACTCTGATGATCGACTGACACCGCTTCAGTTCAGAGTCAGCTCCAGTACGAGCACTGCGACCAGAAGACCAGCGACAACGGACACATGTCGCCACGCAACGGTGTCGGCATTCGGGCCAAATCCGAACGCTCGGCCCTGTCCATTCCAGAGCCCAAAACCCACGACCGAGGTCAGGAACCCGAAAAGCCAGAGCTGCCAGGACTCCGCTCCGGAACGCAGGAGGTCGCCCGCATCACCGACGCGATCAAATGAGCCGACGCCGAGATAAAGGCCGTTGGCCACGGCGCAAAAGCCGGCAAAGAAGCGCAGCAGAAATGTCTCGGGCCGCTGGAACAGCGCGAACATCCTCCAGATGCCGATGGGCACGAGAACGCCGACAACCGGACCGGCCCAGACGACGAAATGCGGACGCGGATTCGGCTCGACGTCGGTCCTCGAAATCGCCAGAGGATGCAGCACGACGCTGGTGACTTTGCCGCCGGTCAGCCAGGCTCCGACCACGTGCCCGGCTTCGTGAACGATCATCATTCCGAACCAGCACAGTGGCAGCAGCGCGATGACGAGGAAGAATCCGGGCGACCGACAGTCAGCCGGCGCAGCAATGGCAGACGACGGCCCGGCATCTGTTGTCTGCTGTCCCAGTGAACCCGACATGACGATTTGCTTTCGCTAGACTCGACACGCGGCAGAATGCCGCCTGACTGAACTCGACTGACCTCTGGAGGCTCTGATGCGACACGCTCTGATTCTCACCGCTCTGACAACGCTCGCGACTTCCAGCACGCTGGCTGCGGACGACGCGTGTTCTGAACCTGGGGGCAAAGCCATCACCGATCTTCCTCTGATCTTCTGCGACGATTTTGAATCCGGGGCGGACTCCTGGGAACCGGCTGACCCGAAAGCATGGAAGCTCGAAACTATCAGTGGCAATACGGTGTTCTCGCAGTTCACTCAGAGCAAGGTTGAGAATCCTGTTCGCTCTCCTTTCAACCGCTGCATCCGCAAGGGAGATACAGTTGGCAGCTTCGTGCTCGATGTGAGGTTTCAATCCACGAAGAAGGACTACCCGCACCGGGACTTGTGCCTGTTCTTCGGCTATCAGGATCCCTCCCATCTGTACTACGTCCACTTTGGAAAACGCACCGACGACCACGCCAATCAGATTTTCATCGTCAATGAGCAGCCGCGCACGAAGATCTCAACAAAGGCAACGTCGGGAACCGACTGGGACGACGAGTGGCATCACGCCCGCATCAGACGCAACGTGACGAGTGGCTCGATCGAGATTTACTTCGACGATATGAAAACGCCCGTGATGACCGCGACGGACAAGACGTTTCAGTGGGGGCGAGTCGGCATCGGTTCGTTCGACGATACCGGTCGTTTTGACAACATCGCTTTGTTTGGCCAGAAAGTCGAACCACCGCAGTAGTAGCGCCGCCATCAGTCTGCTGCGTCTTCGTCTGACGCCAGGCCCAGCGTTTCCAGCTTGCGATACAGGCTCGGCCGCGAGATGCCGAGCAGCTTTGCAGCTTTGGCCCGGCTGCCTCGCGCTCGTTCCAGTGCGGCGAGAACGTGCTCGCGCTCAACGCGGGCCAGCAGCGTGTCGAGCGGTTCGAGCGCAGTGTCCGGCGATGGACCGAGGCTCTGCGCATCCATGCCGTTGCGAAACCGGAATGGCAGATGAGCCGTCGAAATGATGCTGCTCTCGCAGGCTCGATGCGCAGCCTGCACGATGTCACGCAGTTCGTCCAGATTGCCCGGCCAGTTGTACGCCTCAAACTGCCGCCAGACATCTTCGGAGACTCCTGTCACCTGATGACTGCTGCCACGGTTCGCCTGTTCGACGAAACTCTGGCCCAGCACGCGCAGATCAACCAGCCGCGAGCGGAGCGGCGGCAGTTCAATCTGCAGCGCCGTGATCAGATAAAAGAGGCCTTCGGTGAGACGTTCGACAGCCAGCAGCGACTCTGGAGCCCGGACCGATGAGGTCATCAGTCGACACCGCGCGCGAAAGGCCGCTCCGCGTTCTGAATTCAGAAACGTGTCCAGTCGTGACTGCAGATCGCGCGACAGGTGATCGACTTCGGCGAGAAAAATGGCGCCCGGCTGCAGCGTTGCGCTCCCTGTTGCCTCGGACCAGCCGGTTTCGACGAGCCTGTGAATCGCGCCTTCCAGCTCTGCCAGTGAGAGGTCGCGGCAGTTGAGTGGCACGAACGGCCGTTGCCCGAACTCGCCGGCATAGTGGATGGCGCGGGCGATATGCTCGCGTCCTGTGCCGACCTCGCCAGTGCAATGCACGCTGGAAGTCGAGCTCGTGGCGATCTCAATCTGCTCGAACACGCGGCGCAACTGTGGAGCCCGACTGACGATCGAATCGCGTCCGTAGCGCTGCCGCAGTTCGTGACGCAGCGCGGCCAGTTCCGCGTGAACCTCGGTGACAATCGATGAACTGCCCGCAGCCTTTGCCGACGGCACGTCGGTCACGATGCCCAGGACGAGCAGCACGTCTTCCTCATCCTTCAGTGGAAAAAAGTGAATCAGTCGCGCGACTGAGCGGGCAGTCTCCCGATGCACGAAGTAACGCGGCACCTGCAATCGCTGTCCGGCCATGACTTCCTGTGGCGGCGCAAGGCTCGCGGTCGCTGCGTCCGGATCCTTCGCGGCCAGTCCCGATGTCAATTCGCATTTTCGGCCAGTCAGATCGCTCGCCGCCCAGCCGGTCAATTGTTCGCAGCCGGAATTTGCGAAGACCAGCCGGCGGTCCGCGTCAATCACGAAACACGGCGAGACGACCAGATTCAGCATCGAATCCAGCCGCTGTTTGCGCGAGATTCGTCGAGCCACGCGGCGTCTCCTCAGGTTTTCAACAATGGCTGACGCAAAGGCGCGAAACCGCAAAGGAACGCGAAGAGATTCTGCCCTGACGGAAACGCCTTGCGGCACAAACTCCAGATCCAGGAAGCGTCTCCCCGAACTATTCTTTGCGAAACGTTGTGCCTCAGCGTCTTTGCGTCAGTTGGTTTCACTACTCGTTCGGATACGCAGCCACTCGGATATTCCGGAACGCGAGATTCGTCGTCGGATCGTGTCCCTGCAGACTGATCGGGCCGGCGGCGGTTTTGCTGCCGCGACGCGGGTTCTCGTCCGGTTCGCGAGTGTCCTGCCAGTCGGTGACCTGAAAACCGTTGACCCAGGCCGCGATGCGCGGGCCATGCGCGATCAGCGTCGTCGTGAACCACTCGTGATCATTCGGCACGACCCAGCGGGCCTGAGTTCGCCGGAAGATTGCTCCGGTCCCGGCGTTGTCTTTCGGCTGTCGGCGATCGCCGTTCAGGAAGACGTTTTCAATCTGCAGTTCGTAGCCGTTCGACGGAGCCTCTTCCGTTCCAGGCATCAAACGAAAGAAGACGCCGCTGTTGAGCCCATCCCCGTTGACCTGTGCTTCGAACTGCAGCGCAAAGTCCGCCCAGGCCGATTCCGTTTCCAGAAAGCCGGGACCGTTTTTCGCGACAATCGCTCCGTCCACGACGGTGAATTCGCTCTTCGATCCCGGCACGACGCGCCAACCGCCGAGGTCCGCGCCGTTGAACTGCTCGACCGTGCCGAGAGGCTTGAGAAAGACATTCCGGAACCGAATCCGGCCCACGTTCTTCTGCAGCCCGATCAGGCCGCCACGACGGAAGCCGGATGTCTCATCCGTATGGTCGAGCACGACCTCGCCGTCGACCGACACTGTAAAGCGATTGCGGTCAACAAGGCCCCGCATCGATTTCCAGACTTCCTCGCCCGCAACTTCCTTCGTCGGCTGGGCGCGCCCAACCAGGCTCGCCGTTTTGAACTCGGGGTGCGAGTCGCAGATGTTGAGTTCGTAGCAGTCCGCAGTGACGACTTTCGGTTCGGCCAGCGTCCGCAGAAAGACGCCGCTGTTGCCACCTTTGGCCATCCAGTAGTCAAACCGCAGTTCGTAATCGGCGAACGGAACAGTCGTCAGCAGCAGCCCGATGTCACCCTCGCTGGCTTCAATTTCACCGTCCGCGTTGACATGCCAGTTCGCGTTGCTGCCCGGAGTCCAGCCAGCCAGCGTCTGGCCATCGAAGAGCTGGATCCAGCCCTCACGGATTTCTTCCGGCGAGAGCAGCAGTTGTGGTTCGCCAGCGAGCGGCAGCGTCGGAAGTGCAGGCTTCTTCGGTTTCCCATCCGGCTTGTTACTGTCCTTCGAGGTTACCGTCGCATCTGCCGGGCTCTTCGTGGCTGCGCTCGCGTCGGCATCACTCTTCCTGGAAGCAACTGGCGATGCGGAGGGCGATGTCGCGGAGTCAGCACGTTCAGTTTCCTTGCTTCCACATCCGGAGACCGCAAACAGGCACAGCAGCAACAGACTGACAGACAGCAGACGCATCACAGTGACTCCGGCAGGGACACAGATCGTTTCTCACAGAGCGGACAGGACTGTAGCGTCCCGCTGCGCTGCTTGACAAAGAATCCCGACCCCGTCACAACGCTCGCCGCGCGAGGCGGTCGCGACATCCGTTGACGGCCTGCTCTGCATCACGTTTGCATGTTCTCAGTCGGCCGGAATCCGCAGCGCGTCGAATCCGTCGGCTCTCTCTGTTTCCCTGATTGAATCAATGTGAGGAGTGACTGATGAGTGGTCCGATTGTCCGCACCGGGACGACGCCGGAATTCTGGAAAAACTACGACCGCGCGTTCGGCGAAGCGGCCAGCGGCAAAAAGAAGGCAGCGACGAAAAAAGCCGCCAGCGGGAAGCCCGCGGCCAAACAGGCTACATCGAAGAAGGCAACCGTAAAGAAAGCGGTGACAAAGAAGGCTGCTGTGAAGAAGAGCGGCAAGAAGAAGGCCGCGAAAAAGAAATAGACCGCAGCGTCCTTCAGTTGGTCGTCGACGCTCCAGCCACAAACGCTCCCGTTGAATTTCGGCGGGAGCGTTTTCCTTTTGACCTCACCATTCAGGCAGCCTTTCTGCACAAAGCAACCTGCCGTGCTGCGCAAACTGTGCGTGACTGACGACGGCAACCTGAGACTGACGGCGGCAAACATTGCCTGTCCGGCTTGTCCAGTCAGAACCCCACAACGCTCAATCGACGGGAGTGATGTCTGCCTCGACGCGTACGCTGTGAGCGACAGCTTCGAGTTCTTCCTGCTCGAACTGCTGCTGAGCCGCCTGGTAAATGTTGTCCCAGTCGAGCCCGGCGTGATGCGCGACGTGCATGGCATCGCTGAGAATCTGCTGCAGAGCGACTGACACTTCATCACCACCCAGCCCTTCGGCAATCCATGTGTAGTGCCGCGAGCGGATGATCTCTTCGATGCGATGCTGCCATCGGGGATGAGCGACCATGACAGACCTCCTGCTTCTGAACGAGCCAACGCAAACCGAACAAATCACACACAGGCATCCGCATTTCTGAATCGTACGCGCCGGCCGATTCACGTCGATGGGAAATCTCCCGAGCAACATCTGGTCACTGACGATACTGCAGCCAGCAAAATGAGCGAGACGCTGCCACGCTGCGTGAAGAACACTCTCGAACAGCGATGGCACGATTCGTTCTATTTTCCGGAACCGTGGTTCGACGAAACGTTCGACAGGAAATGTCGAGTCACCATCCGCCCATAACGAGCCTCATTGATCATGACCGCGCCGATGTGAGGACAGTGGCGTTCAATGTCCAAACTGCTGTTCCTGCACGCAGCGTCGAGTTCATACGCCTGCGCAACCGGCACAATATGGTCATCGTCGCCGTGAATGATCAGGGTTGGCACATCGACATTCTGCAATACTCTGGCGGGAACGAGCGAGTTGATGTCGGCGCCGATTTCGTTCCATCCGAAGCCGCGAGCGACCTCCGTCAGCGCGGGACGGACGAATTCCGGAGCGAAGCGAAACTGATAGCGGACCATCGATGGCAGACTGGCAAAGGCTGAATCAAGGACGACAGCTTTGACTTGCGGCATCTCTGGAAGCGCCATCGCCAGTGACGCTCCACCCATTGAGACTCCAAGTGCGAAGACCCGCTCAGGATCGACATCAGGCCGCGCGAGACACGCGTCGTACGCTCCCAGGACGTCGAGTCGCTCGTTCAGACCATACGTGATCGTGTGACCGTCGCTGTGACCGTGTCCGCGGAAGTCAAACGTCAACACTTGAAAACCGGATTCAACCAGCACCAGATGGATGTCTTCGATGTCTGCGTGATTCGCTCCGACACCGTGGCAGACAATGACCGTTCCACGCGGCGACTTTGGTTTGAGAAACACGCCGCGTAACGTGGTCGTGCCGTCACGGCTAAGAAACTCAATCGGCTCAATCTGTCCGGCCGGAATGCCAGTCATCGGCGTCGGCAGCAGCTTCGGCCGATGGACTGCAAAGACCACCAGAATGTACGGAATGAGAACAGCATAGAACGCGATTCGCGATCCAATCATCAGTGGCAGATGCCAGTGTTTGCTGACGCGCTGCCGCATGCGGTCGAGCAGAGATTCCTGAAACTGAAACACGTACAGCAGACTCAGCTCAAACGACACACCGAAGAAGTAGCTGATCACCAGCAGCTCGCGCCACGACCAGATTGAACCGGTCACTCGCACCAGAAAGCCGTAGTAGGCCAGTGGAAAAAGGGCGAGTACCACGATCGCGCTGACTCGTCCGACACGTGACTTCGAGTTCAGTCGCGGTGGCGGAAGCACGTTCAAACCGCGAGTTCCGATCAGGACGATCAGAGGCCAGGCGAGCCAGAAGGCTTCCGACGTTGAGCCGACCAGTTCGCGCAGTCCGAGAACAACACCGATGCCAATGGCCAGAAACGCCATGAGTCGAGGCATCGCATTCCCCTGTGTTGCGGAAACGTTCCGGCGCGACGCACCCGCCGACTGGTTACGGACGTCGCTGTTCGACCATCTGCAGCAATGCCTTCCAGCCGGCGAGTTGTTCGCGCGTCATGGTCGCAGAGCGGCCGGTGTTAAGACGATGCTCGACTGCGCGCAGCTTGCGCCGGATGTGGCGCGGCACATTGACGCAGTCGTTAACGACCAGGCCGGTGACTCGCTGCTGCTGGTGCTGCCGCAGAATCCGAATCTTGGAACGGTTCAGCGCATAGCCGTCGCAACGCAGACGTCGGGCAATGAACTGAACAACGACACGAATCCTCCGTGGATAATCCTTCGGGAAACTGATCGTCAGATCGTCGGCGTAGCGTGTGTAGACGCCGCGCCGCCTGTCGCAGACAAACCGCTCGATGGCTCGATCGAGACCGAAATTGACGAGGCTGCTGAGCCGCGGACTGGTCGGTGCGCCCTGTGGCAGGCCGTCCTCATGAGTTGTCACTCTCGTGAGCAACGCCGCGCATTCAGCATCCCAGCCGACGCGACGGAAGTAAGCGTCGATCCGATCGGCACGAGTACTCGGGAAAAAGTCGGTCACATCGAGTTTGATGACGACCGCCTGCCCAACGTGCGGCGCGGCATTCTCAACGATCGACAGCCCACGCTCGAATCCAGTCACGGCGTCGTGGGTTCGCAGCCTCCCGAGCAGTCGCCGCAGGATCGTCCGCTGCAGACGTTTGAGTTCAGAATTCGGGATCAGCAACCGCCTCGAACCGCCGCTGCGTTTTGAAATGAAAGCTTCGCGGTAACCGACGTCGACGCTTCGCAGTTCGTCTTCAGAAACGTCAAGCCGTCTCGCCAGTTCGTCGATGCCGAGTCCCTGCCCGCGACGGGCTCGCAGCCAGTGACGGAGATTGCTGTTAGTTACTCGCCGGTACCGGATGTGCAGACAGACGCCGACACCAAACAGGCAGGCGACAACGAGAGCGAAGGAGACAAGTTGAGACAGAAGATTGAATGCAAGCATCACGCCGCCTGATGGGAAAACGGGCACCGGAAGACCGGTGCCCGTCACATCCTGCTTCGTGTCGGGAATTTCGGCACGAAATTGTCTGACACGAACGCGCGAGTCTGAAGCCGTCACAAAACGGCCGGACCGACGAAACATCGGTCTGTGCCTGAGGCACCGCCAGGATGCCGCTGCAGTCTATCCCGTGCGTTTTGCGAATCCGAGTCAGCTTCAACTGCCGCGCAGAAAACCGCCCCGGCCACGCTGTGCGGCCGAGGCGGTTCAGTGAGAAGAAGTCTTCGATCGTCGGAAACCTGAATGTGGCTTCTATCTTACCGCGGCTTGATCGGTCGTCGATCCACTCGGCGTTCGACGCGGCGCCCGATGCTGCGGGTCAACTGCCGCACAGCGCCGGAGACGGCTTCATGCACGCTTTGTCTACGGGCATCGACAACGACGGTCCCCAGCGGGCCAAGACTCGCAGCGATATGACAGCGAGTCTCCACGGGGCCGTGACCGCTTTCAGTCAGACTGATCACGAGGCGGTGAATGCGACTCGAAAAGTGTTCTAGCTGCTGCTCGATCCGATCCATAATGAATCGTTCACGACGCTGATTGCTGTTCAACACGTTGTCATGCACAAGAACCTGCATAGCCTCTTCCTTTACTCACTGAGAGGAACGACAACGACGGACCCAACGAACGCGTCAGTCCGTCCTCACTGCAATCGCCAGACGTACGGCCAATGGACGCTGTCCGGAATTCCGCAAGGATCTCCTGTTGAGAAAACAGACGGGGAAGACGCGGATCTCGCCGCGGCTGAGACAGTTTACGAGACAGCTCCGGACAGGATCGCGTTCTCATCAGCCCAGGACGGAAGCAAAGACGCTTTCCGTTGCGCTGAGATAGAGCGGCTGACGAATTGGCTCGACTTCCGGAAACATGTGCCGAACTGCACTCAGGACATCCCGGCGACTGACCTGCCCAACGAGCCGCCCGTCCGTCACAACGGGAAAACGGCGGCCGGACGATCGATGAAACTTCTGAGTCATCGTCAGCAGGTCGGTGTCTTCGGTAATCGTAGCGGCCGCAGCGTTCATGAAGTTCTGAACCTGCCACTGCTCGCGGCGTACCAGCGGTGCGACTTCGGGCATTCGCAGAGAGCCGGGGCTGATTTCATAACAACCAACGAGGTGATCCAGCTCAGAACGCAGCACATCGCGGCGACTGATCTGACCAACCAGTCTGCCATCGTTAACAACCGGCAGACGACGATAATGCGTCTCGCTGAATTGACGCCGGATTTCCTCCAGCGTCGTTGTTTCATTGATGATCCGTTTCTGGTCATGGTCCATCCAGGCGGAAACGGGCGCATCGGAAATCTGATGCCAGGCGAGATCGATGACGACACGCATGGCAGCATGTTCGGAAAAGATGCCAAGAAATTCACCGCGGCAGTTGATGACAGGCAGGCCGGAAACCTGTTTTTCCAGCAGTAGCTGGATCGCCGCGAACGCGTCGGCATCCGGGGACACAGTAAACAGAGAACGCGTCATAATGTCGCCGGCGCAGATGTGCTCGAAGGTTTCGTCACAACGCC
The DNA here is from genome assembly GCA_016124895.1 of bacterium. Lineage (GTDB taxonomy): Bacteria > Planctomycetota > Planctomycetia > Planctomycetales > Planctomycetaceae > JAPOLP01. The sequence goes on from WGMU01000064.1 coordinate 60,987, forward strand.
GCTCTCGCTCTTCGCTGAAAACGCTGAGGGCAATAATGCAGGACTTTTCCGAAAAGGTGCCGAGGAATCTGCGTTCGCAATCAATGACGGGAGCACCGGAAATGCTGTTTTCCAGCAGTCGGTCGATGCCGTCCAGAACGTCATCTTCCGGAGCCAGCGTCGTCAGCCGTGTGACCATGATATCGCGTGCGCAGATTTCAAATGCCTGCATGGGGAACCTCGATTCAAAGAGATGACGATCAGGCAGGTGCAGCGACCGAACGGTCTGGAGAGAAGATAAACACCTGACTGACGGCGGCGGTTGACATTGAGCGGGAAACTCGAAGTCAGCCTTCGCCGCCGATTTCCGTGTACCAGACGGCCTGCAGCAACTCACGCTCACGTCGTGCGTTGTCGACCATCCACTGTACCCACTCCGCAAGATCAGCCTGCAGGTTCTGAACGAGTCGCGTCACGCTCTGTCGCAGTTCGAGTCGCGCCCGTAACTCCTTGAGCCGGCGGCACAGCCGCGAATGCTCACATTGAATGATCTCGACCTGCGGTGACAGTTCCGGGCAGGGTTCGAGAACGTCTTCAAAGTAGTCGGGCGAATTTTCCAGTTCGTTCAATTCCGCCATGGATTCGATCAGCGCGTCAAGAACCGGACGCAGCCAGCGAACTGCATCCAGATCAAGATGGTCGTGCAGCATCTCGCGGATGTCGCCGACAAGCAGCCACGTCATTGTGCTGCAGCTTTGAGTGCCTGAGTTAATCTGAAGTGTGGACATGAGGACGTCTCCCTGACAGGTTGGAACGCTGTCCGAAGCGAGGACGCAAGACGGGAAGTTCTGAACGGAGTACGCAACAGGCCGCCACTGAAATCTGCCCGGAACCAACGAGCGACGTGTCAGAATGTGAAACATTGACACCTGGATCCAGTGCCCGGAATCGGGAACCGGCGAGTGAACCGCGGCAGCAGTGCCGCACAGGTCGTGGTCCCGGGCAGCGACTCGGGACAGAAGAAACAGCATCCTGTGGCTGCCTGGTGCAGCGAGGATGCTTCAGTAACCGACCGGCGTGATACGAGTTTGACACCCGGCCATCAACGACTCTGTCCCGGTTTCTGACGACCAATGCTCGCACGATTGCGGCTCCTGTCGCGTACCCGTTCAGAACAGCCATGAAGATCTCAGCCTGCAGACTGCGATTCCCCGGCGACGAGCTTTCCCATCGCCATCGTTCTCCATGGCTAGCTTAGCTCAGATCGAGGAAGCCCTCGGTACAGGCTGAAGCAGCGGGGAGAATTCTACCTGCGAAATCCAGAATCGCGCCGCCAATATCAGGGATTGCCCTAACGGTCCGTGATTGATTGAAAATACGGAAAAAAGTGCTTGACGGAGAATTCGTCAACTCGGCTTGTGCCCGACATTCACCGCGAGGCCCGGATGCTCTGCCGGGTTTCGATGATCCACTCGTCAACGATTCTCTCCAGAATGTCGAGCGTCACGGCGCCGTTACTCAGCACCGTGTCGTGGAAGGCGCGGATGTCAAAACGGTCGCCCAGTTCATTCTCGGCGCGACGCCGCAGTTCCTGAATCTTCAGCTCACCGATCTTGTAAGCGAGTGCCTGGCCTGGCCACGCGATGTAGCGGTCGATTTCGTTTTCGATGTCGAGCATTGTCTTCGCAGTATTATCCGCGAAGAAGTCGATCGCCTGCTGACGCGTCCAGCCGAATGCGTGTATTCCTGTATCAACGACGAGCCGCACTGCACGCCACATCTCGTACGTGAGCTGCCCGAATCGCGAATAAGGATCCTGATAGAGCCCCAGCTCCTGACCGAGACTCTCTGAGTAAAGCCCCCACCCTTCAATGAACGCGGTATAGCCGCCGTAGCGCCGGAACAGCGGGATACCTTCGAGTTCCTGCGCCAGCCCGATCTGCAGATGATGGCCGGGCACTGATTCGTGGACCGAGAGCACTTCGATTTCGTACTTCGGGCGAACTTCCGGACGGTACAGATTGACGAAGTACGTCCCCGCCCGGAGTCCGTCGCCCGACGGCGGGCGGTAGTATGCTGTCGTCGTATCGGGAGCGAGGTGTTCGGGAATCGGTTCAATGCCGTAGGGCACGCGCGGGAGGTGACGAAACAGTTTCACGAGCTGCGGGTTGATTCGCATACAGACTTCGCGATACGCAACCAGCAGGTCGTTCGGGTCTTTGAAGTAGAACTTCGGATTTGTACGCAGATCGGCAAGGAACTCATGAAACGTACCGTCGAACCTGACGTCGCGGACGATCTGCTCCATCTCAGTTCGGATCCGCTTGACCTCGGCAAGTCCGATTTCGTGGATTTCTTTCGGGGTGAGGCCTGTCGTCGTGAACTCGCGACACCGCTGCGCATAGAACTTCTGCCCCTCCGGGAACTGCCAGACGCCAACGCGCTCATAACACGACGGCAGATATTCGTCAGTGATGAACTTCAGCAGTTTGCGGAAGCCCGGCACGACGTGCCTGGTGATGGCCGCCGCAGCTTCCTCGCGCAGTCGCTGTTGCTCCGCCTCGGAAATCGACGCGTCGATATTCCGCAGCGGCTTGTAAAACAGGCTCTGTGTCGGATCATCGACAATCTGTCGCTCGATCTGCGCCGGCACGCGCTGCATGACGACTTTCGCATGAACGATCTTCCGACGAATGCCTTCGCGCATCAGAGCAATCGTCTGGTCCATGTAGACGGGAAAGGCGCACAGCCGGGCAATCCAGTCTTCATAGTCCCTGACCGCCGAGAACGACATCGCGTCGGCGAGTGAGTTCTCGTCCTGAATTCCCCCGCGCTGATTCAGCGGAACGAGATACCAGCCGAAGCGAAACCCGTCGACGCGATCCTGATATTCACGGCGAAACAGTTCGAAGCTGATCCGGTCCTGACCTTTGAACTGCGTCTCGTCGGTCTGCTTCAGCTTTTCGAGGACCGCCTGATCCTGCTCATGCCGCTGCCGGATCGCGTCGAGGCTGACGTCCTGCCAGCGGTTATTGAACCGTTTGTCACCCAGCCACGACGCAAAGGTCGGATCCTGCGTCAGCCGCCGATCCCATTCGTCGTCGAGCAACTGGTGGAAGGCTGAGGTGGCAGATTCCGACTTTGTCTGTGCGACGGCGGGGCCAGCAGTGACTGAAAACGAAATTCCGAGCACTGTCAGGCAGAGCAGGCTGATACGACTCATCGATTGACTCGCTGGCAGATTCTCCTGAGACGCGATACGAAGCGTCGCGCGATCGCTGGCTGAGTTTAGCGCTTCGAGTCTGCCGCGCAAAACCGGCGGACGATCATTGATCACGGATACGACAGGGAGAACCGGCAATGAGCATCGCGGTGGCGATTACGGTGAACGATGGCGTCGTGATGGCGACGGACAGCGCGCAGATGTCAAAAGACGGAGCGGGTCGCGTCAATATTCATTATCAGAAACGTAAGCTGTTCCCGCTGCACGATTCGCTGCCACTGGGGCTGGCGACGGTCGGTCTCAATCGAATTGCCGGCGTCAGCATCGGCAGCCTGTGCTTTGAGTTGAAACAGCTCTTCACCGGGAAGACGGACCGCGACGGCGAGTCCTGGAAGCTCGACCCGCACAGTTACACGGTGAAAGACGTCATTGACCGTGTGAAGGAGTATCTGTTCGACGGATTCTACCTGCCGGCGTTTGAGAGTCTGCCGGAGAAGTCCTCTCTGACCGTGCATGTCGGTGGCGTCTCGGCAGGTCAGAAGTTTCCGGAGTTTGGCGAGATGGAGTTTCTCGGGCAGCATGTCAAAGGCCCGAATCTGGTCAACGGCGGCACGGCCGGACATGTCACGCTCAGCGGAACAACGGAAGCGTGCCATCGCCTGGTAATGGGCTACTCCCCTGCGATCGGTGGGCTGCTCGAACAGTCAGGATTGAAGTCCGACGAAGTGCGGCAGTTTCTCGACAAAGCCAAAGCGGCACTCTTCCCGCACATCCTCGATGGCGCTATGCCACTGGCCGAAGCCGCGGACGTCGCGCGGTTCCTCGTCGAGACCGAGATCCGCTTCTCAACACTGACACCCGACCCGGATGTTGTCGGCGGCGAAGTCCAGCTCGCCGTGATCAGCCGGGAATACGGCTTCAAATGGCTGAGCAGGCACAAAGGTTCGTTTCTGGACTGACTGCCACGACAACGGGGTCGACCCCTTCTCGCCGTTCATCGGGCTGTGTGCCACTGGCTCTGCAAGTGCGCTGACTGAACTTCTCAATTCAGGATGCACTGGCGAAGCCAGTGGTACACGTCGACCAGCAGAGGCCACGACCATCTCAAATCCGCCGCACTGCGACGGCGCACGCCTTGTAGGACGGCTGTCGCGAGTACGGATCGAAGACGGCGTCGGTCAGACGGTTGGCTTCTTCGTAGTGCATTGGAATGAAAACCTGACCGGGCTGAACGGTCGGCGTCAGAAAAGCTGTGGCCGTCAGATGTCCGCGCTGAGACGTGACCTCGATGCGTTCGTGATGCGCAATGCCGAGTCGCCGCGCATCAGACGGGTTGAGTTCAACGTAAACCGCCTGCGGGTACAGCTTGCGCAGCACGGCCGACTTGCTCGTCCGCGTCTGCGTATGCCACTGCGACGCCGATCCGCGACCGGTCAGCAGGATCAGCGGATATTTCTCGCTCGGCGGTTCCGATAACGGACGCGGGTCCTCGAACAGAAACTTCGCGCGGCCATCGGCGTGGTAGAACCGGCCGTCGGAGAAGAGACGCCGTTCGGGCGAGGTCGGAACGCGGAAGTCGGAAGTCGGAGAATCGCCAGTTCCGCGTTCCGACTTCCGCGTTCCGACTTCCGGATGTGGCCACTGGATGCCACCGCATTCGTCAAGCATGTCGTAATCGCGGATGCCTGTGATGTCGCACGGCTGGCCAGCCGTCAGTCGCTTCAGGATCTGGAAGGCGGCTTCGGGCGACGTCCAGTCTTTGAGCATCTCGCCGCAGCCCCAGGTGTCGGCGATCAGGCGGAAGATCGAGAAATCGGCGAGTGCCTGGCCGGGAGCCCGCTTCACTTTCCGGATGCGGCCGATGCGGCGTTCGGAGTTAATGAACGTGCCGTCCTTCTCGCCCCAGCCGGCCGCGGACAGAATCAGGTCGGCCTGCTGAGCGGTCTCGGTTGAGCGATACATATCCTGCACGACGAGGAAGTCCAGCCGGTCCAGAATGTCGCGACACTGATTCTGATGGATCCAACTGTGCAAGGGATTCGTGCAGACGACCCACAGGCCTTTGATTTTCCCGCGCAGGATGCCCTCAATGATTTCCGGGTAGGCCATCGAGGCTTCGTGCGGAATCAGCGACTCGTCAATGCCCAGTACGTCGGCGACCTTCTGACGGTGCTCGGCGTTTCCGAAGTCATGCCCGCCCAGCAGGTTGGTCGTGTTGCTGAAAAGCCGCGACCCCATCGCGTTGCACTGGCCGGTAATCGAGTTCGCTCCGGTGCCCGGCCGGCCGATGTTACCGGTCATCAGCGCGACATTGATGATTGCCTGAGCCGTCCGTACTCCCTGGTGGCTCTGATTGACCCCCATCGTCCACCAGAACGAAACGCGACCGCCGTCAGCGACAACCTCTGCGAAGCGTTCGATCGACGAGGCCGGCAGACCGGTCAGCTCGCACGTCAGCTTGAGCGTGTATTCCTCGACGAACTGAGCGAACTCGTAGAAGCCGTTCGTGTGACGTTCGATAAAGCCCTCGTCGACCGCGCCGCGTTCGATCAGCAGTCGCGCGAGACCGTAGAACAGAGCCATGTCCGACTTCGGCGCGAGCGACAGATGCAGCGTCGCGTTCATCGCGGTTTCGGTCGTGCGCGGATCGACGACGACGATCTCCGGGCTGTGCGGGTTGCGCATCACACGTTCCCACATGATGGGATGCGCGAGGCACGGGTTGGCTCCGATGAAAACCAGGACGTCAGACTCTTCAAAATCCGCGTAGGTGTACGGCGGAGCGTCGAAGCCGAACGCCTGCTTGTAAGCGACGACGGCGGTTGCCATGCACTGCCGTGTGTTGCCGTCGCCGTGTCGGATGCCCATACCGAACTTCGCGAGAGCACCGAGCAGAGCCATTTCTTCCGTGGGGATCTGCCCGGTGCTGAGAAAGGCCACGGAGTCCGTCCCGTGACGCTGCTGAATCTGCTTGAAGCGACCGCAGAACGTGTTCAGTGCCGTCGGCCAGTCGACGGGTTCAAGCTTCCCGTCGGCACCCCGCAGCAGTGGCGTCGTCGCTCGATCCACTGCGTCGAGCACGCTGAGCGCCTCCCAGCCCTTCGGACAGGCCATGCCCAGATTAACGGGATACGGAGTCGCCGGACTGAGGTTAACCGCCTCTCCATCGCGCAGATGCACATTGAGATTGCATCCTGTCGAGCAGTATCCGCAGACACTGGTCACCGTCGCGTCGGGCTTGACTCGATCCGGCACGCGACCAAGCCCGAAGTCTCCGGGCGAGAGCAGCAGTTCGCGAGTCAGCGGTCCGTCGTGCTGAACGAGAATCGAAGATGTCATTACGGACTCCTCCCAACCGATCGTCAGAAAACTGGCTTAAGACCGGATCGCTCCCGGCATGCGCGGCGCCGCGACGGCGGCGAAGAAGAGGTAGCGTTCGAGTAACTCGCCGGCCAGGTTCGCAATAAACAGAAAGCCTGTGACGACAACCAGAACAACGGGATCCTGCGGAGTCTCGGAGACCGATCGCAGCAGAAAGGCCGGCATCGCCAGGCCGCCAAGAACTCCGCACGCAAAACGTGCGAGCGTGTAGCCGGCGAGTGGACAGGCCATCAGCAGAGCCGACCGTTTGAACTGCGTGACCTGCCGGCCGGCCAGATGTCGAAACAGTCCCGCTTCAAAGACGAGCTTCGTGCCAGCGACAACCAGCAGTGACTGACAGATCAGTGTGCCACGCAACTCGATGACAGCGTTGGCATCCGGGCTGCCACTCAGCGACAGCAGCAGCAGCGTCAACCAGACGGTCGCGATACCAAGCACGAGGGACGTCAGGGCGAAGCGAATCGTCGTCTGCGGGAACCGCCAGAAATCGCGCCGCGTAAACGCGTAAATCATCACTGAGCAGAACACGCCGGCAATTCCGAACGCGCCGACGCCCCAGCCGACCCAGCGCTGCCAGACAACGCTGCCGACAAGCGCTTCCGGCCCAAGCCAGTTGCCGGTCGCGTACAGCACCGCGGCGCCGGCAAAGCCTCCGAACGCAACGATCTCGCGGCTGAGCCAGGAATGCCGCAGCCCGATGATTGCTCGGTAAGCGTACTGCGGGCGTCCAAGATGCAGCGTGCTCGCACCGAGCGCCAGCAGTCCGAAGATCAGTGAGTTGAGCGAGTGTAACGGTCGCAGCGCCGCCGCCTGGCCTGCTGAGAGAAACTGTTCGAGCGCGAAGCCGCAGAGAAACGCGCCGACCGAAAGCTGCGTCAGCACGAGCATGATGATCAGCGGCCAGTGCGGATGCTGCGTCGCCACCGTGTGGTAATCGGCCGGCAGAAGGTTTCGCGGGAAGACGCGCTTCGTGCGGTAGGCCGTCGTCGGATAAGTCAGGTGCGGTTCAGGAGCCGCCGGCAGGAAGACGTCGGCTTCGGAATCCTCAATCACCTGTTCGCGATCGACGATGCGGATCGAGATCGCTTCGTGCGGACAGGCCTGCACACAGGCAGGCGCTTCGCCGTGGGCCAGCCGGTCCGAACACATATCGCACTTGCGGACGATGCCTTTGCCGGCGTGATACTTCGGCACGTCGTACGGACAGGCCAGTGTGCAGTACTGACAGCCGAAGCATTGATCATCGAGGTGCTTGACGATGCCCGTGACCGGATTCTTTTCGTACGCGTCGACCGGACAGGCCGTCATGCACGCCGGTTCGAGGCAGTGATGACAGGCGGTCGTGACATGCTGCACGACCGGCAGCGCCGACGTTCCGCCGATCAGCAGCCCGACATCACGCCACGTTTCCGTTTCGTCGAGCCCGTTCAACGAGTGGCACGCCGTCACGCAGGCCTTGCAGCCCGAGCAGCGATCGAGATCGACATCAAATGCGAACTGCTGACCCGGTCCCGGCTCGGCCGCTGGAATCAGCGCCGAGTAATACCGCGACTGAGCCGGCACCGCACCGGCGTCCTGCGCCCGCGAAAACGTCTCAACTGCCGTCAGCGCCTGCTGCTCGCCCAGTAACCGTTCGAGCAGCGAAGAGCCCTCCGAGTCGGCCTTAGTGAAAGACTCGGACGCGTGCGGCGCCGGGACAACGCGTTTCGGTTCCTTTTGTTGAGTGACGGACTCAGCCACAACAAGCCCCTCCGCGCAGTACCGCGAAGCGGTTGTACCCATTAGCCTGGGGTAAGCGCAGCGGCGCAGCCGCGGAGCGCCACCCCAGGAAAAACAGAATTGACGAATCGTACGCCGAAGGCGTTCTACACGCGTTGTTACGTGATCCAGCAACACGAAAGGAAAGACATGGGCCAGTCACTCGCACAGGTGAATCTGCATGTTGTTTCCTCCACCAAAGACCGCCGACCGTTTCTGCAGAGCGAACTTGTGCAGAAAGACTTGCACGGTTACCTCGCTGGAACCTGCCGTAATCTGAGTTCTCCATCGATTCGAGTCGGCGGAGTCGAAGACCACGTTCACATTCTCTGTCAGCTTTCCAGGACGCTCTCGATCGCTGACCTCGTTCGTGAACTGAAACGGGAATCGTCGAAATGGCTGAAGGAGCAGGAGGGAGTGACACCGCACTTTCAGTGGCAGCAGGGCTACGGAGCATTCTCCGTGAGTCCATCACACGTCGACGGATTGTGCGCGTATATCCGAAATCAGAAAGAGCATCACCGCAAAGAATCATTTCGGGACGAGCTGCGGCGGTTGTTTCGCAGGTACGATGTCGAGTTTGATGAGCGGTATGTGTGGGATTGATCGTGGTTTGGCTGGACGGCGGTTGTAGAACGCCTGCGGCGTACGATGCGATCATCGACCGATTTCCAGGGGTGCGCCGCTGCGCGGCGACCCCTGGCTGTTGGGTACAACCGCTTCGCGGTACCAGGGTGGGCATTTCAAACCTCGATTGTCGACGTGTTCGACTCGGCCGGCTGACAGGATGTTGATGAGCCGCAACTCCTGCTGCACGACGTGGCCAGGCGGCGGCCGAACTCCGTGGCGAGCAGTTTGTCGAGCACTTCGGTCGGTGGCAGCTCGAGGAACACGCTGCCGCCTTCGACTTTCACCGGGAACGTCCGGATGCAGTAATCCTCATTCTGCAGGGACTCGCCAGTCTGCAGCGAGAACGTTTTCTTGTGCAGCGGGCAGGCGATCTTCGGAGCTCCCTGCTCGTCGCCGATGATGCCGCGCGAGAGGACAAACGCCTTCTTGTGCGGGCACATGTTCTGCGACGCGTACCACTCGCCGCGGCTGGAGAAATTGAAGACGGCGATCTGCACCTGGCCGTACTTGACGGTCGCTCCGCCATCCATCGGGAAGTCGTCAACGTGGCCGACTTCGATCCAGCGGACTTCGTCGAGCGCTGCAGTATCCGCATCGTCCAGTGGTGTCCGCTCCATCTCGAAAAACGTTTCGAGCGAAACCAGTTCGTCGGTCCAGTCGGCCGGCCGTGTCTGTTCGCGTTGAGCGATGATCTCGATGCACGGTTCCGTTTCGTCCGTATTGACGAACTGCTTGAACCGCTTGCGTTTTTCGGGATCGTTGACGACGGCTTTCCATTCGCACTGATACGTGTCAACCAGGTTCTGCATCATAGCTTCGAGTTCGGCGCAGATGCCGAGTTTGTCTTCAACCACGACTTCGCGAATATGGTTGATGCCGCCTTCGAGCTTCTCACACCAGATCGACGTGCGCGTCAGCTTGTCGGCGGTCGTGATGTAGTACATGAAGAAGCGGTCGATGTATCTGATCGCCGTGTCCTCATCGATGTCCGCCGCGAGCAGTTCGGCGTGCCGCGGCTTCGCACCGCCGTTTCCGCAGACATACAGGTTGTAGCCGTTTTCGGTCGCGACCAGGCCGACGTCCTTGCATTGAGCCTCGGCACATTCGCGGACGCAACCCGAGACCGCCATCTTGACTTTGTGTGGCGAGCGGACGCCCTTGTAGCGGTTCTCGATCCTGATCGCGAAACCGACGGAATCCCCGACGCCGTAGCGGCACCAGGTCGTCCCCACGCAGCTCTTCACCGTGCGGAGTGACTTGCCATACGCGTGCCCGCTCTCGAAGCCGGCGTCGATCAACTGCTCCCAGATATCCGGCAGGTCCTGCACCTGAGCCCCGAACAGATCGACGCGCTGACCGCCGGTGATCTTGGTGTAAAGCCCGAACTTCTTCGCGACATCGCCGAGCACGATCAGCTTTTCAGGAGTGATCTCGCCGCCAGGCACACGCGGCACGACCGAGTACAGCCCGCCGCGCTGCATGTTGGCGAGGAAGCGGTCGTTGGTGTCCTGCAGCGTCTGATGCTGCTCTTCGACGATCGTCTCGTTCCACAGGCTGGCCAGGATCGACGCGACTGCCGGCTTGCAGACTTCACACCCGTTACCGGAGCCGCACTCCAGCAGCACTTCCGGAAACGACTTCAGCCGCTTCGTTTTGATCACTGCAAACAGTTCGGTTCGCGACAGAGCAAAGTGCTCGCACAGATGATTTGTCACGACGTGCCCGGCCCGTTTCATTTCCGAGTTGAACAGGTCAGTCACCAGCGGCATACAGCCGCCGCAGCCCGTGCCGGCCTTTGTGCAGCTTTTGACGGCGCCGATTGAATCAAGTTCCTGATCGCGGATCGCGCAGCAGATCGCGCCTTTGGTCACGTTGTTGCACGAGCAGACCTGAGCGTCGTCGGGCATCGCGTCCGCTCCGCCGATCGAGGCCGCGGCACTGGACGTTCCGACCAGCAGGTCACGCGGCTGGCACGGCAGATCCTGATCAGTACGGCTCATCGTCTGAAACATCGCGTACTCAGACGCGTCGCCGACCAGAATACCACCGATCAATCGCTTGCCGTCGAGTGAGAAGACCAGCTTCTTGTAGATACCGGCAAACGGATCCTCGAAGCTGAGTGAAACAGCCTTGTCCGAGCCGAGTTCGTACTCGCCGAAACTGGCAACGTCGACGCCCATCAGCTTGAGCTTGGTCGACAGGTCCGTTCCGGAAAAGTGCATCTCGCCGCCGGTCAGATTCGCGGCGACGGTTTCAGCCATCTGGTAACCAGGTGCGACGAGCCCGTAAATCATGCCCCCGTGCAGAGCACACTCGCCGATCGCGTAAATGTTCGGATCGGATGTCTGCAGCCGATCATTGACGCGGATACCGCCGCGTTCGCCGACTTCGATCTCGGATTCGCGAGCCAGTTCGTCGCGCGGCCGGATCCCGGTCGAGACGATGATCATGTCGACGTCGAGCACTGCGCCATCGTTGAACTCCATTCGCTCGACGTGATGCTCACCCTGAATCTCCTTCGTGCCCTTGTTGAGATGCACGGTGACGCCGAGTTCCTCAATCTTCTGCACGAGGACTCGCGAGCCGGCGTCGTCGACCTGCCGCGGCATCAGTCGCGAAGCGAATTCGACGACGTGAGTTTCCAGCCCGAGGTCGTACGCCGCTTTGGCCGCTTCGAGCCCCAGCAGTCCGCCCCCGATCACCGCACAGCGTTTCGCCTTCTTCGAGTAAGCGATGATGTGCTCAAGGTCTTCGATCGTCCGATAGACAAACACGCCAGTCTTTTCGACACCCGGAATCGGAGGCACGAACGGGAACGAGCCCGTCGCAATGACCACTTCGTCATACGCGATCGCTTCGCCCTTCTGCGAACGGACGACTTTGTTCTCGCGATCGATTTCGCAGGCGCGGTCGCCAACGTGCAGCTCGACGCCGTTGGCTTCGTACCACTCCATGCGGGCGAGCATCAGTTTTTCGGCGTCGCGATGCGCGAAGAACGATGTCAGCCCGACGCGGTCATATGCCGCCCGCGGCTCCTCGCAGAACGTCACAATCCGGTACTGCTTCGCTGAATCGAACTCGACCAGCTTCTCGCAGAACCTCAGTCCGACCATCCCATTGCCAATGACGACGACGGTCCTCCGGTCTTCCGGAGCAACGGGCTCATCAGCGGCCCGGCCAGAAGGATCAATCTGGGAAATCATGAAAGGCGTCCTGTGGAAGACTTCTGCAATGTGTGAGTTGTGGACAGCAGGGCCTCTGCGTCGAGGTGACCTTGACTGTCAGACCGCCGCACCGGCCAGCTCGTGGCGGCGCGAAATCGCTTCCTCGGTGGCACTACGGGCGTCGACTTCGGCTTCGCCGCTGAAGCGGACGGTGAAGGCGAGGAAGGAGACCGCCGTGACGATCGCTCCCAGCAGGAACAGAGCCGTCGGCCAGGTAATGGCACTGGTCTTGAACAGGAAGCCGGCAGCAACTGCTCCCGCGTTGCCACCCGCTCCCACAATGCCCGCGACTGAGCCCAGAGCCTTGCGGTTGATGAATGGGACGACGGAGAACGTGGCTCCTTCGGACATCTGAGTGAACAGACTGAAGGTAATCAGCGTCGGGATCGCGAGAGCCAGCACGCTCATCTGTGAGAACGCCATCAGCGCCAGCCCTTCGCAGAACAGCACAACGAACAGCCAGCGGACGCGGCCCTTCAAACCCCATTTCTCACCGAAGCGATCACCGAACACGCCTCCGAGCGTGCGGGCGAAAATGTTCATCAGGCCGAACAGACCGGCGATCAGGCCGGCGGTCGAGACCGCCTGCACCGGATCCATTGCTTTGAAGTAAGTGAAGTAGTCGAGGAAGTAGAGTGCGGCGACGTTGTTGATGGTCAGCTCGATGCCAAAGCAGGCTCCGTAGATCACGAACAACGACCAGACGCGTGGATCGCGGCAGGCAGCGAGAAACGAACCATTGACCTGCTGCTTCGACGGCATCGCGCCCCGTTCCCGCAGGTCGGCAAAGTTTCCATCCGGAGCGTCCTGCGTCAGGAAGTAGTAGGCAACACCGGTCAATGCACACATCGCACCGGCAACGACCATCGAAGCTCGCCAGCCGGCTGCGTCACTGAAGCCCAGCAAGCCGATAAACAGAGCGAAGACCAGCGGCATGATCATCTGCGTGACTCCGCCGCCGAGATTTCCCCAGCCGGCGGTTGTCGCGTTCGCAGTCCCGACACAGTTCGGAGCAAACATGATCGAGGTGTGGTACTGAGTGATGACGAACGACGCGCCGATGATGCCGATTGCCACGCGGAACAGCAAAAACGTCTCGAACGACTGAGCGAACGCGATCCCCATGACCGGAATCGAGCCAATCAGCAGCATCCCCGTGTAGGCCAGCCGCGGGCCGATGCGGTCACACAGCCAGCCGATAAACAGCCGGGCGATCACGGTGATCGACACCGAGCCGATAATGCACCAGCCGATCTGGTCTTTTGTCAGAGCCATCTCTTCGCGGATGACTTTCATCAGCGGTGCGATGCCGAACCAGGCAAAGAAGCACAGAAAGAAAGCAAACCACGACATATGGAAGGCCCGCATCTGCGGACTCGACAAATCAAACAGGCGGATGCGAGTGGCCTTGTTCCGGATTTCCATGGATCCATTTCCCTGTGAGATGCGCGCACAACAAGAGTGCAGAACAAACACACTGAAGCCATTGCCGCGACCGGAATCACCGGATGGTCAGCGAAGGCGGAATTCGACCTGCAGTTCCTGGCGATCCGAATCAACCGTATGGAACTGCCGCGCCGTCGTCAGATCTCGGGATCAGCGTTGACGCGTGGCTGACCACGTGAAGCTGGCGGTCTGCAGTTGCCGTCCGCCCTGTTGCCGCGTCTGAGCATTGACGGCGGCAGTCGGCACGCTCAATGGTGCGCCGGCCGGGCGAAGTGATTTCGCACTGGCTGTGGCTGTGAGGAACGAGTTCATTGCCGAGGCTTTCCTGGCAGTCGAAGGCTGCGGCACAAGAGCGTTCATGCCGCAACGGAAGACGTTGCCGCCTCAGTAAGCAACGACCGTGCCACTCGAAAATGCACAATGGACGAAGACGCGTTCGCCCCTTGTTTTCCGGCCTGTTTTGATTCGCAAGCTGAAGGAATCAGATGCTGCCGATGCTTAAGCATCAACGTGGTGCCCCACAGTCGAGCGGACTGTGCCTGCGTGGTATGCACCATCTCAGGGCACGTAACGCGGAACAGTCCCGCACGAGTGGCTGCTGATGGTGTCTCAACGGGACGCTTCTCGGGATCGCGTCCGATCGTCTGCGAGCATTATACCTCGGCCGGCAGGGAGCGGACGTCGGAGACGAGTCCGACAATTGACGTGGCTTCCATGCGCTTCATCACGCGGGCGCGGCGATCCTCGACGGCGCGCAGGCTGATGTTCAGCCGACCCGCGATTTCCTTATTGCTGCAGCCTTCCAGCAGCAGATCGAGAACCTCGCGTTCCTTTGGCGTCAGTGACTTCAGCCGCGTACGGATTTCATGCTGCTGCTGATGCCGGCTCAGTTCCGCGAGGCTGTGGTCGATCGCCTGTTGAATAGAACTCGTCAACTCGGGCATCCGGAACGGCTTTTCGAGAAACGTAAACGCCCCCTGCGACATGGCGGCAACAGCCATCGGCACGTCGGCATGACCGCTCATCATGATGACTGGCAAACGGACGCCCGCGTCGGCCAGCATCTTCTGCAGTTCGATGCCGCTCATCTCCGGCATCCGGACATCCAGCACCAGGCAGCCCGGCGTCCCTTCGACATAGCCGAACAGAAAACCTGCCGCGCTGCCAAACATACGAACTTCGCAATTCAGCGACCGCGCGACGATGCCGACGGCCCGCTGCACGGCGGGGTCGTCGTCGACGATGAACACGGTCGGCAGTTCAGACATGACGGTCCTCAAGTGTCGATCCATCGGTCAGTGAGCAGTGATCGATCGGAAGCGTGAAGCTGAATTCCGCGCCGGGATTCGCAGCAGTAGCGCTGATCCGGCCACCGTGGTCCTCGACGATCGTCCGGCAGATCGCGAGACCAAGCCCCACGCCGTCCGGTCGCGTCGTATAAAAGCTGTCGAAGACCCGCTGAGCGGACGCGTCGGGCAAGCCGATTCCGTGATCTCGCACGGAGACTTTCAGGCAGCGGCCGTCGCCTGCTTCGTCTGTTTCGGAATCCGGTGAGCCGGCCGCGGCACTGATCTCGATGACACGCGGGCCATTGATTGACTGCTCCATCGCCTCGACTGCGTTCTGAATCAGGTTGACAAGCACCTGCTCGATCTGCACTGCATCGACGCGCACCTGCGGCAGCCTGGCCGGCATGCGAATGGCGAGCTCGATACCGGCCCGAGCTGCGTACAGCTCGCAGATCGGCAGCACGGTTTCGATGAGCGACGGGAATGTGACCGTCTCGCGGCGAGGCTCCTTTCTCCGCACAAGTTCACGGACCGAGCGAATGATGCGCGACGCCCGCTCGGCCTGATCGGCGATCTCCAGCAGCGCGCCCCGCAGTTCAGAGGGCAGATCGGAATTCGAGTCTGCCCCACTGGAGCCTGCCTCGCTGTTCTGCGCCGATCGAACATCCGGGCAGAGTTGCGCTGCCGCGTCAGCCTGCAGACAGATCGCCAGCAGCGGCTGATTGAGTTCGTGCGCGAGCCCTGTTGCCATTTCATTGACGGCTCGCAGCCGTTGCTGATGGGCGAGGTCGTTGAGCTGCTGCCGTTCGCTGGCTTCCTTCTCAACGTGCCGTGTCACGTCGCGCATGATCCCGGTGAAACGGTAAGAGCCGTCGGGCAGGCGCATTGCGCCGAAGGAAACTTCGATCGAAATCTCGTATCCGTCGCGGTGCAATCCTCGAGTGCGCAGGCCGGCCCAGGCACGCTGCCGCTGACCAGTCCGCAGAAACCGCCGCAGCCCGGTCGAGTGCGACTCGCGCAGGTCCTCGGGAATCAACCGCTCGATCGGCTGCCCCGCCAGGTCTTCCGGTGAGTGACCGAAGACGTGCTGCACTCCAGCGTTGACGTGCAGAATCTGTCCGCACTGATCAATCGTGACAATCGCGTCCGATGCCGACTCAAACACCAGATGAAACGTCTGCTCCTTCTGCCGCAGGAATTCGTTCTCGGCCCGCAGTCGCTGCGCTTCCCGCCTCAGCCGCGCGAGGTCCGAATCCGCAGCCCGCTGTCGATCGTCAGTGGACA
>WGMU01000058.1 GCA_016124895.1 bacterium
CAAACAGTGCCGCCGCGTGGCGACACGCTATGAGAAAACAACAGAGAACTTTGCTGGATTCGTCTGGCTGGCAGCACTCATCGTCGACGTCCTGTGAATGTCCACACGGCCTAGGAACTGTGAGTCGATGAGTTGTGTACCGGGGGCTTCGCTCGTGCCTCGCTCCAGCCCCGGCCACCCGCCGCAAGGCAAGCCCTGGCCTGCTCCGGAATCAGTGTTCGCCCTTCAGCAGCCAGGCGAGCAGCCCCTTGGCCAGGTGCATACGGTTTTCGGCCTGCTGGAAGACGATGCTGTGCGGGCCATCCATCACTTCGTCGGTGACTTCCAGGCCTCGACGAGCGGGCAGGTCGTGCATGAAGCGGCAGCTCGGTTTCGCCTTCGCCAGCAACTGAGCGTTGACCTGGTAGGGAGCAAAAGCCGCCTTGCGTTCGTCGGCTTCGTCTTCCTGCCCCATGCTGGCCCAGACGTCTGTGTAAATGATGTCCGCGTCGGCGAGGGCGGCGTCGAGATCGTTCGTTTGAGTGAGCTTCGACTCGGGATACCGATCGAGCAGCGATGCGACGGTCGCATCCGGAATCTCGTAACCCGCCGGGCAGCAGAGTGTGAACGGCAGTTCGAGCATCCCGCAGAGAATCGCCAGCGATGCCGCGACGTTGTTGCCATCGCCAATGAAGACCAGCTTTTCATCCGTCAGCGCGCCGAAGACTTCGCGAATCGTGAACAGGTCTGTCAGCGCCTGGCAGGGATGAAAATCGTCAGAGAGTCCGTTGATGACCGGACAGGTCGACCATTGGCAGAAATCCTCGACCGTTTTATGTGAGAAGGTCCGCAGAACGATCGCGTCCGAGTAGCCGCTGACGACGCGAGCAACGTCCGGCAACGACTCGCGCCCGTAAAGTCCGGCATCTTTTGCGGTGAAAAACGACGCAGACCCGCCGAGTTGCCCGATCGCCGCTTCAAAGCTCAACCGCGTTCGCAGCGACGGCTTGTCGAAGATCAGCGTCAGCACCCGGTTTTCGAGTGAGCGGACGAAATCGCCCGCGGCGTGCTTCTCCTTGAGCTGCTCGGCCGTTTCAAAAATGTCCATGACGTCAGCAGGCGTCAGATCAAAGAGTGTCGTGATGTGTCGCATGGCTCTACCTCTTCTGGATCGGGACGACTGAATGTCCCGTCAAAAACTGCGTCTGCGATCGGCCGCCTGAAGTGAGGAATCGTCGGTGAAGAAAAACGCAACGCGCTCCCGCAGAGAAACGACCCGGCGAGAGCGCGTCTTCGATTCATGAATTGTTCTGAGTCTACTCCGCCTCAGCCGCCATTTCCCGAATGACGTCGGCAATCACGGCGAATCCTTCGTCGACTTCCTCTGCCGTGATGTTCAGCGCCGGAAGCAACCGGATCGTCGTTCCCTGCGTCGCGTTAATGAGTACGCCGCGTTCCATGCACTTGCCGACAGCCGGCGTCGACGGAATCGTCAGCTCGACACCAACCATCATCCCGCGATTCCGAATCTGCGAAATGACCGGCAGTTCCTGCTGAAGCTGCTCGAAGTGCGAGCGATAGCGAGCGGACATGGCCGTCGCGTTTTCCAGCAGGTTGTCTTCCTCGATCGTCTGCATGGTCGCAATGCCAGCGGCGGTAGCCAGCGGGTTGCCGCCGAACGTCGAAGCGTGCATTCCGGGCCGCAGGTCGGGAGCCAGTTCCGTTCGGCAGATCATCGCTCCGCAGGCGACGCCGGCCGCGATGCCTTTTGCCAGAGACAGGATGTCCGGCTTGACATCCCACTGCTGGTAGCCGAACCAGGTTCCCGTGCGTCCCATGCCGGTCTGCACTTCGTCGAAGATCAGCAGGCAGCCGTTTTCATCCGCGATGCGACGCAGTCCGGCGAGATAGCCGTCCGGTGGAATCCGCACACCACCTTCCCCCTGAATCGGTTCGATCATGATCGCGGCGGTTTCGTGATCGACCAGTTCCGCGACCGCGTCCAGATCGCCGTACGGCGAGTACTTGAACCCGGCGACCAGCGGGCCGATGCCTTCGTGAAACTTCGGCTGAGCGGTCGCAGCGGTCGTTGCCAGCGTCCGGCCATGAAAGCCTTTCTCGAAGGTGATGATCCGATACCGGCCTTCCTTCATGCCGTGCAGACGGGCGAGCTTGATCGCTGCTTCATTCGCTTCCGCGCCGCTGTTGCAGAAGAACGCCTTGCCGAAACTGCGTGTGCAGAGCATCTCAGCAAAGTCACCCTGCGGCTCCATGTACCAGGTATTCGGCATGTGGATCAGTTTCTCGGCCTGATCCTTGATCGCCTGGACGACCTTCGGCGGGCAGTGGCCGATGATATTGCAGCCCCAGCCCGGGAACAGGTCGAGATAGCGTTTGCCTTCAGCGTCCCAGCAGTGCGAGCCCTCGCCGCGAACCAGACTGATCGGATACCGCGTGTAGTTCGGGATGACGTACTTGTCGAACTGAGCAATTCGGTCCGCACTCGACATGCTGGCTGCTGGGTCCACGAGGTTCGTCCTTAACGTTGCAGGATGTGAGATTCAGTTGAGTCGCCAGAGCCGGCAGCGACGGAAATGGAAAGCGGATCAGACCGGACGCCTCGCCGTCTGGTTCGCAGAACGTGTCGGTCAGGGAACGATTTCGGTGCCGACGCCGCGGTCGGAGTAAATTTCCAGGAGGAGTGAATGCGGCATTCGACCGTCGACGATGTGCAGCTTCCCGACACCCGCTTCCAGCGCTTCGAGAGCCGCTTCCATTTTGGGAATCATTCCTGCCGAGATCGTTCCGTCGGCAATCAGATCGCGCGCTTCCGCGACGTTGATGTGCGAAATCAGCGACGACGGATCGTTCTTGTCTCGCAGCAGTCCCGGCACGTCGCTCACGAAGACGAGCTTCTCCGCCTTCAGCAGCCGGGCGACCGCCGCCGCCGCCGTGTCACCGTTGACGTTCAGCCGCTGTCCGTCCCGGTCGACGGCGATGCAGGGGATGATGGGAATCTGTCCCTTCTCTGCCGTGGATTCCAGGAACTCACGGTTGATATCGACGACGTGGCCGACGAATCCCAGATCGATCGGTTCGTCGTTGTCTCCGGCCAGTTGCAGCTTCTCGCCGATAAGCACGTTCTTACCGGACGAGAAACTGAGCCCGACGGCTTCACCGCCCTGGCGGCTGATCTCGTCGACCAGTCCCTGACAGATCTCTCGTGTAAGCACTCGCGCGGCAATGTTCAGTGTTTCGAGGTCGGTGTAGCGGCGTCCCTGCACCCAGCGCGGCTCGATCCCGGCTTCTTCCATCGCGCGACTGATGTCTTTTCCGCCGCCGTGAATCACGACCGGCCGCATCCCGACGGTTTCGAGAAAGATCACGTCGGTCAGGAACGAGCGGACAGATTCCGGATTCTCCAGCGCGCTGCCGCCGAGCTTGATCACGACGTAGCGATCGCGGAATCGGCGAATCCAGCCAAGCGCCTCGATCAGCGTACGGGCTTTCCGAATGGCTTCGTCCACGGGAGGCGTCCTCAAAGCGGCGGCGAAAAGCGAGTCATTGTAGCGCGGCCCCCTGGCGAGTCAATTCGCGCCGGACTGTCAAACGCGGCGAAACCACAGCATCGCTCGGCTGAGTGGCCGGGACTGGAGCGGGGCGGAGCGCTCGGGTGGCCGGGTCTGGAGCGAGGCCCGAGCGATGCCCCGGTCAGTGAACTCTGTGGGCAAACTTCCGAGGCTTCCTTCGCAGGCTCAGTCCAGCCACAGCCACCCAAATGCTGGCTATGGTCTGTGACTGCCATTCCGGTCAGACCGGTTGTCGGGATTTTCCGGTTGTGACGCCTGCATCAAACGGGGCATCTGGCAGGTTTTGCTGAGCTGGTCGTGACGGCTCTTCGGCGTAGGGAATACTTCTGTCAGGAAAACCGTACCGGCGGCGCAGCTCCGTCCGGATCGGCGTCCTGGCGTGACCTACCGTTTGCCTGAGTGGAGCTTCCGTATCCGCAGACCGGCCTCGGAATCCGGTTTGCCGCGGCGGTTCTGACAACCTTCTCGACCAGCAGAGAGTGACTCGATGCTTCCTGAACTGAGTGTTCAACTGATTGTGTTTCTGGTCTGCGTGGGCGCGTACACGCTCGCCGCCGCGATCTGGGACATCCGTGTCAAACGGATTCCGAACAAGCTGACGCTTCCGGTCTTTGGGTTGGGGCTCGTCTACCAGGTGGCGTTCAATCAGGTCGACGGTCTGCTGGCGGCGGGGGCCGGTTTCGCGGCCGGCTTCGGACTGCTCTTCGTCCTGTGGATGATCGGCAGCGGCGGCGGCGGCGACGTCAAGCTGATGGGCGCGCTGGGTGTCTGGCTCGGTGGCAAACTGACGTTGATGGTTCTGGTTGGAAGTACCGGACTGGCCGCGCTTGGGACGTTCTTCGTCATCGTCTTCAAGGCGATGACGCACGGCGTCTGGGCCAGCAAGGATCGCTATCTGGGAACCGGTAAGGTCGATGCCGGGAAGAAGCCAAAGAAGGAGACTCTGGAGCAGAAGATGAAACGCCGCACGATGGGCTATGCCGTGCCGGTCGCTCTGGCAACGTGGCTCGTTGTGATGTGGCAGCTTCCGAAGTTTCCGTGGATGAAGGCTGCCGCCGATCCGCAACCCGTCGCAGCAGCATTGGCACCGGACACTGCTCCAGCCAACTGAGTTCCGTCCTCGTTATTCAACCGGCATACGGCGACGTGATCATCGAAACGCGTCGACATTCAGGCAGGAAAATGCAGCGAGTTCGATTCTCTCAGACTTCCACCTGTCCCTCGGCGACGCATCAGTGTCAAGGCGGTCGGCGGCGGAATCGGCGCGCCGGGTTCCTCAGCGCTGAGCTGATCATGGTTCTGCCGCTGTTCAGCATCGTCCTGTTCGGTCTGCTGGAATTCTCGCTGCTGTTTTTTGCTCGCGGCGAGCTGGCCGAAGCGTCACGCGTCGGAGCGCGCAAGGCGACACTGCCAGGCGTGACTCCAACCGAAGTGGAATCGGAAATCCGCAAGGTTCTGTCCCCGCGTCTGCAGCAGACGCTGCAGGTGCAGGTTGATCCGGGGGCCAGGTCCGGTGACGTCGTCACCGTCGCACTGGCCATCAACATGAACGATGCCTCGCCCGATCTTCTCTGGCCAATTGGTTACAGCCTGAAAAACCGGCAGCTTTACGAAGTCACCAGAATGATCAGAGAGTGACTCCTGAGAATCTGAGACAGTCAACGCTGGTCTGACACATATTTCGCAAGTCTATTCTGCCTCCGGGCAACCCGTCCGAACTCCATCAGGAGCGGAGTCTTGAAGAATCTGACCCCCGCAAAACTTGTCATGCTCGTCTTCGTGGCGATGGCAGGCATGATTGTCCTGTACGTCGTCAAGACGCTGACCGCCCGTGAGGTTCCGCCGCCGGTGAACACGACGCGTGTCATTCCCATGTTCGTCAGCGATGTCGAACCAGGAACGGTTATTACCGAAAAGCACGTGGGACGCGGTCCGTGGCTTGCAGACGACATCAAAGATGACGTGCTGCTGTCCGAGGGTGGTATCATCGGACGTGTCGTCAAGGTGCCGATCGAAGCCGCCACACCGATTCATGGCAATGCGTTGTACGCTCACGGCGAGCTGCCGCCGCTCAGCGTCAGTCAGGGTTATCGAGCTGTGACGGTTTCGATCCGCGAGCAGGCGGCGATCATGAACGGCCTGATCAAGCCCGGCGACTTTGTCGACATTCAGTTCACGCCAAAAGAACTGTCGGGCGACCCGCGTTACAAGCTGGTCGGCGGCATGTCGATCAAGCTGTTCAAGGGAGTTCGCGTGCTGGCGCTCAACCGCAACTTCGTTCAATCGCCACTGCAGGCAACGGAAAACTCGGTCACGCTGGAAATCGCTGAGCAGGACACGGGCATTCTGGAATTGTGCTCGAAGTCGGGCGAACTGACTCTGCAGTTCACCAAAGTCGGTGACGGGCGGGCAACGGTTCAGGTGAAGGATCCCAACCGGCCGACACTGGAAGAGATTCTGCAACTGCCGCCGGTCCCTGAAGAACCGGAACCGCCGGTTCCACCAGAACCGGACCGCTTTACGTCACGGATTTACCGACAGTCGGCACTGAACACGGTCAGGTTTCAGGATGGCGTGCCCACCAACGACTCTGCCAACTGGGTCGACACTCGCGCTGGCAGTAATGATCCGGCGGCGACCGACAGGAACGCTGCTCCGGGCAACGTCGGCAACGGAGCAGTCAATAATGTACCGGCGATTGTTCCCGGTCCTGGTGGCGGAGCGAATCCGTACGCCGTCCCGTATGGCTCGCTGGCGTACCCGCGTGGCTACGGCGTCGGAAGCGGATATGGAGTGCCAGGAGCGGCGGGCAATCCGTATGGCACGTACGGTCCGGCTCAGAGGATTTCGAACGGCGTTCCGTGGCGTTGAGTTGCCGCGACGCTGATGTTCATTGACGCCGAGTCCGGTGAGAGTCCGGCATTCACGACCAGCCACCCGAGCAGAAATCAAACAGCGATTCGGCACTGGGCCGGGTCGCTGTTTCTGTTTGCGGTCACTCGGCAGAACTCCCGTCCGGATGCGCGGGCAGGAGTCTCCCTGGTTGTCAGCAATTGCCGATTTGACGCGTCACGGTCCCGGAATCTGGCCTAAGTTCCAGACAGGTCTGTCTGCGCAGACTTGCGCCCGATTGCTGAAGCGCGCGGGCCGGTTTGAACCTGTCTGAATCACGATGCCATGCTTTCCCGACTCTCTCTAACCCGATGCAGTCACTCCAGCCGCGGCGGTTTTCTCGCTCCGGCTGCGCTGATTGCGCTGGTGGTTGTCCTGGGTGCGGCGGCGCTGGTGATTGACCGGTTGTGGCTGGACAACGCTCAGGTGGAACTGACGACTGCGGCCGAGGCCGCGGCCCTGGCAGGAGCAGGCCGACTGGCGACCGATGATCTGCTCCGCACCGGGGTCGATCACGAAGTTGTTGTGAGCGAAGCTCGATCAGCAGCGCTGCGCATCGCTCAGGAAAACCGCATCGCCGGCCAGGCTGTCGTGCTCGACCCGTCGCCCGCGGGCGATATTCGATTCGGCCGGCTGGTGCAGGACGATGCCGGTCGCACGGTCTTTCTCGAAACGAATCAGCAGCCGACGTCCGTCGTCGTCAATGCGGAACACAGCCACGACCGGAACAATCCTGTCGTGCGTTTTTTTGATGGCTGGTTGAGTCAGCAGGGGGCCGACGTTGCCGCGCGAGCGGAAGCGACGGTCGATAACCACATCGTTGGTTTCCGTCCGCTCAACGAACTGCCGATTCCGGTTCTCCCGATCGCGATTCTGCGTGCGAGCAGTGGTTCAACGCAGACGCCCACCTGGCAGCGTGACATTGAACGGCGAGCTGGCAGTGACCGATTCGGTATTGATCCCTTGACGGGAGCCGTAACGAATCAGTCGGACGGAATTCCGGAAATCGTGCTGCGGGATTCCGGTGTGACGCCGCAGGGAAGCAGTTCCTCGACGACTCAACCAGTCGCTTCGGCGTCGAATCCGCAGATCCCGGATTCACAAATCTCAGATCCGCCGATCTCGAATCAACAGACCACAGCCTCAGCCAGCGGCACGACTTCGCCGCCATTGCCGACCGAACGCAATGTTTACGCATTCGCGCTGAACCCGAAGTCGTCAGCGACACAGGTCGCGCGGCAGTTCCGCAGCGGCTGGACGGTGGCAGATTTTCCGAGCGGCGTCGACATCCTGCGGATTGATCGCGGTCCGTTGTCGTTTGCCGCTCTCGATTCGCTGGGGGGAGCGGTTGCCGACTCGATCACTCAGATTGTCGGTCAGCAACGGATCGTCTTCCTGTTCGACAGTGTCACGATCGGACGCGGCACCGATCGAGTGACTTGCGTTGCGACCGTCGCCGGTCGCGTCATGTCGTTTCATCCGAATGTGGCCGGTGGTTGCGAGATCGTCTTTCAGCCGACCGTCCTGACAACTCGAACCGCCGTCCTCAGTCGCGAGACCGTGACGCAGGGACCACTAGACCGATTCGTCAATCGTTACACATACAAACTGCAACTGACTCAGTAAGGACATGGCCGACGACGTTCGGCCCGACCGACGCGTCAGTCCCATCGTTCGAGGTTTCCACATGGTTGCCGAAGCCACTCCAGCACCAGCCGTCACTGCAGCAGAAGCTCGTCAGAAGTTTCAGAAGCTGAAGACGCACCTGCACCGGCGCATGATCGACGCTCTCGATCTGTCCAAAGCCGGACAGCTTGAAGAGTCCGAGCTGCGTCAGCAGTTGCGGTCACTCGCCGCGCATCTGTGCTCGATGGAGGAAGTTCACCTTCCCGTCGAGCAGCGTGATCTCATGGTGCGTGAGATCATGGACGAGATCTATGGCTTCGGTCCGCTCGAACCGTTGATGAATGACCCGGAAGTCTCCGATGTTCTGGTCAACGGACCCGAGCGAGTGTTCGTCGAACGCAACGGCATTCTGCAACCGACGAACGTTCGGTTTGCGGACGAGCAGCATCTGCTGCGGCTGATTCATCGACTCGTTGGCCGTGCCGGCCGTCGTATTGACGAAGTCAACCCGATGGTCGACGCCAAGCTGCCGGACGGCTCGCGACTGAACGCCGTGATTCCGCCGCTGGCTCTGCAGGGACCGACGGTTTCCATTCGACGTTTCCGGTCGCGAGCCCTCCTGTTTGAAGACATGGTCTCAATGGGTTCGCTGGCTCCGGAGATGGCCGACTTCCTGGTCATGGCGATTCGCGGCCGGCTGAACACGCTGATTTCCGGCGGTACCGGTGCCGGCAAGACGACGCTGCTCAACAACCTCAGCCGTTATATCCCGGTGACGGAACGCGTCATCACGATCGAACAGACGGCGGAACTTCAGTTGCAACAGCCGGACGTCGTGTCGCTCGAAATGCGGCCGGCGAACGTTGAAGGCCAGGGCGAGATTTCTCAGCGTGATCTGCTGAAGAACTCGCTGCGAATGCGGCCGGACCGAATCATCGTGGGCGAATCGCGTGGCGGCGAAGTGCTTGAAATGCTGCAGGCCATGAATACAGGCCATGACGGTTCTATGAGCACCCTGCACGCGAACGATACCCGCGACGCTCTGGACCGCATGGAGATGATGATCGCTCTGTCGGGTGTCGACCTGCCGACGGACGTCGCGCGGCAGTACATCGCGTCGGCGATTCAGCTTCTCGTTCACATGACGCGTCTGTCGACCGGCGAACGAAAAGTGACTCGTGTTTCGGAACTGTGCGGCTGTCGGCAGGGCATGTACATCATTGAAGACATCTTCGTTTATCGAATGCAGGGCGTTGACCAGAACGGCCGCGCGATCGGCTCGTTCTTCGCGACCGGTCACGAACCGGCGGTGTTGAAACGTCTCGCAGCGGCGGGCTTCGATCTGCCGACCGAACTGTTTGACGCCAGAGAACTGCAGGCACGGCCGTATCCGCGGAGTTAAGAAGAAGTGGGTCGGGAGTGGGCAACCGGCAGTAGAAAGCGGGGAACAACAGATCCCCGATCGGCCATCGCAGATCTCAGATTTCAAATCGCCAATCACATCGAGACATCTCTCATGTCCGCCATACTCTCCAGCAAACCGATCGAACGCCTCTCTGACTTCGCAGGGATTCTGCGCGATCAGGAAGTCTTTGGTTCAGAAGAAGACACCGGCTTCGGAAACTCGATCAATTCCTGGTTCGACAAGCTGATGCTGCAGTCCGGCATGGGGGTCGCACCGTCGATGCTGCTGGCGATGTCTCTGTTTCTGGGTGTTGTCGGCTTCGGCATGACGTTCATCATCCAGGAAAACATGCTGACGTCACTGCTGGTTGGAGCCATGGGCGCGGTCGCTCCGGTCATTACAGCCGTCTTTGTGAGGCAGCGGCGGCAGAAGAAAATGATGCAGCAGCTTCCCGCGATGATTGACGAACTCGCCCGTGCCGCCAAAACCGGCCGCAGTATCGAACAGTGCTGGGAACTGGTGTCGCATGACACGCCGGCACCGCTCGGTGACGAACTGATGGACTGCAACCGCCGGATGAAGATGGGGGACGATCTGTCTCTGGCACTGCAGGCTCTGCCGCATCGGACCGGGATTATCACACTCAATATTCTGGTCACGACGCTGACCGTGCATCAGCAGACGGGTGGCGACCTCGTCAGCGTTCTCGAACGTCTGTCGCAAACGATCCGCGACCGGCTGTTGTTCTTCGGCCGGCTGAGAGCGGCAACAGTCGGTGCCCGCTGGACGGCGATCATGATGCTGGCACTCGTGCCGTTCATCGTTGTGTTCTTCTCGCTCGGCGATCCCGAATACTTCCCGAAAATCATGGCTTCCAGCATGGGCCGTATGGCGACGATTACCGCGATCGTCTTTCAGATGATCGGCACTGGCTGGATTCTCCGCATTCTGCATAACAGTCAGCGGAATTGATGACGTCGCATCCAGGTTCTGTCCTGCCTGGCAACGTTGATGCCGTTTCTGATTGTCGCGCAGAACACCGGCACATGACCGGCCATCGAACGACTGATAACTCGCGATTTCCCTGCCAGCTCACGCTGGAGAACTGGTTATGAATCTGCCCGTCAATCCACTGTTCCTGACGTTCTGGAGTCTGCTCGGCCTGCTGGTCCTGCTGCTGATTGTGCGGCGGATCGTGAAGTGGCGTACTCACGCGCGGGCGCTGCGTGAATATCGCGAAGCTGAATATCAGGCGGCGCTGAGCGAAGCCTCGCGCGCGGAGGCGGACGAAGTTCGACGGGCGTCCGCAGCCGGTTCTTCAGGAACGGGACGCGAGTCTCTGGATTCGGCATCCGGCACTGACTCTGACGCCGTTGACCGACCGGAAGTCTCCTCGTACGAAAAGTCGTCGGCTGCTGCTTCAGAAACAGTTCTGCCCGTTCGCCCGTCTGTGATTCAGGCGGACCGTTATCAGGCGTGGTCACCACCGGAAGTGGAGACGTGGGAGCCACCCGCCGGTCTGGTTTACGATGTGAGCTGGGCAGACCAGGAACTGTTTCGCAGCCACGAAACGTCGTTCGAGGAACCGGAACACATTCCCAAAGTGAAGCCAGAGGACGTGCCGACCAGCGAGACAGAGGATCTGGCATTCGGACCGGCCACGCTGGCGATGGCTTCGCTGATGCCGATGTCTGACGAGGCCCGTATCCGTGCCGAACTCAAACAGGCCGGCTTTCATCAGCCGCACGCGATGGCCAATCTGCAGGCCACGCGTTTCGTTCTGGTGGGCGGTACGATTGGAATGTTTGCCGTGCTGCTGCTGATCGTACCGAAGGTGCTGGAGATTCCTGTGCTGCTGGGCATGATTTCCGTGCCGCTGTTCTTCTGGGCGATTCCGCGAATGTATATCCAGGGGCGTGCGAAGGAGCGAAAGTCACAGATCGAACGCGCCATGCCCGACATGCTCGACATGCTGAATATGTGCGTCAGCCAGGGTTTGACAATCCCAACGTCGCTGCGACGGATCGCGATCGACCTGAAGCCGGTTTATCCGGATCTCGCGTCTGAACTCGGCATGGTCGTCCATCAGGGCGAAGTGGGCAGTATGACCGTTGCGCTGAACAACTTCGGCGAACGTATGGACGTTCCGGAAGTCGACTCGTTCGTCTCACTGATGACGCAGGCTGAGAAGATGGGCACCAACGTGTCCGACGCTCTGACCGAATACA
The DNA here is from genome assembly GCA_016124895.1 of bacterium. Taxonomy (GTDB): domain Bacteria; phylum Planctomycetota; class Planctomycetia; order Planctomycetales; family Planctomycetaceae; genus JAPOLP01. The sequence continues at coordinate 11,721 of WGMU01000058.1, forward strand.
GCAATACGATGCGCGAAAGCCTCCGGCAGCGAACGGACGAGAAGGCCAACAACGCGTCGTTCAAGCTGATGTTCCCGACCGTGCTGCTGATGATGCCCGCCGTGTTTCTGTTTCTGATGGGCCCGGCGATTCTGGAACTGGATCAGTTCTTCAATCAGGGCGGCCTGGAGAACATTTCCCAGGGCGCCGAGGAAATCCGCAACTTCGCGCAGTAGCAGGTCAGCCGTTCCAGCGAGTCATTCGGCAGGGACGTACAGAACCCTTTTGCCTGCAGTCACACGTTTGAGCAGCCCCGGTGCATCGAGGGGAGCACCGCGGGCTGTTCGTTTTTGAGGACCGGTTAAGTTCTAAACCGGGAGCCTGCTACTTCGTATCGTCGGCAGCTTTGGCGTCCGTCGTGGCTTCGTAGGGCTTCAACCGATACGGCTGCCGATTCTCATACTGCGCAATTCGTTCCATGCGGGTTTCAGGGGCACCGGTCAGCCATTGACGGGCGAATTCAGCAGCTTTATCGAAGTCTCCGAGTTCCGCATGAGCTGCGGCCAGCAACTCGTTGCGGTTGTACTGCCGGTTTTGAAAGAAGTCGTCGAGCGCTTCGACGTGGAGGAGTGCTGCCTGTCCATCCCTCAGTGCGGAATCCGGAGCCGCAGCTCGAATCATGCCGATCAACCAGTGAGCCCCGTCTTCACGCGGTTCGAGTTCCAACGCCTTTTCGTAGTCGGTCGCCGCGTCAGCAAATCGTCCAGCAGCCTGCAGAGCGTAGCCTCGGTTTAAGTAGGCTTCCGGGAGATCGGGTTCCAGACGGATCAGTTGGTCGAAATCAGAGATCGCTGCGGCGAAGTCGGCCTTCATCGTGCGGAAACGCCCTCGCGCGAACCACGCGGGCGACCAGTCCGGAGCCTGTTCGATCAGCAGATCGCAGCGCTGCAGTGCTCGATCGATGTCTCCGACGTTGCCCCATCCACAGGCCTCGTCGTACAGGCGGATATTCTGAGCTTCGTCGAACTCCAGTTCAGATGGTCGCAACGGTCCAGGCAGTCGGCCGAGCTTCTGCAGTTCGTGACCGGCCAGCATGGCGTTGTACTTCTGCGAGTAGCGCGATGTTGCTGCCAGTTCAAAGTACGGGATCGCTTCCTCCGTACGACCGTCAAGCATCAGCGCTTTGCCGATGAAATAGAGCATGTTCGTGCGGCTGCCGGAACTGCCCCAGGCCTGCACGATCCAGTCGAGCCGGTGCAGGTTCAGCGGTTTCGGATCCGGGCTGCTGAAGTGCCGTCTCAGCTCCGAGAGAAATCTGACGGGCTCGGTTGGCAGTCCCCTTTCTGTGTACCTTCCATAGCACTCCAGAGCCTTTCCAAAGCGAGCATTTCTGAATTCCTCAGAGTTCGGATCCTCAACTTTCTGGTATTCGACCGGCCAACGTGGATCGGGCACGGGCTTGCCATATTCCTGCTTCAGGAATTCGAGATGCACGAAGGACCATGGCCCCTCAGCATCGCCGTTATCGAGACCGATCCGCATTCGAATAATGGCCGTCTGCAGGTCGTCATCCAGCATCGCAAACAGCATGTGCATGCTGCAGTAGTTGTCAGAGTCCTCTGTCTGGACTTCTTTCATCCACTCTGTGGGAATCGCTGCGCGGGCGGCAGCCTCGTCGCCTCGTCCTGTGCGGCGGCACCAGAAATACCATTCGTGATGCCGTTCGTAATTCTCGGCACTCGCCCGGACGAGCTTTTCAGCCTTCGCGTAGTCACTTGCTGCCTCATGACATGCCGCCAAGGTCAGCAGACCCCACGCCGAGTAGGTTTCAGCAGCTCTCTCCGCATACGGAAATGCATCCTGAAGGCGTCCACGTGCCAACAACTCTGCGGCAATCTGATACGAGACGTAATGCGATTCCAGACTACCAGCCGGAAGACGTGCCGCTCGTTCCATCCGCTCAAGCCATTTCGTCTCGTCTCCCCGCTCAAGCGAGCACTTCGCCAGCGTGACGAGGACATCGCGGTCCATACGCAGGCGCAACGATCGCTCGAGACAACGCTCTGCATCGTCAAACTGCCTTGAGTACAGCAGCGCCGTGCCAAGCTCTGCCTGAATTCGAGGCGACCGTGCAAACTTCTGTTCCCACTCGGCTACGTGAGGAACACTGTCCTGCCAGTCGTTACGGATGGTTGCCACGACGGCGGCTTCAGAATACGGAGCGACCTTCATCATGGCGCGTGATGCGTTGCGCTTCCGTTCTGGTCCGGTCGCGTTCTCGAACTGCCAGGCCAGATCACCAAGCAGTTTTGACGTCGAAGATTCGACGGCTTCCCGCCAGTCGTTCCGTCCGTTGGCTCCCGTTGCTGGAGGGTTCCAGATGCTGAGAAACTGAAGTAACTCTTTGCCGTTTCGGGTCCAGTACTTCTTACCACGTGTTGATGAACTGAAATCCGCAGTGATTTCGGACCAGATCTCTCTCCGCTTCGGACTGTAGAAGAGGTACCACTCCCGGTAGCTCTGCCGATCGACCAGCGGCTTCAGTTGTGTGAACAGCTCGTCCGGTGTGATGCCGTGTGGATGCGTAGCCAGTTCCATTGTGCGGACGGCCTGAATCAACGCGGACTCCTGAGAAAGTCCGACCAGCGCCGTTAACGCCGGTTCTTCCAGATCGGCCACTGTTCCATCCGCAATCTGATCGTTTTGGGCCAGCAGACTGTCCCGGAATGAAAGACGCCAGGTGGCACATTCGGGGACGGAATCCGGGACGTTCGCGATCAACTCCTGCAGCGAGTCACTTAGTCCCGAGAGATTCCGGGCGTTGTCTGCGAGCGACTGAGTACTGCGAACGAGCGCGTCCTGCAGCCTTTCGTACTCCGGACCCGGTGGGACATTCGTCATCAGTTGATCGAGTGCCAGACTCTGTCCGGGTTCCAGCTCTTCGAGCCGTTTGGCAGCGGTAGCGATGGCCATGTCATCACGAGCGGCGTCGACCTGCTGCAGCCACAGCAGAGCTGCCAGGGACGATGTCTCGACTCCAGCCGACGACAGGGATCGCAGTTGCTCGATGTCGCCGTGACACGCAGCTTCGATGGTCCCGACCCAATCCGGCAGAGCTGATTTCGGATCGTCACTCGAAGTGCTGCCGTCTGCCAGCAGATGTCGCGCGTGTTCGATATCTTCGATTGCCAAAGCGTGCAGCCCGATCAGCGTTCGCACTCGTGCCCGGCCGAAGTAGGGCATTGCGGAATTCGGAGCCCGGAGGATCAGCCGCTCTGCGTACAGCAGGGCGCGGGCTCGTGCCACGTCTGAGATTGGACTCAGGAACGGGCTCGTCAACTCGCCATAAACGGCATACGCCCCGGACAGTGCAATCAATTGCTCTGGAGACTCACCGTCTTCCCGGATGCTGCGATGCAGGTGCCGCAGGACTCCCAGTTGAGCAGAGGCGATAAGTCGGTTCGACAGCCGAGCTGCCTCATCCGGAATCGAACCGGACTCTGCCAGGGAATTCGGGCGACCGCTGAATCCCGCCTGCTTGAGCCATTCGACAAACGTTGTTCGCGACAGTGCCTCTGCTCTTGAGATCACGTCATGCAACGGAATATCGACAGCGAATTCGACATCCAGTTTCTGCAGTTCATCCGGCGAATCGAACGGTCCACGATCGAGGAAAAGCTGATAGCCGTCATGTGCCGGGCGGTTCTGAATGGTCAGGATCAACGGCGCTGTCGAATCTTCCGGTTTCTGGATCTGCAGGAGTGACTCGCCGAAGTTGACATCTCGCGTCGGCAGTGACAGCTCGTCCCGCGCCGCAATCAGCAACGCCTGTCGGAACAGCTCGCGACACAGATTCTGCGGATATCCATAACGATAGGTACGAGTCTTTCTGTAACCGGCATAATCGAGCTGAACGATCTGGCCGAGGTTTGTCGAGTACCCCGGCCGTCGCGGTATGTTGACGTCGAACTTCGCCAGATGCTCGATGATGCTCCGCGGTTCGTTTGAGTACAGGCGGCGGTCCCAGTCGCCAGCATCGAGATCCTTGATCCCGCCGCTTCCATCAAGTTCCATCCGGATGCAGTAGGTCCGGAAGAAACTGAAGTACGTAACGAACTGAACTGGACGATCGACGCGGTACATCTCGCGCTGTTGTGGAATGCCTTTAATCAGTGGCCGCACCGATTCGAGTGTCAGCGGTGCTGAGTCGCTCATGTCTGCCTGGTTGCGATGCTCGACAACGGCGTCCTGAAGGCCCTGCAGCGTTTTTCCGTAGAAATAGCGAGCGTGTCCTTCGACGAGCGCGAGGATCAGTAGAATCGCCAGCAGAGTGCGTCCGACGATTGTGCCAGGCGACCATTTTCGGATGCGGTCCTGGCTGCGTTCAGGCGGCGGGCCGGAGATGTTTGATGTCCTGGGGCCTGGAGCGGCCGAGTCATCGGTCGGTCGCGCACGCTGAGAATCCGACGCGTTCATTTTCAACGTCCTCCTGCTGGAGAGATCGAACGATAATGCCGGGACTGTCGTGTGAGAGCAATCAGTGCTGGACCGAAAACTTCGCAATTGTCCCGGTCAGTTGTGCTGCTCCGCAGACCGGCCAGTTGTGTGCTGCGACGCGGGAAATCACGACGGAAGCTGCTGCGCTTCCGCCAGCTTGCGAAGTCCGTCGCCGGTCGGGACGCAGATAAAGAGCACGCCCAGCAGGTCGTCGCCGGTATTGCGGAATTCGTGCTCGGTCTTCGGCGGGACGTAGACGACGTCCTGCGCGGCGATGTCGTGTGCTTCGCCACCGATGACCGCCGTGCCTCGACCGCTGGTGATCACGACGATCTCTTCCGCGTCCGGGTGAATGTGCAGCTCGTTGACGTGCCGGCCGCCGGGCGGAATCAGCATGTGATGCACGAACTGAATCGTCTGCAGGCACGTGCGGTCGTTGGACGCTTCTTTTTCGTACAGACGCACGACCGGAGCCGGATTGTCCGCGCGGTTTTTCCAGGCGCCGTTTTCATCCCGGACGCTGTACTCGATCACGCGATGCGGGTTATTGAACAGCAGACTCTGAATGATGTTGAACGGCTGCGTTTTCCAGTTCGCGATCGGCATCTCGGAAGTGCTCCAGTGAGAATGGCAAGGCGGCAATAACGGCTCAGCAGAAACGTAACCAGACTCCGCTGGCGCGATCCTGCCTGACGCGGTCCGGGCATTCCAGTCTGACGACGTCAGGCGAGAAACAAGCCGGGGCGTACGGCTCACGTTTCCATCCGTCGAATTCTCAACTCCGAAGCGAAGTGTCCGGATCCGGTTCCTGAGTTCAATCGGCAGTTGCATCGATGCTGTGTGCTACTGCGCCGATTTCGTCGATAGTTCTGCCAGAGTCATCGGGTCCGGAAGGTCGTACAGGAAGACCCAGGCCGGAGTCTTCGGGTCGGCCTGAGCGCAGGTGATGATCAGTGTTGCATCTTTGCCGGCCAGGTGACCGAGCCGCACGTCGACCTGCTGCCAGCCGGACGGAGCGGTTTCGTCATTGACGATCGTATTCAGCAGGCGTTCGCCATTCGCTTCGACCGTCAGCAGCCAGCTCTCTCCCTGATTGTGCCCGGCTTTGAATCGCAGCAGAGTGTTCGCGTCGTTGCGCAGTCGCAGCGGACGAAACAGGCGCGCGGCGCCGACAGTCAGCTCGCTCGGTACTTCATTCGCGGTTTCCGGTGAGTACGCGATCTTCGGTCTGAGTCGCAGGACGTCGCGCTGTCCGCGGAATTCGGCAACCAGTCCAGACTCTTTCGGTTGGATCGGCAGGACCGGCAGCCAGCCCGCGGCGAGACGTTCGCACGCGTTACGAAACTCGTTCGACTGCCAGGCACGTTCGAGATCCGGCCGAATCAACCGGTTCTGCGGAGCTGTCTCCAGTCTTGCTTCTGGATGCCAGTCCGCCCACGCTGCGAGGTCCGCCGGAAACGCCGGTCGGACGTTGTCGTCGCTCACGAGTTCCAGGACGTCGCGGTTTGACTCCTTACGGCCGGGGCCGAACAGCAACCAGGTTTTCTCCGGTCCGCTGAGCAATGGCCCGACTCGCGGCTCACCGTCGCGTAGCGTCGTCAGCGGCAGCCGCGCCGCTTCGTGCCCGGTTGTCAGATCAAGCCAGATCAGTGTCGGCGTCATCTCGCGCGTGCGGCCTTCAGCAAACGGTACGGCCCGCGTCAGCAGCAGCCGGCCGCCAGACTCGGGCACAAGTACCGCGTCGAGCAGATTCGCCGCGAGGTACTGCCAGAGGTTCTGTCCGGTCTGCAGATCAACCGCCCGCACTCCGTATTCATCCTCGAGCAGCAGGCGGCCATCAACGGCTGCCAGACAACGGCGGAAACCGGGCATCGTCAGCGACCACTTCAGCCGACCAGTTGCGGCATCGACGCGATCGACCACTGGCGACTCGGGCTCGAACAGAACGACCGATTGACCGTCAATGACTGGCGGCGACCAGTGCCGCATCCGTCGGTCACGATCAAGGGTCGGAGGCATCCATTCCCGCCGTCGAATCCACAGCAGCTGGCCTTCACTGTTGCAGCAGCCGCCAACGCCGGACACGGTGAAGTAAATCAGCCCGTCGGACTGCATGACCTGGCACACGGGCACCGAGTTCTGCCAGACGTCGAACAGATTGAGCACTGGTACGCTGCTGATAACGGTTCCGGTCTCCGCATGAATCGTCGTGAGTTCCAGCACCGAGGGGCCGGCGTACGCGTCGCCAGCCAGAAAGATCTGCAGCCGACCGCGGACGAAGAACGGATCGCTGACCATTCCCTGTCCCGGCCGCAGCGTCCAGCGCACGTTGCCGGATTCGCGATCGCAGCAGATCAGTTCCGTTCCATCTTTTCGCAGCCGCCGGCAGTAAACCGCGTCGGCAGTGACCAGCGGTCGCAGCGGGACCATCGGCCAGTGATGCGCGTTGGCGTGATCTCCGCCAAGCTGCTGCTTCCAGCGCGTCTGACCGTTCGTCAGATCAAACCGGCCGAGCTGATACCGGTTGCAGAAGAACGCGGAATCCCCAGCGACCTCGACGGCAAGCTGCCGCGCAACCCAGTCAACGTCGGATGGAACAGATGAGCCGGGATTCTCGCCCTGATCACCGTCGTACCGACTGCGATTTTCAACGCGAAAACCGCCGACATCCGGCAGTCGTGCGGCCATCGGACGTCCGAGCGGCGTCAGCGAAACGTCGCTGCTTGACACAGACGGCCCCGCCGACTTTGCTCGCTCGTCGAGTTCCGTCAGCAGCGAGTTGAAGGCGGTCGTCGCGACGCTTGTCGAATTGAACTCGAGTGGCGCATCACCGGGCAGCTTGCTCGACGCTGCTTGCTCGGCTTCAGCCTGCGCTGGCGATTCGCTCAACCGCTCGGTCAGTTCGAGCTTCGCCCTCAATGCTCGTTGCTCTGACGTTTCAATCTGCGAATTGAGCTGGTAGTCACTGAGCGCCCGCTCGAAGTAACTGCGCGCTGCCGCGAATCGTCCGGCGGCGAGTGCTCGATCGCCGAGCCACGCGGCACTTTCCGCCGCTGCCAGCGTTCCAAAGAACTGCACCGTCGCCGCTTCGATCCGCCGATGATCAGCATTCTGAATGGCCTCACGGACGCGCAGCCGGCCGATGGCTCCAAACTGCTCGTTCATCGTGCGGCGAAGCTGCGGCTGCTGACTCATCGCCAGCGCGACGGCGTTCGGAAATGAAATCATCAGCCGGCCGTCCTGCGAATCCGGCAGCAGGCCGAGCAGTTCGGTTGATGCCGCGGACGAAATCACCGCACAGGCATCGTCGAATGCGTTCCCGGAAACGGCCGCCTGAAACTCAGCCATGACGTTGTAGGCTTCCTTGCTGACCGAGTGCGCCAGCGGGTGGCGGTCGATTGTCAGGTTCGTCTTCCAGCGGCCTGGCAGTTCCTGCCGCGCGGCCCGCGTTTCACTGTCAAGTGCCGACTGCGCGGCGAGTTCGGCCCAAGCCATGCGCGGATAGATCTCTTCAACCGTCTGCCACCACGGTCGCGCGGGATGGCCGTTTGCATTCCAGAAAATGACCTTATCGATCAATTGTCGCGCCGTATCGAACGCGCCGGCTTCGATCAGTGCCGTCAGTTCAAACTCGACCGCGTCCAGTGGAGTGATCCGCGGCGTATGCCCGCTCCAGAATTCCGTACGCAGCAATTCACGCATCATTTGTGCGGAGAACGACGTCTCTGTGGCTTCTGGCCGGGCACGCCTGGCAGCGCGTCGCGCCACTTCGTGATACAGAAGTCCGATGTCCTGACCGCGCGAACCGTCCCACAGATCGCAGAACAGCGACGCTTCGTGCAGCAGCGCAAACGACCGCGCGAGTTGTTCGGCGACGAGTGCCCTGCTGTCGTCGGATGGTGCAGCAACCGCCGGCAGCACGTTTTCGGCCAGCAGGCCGCTGATCAGAAAGTTGCTCAGTTCATTGTCAGCCGAGGCCCGCAGAGTCGCGACGGCGCACGCGCGGCGCCAGTCCTCAAAGTTGACGTCTGCAGGCCGGTGCCGAATTACCCGCTGCAGCCACGAACTCGTATCCAGAACATCCAGCGGCTCGAACCACTCTGTGTCGACGCGTTTGAGCAACTCGGCATCGGCCAGCGAAGCAAGCGCCGGAAATTCGTTGACCTCGACATGGCTGATCCGGATGTGGCGATCGGCCTGCGGCTGAGCGAAGACGCCGATCGATGCTCGCTGACCAGGAAATCGTCCGCGCGCCGGACTGTCCGCGACCCAGGCCCAGCCACGGCCGTCGGGGCTTGTCCACAGCGAGACCGATCCAGAACCCATCACGACGCGCAGCCATTGATTGTCCCCCGACCACGGAGCTGGCCACGCATCGACATCGTACGTTCGCTCTGTGTCACGCTGATTTGGCTGCAGCAGTTGCACGGCGGAGCGGCGGGCCTTCGGATCCCACAACCGGGCGACGAGGATGATCGGCTCGCCGTTCGGATCTCCGAGATAAACTCCCGTGCCGGCATCGGCCGATTCGATGCGGAAGACAAATTCGCACAGCCCGGCCAGCGGCGCTGCCGCCCACATGCGCGCGGGTTCTTTCGAGTCGGCTCCGATACGCAGTTCGATCGAGTCACCGTGCGGTTTCATCGACCCCGGTGATGCCTCTTCGCCGAGCATCTCCCACTTGAGTCGCGCGGGCTGCGACGCTGCGAGCAGTGGCTGCGTTGCGATTTCCGTCGACAACGCTACCTCGGGTAATGGGTCCGACTTCAGCATCTCGACGTCGCGAATCTTCAGTTTGCCGTCGAGTGCGATCTCGGTCGGCTGCTGAGAAAACGGTACGCTCAGTAGAACGAGGTTGCCGCGAGAGAGCCACAGCCGCTCGCGTTCCCAGCGCAGTTCCACAACACCGAACTGCGAGCGATGCCAGCGTCCGCAGTCATTTGTCAGGTACCCGCCGTCGATCAGCGGCGAGGTTTCATTGGCTCGCGAAATGCGATGCACAGCCCAGACGTTCGGCTGCCGATGCCGGAAGTACTTGATCCGCACGCCGTCGTTGCCGCTCCAGACATGCAGCTCGCAGGTTTCCGTGTCGTAGACTGTCAGTCGCAGTACAGCGGACTCGACCCAGCCAGCCTTGAGCCGCGCCATTCCGTCGAATTTCGAGAATCGCCGCCCGCTGTGCTGTTCGTCGAGGAGCCCGAACGGCCGTCCGGGCATCGGCTCAAACCATTGACGAAACTCGTCCGGAGGGAACTCGTCGATCCCGTCGTCGCCGGGCAACCGCCAGGCAACCTCCTCAAACCGCAACGGAGCCACGTCGCGATCCAGCGCGTCGCCCCACGGACCGACAACCGTTTCGGCCGGCTCTGTCGACGAGGTCTGCTCGGACGCAGGTTGCTCTGAAGGCTCAGCCGCTGGTTCGGCAGGTTTCTCTGTTGGCTCTTCTGACGTTTCAACTTTGCCAGACGGTCGAGTCGTCGCTGGTTCGGCAACTGCCGCGCCGTCACTGCCGGTTGGTTTGTCGCTGACTGCCGAATTCTTATCTTCCGCGACAGCGTCTGTCGGCGTCGGTTCGACTGATCCGTCTTCGTCCCCGTCCGGCTGTTCCGAAGTCTTCGATTCCCCGCCGGCGTCTCCCGGCCGCTCCTGCCGTGCGGCAGGCTGATCCTCCGGCGTCTTCTCTTTGGGGCTTCGCGTCGTCAGGAGCAGCCAGCCCACAAGGATGACTGCCAGAATCGCCGCCGCCGGCTTCATGCTCTGCGAAGGCCGCGACTTCTGAGGCTCACCAGCCGCTGCCGCCGCGCTCCTGTCGACAGGCAATTCAACCGAAAGCCCCAGCGATTCGAGTCGTGCTTTGATCTGCCCGGAAAACGGCGACTCGGCGACCGCATCGCGCACGAGCAGCGACTCAGGCAGCCGGTGACCAAGAGCCACGACGGCTTCGTCCGTCAGATCGCGCGCGGTTCCTTCAAGACACAGCCGCACCAGTTCCGCATTCGACCACTTTTCACTCATGCCGGGCCTCGTCGTCCCTTCGTTGCCTTCTCACCTTCTGTTCGTCCGGTTGTGTAGCTCAAAAGTCAGAACAGAAGACGAAAAGGTAACGAAGTCACCGCGACCTCGCATGAGAGTGACCGTCCGCAGAGTGCGCTCGTCCCGCGTCAGGCTCACTGCTTCCGGTGCCGCACCAGTCCTGGCGTGACGTCGAGATCCAGTTCCGCGAAGTGGCCGCGGCAGAACGACTCCCAGGCGATCGCCGCCATCGCCGCGTTGTCCGTACACAGAGCCATCGGAGCAATGTGGAGTTCAGCTCCGTAGCGGCGAGTCATCTTTTCGAGCCGATCGCGGAGCAGCGCGTTCGCTGCCACTCCGCCACCGACGCACAGCACTTTCCGTCCACGCTGTTCCAGGGCCTGCCGGCACTTGGCAACCAGCACATCGACGACCGCCGCCTGAAAGCTTGCCGCGATATCGGCGACTCGCTTTTCCGTCAGCGGCAGAGGCTTCTCGTGCGAGCCCGGCACTCCCGTCGCCGTATAAAGAACGGCCGTCTTCAACCCACTGAAGCTGAATTCGAGCCGGTCTTCTTTGAGAAACGTTCGCGGAAACCGGATTGCCTTTGGGTCGCCCTGCTCGGCCACGCGCTGAATCGCCGGGCCGCCGGGAAAGCCGACGTCCAGAATCTGAGCGACCTTGTCGAACGCCTCGCCCGCCGCGTCGTCGATCGTCGAACCGATCAGCTCAAAGTCGACGGGGCTCGTGCAGTCATACAGATTCGTATGCCCGCCGCTGACGACGAAGCCAATCGCCGGGAAGATGTCGCGCCCGGCCGCCATCCGGCACGCATAGATATGCGCCTCGATATGGTTGACTGCGATCAGCGGCACATCGAGCACCAGCGCCAGCGTCTTCGCCGCCGTCAGGCCGACCAGCAGTGACCCGACAAGCCCCGGCTGCGTCGCGACGGCGATCGCTCCAATATCGGACAGCGTCAGCCCAGCGTCTTTCAATGCGCCGTCGATGACTGGCAGAATCCGCCGCACGTGCGCCCGCGAAGCGATCTCGGGGACAACGCCGCCAAAGTCGCGATGCAGCTCGTACTGCGACGCGACGACGCTCGACCTGACATTCAAATCCCGATCAATCACCGCTGCCGCCGTCTCATCGCACGACGACTCGATAGCCAGAATAAATTTAACAGAGTCAGCAGACACGGGCCGGCTTTCGATCTCAAATCTCAGATAACCGATCTCAAATTACGGTTCTCTCACGACGCATTCACTCGTCCGCCGACTGCAGAATAAAGTCCGGCATCATCTGAATCTGGCCCGAGCGGTCAACACAGCCGAGTGTCGATGTTGCTGTCGCGAGTAGTTCTCCGTCACGAAACAGCTCGTACTTGTGTTCGAGCTTCGCCGGGCTGACACGTTCGATGGTTGTCCGCAGCGTGATGAGGTCGTCGTACCGGATCGGCGATTTGAAGCGGCACTCGGTCTTCGCGACGACCAGAAACAGGCCGTCTTCCTCCATCTTCCGATAGTCGCCGCCGCCCGCCCGAAACAGCTCCGTCCGCCCCACTTCAAAATAAACGAAGTAGCGTGAGTGATGCAGAAACCCCATCGCGTCGGTTTCCGCATAACGAACGCGAATTTCAATCTCGTGCTGTTTCATCGTCTTGCTGATCCCTCGGTCGTAGCGAAAGCCGTGCAGACTTCTGGCATCCAGCCTGTCATGCCGGAACTCTGGCGCGTTTCGTTACACAGGTCTGTTCATCAAACGGTCGCATTACGAATTCCGCGCCAGCAGACGCACTGCCAGCGCGAGCCGCGGCGTATCTTCCGACAGAACGCTGCGCAGGTCGAGCAGCACTTCGCCAGACTGAATCCGGCTGAAGACTCGAATCCGCCCCGTGCGAAGCTGCCGAGACAACTCGTCGGCCGAAAGAGTCTCATGCCGCAGCGCGAGCACGCTCGTTCGTAACTCGACGGCCGGCAGCGATCCACCGCCAACCTGCGCGGTTGCGTCGCGAACCTCAAGAGTCAAACCGTCAACTTTGCCGATTTCTTCCAGAACGCTCTGCGCCCGGACGCTCAGTTCATCGGCTGTAACGCTGAGCATGGCCAGCGTGGGAATTTTTGTTGTGGCGACTCCACGAACGTACGACGCCAGCGTCGCACCGAGCGCGGCCAGAGTCAGCTTGCCAACGCGAACGGCACGGGCGAGAGGGTGATTCCGAATCCGCCCGACGATCTCCGACCGCCCGACGATGATTCCACACTGCGGACCACCGAGCAGTTTGTCGCCGCTGCCGAGCGTCACGTCGGCACCGGCCGCGACGCTGTGCTGAAACGTCGGTTCCGCTGGCAGCCCGGCCTGCGTCACATCGAACAGCGCCCCGCTGCCGATATCGTCGATTGAGACGAGCCCTCGTTCGCAAGCCAGCGCGAAGAGCTCAGCCGGATCAGGATTCTCGGAGAAGCCGACCACCCGGTAATTCGACGGATGCACGACCATGATGGCCGCGGTGCCGTCGTTAATGGCCCGCTCGTAATCCGAGAGTTTCGTCCGGTTTGTCGTCCCGACTTCCCGCAGCTTCGCGCCGCTGAGTTCAAAGATCTCGGGTAGACGAAACGAACCGCCAATTTCAATCAGCTCGCCGCGTGAGATGATCACTTCTCTTCCCGCACACAACGCCTGTAGAGTCAGCAGCGTTGCCGCCGCGTTGTTGTTGACGACGAGCGACGCCTCGGCACCTGTCAGTGTTCTGAGCGCCGGTTCGACCTGATAACCGCGATACCGCCGCTCGCCGGTTTCAACGTCGACCTCGCAGTTGCAAGCGGCCGCGCAGTCCAGCAGCGCCTGCTTCGCCGCCGCTGACAGCGGCGACCGTCCGAGTCCTGTATGCAGCACAACGCCGGTCGCGTTGATCACGTTGCCAAGCTGCTGCCGCTCGGACCGCTCCGCCAGCCGGACGACGATTTCCGCAAGCTCATCCCGCAGTTCGATGCGAGTCACGCCGTCTGCTGAATCCCCGCCGCCGTTGCTGCGTTGCCGCTCAAGCAGTTCATCCCGCCGAGTCGCTACCGCTGCCCGAGCCCACTCCAGCACGCTCGTCCGCCCATGCTCCGCAATCAGCTCGCGCAACAGCGAGTGATCGAGCAGTTCATTGACGGAGGGCAGTCCACGGAGCATGAGATTCATTTCTTCGCCGCAGTTGGGAGTTCGAGGTCCGACGCAGTGACCTCAACGGCGAGGCCGTCGTCGGGAATCTCGCGCTCGAGCGTCCACAGCACACCCTGCGTCATCAGGCGGCGATAGCTTTCGTGCTTCCAGTTCTCGTGGAAGTGCAGCCCAGTGAAGCCGAACGAGCGGCCTCCGTCGGGACGCTGCCAGGCCCAGCTGACGATGTGTGGCTGATCCTCGATCTGCACGCGAATCAGCGGCGCGATCTGCTCGACAGGTTGCTGAAATTTCAGTGCGAAGTAGAACTCCTCATGCACCGGGATGGGCTCGACACCGCGCAGCACCGGGTGTTTGGGCGAGGCCAGTTCAAGCTGAGTATCGACAACCTTGTAGCGCCGATCTGGGCCTCCGTGACAGCCGCCGAAGAGTGCGAGCCATTTCGGAATGTTCTCCGCTTCGCGCGTTCCCATCCCCCAGTGCAGGCAGGCCAGGCCGCCTCCCCGTTTTGCCAGTGCCTGAAACGCCGCGAGCCTTTTCTCGTCGTCCTGGATCCACTTCGCTCCCTGAGAAACAAAGACGACCGCGGCGTCGGCTCCGTCGAGCAGCTCCGGCCCGTCAGTCCAGTCGCCGTCCGCACTGATAACAATCGTCTGCAGATTCTCGGCGCGACTGAGCAGCCTGCCGAGCAACCGCACGCCCGCGTTGTACTCGTGCGTCGCCGCCGGATGCCCGTCCGGTCCCTGACCGATGAGAAGTACGCGCTGGGGCTTCTCTGCGGCATTCGCTGGCAGCGTCAGAAGGCCGCACATCAGGCCGAACAGGATCTGAAACAGGCGATTCATGTGAGCATCCGGAATCTGAGGAAACAGAGGCGAGGCGTCATTGTTCAATGTCGCGTCTGCAAATAACAGCGTGGTATCGAGAGTCAATCGCGTCAGATGCCGCGAATCCCTGTTTGTTTCAATCGCTGCCGCTGACTGTTGACGACCGACGGTTCACCGTCGGCAGGATTCGCTGCTACGATTCGCGACCTTTCAATCGTCGACAGTCCGCACTGCTTTGAATCTCACACGGGAAAACGGAAACGACCTATGACCAGTCGCAGGATCCTGATCGTCACGGGCGACTTCGCTGAAGACTACGAGGTCATGGTGCCGTTTCAGTCGCTGCTGATGGTTGGGCACACAGTTCACGCTGTTTGTCCGGACAAGAAGGCCGGCGAAACAATCCGGACTGCCGTCCACGACTTCGAGGGCGATCAGACTTACAGCGAAAAGCCAGGGCACAACTTCACGTTGAATGCGTCTTTTGCTGAGATCAATCCGACCGACTACGACGCGCTGCTGATCCCCGGCGGCCGGGCTCCAGAGTACCTCCGGTTGAACGCCTCCGTGCTCGCCGTTGTGCGGCACTTTGCTGAGGCAAACAAACCGATCGCGGCGATCTGTCACGGGCTGCAGCTTTTGACCGCGGCGGGAGTCATCAGCGGGCGGAGCTGTACGGCGTATCCAGCGTGTGCTCCGGAAGTGAACCTGGCCGGTGGGACGTTTGTCGAAACGCCGATCGACGGGGTTCACATCGACGGCAACCTGGTGACGGCTCCAGCCTGGCCGGCTCATCCCGCCTGGCTGGCGGCATTCCTCAAACTGCTGGAAGATTGGGCGTCGTGATCAATTCGCAGGTTTTTATGGGCGCGGCGATCGCGGCTCTCTCCGGGCTGGGTGTCTGGCAGGCGCAGTGGTGCCTGGAGGAAACGTCGAAAGGTCGTCGCCTGGTCGACCGGTTTGGCGAGGGTCGAGCGCTGCTGCTGTGGCGGCTGGCGCTGCTGCTGGGAGTCTTCTTCGGCGCCGCTCTGGCGACTGGGCTGGTCAATCCCGTTTCGTGGGAGTAGGTCGAATCTGCGAAAGATTTTGAGTGGCTCACGCGTCAAAGCGCACGTTGACACTCTCCCGAGCCGTCCTAGAATTCGGCCCGCGCCGACTGACAAGAACCCGATCACAACACGCCGCGCCGAAAGCGGCCGGTATCTGACAGGAGTAGACCAATGGCAGCAGAATTTACCGATGGCAATTTTCAGACCGAGGTTCTGGACAGTGATGTTCCTGTGCTGGTTGACTTCTGGGCTCCGTGGTGCGGACCGTGCCGGATGCTGGCACCGACGGTTGACGCGATTGCCGAAGAGTACGCAGGCCGCGTCAAGGTCGGAAAAGTGAACACTGACGAAAATCCGCAGGTCTCGACGCAACACGGCATTCAGTCGATCCCGACGCTGATGGTCTTCAAGGGCGGCCGGGTCGTCGATCGTCTGGTTGGCGCGCTGCCCAAGGAAAAAATCACCGAAAAGCTGAACGCGCAACTCTGAGCAGAGCCGGCTTGATGACCCTGTGAGCAATCAATCACCCGAAACGTCGATGGCAAGTGATCCGGCTGGCAGAGTCCGCGGATTGCTCGACCGGCGCTTCGGGTCCTTTTTTGTCTGCAGCCCTTCTCCAGTGGGCCGCGAACTCGCATAGCCGGATCCCTCCGGGTTTGAGACACTCCGCGGCGATTCAGGAACGAAGTCACAACGGCCATGCGTCTGCGCCTTCGGTGCGCAGGTTGATTGAAAGTCACCGACTGTCGTGACCACGTTCGCTGGCAAAGACACTCCGATTCTGTGACCTCGCCGAGTGGGAAAGGATTCCCTGAATGAGCGGGACATTCGACACTCCGAAACAGTCGCCTCCCGCTGCGCGCACGGAGCCATCGCGACCTGTTTCCCACGCCAGCGGGCCGCATTATTCAGTCGGACCAGCGACGGCGGGGCGAGTTTCGACGTCAGGATCCGCGGCCGGAGATTCGCCAGCGACCGGAGCCGACGACGATCTCAATCGGCTGGAAGAAGAACTACTGCTGCAGACTGCGCAGGTGGTTGCGCAGGTCCGCACGCAACTCGACGATCTTTCGCGGCGCGAACAGTCACTCAACGTCCGCCTCGGTCAGCTTGATGCGCAAAGCCGGTCTCTGCGGCTTGAACGGCAGCAGCTCGACGAAGAGCGGGCCGAGTACGAACGCAGTATTGAGCAGCGACTGCAGGATGTCGCGAGCACCGAAGATCGACAGCGGCAGGAACGGGTCGAGCTGGAAGCCCACGAGGAGCGGTTGCGTCAACAGCAGGCCGAACTGGTCGCGGCGCGGGATTCCCTCGCCCTTGAGGCAGAAGCGCAGCTCGAACATCAGCGTGCTGAACTGCAACAGGCGATTGCCGCCGCGAAACTGGAACGCGACGCACTGGCGGACGAGCGACAGGCTTTGATTGACGAAAGGCAGTTGCTGGCCTCGCAGTTTGAGGCGGAACGCAGGCAACTGACGGCGCAGGTCGATGAATCGGCTCTGACTGAAAAGTTGCAGCTCGACCGCGAACAGCTCGAACAGGACCGGGAGCGGTTTCAGCAGACCGTCGACGAGTGGTACGCGGAAAAGGCTGAGGTCGAAGCGGGGCTGCGGCGCGGTCGCGAACAGCTCGACGACGAGCGGCGGCGTGCCGAGCAGGAAATCGATGAGCTGCGGCGGGCGCAGTGTGAGGAACTCGAACGCGAGCACACCGAGCAGCAGCGTCGGTTGCGTACGGAGTTTCAGACGCTTGAGGAGAAACGGACGACGACCGAGGCTGAACTGCGGAAGCAGACAGCGCTGCTGGAGAGCCGAGCCCGGTTTCAGCAGGATCATCTGGAACGATCCCGCCATGAACTGGAAGCCGTGCGTGAGGAGTTCCGGGTCGAATCGCAGCAGACTCAGCAGCGTCTGCAGAATCTGATGGCCGTGCAGCGGCGGCAGGCCCGGCAGCTCGAACGCCGTGCTGGACTGCTCGAAGAACGTGAGCAGTCACTGAATCGTCAGCAGTCAACGCTCGCCAGAATTCAGGCGTCGGTCAGCGATCAGTCAGAACGCGATCGCGAGCATCTGGCGTCCGAACGCAAGGACTGGGAAGTCAAACGGCAAAGCCAGGCAGGTGAGATTCGGCGACAGTCGGACATGGTGACGCAGCACGCGGAGAATCTCGAAAAACGGCGACAGCGGCTCGACCGTCTGCGTGAGGAACTGGAAGGCCGGCATCAGGAACTGCTGGAAACACAGATCGCGGTCGCTGAAGCGTGGGGGCAACTGGCGCAGGTGACGGGCGATGACGGCGCGCAGGAACGCGTCGACCGGTCGCGCGAACAGCTCGCCGACTATGTGCGTTCATTGCGCGAAGGGCTCAACGAACAACGCCGCGAACTGGACGCAGCACGGCAGCAGTTTGAAACACAGCGCGAGAGTTTCCGTGCCGACCGGCAGCAACTCACTGATTCGATGGCTGAACGTGAATCCCAACTGCGACGGCAGGAAGAACGACTGGAAACTCAACTGTCCGAAGTCGCCGAACGCGAAGCCGCCTGGCAGCGGGCTCGCGAAACCTGGCAGCGCGAGCGACTCGAAGCGGAACGAATCATTCGCGAACTGCTCGACGAAGTTGCGGCAAAACTCGACAGCGACTCACCTGATGAAAACCGCGAGCTGCCGCCGATTCCCAGTCTGCTGGCACTGTCACGATTTCTCGACAATGCCGCGTAGACGCGAAGGGGACTCCGGCTTCATAGTTGTCGACCGCATTGCGGTCGAAACGGTGACACAACGTGGGTTTTCAACCGCTTGCGAGTCTGACCATCAATGCCGCATCGATGGAAGCAGCGAAGCCGACAGCAGCAACGTCTCCCGAAACTTTATCCCGCATCACCAGACGACATCGATTCGTTTCGGGTGCAGGGCGATCAACGGCAATCTGCAACATTCCGACCTCCGATTCTCGATCCAACATCCAGAGGCCGACGATGTCTCGACCAGTTCTGACCTGCGCTGTCTGCTCCGTATTCTGCGTCTTCGGAGTTCGATGTCCCGCCGCCGACGATGACTATCGCGACGAGCGGAAGGAAATGGTTGAGGTTTCTGTCGCGCGTGAGGGCATCACCAATCGTGCTGTGCTGCAGGCGCTGCTGAAGGTGCCGCGGCACGAGTTCGTCCCGTCGAGTCTGCATAAGGAAGCCTACATCGATAAGGCCCTGCCCATTGGCTATCAGCAGACGATTTCTCCTCCGTACATCGTTGCCTATATGACTCAGTCGCTCGATCCGCAGCCGACCGATCGGATTCTCGAAATCGGCACGGGCAGCGGATATCAGGCGGCCGTGCTGGGGGACATCTGCAAAGAGGTTTACTCAATCGAAATCGTGCCGCAGCTTGGCCGCAGTGCAAAGAAGCGGCTGGAGAAACTCGGCTACTCGAACGTGCATACGAAAGTCGGTGACGGTTACGAGGGCTGGGCTGAGCACGCGCCATTCGATGGAATCATTGTGACGTGCTCACCTGAAAGTGTGCCGCAACCACTGGTCGATCAGCTTCGCGAAGGCGGCCGGATGATCATTCCGCTGGGCGAGCGATATCAGCAGGTCTTTTACCTGTTTGAGAAACGCGACGGTCGACTCGTGCCGACGAAGCTTGTCCCGACGCTGTTTGTGCCGATGACGGGTGCGTCAGAAGAGCGGCGGGTCAAACAGCCGGATGGATCACATCCGGAAATCGTCAACGGCAGTTTCGAGGCCGATGAAAACAACGACGGCCTCGCCGACAACTGGCACTATCAACGGCAGGTTGAACGCGTCACAGAGGAATCGCGAGACGGCGAATTCTCGCTGAAGTTCACGAACGAAGAACCCGGTCGGCCGGCTCAGATGCTGCAGGGGCTGGCTCTCGACGGTCGCCATGTGGCCTTTGTCAATCTGTCAGTCGATGTGAAAATCGAGTCCGCGATTCCGGGGCCGGAATCGTTCGAGCAGCCAGCGCTGGTGATTCACTTTTACGATCAGGTGCGACGCTCGCTGGGCGAGGGCGTTGTCGGCCCGTGGCTGCGTCCAGGCGACTGGGAACGAATCGGCCGGCGTATTCCCGTGCCGCCTGGTGCGCGAGAAGCCATTGTTCGAATCGGGCTCAATGGAGCGACCGGGTCGATGAGCATCGACAACGTCAAGCTGTCATTTGTGCCGCGCTGAGCCCGCATGGCTGGCGTCGAGATCGACTCGCGTCTTTGAGCTGACGGAGCCGTCCTCAAACAGTTCGACGCGATAGGCGCGGTCGCGGCCGGATCGTTTGGCCGCGTAAAGACACTGGTCAGCGGCGTCGAGCAATCGATCGGGCCGCAGGCCGTCGAGGCCGCGGCTCACAACGGCGGCTCCAATCGACAGGCTTGACTGGATCGGCTGATCGTCAAATCGCAGGTTGAGACTTCGCGTCGCGTGCAGCAGGCGACGGATCGGCAGATCAATATCGTCGGCACCGCAACCGCACGTCAGGGCGACAAACTCGTCACCGGCAAATCGCGCAATCACGTCGTAAGAGCGAAGCTGCTTCTGGCAACACTCGGCAACGGCAGCCAGTACCAGGTCGCCGCGCAGATGCCCGAACGAGTCGTTGATCTGCTTGAAGTTGTCGACGTCGATGATCAGCACGCCGAGCGTCAGACCAAGCCGTTCAGTCCGCTGCCACTCCTGCTGAAACCGCCGTTCAAAGTGTGCCCGGTTCGGAAGACTCGTCAGCGTGTCGATGGCGACCTGCTGCAGCGCCGGTTCAAGTCGATTCCAGCTCAGCAGAACGTCCTCACTGGTGAGCAGTGCGACAAGGTCCGAGCCTTCGTGGACTTCGACGCAGTCAAGCACGCGCGGACGCGGCTGTCGCGGCTTTGTCGGGCCAGTGGATTCCTGCAATTCCAGCGGTACGGAAATCAGTGACTCGACAACTCGCTGATGCCAGGTGGCGGCAACGTTGTCAAAATCGCGGATCGCCTGGCGGAAGTTCTCCGACGAAATGATTCCGATCAGGCTGCCATCGTCGTCCTGTACGAGCACGTGGCGCGATTCGTGCCGGGCGAAAACCTGAGCCAGATCGAGCAGCAGCGAGCCCTTGCGCACAACGGGCACGGCAGCAGGCTCGGTTTCACGACCGGCAACGCGACTCTCTTTGAAACGCATTCGGTCCGGCATGGCAATTGTCTTCGGCAGAACAGCTCAGGAACGGATGATTTCGCGACAGAAATGCCGCATATGGAAACCCTGCCGCATGATCGTTCACGGCGAGCAGATTCCGCCTGGCTGAACCGTCGAATGGCTGTTCCACGCCGCAACACGGCCGGAAATTCGGCGCGGCGTGACAGACCTTCCCAGGATGATTAAGCAGACAATCACTCAGGTCGCAGCTTCGGTCCTTTCAGACCTGACGAGTGGTTCGCGAATGCGACCGTTGATCGTTGTGGTGCTCGCGCGCGGCGTCCTGCGATTGCCGGTGGTGGCGCCGTTTCTCCGGAGTCGATCCTCTGAATGCCCGCATCCGACAGGAATTCGATCAACATTGTGCCAACCGGTGAACCGAGCCCCGTGCAGGCGTTCCACCCAGATGCCGGATCACTCTGGGCTCTGACACTGTAAAAGGGAATGTCTGCGTGGCTGACGCAGTTATCACCCGACATGGCCTGTCGAAACGCATTCGTTCCAATCGCCTGGTAAAGCCGGGCGTTGACGTTGCTCAGACTGGCTCCGCACTTCTGATTGATGCAGGCCAGCAGCGACGCCCACAGGGGGGCCGCGGCGCTTGTGCCGCCTCCTGCAGTGGCGACACCACCGAGAATGATTCGATACCCCTTTGCCAGGTCGGCCGACGCGGCAACATCCGGTACGCCGCGGCCTCGAAAGTCAGGGTTGCTGTGGGCCGATGGACTCAGCCAGGTGCCGGAGCCCTTCAGATCGCCCGGACTCGGTACATTCGCGTCCGACTGCCACTCAGGCTGATTGAAGTGACCACTGATCCCGCCGGTTGAGGCGAGGTGAAACCCGTTGATATGTTCGTTCCAGGCGACCTCGCCGTCTGTCTGGACATTCTGATCCGTCAGAATGGTTCCGCCACAGGCCAGCACGTAGGGGCTTGAGGCGGGAAAACAGACGTTGGCACAGGTTGCTGGACTGGCGGGATTGGGAGGCAGGCCGACAGAACCAAAGTCACCGGACGCGCAGCAGACTGTAATCCCGCTGGCGTGCAGTTGTTTGAGTGGGTCATTCAGTGAGTTCAGGTCACCGGCTTTGTACCCGGATTCGGTCTTCCCCCAACTGTCGGTGATGACTGTCGGCCGCGTGATGTCCTGCCCGCCAGCGCTGTTGCGGTCTCCCGCCAACGCGTACAGGGCGAGCCGAAATTCCTGGGTTCCGCCGCCGACAAAGTAAACGTCAATCTCCGCTTCGGGAGCCAGTGCGGCCACCAGCTCAATGTCCATCGTGACTTCGAGCATGTGTGACCATTCGCCGAAGTCACTGCCGTACTTCATGATGGCGGCTTCGCCATCCTGGTTGACGGCTTCGGTGATCTCGGCCAGCTTCTGCCGGTCCATCTGCTGATTCCAGCCTCCTGACAGACCGATCCAGTTGATTTTCGCCCTCGCAGAGAGTCCGAGTTCCTTGAGAAACCGGTTGATGTCTTCCAGATAAAAGCCGCCGCCGAATTCGAGAATGGCAATGCGCTGACCGGCTCCCTTGCTGTCCTCGGGAAACTGGTAGTAGTCCGCGACGTCCAGCGGGTTCATCAGAGGCAACCCGCTCGCAGTACCCGTCCCCACCATCGCGTCCAGTTGAGCAGCGAAATTCCGGTCGTAGCACGGGATATCATCCAGACCCAGCACGGCTTCGACCTTGTCCACCAGTTCGTCGGGCAGATGAATGGCCTCATCATGCGCACGGTAGGAACCGCGATCGTGCTCGTACTGCGCCAGTTGAACTTTGAATGCCGCGGAGAGGTCGGCTGCCGTTCCTTCCAGTACGACATCGTGGCGAAGGTTCGAGACGTCCACGACATCAAGGTGGTGCTCCTCCGCAAACATCCGGACCAGTTCGATATCGGCGTCGGCCGGTGCGTAGAGATTCGCCAGTTCGGAGAGCGACGTGTCCCTACTGACGAAACTGCAGGCTGCTGCACCGGCCCTCTCATCTTCCACGCCACCGACACCCCGGGATTCCGGATGCAGAACCAGTGTGACGCGGAAGCGTTCTGCCGGAACCGATGCAGGCATCATCATGCCGGGAAGCGCTCTTGCCATCAGCCTCGACGTTGTGTCGTGGCCCTTCGACAGATCAGCAACTTTGCGGGCACCGCGAAGATGTACGGGGCGACTGTCAGGAACTTCTCGTGTCATCTCACTGCTGCCTTGAAACAGATTTCCGCGGATCGGATAAGTTCGCCGATGCTACCCGGCCGGGAGCCAGTGGAGACAGAAATTCTCGAACAACCGCGTTAAAACGCGGAGCAGCCGTCATGATCAGAAAGTGATTTCCACCGTCGCCGCGTTCAATCACTTCCAGCCGGGCGTTGGGCATCTGCTGGCTCATCCAGTGGTGCGACTGCCACGGGATGACGCTGTCACGCCCGGCGACGACGAGCGCGGGAAGAGTCACCGTGGGGATGACGTCGCGCCAGTCCCGCTCACACAGATCCAGAAACAGTGTTGCCGCCGATCTCCGCGGCAGCTTCAGGTTCTCGGCGATGATCCATTCCCGATCGGCGTCGGAAACGCAGCCGTCGAGCGATCTGGTCAGCATGGTCCGAGTGAATGCGTCGCCGTCGGGACCAGTCAGAGCGGCCGTCATCTGGTGAACCGTTCGCAATTCCATCACGGCACCCGCGGTTTCGCACTCAAGAGGTGACCAGCCAGGTCGACGCATCATGCACGGAGGTGATTCGACGATGATCAGCTTCTGCACTCGGTCACTGGCGAACTGTTGCCAGTAACTCCAGATCACGGCGCCACCCATCGAATGGCCCAGCAGAGTGACGTCCGAAAGGTTCCACGTTTCCAGAGTGTCGTGCAGGTCGCGGGCGAACTGCGGAATGCTGAAACCGGATTCGACATTGGATGACTCGCCGTGACCGCGCATGTTCAAAGCGATACACCGGAAGTCCCGGCTGAGGTCCTCAAGCTGAAAGCGAAACTCGCTGGCTGACTGCGACCAGCCGGGAATCATCACCAGAGTCGGCCCGGAACCCGCCTGCAGAAAGTGGAGTCTGGCTCCGTCGCGAGTCGTCACGTATCCGGAAGTGGCTGGCCCGATGCTCACAGCATTCCTCCGGGTTACTCCGTGGCGGGGGCAGACTGTCTTGTCGAAATCGAGAAGTAATACGGTGGAGTCGCAGGAGCGAATAATCGCGGAGCGGTCCCCCAGCGACCGAAGCTGGCGTCCGGATCACCGATCTGCACCGCGCTGCCCTGCCATCCGAAGTTCGCCAGAAACACGACCGGATCCTTGACTCCCGAATGCAGCGGGCAGCCCATCTCCTGCCACATCCTGAGGAATGGCTGAGCCATTTCAGAGTCGAAGTACTCGACCGAGGCCATGTCAGCACCGAGCCAGCTTCCCGCACTGGCGACTTCTCCCAGAGCCGCAAACAGTTCCGGGATGGCCGGCTCAGGCAGGTAAGGCAGCACGCCCTCCATGATGAATGCCGCAGGGCGGGTTCGATCAAATCCGGCCTTCTGCAATGGAGTCACCCAGTCGAATTCCAGATCAGCGGCGACCATCTGCCGTGAGCAACGGGGGGTGACGTCCAGATCCCTGAGCACCGACTCCTTGTGCTCACAGACGCACGGCTGATCGACTTCGTAAAGTTGAATTGCGTTTGGACAGGGAAGCCGGAAAGCGCGAGTGTCCATTCCGGCTCCCAGCAGAACAATCTGGTCGATCTCCAGTTCGTTGACCGCTCGCAGCAGTGCGTCGTCGTAGTAGCGGGTTCTTATGGAGATCCCCGTCGACGGTGTATGCAGCGAGTGGCCAGGCAGGCACGACTGCATTTTCTCGTACACCTCAAAGCCCTGCGGACCAGCCAGCGCCTCGGCGAGTGGATCGTCAAACAGCCGTTTCGGTTGCTGTGTTTCCAGTGCGCGAGCGGCGGCCATGCACAGGGCAGTTGCCTCGACAGGGGGAAGTGCCATCGTTGTCTCGTCTGGTGAGATGTGACTGACAGGTATGGTTCGTATGCAGAAGAACTTTCCGAAATCAGCCGCACTCCTGAGAAGATTCAGAAAACGGCAGCTTCCAGGAACTTAAGTACCGTCCGATTGAACGCAGCCGGTTGCTCGAAGTACGCCGAATGTCCGGCACCAGGAATCTCGGCGTAGGTTGCACCGCTGATACGTTTGGCGATTCCGCGAGCGAGAACCGGCGGCACGAGGACATCATGACTGCCAGTCAGCACCAGTGTAGGGATTCCGGACTTCACAATCGCATCTGGTTCAATCTGAAAGCTTCCGAGGCCAGGCAGCAAATCAGGAAACGCCACGGAATTCAAGGCACTGATCTGATTGAGCAGAAACCAACGTGCGGGATAGCTCGCCTGGAATTCCGGCGTGGCGGCAAGATCGGACCGGGCGATGGGCATGTTACCGCTGTCAGGGCCGGCGTTCTTCAGGTTCAAGCCTGCATAAAGCTGCGATGGTGACGGCACATTGCCAGCCGGGCGAAACCCGGAGGAGGATGCCGAAAGGACGAGTGCCGCGACGCGTTCGGGATACTCGGTGGCCAGTCCGGCAACCGTAACGCCGCCCATCGACTGGCCGATCAGTGCGGCACGTTCGATCTCAAGCCAGTCCAGCAGTCCCAGCAGATCGGCGATCAGATCGGCAGGAGCTGGCGCAGCGGCTCGACATTGCGTCAGCCCGAAGCCGCGATGATCGAACGTAATGACCTGGTAAGACTCAGCGAATTCCGGAACCTGCTGCCACCAGCTCAAGTGATTTCCGCCAGCGCCGTGAGCAAACACAACCGGTGGACCCGCTCCGGAAACTTCGTAGTAAAGACGAAGGCCGTTCAGATCGGCGTAAGGCATGACTTGCCCCTGAGGTCATCTGTTCAAAACACCCTTCGATACATTCGGTTCTGCAATTCCGTGGCAATACTTGCATAACTGGAGCAGAACTGGTTCACTGAATTCGTACCCGGCGACCGCCGAGTATCGCGATGGGCGGCATTCTGACCGACATGCCAACAGTATTACCAGTTACAGGAAGGCAGACGCGATGGACCAGAAACTCAAGGACTTCATCAATGCCACTGGCAGCGATCACACGAAGCTGGGGTCGTTCATCAACGATCCGGAGAAGCATCTGGATGATGCCGGGATTACCTGCCCGGACGAACGGCACCTCGTCAAAGTGACCATTGCCGCTGGCGTGTCCAGTAAACTTGCAGGGGACGACGGCCAGCAGTCCTTCATTATCGCGTACTGAGGCGTCGCCTTCTGACACAACTGACGACGAATGGATGCCGTCTCGTGACGCTCACGAGGCGGCATTTCTGTTTCACCGGCTGGAATGACTCGGGTCACGACTTATGACGACAGACCTCTGGCGCGAGATCAGTCAGCTCAGCGGCTCACCGCGTTATCGGTTTGGAACGATGCGTTCGACATCTCCGCGACGGACACTCAACCGGCTGCGTCCGCTGCTGCCACTCGCCGGAATCACGCGACTCGCTCGAGTGACGGATCTGGATACCATTGGAATTCCCGTTTATCAGGCGGTACGTCCCAATTCGCACAACCTGTCGGTCTCTCAGGGAAAAGGGCTGACGCGAGCGCAGGCCCGAATCTCGGCGGTGATGGAAGCTGTCGAGAACTTTCACGCAGAGAACATCGAGCTGCCGACGATCCGGGCTTCCATCCGCGAGATCCGGGATCGACTGCATTACGACCCGTATCAACTGGCGACAACCAGTACGCACCTGGAAGCCGTTTATCGCGATTCGAGCTACGACGCTCTGGCACCACCCATCGGCGAGAGCCACTTTCTGAGCGACGATCTGCAACTCGACTGGTGGCCGGCGACGAATCTGGTCACTGGTGAAGAATCGTGGGTGCCGCGTCAGCTCTGCGATCTGAATTTCAGTATCCGCGAGGAGTTCGACGTCTTTCCATTTCGAGCGACCTCGAACGGACTGGCCAGTGGAAACGCGGTCGTGGAGGCACTGATTCATGGACTCTGCGAGGTCATCGAACGCGATTCGTTCGTCAGAAATGCCGGGTTCCGGGCCAACCCGGAACGTTACATCCGGCTGAGCAGTGTCGACTCAGCAGTGCCAGCCGGCGTCATTCGCAGGCTGGAGCAGGCCGGGCTCTCTCCACTGATTCTCGACGTGACCGGCGAGATGGGAGTTCCGTGCTTTGACGTCGAACTTCGGCAGGTCGATCGTCCGACGTTTCAAGGGTTCGGCTGCCATCCGTTTCGTGATACCGCGCTGGTGAGAGCTTTAACAGAAGCGGCGCAGTCGCGACTGGCACATATTTCGGGCACACGAGACGATCTGTTTCGGCATACCTATCAGCCACCGGAAGTGCTCTCCGACATTGACCTGCCATTCGATGAGGTCGCTCCACAGACGCCCGATCCGCAGGGGAACTATTCAGACTGCTGTCATCTGCCGGGCACGGACTGGAAGGAGATGCTGTTGGAACTGGTGAGCCGCATCGAACGCTTTACCGGGACGGCCCCGCTGGCCATCGATCTGCGTCGCGAAGAATTCGGCATTCCGGTGACGATGGTGATTGCGCCGGGTCTGCTCAGTCCGGGGACGCGACGATGAGTGTCATTTCCGAGCGACCGCGGATGCGTTTTTATGCCGGGCCATCGATCCGCTGGAACGAGATCGAAGAGCTGTGCTCAGGACTGGATGCCGTCGTCGAGATCGCTCCGCCCATCGAACAGGGAGACCTGCTGCGTGACCTCAGTCGCCTGCCCGACGTGATCGGCATCATTGACGGGTACTTCTATCAGGTGCCGTCGGTGCTGCATAAAGAGATTCTGCTGGCGCTCGAAGCAGGCTCGCGTGTGCTGGGAGCCGCCAGTCTCGGAGCATTGCGCGCTGCCGAACTTGACGTCTTCGGCATGGAGGGCGTGGGCCGGATTTATGAGTGGTTCGCGGACGGTTCGATTGATGGTGACGACGAGGTTGCCGTGCAGCATGGTCCTGGAGAAATCGGATTCCGCCCGCTGACTGTCCCGCTGGTCAACGTGCGACACGCGATTCAGCTGGCGACGGCGCACAGCCTCATCAGCCGGGATGATGGCCGGTCGATTCTCTCAGCGGCTCAGGACATCCATTTTTCCAGACGCACCTGGGGGCGTCTGTTCGACCACGATCGATTGCGGGCAATTGACGGCGGCGTTCCATTTCGTGAGTTCATTGCTCAGCGGGCTCCGGATCTGAAACATGAGGATGCGCGGACACTGGTCGAAACAGTTGTTAAACGCGTCCGCCACCGTCGTGAATGGCCGGACCGGCTGGACTGCCGAGTCAAGTCGTCGAAGTACACCTACCTGATGCGGCATCAATATGCCGGAAGCTGGTCGGGATCGCGGCATCTCCCGGACAGTCAGGTGGTGTCATTTCAGAAAGTGCTCGATCCGTCGTTTCCAGACATTGTCGAGTGCGTCGTCCGACGGATTGTCGCCTGTGACGAAGCGGCCCATCGCGGACTGGTTGCGGAATCGCCTGAGGTTCTTGAACGGAAATTCCGCGAGGAAACCAACCGGCTGGACAACAGCCACTTTCGCGACTGGCTGAACTGTCAGGGACTGTCGCGCGACGAACTGGTGGCCTGGCTGCGGGCCTGCGATCTCGAACGCCAGATCGAGGCTGCCGTTTCAGTCTCAGAGTCGCGGGGGCCGCACGCTGTCATTCTTCAGGCCGTTGCCGCGCGCCGCGGACTCGCCGAAACCGATCTACCAGCACTGACGCTGTCGCGGCAGACGATCGCGTTTGATCTGCCGCTGATTCGTGAGCTGAAGTGTACGGGGCGTTTTTCGGAAGCGCGTCACGTTGCTGCTGGCATTCTTGATTCCGTCGATGCCGCGTTCGCTGGAAACCATCGTCTGCGGGCGATCATGGAAGCGCTCGGCGATCTGGTGCGGACGTCTTTCGACGAATGGGCGGCGGCCCTGTGGGGCATCCCGACCGAGGCCCTGCCGGCTGAACTCGTTCGTCGTGCGATTCACAGCGGTGCGGAATTCATTGATATCGTGCGTCTCTGCAAGCTGCATCAGGAACACGGCAGCGGATGCTCGGACTCGTCGCCAGTCGCAACCGTTGACGGGAGCGGGATATGACCGAATCAGCCGCCAGAGTCGGTTCTCTGTCAGTCGTGGGTACAGGGATCCGGACGGCAGGACAGTTGACGACAGAAACCATCGAACGCATTCGACGTGCGGACATCGTGCTGTTTCTGGGCAGCGACCCGGCGCTCGAATCGATCCTGCAGACGCTGAACAGCAATCTGGAGTCGCTGGCAAGTGTGTATTCTCCAGGCGGCAACCGCGGCGACAGTATTCGGGCACTCGCCGAGCGCATTGTCGCTCCGGTCCGACGCGGGCTGACGACCTGTGCCGCTCTGATGGGGCATCCCGGTGTGTTCTGCGTCGCTGGTCACAACGCCGTACAGATCGCTCGACAAGAAGGCTTCATCGCCCGGATGCTGCCGGCCGTTTCCGCCGAGGACTGTCTGTTTGCGGACCTGGGAGTTGATCCATCGACGGCCGGGTGTCAGAGCTTCGAGGCCATGCAGTTGCTCCTCAAGAACTACCGCATCGATCCTCGCTGTCATCTGATCCTGTGGCAGATTGGTGTGATGGGCGATCCGATCTTTCGACCGCAGGGCTACGATCTGTCGGCGCTGCCATTGCTGATCGAACGGCTGTCAGCGGAATACTCGGCGGACCACGTCGTGACTGTGTACAGCGCGACGCTGCAGGAAGCCGGATTCCCGTCGATTCGGCAGACGCCACTCGGCGGGCTCAGGAAATCACTGCTGAGTTCTGCATCGACGCTTTATGTGCCGCCGCTCGCCCCTGCCGAACCGGATACCGAGGTCGTCGCTCGACTGCGAGCCGTCGGCTTTCCCGTCGAACTTTATCTGCGGTCGTTTGACCATTTCCGATAAGCAGCGTGCCTGCGCCAGACCGTTGAGCCCGTTTGTGCCGGCTGATTTCGGAAACCCGTTCCGGACAGTTTTCCAGGCGACCGCCGCGGCCGGTCGAGTCTGGTACGAAGCCTGAAGGACTGGAATCAGTAAACCAGTTCGGTGCCGAAGTAGAAGTTCCGGCCAGGCTGATAAACGCCGCGGCCGGTCCGCAGATCGAGATGCTCGCGGTAGAACTTGTCCGCGAGATTCTCGACACCAAAGATGATCGAAAGATTGTCTGTTGGACGGAACGCCGTGCGGATATCAAAGGTCGCGAAGCCGGCGGTTGCCTGCTCATTGAGCGTGCGGGCGACCCGATTCTGGCTGCTGACAAGACGGGTGACGAATTCCGCCGACCAGCGATTTGAGACAGGGTCGTGCAGCCGCAGGCCGAGGCGGGATTCGAGGGGCGCGATACCGGGCAGCGCTTCGCTGTTCGCCGTAACGACTGTGCCTGTGGGGCCGACGTCGACTCCGCGCGGCAGACTCGGATCGTAGGTGACCGTGCTGTTCGCGAAGTCGAAGGTGTGCTGTCCGCCCTTCGAACGGGTGTGGTCCTGACCGCGAACATAGCTCAGCGTCGCGAAGCCGGTCAGCCAGTCGTTCATGTCGTATTCGCCAAACATCTCGCCGCCGGTCAGCGTCGCCAGTTGAGTGTTCGTCGGACGCAGGACCAGTGAATTGAAGCCAAAGAACGTTTCCTGATTGAGGATGTTTTCATACGTGACGAAGTCGTTGACCCAGGAGTGAAAACCATTCGCCCCCAGGCGGAGGTTTCCGTAATCGGCTCGCAGACCGAGGTCGAGCTGCGTGCTGCGGGCAGGCTTCAGATCAGGATTTCCGACGACGGCATTCAGGCCGTTCTGCAGTACCGCCAGGAAGCTGCCGAAGGCGTACATTTCCGTAATGGTCGGCGGACGCTGCGAGTGACCGGCTCCGAATGTCAGCGTGACTTCGTCCGAGAGGTCGTACTCGGCTGTCGCGAACAGTGCCCACATCTGGTAACTGCGATTGAGACTCGAAACGGCCAGCGTATGCAGCAGCGAGTCTCTGGTCACCGGCATCTGGCCCATGGGATTGAAGTCATTCCCCGGCGGGATCGAATCGACGTCGGCCGTCTGCCAGTCAACGCGGGCACCAGTACGGAAGCGGAAGGGCTCATTGACCGGAGAATTCAACTCGATGAACAGACCGGGATTGCTGGTGTGTCCGTCCGGCACTCCCGAGAAGATCGGCAGTGGAAGACCAAAGCCGGGCGAAAGGCTGAACTCGTTGATCTCCTGCTTGAGATACCTCAGGTCACTGCCGGCCCGGAGATTCAGATCGTCCTGATCGCCCCAGGTCAAAGCGGACGTGTAGCCGGTTGAAGACGTATCGGCGGCGGTGTAGACGTATTCAACGAAGGCATCGAGCTGCGGGACCTGGTTACGTTTCGACGGCGAATTGCCGTTGCCCGAGAAACGCGTCCGGTTGTACCAGCCCTCAATTTCAAAGCGGTCGAACGCCGACTGATCGACGATCTCGTACTTCAGTTCGTAACCATCCGTGACCAGATAGTCGATATCAAAGAACGCTCCAGGGAACTGCACGCCGGTCTGGTCCAGTCGCAGGTAACTGAACTCGATGCGGCTGTCGTCGGTGGGGTCATAGCCAAGTGCGACGTCCCAGTCCCGTGAATTCAGACTCGACGGAAGCTTCTGTCCGTCGCCTGCGGTGTAATCATTCGCCGTTCGATGACCGTATCCGACGCGGTAGCCCCAGTTGTCATCGCCACCCGTGAGCATCTGACGTCCGTAGAACGCTTCGCCATTCGTCTGATATTCCAGACTGGTGCTGCCGTGCGTTTCCTGACCGTCGGAGTACCGCGGGCTCTGCTGGAGCTGAAAGTCAACAAAGTTGAGGCCTGGTCCGTGTTCGACACTGTACGGCCCCTTGGTCACGATGACGTCGCTGATAATCCGCGAATCGATCTTGCTGAGCATCGTGTCCATGTCGTCGCGGGCTGGATACCAGTACGAACCGGAGGCTTTCAGATTGCCGAGCCCCAGGCCGCGCACGCGCGTGTCCGTCACGATGGGAGATCGGCGTTGCGATGCGACACCGACGGCAGCGTTCGACTTGAAGAGCAGGCTGCCGACATCCGATGTCGCGCGACCTTGTGACTCATTTCCCTGAACGACGATCGATCCGGGAGCCCGCGCACGCCGCAGGCGGGAACTGGCCAGCAGACTCGACTGCAGATTGTTGTCACGAAAGATCCGTTCCGCCAGGAGCTGCGACTGTTCCGGTTCCGGAGCCTGCGGTGTGAGCATCGACGGTTCCGGAAGCAGAGGCTGAGCCACATCCTGGCTGACCAGTCGCACGTAACCGACGTCCGCGGCATTGGGATCCACCCAGGGGGTCGTCGACTGAAAGACCGCGGTCACGTCGCCAAAGGTGAGTCCTTCGTCTTCCGGCGAGTCGAGTTCAATCATGATGACGGCCGGAGGCGCCGGCTCCGCGTCCGTCAGTGGATCATCTGCACTCGCAGCGGCGCTGGACAGCAGCAGCAGAGCGGCCGACAGAGCGGTCGACGATTTCCATCGAAGCGGATGGAACATGATGATTCCTGACGGTCAGAACGCGGGACAGCGTGGCCTCGAGCCTGCCCTCAGACGCTCCAGTACCAGCCCGGCAGACGACAGCCAGCGGGTCGTTCCGTCAGGTCCAGCAGTAGGGATTGCCCGAAGTAGCACGAATCCCCGTGTTCTTCGGACGTCGCGTATCCTGCGGTTTACCGCGATTGAAAGCCGTCAGCGGATACAGCGAATGATCAGTACAGACGGACGCCGGTCGTTCCGGTCAGGTAAATCGTGCCGGCTTTGCTGCCCGAATGCGTACTGGCGTGAGTACGCCAGTATCAGAAGATCGGGTGGCTTCCTGCGGGTGGCTGTAAGGGTCCAGCGTTCTGGAAGCGGACATTTCAGGGTGAGCCACAGCCGCTCAGTTTGAGGCTGGCGTTTCAAGCAGTGATTCGCCTTCGTGTCGCAGCCTCAGCAGTTCGAGATTTCCAGGCTGCTGCGCGTCCATGACGGCGATGCCCTGCGTCAGATGCTGGCGGGCATCCTCGCGATTACCACGCTGTGCTTCGGCCAGTGCGAGCACGAATTCATCCGCGGCGTTCTCCCGCTGTCGGAAGCTCTTCGCCACGGTGACGCAGCGGACGCACTCGGGCAGATCGTTGTTCCGCAGGGCCGCCAGCGCCCGCAGGTTCCAGTACCGGCTGTTGCGCGGTGCGGCGTCGGTCGCCTGAGTGCAGCGTTCAAACGCTCCAGCCGCATCCTGAAACGCGGTCACCGGACAATGCACGAGCAGAAACGCGAGATCGTGAAGCCGTTCGGGTGAAACCGAATCCTTGACCAGCCGGCTCCATTCCGCGAATGCACGGGCAAACTGCTTTGTTTCCGGATCTGGCTCGCCGATTTCGTGCAGCAGCATTCCGTAATGAAAGCTCGACCAGGCCAGCGCATTACGTGCGTCGTCGTCGGTGTTGTCACGAGTGAGTAACTGATCGAGAACCAGCAGAGATTTGTTGAACGCCTCCGCAGCTTCGGAGTGGCGACCGGTTTTGTGCAGCGTTCGCCCCAGACTCGTCAGACTGATGCCCAGGCGACGCTGGTATTCCGGCATGTCCGGAACCTCTCCGGCCAGTCGGTCGAACAGCGCGATCGAATTCTCGAACAACTGAATCGCCGAGTCGTCTTCATTCAGATCTCTCAGGATCATGCCGAGAGTCGACGAGCACGTGGCGTGCGCGTTGAGGTACGTGTCGGCGTCCGGAAACCGGGTCAGCAGTGCGGTCAGCCGTTCGAGCGCCTCCATGCCATAGGGTCGTGCATCGAACCCTGCCCCCTGCTGGAGCAGAATCTGCGCAATATTGATCTGTGTGACCGCGGCGTTCCGCTGGTAATCGGGAATTCCCGGCCGAGCATCACTCAGCAACTCAAAGTCTTCGAGAGCCGATTGATTCTGCTCGAGTGCTTCATTCGACTGACCGAGTTCTCCCAGCGCATTCGCCAGTGCGACTTTGCTGCCGGCCAGTCCTTCAAAATAGCGCGGGTTGTCGCGGTGCCGCAGCGTCAGGTCGCTGTATTCAAGGCGTGCCTGTTTGAGCGCCGTAACGGCAGCCTCTGCATCGCCGAACTGAAGCTCGATGGTGCCTGCAATGTCATCAGCGGCGGCCAGTCGGAAACGGTATTCGTCGAGATCCTTCTCGGCGACCAGAGCATCGAGCTGACTGCGGGCGCGTGTCAGGAGATTACGGGCCTGGTCTTCATCCCTGAGCCGAGCCGCGACGCGCGCCCGATTGAGCAGTAACGTGGCGAGTGCATCGCGCGCCTGCGCCTGCGGACTGTCACTTGTGACCAGCGGCAGCAGCAGCGTTTCGGCCCGATTGAACAACCGCGTCGCTGCGTCGCTTTCCCGGCGAGTCTCGTTCAAGGCGGAGAGCCGGCCGCAACTGATGGCCTGCTGGATCACGTATTCGGGCTCGTCTGGAACCTGCTTCGTGAGTGCTTCAAATGTTTCAATCGCTCTGGCGTAAGCGGCGGCGGCTTCGTCTGACTGCTTCAGCGTCATCCGCACATCGCCCAGCCGATACCACGCGATGCCGGCTTCGGCGCGAATCTCTGGAACATCGCTTTTCTCGGCCGCAAATCGCTCATAGTCAGAGGCGGCTTCCTGCAGAAGCTGTTCTCGAACCGGGCCGGCGGCGGGGAAGTATTCGAGTACGGAGCTGAAGCCGGTCAGTGATTTGTCGACCGCATCCCGTGCCTGCTGAAAATGCTGGAGCGCTTCGCTGCGGGCCGCTTCGGCCGCTTCGCGTGCCTCACGCTCAGCAACGTACGCCAGATTCGCTCCCGCCCTCGCTGTTGCTTCGTCACGCCGGGCAGACTCAATCCAGATTCCGGCGACGGTACTGACAATCGCGATCAGAATCAGCGAAGTGGAAATCGCCTGCGCCCAGGTACGGTGTCGACGCAGCCAGCGCAGTGCCTTCACGGAAAACGGCTCAGAGAAGCAACTGACCGGCTCGTCGGCCATCCAGCGTCGAACGTCATCGGCCAGTGCCGTCGCCGTCAGGTAACGGTTCTCGGGTTTGAGTGCCAGGGCTTTGCGACAGATCGCGTTCAGCGGTCTGGGGACCCAGCCTTCCAGATCGCGCGGTTCGGGGATTTCACCGCTGCCGATGCTCATGAGCATGGCGTTCGTTCCGCGATGCGTTGATCCGTCCTTGCGGCGGCTGTTCGGTGCCACTCCGGCCAGGATGGCAAACAGGATTCCTCCGAGTCCGTAAATGTCGGTGGCGATTCCCATGCGCGAACGTTCGCCCAGCGCCTGCTCCGGAGCCATGTACGCGGGCGTGCCGATAATCTGCCCGTCCCTGGTCATCATCTGCTGTTCGGGGTCGGCCGATTCGACATTGGCGAGCGCGACGTCGTCTGCATGCTCACCCAGAAAGGTTGCCAGTCCCCAGTCCAGAACGATGACCTCGCCGAATTCTCCCATCATCACGTTGGATGGTTTCAGATCGCGGTGCATGACTCCGTGATCGTGCGCGTAGGCGAGCGCATTGCAGACTCCGACAAAGCAGTCGAGCAACTGCCGCAGCGCCATCCAGTTGATGCCGCTCTCCAGCCGATCCTGATGAAACCGCTTGATGTAGCGTGCCAGCGTTTCGTCCTTCACGAAACGCATTGTGTAAAACGGCTCGCCGTCCTCGGGTCGGTGCCCGAGTTCGTACACCGGGATGATATTCGGGTGCTCGAGCAGCCCGGTGATCTGAGCTTCGCGAACCAGCCGCTTCGTTCCTTCCGGCGAGCCTTTTCCAGGGATGTTTTCCTTCAGCGCGACTTCGCGTTTGAGTAACGGGTCGCGGGCCAGCCAGACCTGCCCGAGACCGCCTGCTCCCTCAACTCGCGTCAGCAGATAACGTGTACGCGTTCCCTGCGGACGCACCTCCCGCTGGCGCTGGATTGTCTCATCCGATTCCCCTCTGTCCGGATCCTTTCCGTATTGAGCCGTGTGGTCGAAGTCCGCTTGCGGCTCGGACGTGAGATAGGTCACGTCCAGATTCAGAGGGACGGATTCAGCGGAAGGGGCGACAGCTCCAGACACTGCTGACGCCGAACTCGCGCCAGCCGGTGGGGGCTCTGTCTGGAGATATTCGCCGAGCACTTCATGCACTACGGCTTTGCAATCCGGCGAGACGTCGTCGTCGTGTGCCACCAGCTCCTGCAGTGCAGCGCGAAGCTGGCCGTCCGACTCAGCGACCTTGCTGTCGACCTGCGCGATCACGTCGTTCAGCGTCTGAGTGCCCACCCAGGATTCAAGCAGCTCGTCGATCTCGGCCTGTGGTTCGACGAGGAGAACTCTGGCCACCTGACGGAACCGCTCGATCGACAGCAGTTTGCAACGAAACGCTGTCACGGCGATCAGAAGGTTGCGGACCTGCGACATCGTAGCTCTCGGTCACCAACGAAAACGGGTATCACTGCTGTGGCACAGTGTACGGTGCTGCGTCGAATGGTGCTCTGCGACAGGCCACGCTCACGGGTCGCATGGCCACTGGTCGTTGACTGAATCCGGCGAGAGCGCGTCCGGGTGTTGAGTGCTGGCCAGGCAGGGGCCGACTCATGCTGCAGCCGAAGCTTTTTCATGGGCCAGATGGCGGCGGAGTCACCGTCAGTAAGATCGGGTTCGAGGCATAGTTGGTTGTGATCGAAAACGTGATCGACACGCGGGCGAGGACGGCGATCGGCAGCTTCTCGACAGCGAGGGCCTTGTCACTTGCTTCGAGGACGACGGTGCCTGCGAGTGTTTTACCGGCCAGCCGCAGTTTGCTTGCCTTGCCGACCGTCACGCCCGGCGGAAGCTGCTCACCGAACTTTGTCGTGAAATAGTCGAAGCTCATCGCCAGCGTGACCGGGTCGGTGAAACCTTCCTGACGCTCAATGCGGACGTTGATCTCAGCCTTGTCGCCAGGCTTCAAAGTGACCTCGCGCGGTTCCGCTTCGACCTTCAGTAGATCGAGCGGCTTTGTCACGCCGACGAGCTGTGTGCTGATGGGCCAGCGAGCCTGACCGCCGCCGCTGCCCTGCTGCTCACACGTGACGCGGCCGTAATGGACGACGCTGCGGTCGCTGCCGTCGTTCCGTTGGATCGTTGCCCGCCCGCTGGTGCGGACCAGAGCGGCGTCGATCTTCGCATCGTCGGCTGCCGACAGAATGATGCCACAGTGTGTCATGCCGGGCGGGACCGTTACCGGCTCAGCAGTGACGCCCGGTGGCAGATTCTCAACAAAGATCTCAACCGGGCCGTCATAGCCATTGAGGCGGTTGACCTTCGCAAACCAGATCATGTGAGTACCGGGTGCAATCTGCGCGTAGTAGTACTCGCCAGTGACCTCAAAATCAGGCTCACCGCGTTTCATGCTCAAGTGATACAGAAACCGCTCGCCGCCGCGACCGTGCAGATCGCGAATCGTCACGTAAAACGTACCGTCACTCGGCGCCTTCCAGTGCAGCTTCGGATCTTTGGTCTGCGGCCCGTCGTCCGATTCAACCGCCAGCTTCCCGTCGGCATGAAAGATTTCGAGCACGGGATCGGTCGGCAGCCCGAGCTGATGCGCGGTCACTTCAAACTCAAACCACTGATCTTTCTGAGCGACGAATGAAAATACGCGAGTCGCATCTTCCTGCTCGAACCGGCCGCTGATTCCAATCGGCAGTTCGACCGGCAGTGCGTGTTCGATCGAATCGTATTCAGCGGTGCCAGCAATCTGCGGCGCGTCGCTGACGAGCACTTCAACCGGATTCGTGTCTCCACTGGCGAGCTTCAAACGCTGGCGGCGAATGCCCGGCGTCTCGTCGGCGGTAGCCGTCAGTTCGGTCGCCGACGATTCTCCGAGCATTGCTCCAATCGCAATGGCGGGTGTCGTCGACCCACGCTGCACGGCCAGCGGGAAAACCGCGTGAGCGTGCGTCTGACTGGCGACTTCGAGGCAGTAGGCGTACCGGCCACTGCCGGCGTAACGAGCGTCGCGGACTTCGATGCAGTACGTACCGTCCTCGGGGAGTTCAGCCGACAGAAACGGATCACCGCCGATGAAGTTATCGTTCTGCGCAATGACCTGGCCGTTCGGGCCATACAGCGTCAGCAGCCCGTCCATCAGATAGATCAGCGGCCCGCGGACCACCATTCCGTGAATTCCCTCAGTGACGCGCTGCGCGTACAGGTCGGCCGTGATCTGCTGCCCGCGTTTGCCCTCGAACGAGTAGAAGTCGACGTCTTCCGCCTTCTCGACACGCCCGCAGATCGCGGCCGGCAGAGTGACGGGCATCGCTGAAGTGCGGTCATCGTTAGCCTGTTTTTCGTTCTCACGCACGACCGGGAAGTCAGTCACCAGCAGATGCGAGACGCTCGACACCGCCTGCTTCGTTGCGACACGCAGTTCACGCACGCCAGGCAGCGCATCGGCGGACGCCGTCACGTCGAATCGGAACGGCGTGCCGTCCGAGCCGCGTCCGTTCCGCGGCGCTTCCTTCGGCTCGGTTTCGGCAAACGTCATCGTCACGCCGGGCCGGTTGAAAAACGTGGCGTAGGTTTCGTCGAGCGTGAAGTTCGACCGCAGTGTCATCTCCTGCGAGGTGCCACGCTGAATCGCGACCGGTTCAACAATCGTGACCTGTCGAAAGCCGATTTTCGTCTCGGCTGAAGTTGATCCGGCAACGCCGAGCGACAGCAGACAAACGGCAACGGTCAGACGAACGGAGCAGATCGAACAACGCTGGCTCATGGAAGGTTCCTCGTTCGCGTGGAGCGAAACGGCTGGCGATCGACGGTACGCGACGGGTTTCTGTCGTCGCGGCAGGACCGATTAAACTGCAACTCCTGCCGCCGATGCCAGTCAGTGAGGACAGAGGCTGCCAGACTGCGCGACAGACATTCTGTCGGTCGGATTGGCTGCGGATCGTGTCCGCAATAACTTCCCGGTCAGGAATAACCAGATCGATGCCCCGTGATTCGAGCAGCCGTTGACGCCTGCCTCACGGGCAATTCTCAGGAACGGACGTCGCATGGGAATCGTGATTGGCATGGACGAAGCCGGGTACGGGCCGAATCTCGGTCCGCTGGTGATTACCGCGGCAGTCTGGCAGATGCCGGGCGATCCGCGTGACTTCGACTTCTGGTCGTCGCTTGGCGAGGTCGTCTCTCAACCGCGTCCAAAGAGAGGCGACGAACGGCTGCACGTTGCGGACTCGAAACAGGTCCACTCGCCGACGCGAGGACTGCGCGACCTGGAACGTTCGATCCGTCCGCTGATGAGTCTCGTCAACGCGCCGCTGGCTTCGTTTCAGAGTCTGGCGCACTGGCTGATCGGGCTTGACGCAAGCGACCTTCTGACGAGCCCGTTGGCGCTGCACAACGAGCCTTGGTTTGCTGACGGAGATCTCGGCCTCCCGACGTCAGTGGCTGACGACGAAACGGCGACGACGCGCAAACGACTGGCAGACATTGCCAGCTCGGCCGACCTGCAGTTCGTGACGGCTCGCAGCGAGATCGTTCTCACGCAGCGATTCAACCAGTTGACGGAACAGTACGACAGCAAGGGCGTTGCTCTGTCGAAGACGACGCTGGGACTGCTTGGTCGTGTCTGGGACCCGGATTCAGACGAGCCGACACTGATCATCGGCGACAAGCACGGCGGCCGGAATCGTTACGACGACCTGATCGACGAACGGCTCGACGGCCAGATGATCTTCCGTCTGCGCGAAAGCCGCGAAAAAAGCAGCTACCGGGTCGGAACGTCGGAACTGCATTTTCAGACCGGCGCCGAGTCGCACTTTCCAGTCGCCGTCGCGTCGATGATCTGCAAGTATGTCCGCGAACTCGCCATGGAGCAGTTCAACACCTTCTGGCAGCAGCACGTGCCGGGACTCAAGCCGACGAAGGGGTATCCGACCGATGCGAAACGGTTTCGAGCGGACATCGCCGCGGCGCAGCAGCGACTCGGCATCCCGGACGAAGTCCTGTGGCGAAGCCGGTAGGCGTCGCTGTGTGGGGCCGGCCAGCGTCAGATCATCGGCTCGGCCCGCTTTACAAGCTGCAGCGTGAAGCCCCACGGGTCGCGAACGAAGGCCATGCTGTCGCCGCCGGGCAGCGGAGTGACGCCGCCTTCGCTGGTCGCTCCGGCCGCGATCAGCTTCTGCACGTCGGCGTCGATGTCGTTTGAGATAAACGCCAGATGGACCGCCGCCGGACTGAGTTTGGGGAAGTCAAGGGCTTCGGCGTTTCGATTGCCGTAGATCTCGATCATCGTGGAACCGGACGAGTCGATCAGAAAGTGAGCCCAGGGAGCTTCCAGCACACGGCGTTTGACCTGAAATCCCAGATGCTCGACATACCAGCGGGCCATCGCCAGCGGATCCTGAACGTTAAACGCCACATGCTCGACTCGCACGATGCCAGCTCCTGTTGCTTAACAGCAGTTCAAGAATTTGTCAGTTGCACAGCTTTCCGAGACTCACGCGAAGCCGCAAAGGTCGGCAGAGAGAGCACGCCATATTCTTTGCGTTTTCGCGTGAGTTCTGTCTGCCTGGTCGAAG
This sequence comes from bacterium, assembly GCA_016124895.1. GTDB lineage: Bacteria > Planctomycetota > Planctomycetia > Planctomycetales > Planctomycetaceae > JAPOLP01. The sequence continues at coordinate 52,079 of WGMU01000058.1, forward strand.
CTCAGTCACTCTGAGAGAACCATGCTCTGTCATTCAACCTGCGAAAGTCTCAAACGCGAACCGAACGGCCGCCGCCAGCGTCGCTCCCTACCGCATTCCGAACTCCGCATTCCCAGTTGTCTCCGATTCCGCCCGCTTCGTCCAGGGCAAGCTTTCCGCCGCCGCAGCCACTCGCTATATCGCCGCCCATGCCCAGTCAGATTCGCCAGCAAGTGATTCAGTCCGCTCGGACGGTCGTGATCAAAATCGGGACCAGCGTCCTGGCCAACGATGACGACTCGCTCGACGTGTCGCGCATCGCGTCGATTGCCGAGCAGGTTTACCGCATCCGGCAGTCCGGCCGGCAGGTCGTGGTCGTGTCGAGCGGTGCGGTCGGGGCCGGCATCGGACTGCTCGGGCTGAAAGAGCGACCGACGGACCTGCCGCATCTCCAGGCGGCGGCGGCGGCCGGGCAGGCGCATCTGATCCAGCTCTACAACGACTGTCTGGAGACGCACGGTTACCGGGCAGCTCAACTGCTGTTGACGGCGAACGATTTCCGGCATCGTGAGCGGTATCTCAACGTTCGCAACACGCTGAACACGCTGCTGGAATACCCGGTCGTTCCGATCGTCAACGAGAACGACACCGTCAGCATCAGCGGCATTCAGTTCGGCGATAACGACGCGCTGGCGGGCATGGTCAACAACCTGTTCGACCGCTCGCTGCTGATTGTCCTGTCGGTGATCGACGGCCTGCTCGACGGCGAACCGGGCGATCCCGAGGCGAAAGTCATCCCGCTGGTCCGGCAGCTCGACGACGAACTGCTCGGTCTGGCTCGCTCGACAAAAAGCCGTCGCGGTACGGGCGGGATGCGAACGAAGCTGGCGGCCGTGCGGCGCGTCATCGAAGTTGGCGAGAACGTGATCATCGCCAACGGCCGCACGCCGGGGATTCTCGATCAGGTGCTGGCGGGCGAGGAAACCGGGACACTGTTTCTGGCTCACGACCGCAACGTCCCGGCGTGGAAACGCTGGATCGGCTACACGATCGAACCGGCGGGCAAGCTGCACGTCGACGCCGGCGCCCGTCGCGCCCTGACCGAACAGGGCCGCTCACTGCTGAGCATCGGCATCACACGCGTGGAAGGCGAATTCGACAAAGGCGAACTGGTCTCGGTCATCGCCCCCGACGGCGAAGAATTCGCCCGCGGCCTGACCAACTACAGCAACGGCCAGACCCAGCACCTCGCCGGCCAGCGCGTCTCGTCACTGGGCACCAACTCCGAAGAATTCCCCTACGACGAAGTCATCCATCGCGACAACCTCGCGGTAATCCGCTGACGGCGTTCGATTGAGGTTGCACACACGTAGGCCGGACCGCGGAACGCAGCGACGACGTTCTTTCGTGTGTTCATTACGCAACAAACAGCCATTTTCAAGGCGACGATTCGCTTGTTCCGGCCTGCTCGACTCTCCAAACATGACTGACTCGGCCCGGTGGGAACTCTCTCTCCTTTGCTAAAATCACGGATCGGTACAGTCATCCTTATCGCGTACTTCGAAACTTGGGTCGCTCATAATTTGCCGAAACGCATCGCCCGAAAGCTCAATCCGCAATTCAGTGGCCTTGTCTTCGAGTTCTTGAACTTCAGATACGAGTTGTCGCCAACCGAGAATCAACTCGTCCGCTGCTGCTTCCGACTCCTCTTCACGTAGTGAGGTAAGCTGATTTCCGAGGATTTGCCGGAGTTCGCAGATTTCGTCATGCTCGCGGACGAGGCCGACAACATCAGGTCTAATCATGAGTCATGAAATGCTTTGCGCGGACAAGTACATGCCCAATCTGATCCGAGAGTGATGACTCACGATTCAATACCTCAGCCGTACCTGCAAGTAGAGTTGAACGGCTGAATCGACAGATGTCGCCTCTAACGGCATTCATTTCATCTGAAAGCTCATGCCACGTTTCGGATTGGTCTTGAAGAACATTTCGTGCGTTGAGGCGATGCTGATCTAAACGTCTATATGCTGCATTTAGGAGCGACCTGGGAATTAGTGTCGAGTCGGAAGCGAATTCTGTTTTATAAGGCGTCTTTCTCTTTGGAAAGGAGCCACGGATGGCCACGGCACAGGTGACGCGATTTGATGAGCACACCGAACAGCAGATGAGAAATGTCTACCAGACACTCTCCGAGAAGGACAGGCGGCGGTTCGCCGCGATTCAGGCGGTGCAGCTCGGGCATGGAGGAACGACATACATCGCCGAGGTTCTGGGGTGTTCCATTCGAACCATCAGGCGAGGCCGTGACGAACTCGACCAGCTCGCCGAAGAAGACACGCCTGGCCGGATTCGCCGGCCGGGAGCTGGACGCCCCCAAAAATCACGCCCGGCTCTGACGTCGAAGAGAATCTGAAGACGCAGCTGGAAACCAGAACCGCCGGCGACCCCGATGACGAGGACGTGGTCTTCACCGACGTCACTCCGGTGCAGCTCGAAGAGGCGCTGACCGCGTGCGGAACTCCGGCGTCCGATGATGCGATTCGCTCCTGGATGAAGCGGCAGCGGATTCGGCTGAGGAAGATTCAGAAGACAAAAGCCGGCGGGACATCGCCCGATCGGAACGATCAGTTCGAGAACATCGCCCGGCTGATCGACGAGTACACCTCGGCCGGCAACCCAGTGTTCTCCGTGGATACCAAAGCGAAGGAGCAGCTCGGCCAGCTGTTTCGTGCAGGCCGCAGCTGGTGCTCTGAGGCGCAGGTGGCCTTTGACCACGACTTCCCTTCGTGGGCGGACGGCGTGTTGATTCCACACGGGATTTACGATCCGGTTCGCAACCGCGGCCACATCAACCTTGGTCTTTCGCACGACACCAGCGAGTTCGCCGGCGACAGTCTGAAGTGGTACTGGAACCGGATCGGCGTGCAGAGTTATCCCGATGCCGAATCGATTCTGCTGCTGTTCGACTGTGGTGGCAGCAACTCCGCCGCGAAATACATCGTGAAGTACGATCTTCAGCAACTGGCAAACGTGATCGGGTTGCCGCTTCGAGTCGCCCCCTACCCGAGCTACTGCTCGAAGTACAACCTGATCGAGCGGCGCTTGTTCCCGCACGTGAGCCGTGTGTGTACGGGCAAGCTGTTCGACACGCTGGACCGCGTTGTGACGTTAATGCGGCAAGCCTCGACACAAACCGGTCTGCGGACCACGGTGCATGTGATCCGCCGCCTCTATGAAACGGGCCGCAACGCCACTGAAGAAATCAAACAGTTCCTCGCCGAAACCGTCCGCTACGAAGACCTGCTCCCCAAGTGGAACTACACTCTCGTCCCTCAAAATGGACAGTAATTCCCAGGACGGTCCTTAGCTCGACTTCTGCCGTCAGGCGGCCTGGCAGAGTAAGTCGAGCAGGGTGTCTTTGAATTGTGACGGAGCTTTTGCGAGGGCTCTGGCGAAGGAGTCCTGTTGAAAAACGGTTTCGGTCCAGAACAGACGGCGGACGCTTTCCAGGGCGTCGCTGAAGGTTGGTTCCGACTTCTCGTACCAGGGACGTGAGGCTGGTTCGCATTCGGCGCTGGCCGTGTGGCGGTGGTCGATCAGGCTCACCAGGGAGTACAGGCCCAGCAGGAATGGGGCCATGCGCTGCACGGAACGGGCCACACGCTGGCGGGGAGTCTCGAATCCCAGATGAGCCCGAACTTCCTGAAACGTGACTTCGATCGTCCAGCGTTGAGTGTCATGACTAACGATCTCTGCCGGTGTGAACTGGCCGGGCAGCGTGCAGTACTCGTATTCGTCGCGTCGTGTGCCGGTGTTGTCGCGTACGAAGACCCATCGCACGGGCACGAGTCCGCGGTCAGCCTTGTACCAGTGAGCCGATGCAGAGGCCAGCTTCACTTCGCGGTCCGTGCAGCCGTGCCAGCGGACGGTCTGCGTCGACAGTGAACCGGCGGTAACGACTTCACCAGGCGTCCGTCGTCGGCGTCCTCTGACTCGCGGTCGCCCCTGTCCGGAATACGCAGGCGGCCGGTCATACAGAGCGGCATCTGCATGGAAGCGGCTGATCAACCCGACTCGATCTCCATGGCGATGACAGAACGAAGCCAGTTCGTGCGAGGCCCGGCGAGGCCGGCTGATTACAAATGAGACAGACATTTCGTCACGTTGGTTCTCTCGGCCCTGACGGATTCCAGTAATCCGCCCGTGGCGGCCGCCGTCACCGAGCAGCAGGAATTTCCGCTCGGGAAACCAGTGCAGCAGATGAGCCATCAACTAACGGGCCAGTTGAGCCGGTGTCTTGTGCCGCCGGTCTTCCTGCCGGTTGAGTTCCTCCGGACGGTACAACGCGGCCAGCACCGGCAACGCCCACGGACGAGCAGCCAACGGGAACTTCACGATGACCGCCAGCACCACCCAGCGATGCCCCCACTTCCAGGTCGTATGCACATGCGACGAACGCACGGCATCGTGATGACAGCCCTTGCCGTCGACTTTCGCCCCCTTGTGTCCGGCAGTGGTCTCGTCGACAGCGACCACCACCCACTCGTCAGGCACCAGTTCAATCACCAGCCTGGCCAGCGCTCGCCCCAGCAGCAGCAGCTTCCACGGAGCCCGGCTGAGGACACGGTGATACGCCGAGCAGTCTCCCGTCGCCAGTTCCCCCATCGTCCAGACAATGTTCGTCACGGTCCGCCACCCCCGAGCCAGAACCGCTCCCACACCGATCACCAGCATCCGCTCGAACGTGGGTTGACTGAACGCAGACGCAAACGCCATCAGCAACGCCTCAGCACACAGCGGCAACTGCATGGTTGGACTCCTTTCCGGTATGCCCCTGCGAGCCACCGCAGAGTCGGGAAGGAGTCTTTTTCAAAGCTCCCTGTTCAGGGCCAGGTCAGTTCCGAAAATCACACACGAAAACGGCAGAAGTCGAGCTTAGAAAAACCCGGAAGCCACAACCACCAAAGGCAGAAGCAGTCGAGCAAGACGCGTGCGACGGTGCATCATCGGACTGCGCCCTCACTCCATCTGCACACGCTCCCTTGACCTGCTCTCATAACAACCGGACCACAACCCGGGGGCAGGCCACCGTCTGACCTGGCGGTTTCGAGTTTCCATTATCCGGCGAATATCGGCGTGCGTGAGTTCCGAGCGGTGATTGGCAGTGTGTTCATGCAGTTTGGGCGCGATAATGCGACGCGCGCAGAGTACAAGTGGTTTCACGGTGAGCCGAGAACGCTGTACGAAGCCCAGTAGTAAGGATGTTGCCATTTCGACTGGGCTCTCACGAATCTCTGAGCGACACGCAATGCCTGGTGCGGGCGAATGGCTCCGTCTGATCTGGCAATAGTCGTCATCATTGCGTCAATCAGTGTTGCGCTCGCTTCGTCATCAATCATCCATCTTGTCGCAGCGACCGTTTCTGCGCCTGTCGCCAGAAACGCTCGGGAGATTGCCCAGACGCCTTCACCGGCCTGAAGTGGCCCGTAATTCGTTTCGCACGCACTTAGAACGACCAGTTGACAGTGCGGAATACTGAGGTCGCTCATCTCCCCGAGCGTGAGAAAGCCATCAGACGAATCATCGGGCGCTAACGCAAGTGCTCCGAACAGGTTTCCCTGTGTTTCGTCAGTAAAGCCGTGACAGGCCAGGTGAATGATCCCGAATTCGGCAGATCGTGCGCGAAACATTGTCTCAGTCGCGGCTGCACCAGCCGCATTTGAAACCGTCCAGCCTGCCTGCTTGAAAACTGAAGCAGCCTGTCGGGATTCCAGTTCTGCGTACGGGATGGGATCAAGCTGGCCGCCGAGTGACGAATACAGAAACCGTGTTCGGCCAGAATCAGTCGGCTGATCTTCTGGTGACGCTGGATTTCCAATTGTGAGCAGCGATCTGGTCGTGTGATCCTGTTTGTTTCTGGCATCAGACATCCTGCGAAGGATGGTCGCGGAAGGTGAATAGACGAGTTGCACGTCGCAGTCGAGCATGTAGACAGGTTCGCTGGACATTGACGTGACCAGCGCCTCGAACGGCAGGTGTGCCAATGGGCCGTCTGCGATGACAGCCAGTCTTTTTATCATTCCATTGTCAATTGACGTGCGGACAGGTTCGGGGATCAGCACACGCCATAAATGCAACAGGCGATGCAGGTCTGCAGAATCTACAGTCGGTTGCCGCAGTGCTTTCACGATCCCGGCATCGGCGGACATCAGAAGTGCCTCAAACCCCGTCGCAGAAATGGAACCTGTTCCGATCTGAAGACCTTGCGCCTCAGTTGAGTTGACAGTAATTTCGAACTGGCTCGCTTCGGCATTTGGCTGCGTAATGAAAACTATGCACCTTTTTGTTGTTACAAAGTATCGCAAGGTGGTAATTGACATCGCCGATGACCAGTCCTGCAATTCCTGAAGCGTAACCGGCTTGTATTCACCGGCGAGTAACGATCTCGAAAGCGGACGTGCATCGCGAATTGCACGACGGGCCTCGATCACATCCTGCCGCGCCTTGTCGAGATTCTGTACGAGACGAATTCGTTCGGCTGACCTCTGGGCTGAGGCGATCTCTGACTGTTTCAGAAGCAGGCGCAGTTGCTTTTCGTACGATGCAACTCGCGTGAAAGCATTCTGCTGTGTGCTCGCGAGCTTCGTGGCGACATCCTCAGGAATGCCGGCAAATGGATCGGCGCCGCGTTGCTGGAACTGGTCGAGAAGCGTTCGGCCTCGTGCTCGCTCTGCCGCGAGAAATGCAGCATTGATGTTACCACGTTCAATCTCCCAGTCAGCCATCTTCTCAAAGTAGCCAAGCATCCGGGAAAACAGTTCCGCCTGCTCGAATTCCGTTCCGGACGACGCGATTCGCTGCTGCTCTGCCAGGTCCATCGCCGTCTCAAGAGCTTCAATGGCGCGCTGTCGTTCGCCTGTTGCCCACAGGACATCCGCCTTCAGCGCATACTCAACAGCAATGCGTCTCGGGCTGACTCCGGATGCCTCAAGGATCTCGATTGCGCGGCTAACCAGCGGCAGGGCAGCATCAAACTCACGTCGCAGATACATCCCTCGAGCACGCTCGCCGAGAGTCGTCCCCACTGAGACATGGTCAGGTTCCAGGTGCTTTTCCTGGATTGTCTGGACTCGCCTCCAGAGTTGTTCAGCGTCCTCTTTGCGATTCTCCTGATCATAAAGCATCGCCAGATTCGACAGACTGATAATCAGATCCGGGTGCTCGTTCCCCAGTCGGCTCTCAGAAATCTGCAATGCCTGTCGATAAAGTCGCTCGGCTTCGTCCGGTCGGTTCAGACGCTCATTGATCAGAGCCAGATTGTGCAGCCGCTGGGCGACACGTACATGGTTATCGCCCAGGACTTCGCGAATGATGCTGAGCGACTTCTCGTACAGCTCACTCGCCTCAAGGTACTGCTTGTGGTCTTCCAGGATATTGGCCAGACCGTTGTAACTGCTGGCCAGTGACAGGTGATTCGAATCGAACACCGCCTCATAGACATTTGCAGCATCGCGAATCAATGCGCCGGCTTCGGCAAACTGGCCACGGGCTGACAACGTCTGACCGAGCGAGTTCATGCTGTCGGCCGTTTTGGGATGGTTCGCTCCGTTTGCCGCTCGACGAATCTCCAGGGCCTTCTGGTGCCATTCTTCAGCTTCCTGAAAACGTCCCATGTCATACATCAGGGCTCCCATTGCCGCATAACTGTCGGCCGTCTCCTGGTGCTTTTCGCCATGCAGCTTAATGCGGACTGAAAGAGTTCGTTTCTGCTGCAGAAGAGCGCGGACATACTGTCCCTGTTCCTGATAAACCAGCGCGAGGTTGCCCATTGCGATTGCGACGTCGTCCTGCAGCGGGCCCCAAAGGTCCTGTCGGATCTCAAGTGATTCCTTGTGGGCTGCCTCGGCAGCATCCAACTGGCCGGCTTCCCGAAGAACGATTCCGAGCAGATTCAGCGAACCGGCAACCTCCGCGCGATCGGCCCCCTGACCAATACCTTCGCGACGCAGTTTGAGCGCCCGGCGGATCAATGACTCGGCCTCACGATAGCGAGTCAGATCGATATACAGCCGGGCCAGACTGTCAAGGTAGGTACTCATCATGGCATGGTCGCCCTGCCAGAAGGCCCGGATACGCGCCAGCGCGTCCAGGTAAAGACGCTCAGCTTCCGCATATCTCCCCTGTTCATGAATCACAAGAGCGAGATTGTGAGTCCATGAAGCAACTGCCGTTCGCGTATCGCCGTTGGAATTCCGCATGATCTCAAGCGTCCGGCGAGCAAATTGTTCGGCCTCGTCAAACCGTGCCGCTTCACGCAAGGCTCCGAATTCGAAGTACATTCTGGCCTGTTCTTCGCCGGATGGTGCAGCGTATGCCGGGAAGACAGACGCCAGCAGACCGACAGACAGAGCAGCCACAGCGGACAGGACAGAAACCTTCATTCCTGCACCTCAATTCTGAAATCGTGCCCACTCGCCACGCACTGTGACGGTGAATCAACGGTGGGGCTGTAGACGTAAACGAGCGACTTCCTTTGACAGACTGCGCACGCCACCAGATCATCAACAACCAGATCGTTCCTGAAAAGCCTCTGAGAGGACCGACTGAGAATCTGCACAAGCCCCTCTTGCGACAAACCTGGTTGCCGCAAGTCAACACGCCCAATCCAACTCACTGGAGTGCTTCATGACAACTCTTCGTTTCCTGCTCACGCTGGCACTCGTGTCATTAATCCCGGAGCAAGGCTCGGCTGTCGATCTGACTCCAGGCACCAGCCATCGTTACCGAGTCACACGGACGGTGGAGTCGACGACGAAGATTCTCGGGACAACGGTGAAATCGAAAGAGGTCTACTCTCGTGAGATCAACGCTGTGGTTGGCCAGAAGAACGCCGACGGATTAACTCCGGTGACTTTGAACGTCACGCGAGTATCCGGCGAAGCGCCGAAACTGAATTTCGACACCTTGAAGCTTGCGCAGACGAACTTCGATACAAAGTCGTGGGACGGCCAGACGGCTCCTCCGACGATCATCTTTCTTCCTCTCCTCGCACAGATGAAAAAGCCGCTGAATCTCTGGTTCAGCGATAGCGGCAAGCTGGAATCAGCGACTGGTTCGAAGGAGATCGCCAAAGAAGCCGGTGTCATGCTGGAGCGGATGTTTCGCAGTGATCCTGCCTTCGAAAATGCAAAGTCGTTTTACAAATCAGGCTACGTTGACTCCGTGAGGCAGTGGGTCTGGAAAGACCGTTTGATCCTGACCTTACCTGAAGATTTTGAGCTGGGGTCGGAGTGGGAACAGAAAGACGTTCGCACCTTCCATCACTTCTATGTCTATGTGAATGGCAAGTTTGCGGCGGTCGATGAATCAGCAGATGGAACAGAAATCGAGGCATCGTACGACATTCCAGCCACGGGTGAGGCTTCTACTGAGTATGGCAATCACAAGTACGTGTACTCGGCAAAAAATGGAACTGGCGAAGGGAAGCTGATCGTGCGTCCGGACGGCTGGCTGCACAAGGCCGACACAACCTTGCACGCATATTTCGACGTAACGCTGCACTCCGGTCCGACAACGGTAACTGTCGCAGGAATGACAATTTCAGTTGGACCTCAGTCGAGCACGTTTGATGACTACTATGTACGCACTCATCACAAGGTTGAGCGTCTGAGCGAATGAGTTGCCATGCAGGGTTCAGCGAAACGATCTGGATTGCGTCGAAATCCTTGCTCCGATGCAAATGACCGACATTGCCGCTGTGCTCAGAAATCGCCGCTGCCCGGGTGACATTTGGCCTGCTATGGCATGACGCTGCTGATTCGCAGTTTTCAGATTTCAGCGCAACAGCAGAAAGTTCAGTCGTCTGGATGAAACCGAGCGAGTCGCCTTCCGATTTCCCTGCTGATTGCAGCGACTGGGTCGCCCGTCAGGAAGGCTGTTCGCGCAGCGACCTTGCCGGTCGGCTTGAGCAGATTTGGCGCCACCTCGTGAAGACGACTGAAGAAATCTACGCCGAACTTCACGTAAGGCAGTCAACCACGCCCGACGCTGTCGTTGTTCAACGCGTGTGGAACTGTGTGTACTGTCATTGGAGGCGGGCCTCGGAACAGGCGTCGCTGTCGTTCGAAGCGGTCCTCGAACTGGTCCATTCCGCCAGCGGCGGCGAGGGAGCCGGTGAGCACAGCATTCTGAAGGATGTCGTTTTTGCTCAGGCTCTCCAGAACGGCGATGGCTGGGCCGCTGAGCGGTTTGAAACTGAGTACATGCCGATCGTGCGAGCGGTCGCAAGGCGGGCCGGAGGGCAACGGGCGATGGATCGCGTCGATAACTTCGCTGCGGAGCTGATCCTGCCTCGCGACCAGCGGCCTCCGCGAATTGCCGGCTTTCAGGGGCGAACGACTCTGAAGGCCTGGCTGCGTGCGGTTGTGGCCAACTACTGCATCTCCGACTTCCGCAAGCAGCGTGAGGTGACACTCGAAGCTGAGATCGACCGATCAGTCGATGTGGAGACAGAGGAACTGGCCGATCAGTCGCAATGTGAGACCTTGCTGCGTCCGGTATTTCAGCAGGTCGTCGGTGTTCTGGAGCATGAAGATCGAGTCCTGATCACGATGCTGATTCTCGATAACGTGCCGCAGAAGAATCTGGCAACCAGTCTGGGGATCAACTCAGGGAATGTCACTCGCCGCCGGCAGCGAATCGTCCAGTCCCTGTGCGACCAGATGGCTGATCTGGCGGCACGCGAACAGGCCGAGCAGTCGTTTTCCGACTGTCTGGATTTGATTCTGACAGGACGTGATCGTGCATTACGAGAACGGTTGTCAGAAGTTCTGGCCGGTGGTTTTCGCAGCAGTTCGTCGTCTGAAATCCAGGAGGGCTGAAGCGTGAATTCCGACGCCGAAGACAACCTGATCCGGAATCTTCTGCGACAGGCCGACCTGACGAACATTGCGGTGACGGAGCGGACTGTCGAAGCCGAGCATGCCGATGAAGAGACGCTGGCGATGTTTGCTGCCGGCGCACTGACCGATTCTGAACGGGCCTCGCTGCTGGATCATCTGGCGAGATGTCCCTCGTGTCGCGAGCTGGCCAGTCTGATTATCAATGTCCAGGACGCAGTCGAGGAAGACCCTGGCCCTGTTGCAGCACGCCCCGTTCAACAGACATCCGCGCGGTTCCTGTCTGTTCTCCTTGCCGTTGCGGCGGTCGTCGTCCTTGCCGTAGCGCTGCCATTATTTGATGAGACAGGCCGTTCTGAAGTGGCCGAACGCGAGACTTATGACAAGGCCGCGCGAATGCTTGCCCAAAGTGACTTCGCAGGGGCGAGAGAACTGGTCGAGTCTGCCCAGGCCAGAGGAATCGGCTCGGCGAGACTGAGCAGCCTCGACGTGCAGGCAATGAGAGGGATTCCGGATCCGTTCGCGCTGTCGGCAGCGGGGCGGCTCAGCGATTTTGGATACGGGATTGGTGGCGTCGTTGCGATGGGTCCCGGTGACAATTCAGTCGATCTGAAGACCGCGTCACAGCGGCTGCAGCAGGCGGGGTCGGAAAGTCTGGAGGCTGTCCTCAATCGAGGCCACGTCCTGCTGACGATGGGCGATGCCGAACAGGCTCTGGGTGTCTTTGATGGTGCCATCGCAACAGCGTCCGAGAATCCGCTGGCATGGCTCGGACGTGGCATCGCAAAGTATATGCTCGACGATTTCGCAGGAGCGGCAGACGACTTTCGGGAATCGCTACGTCTGAAGCCCGGCCAGGTTTCGGTGCAGATCAATCTGGCCATGACACTCGAAGAACTGGGCAGCTACGACGCGGCGGTGAAGCTTTGGCAGGAACTGCTGAAAGCTCCGCTGTCGGACGCAGAGAAGACGCAAATCCACCACAACGTCGAAGCACTTCAGCAAGGGCTCAAGCAGTGAGCGGTGATTCGATGCAGCGACTGACCGAGCAGTTCAGAGCTGCCGGTCTGGCTCTGCTGACATTTCTGGCCGGTCTTCTGGTTCCGCTGACGAGTCTGGCGGATGACTGCGCGCTGGTTGTTGGGGTGAACGACTGCCCGGCATTCCGGCTTCCCAACGGTGGACGTGCTCGACCGCTGAAAGGCGCCGAATTCGACGCGGACCGCATGGCTCAGACATTGATGAAGCGGTTCGGATTCCCGCGAGAGCACATCACGGTACTGAAAGGGAAAGCCGCCACACTGGCGGGCGTAACGGCGGCGTTCGAGCAGGTTCAGCAGAGGCTGCGGCCAACAGACCGGTTTGTCTTCTACTACGCCGGGCACGGGACGCAGATTGACGACGTCAAGCCGTTCGACGAGCAGGCCGATGGTCTTGATGAAGCACTCTGCCTGTTCGACGCGACCGAGAAGGGCGCGGGCCTGCTGCGAGACGATCAGCTCGGCCTGCTGCTGGACGATCTGCCGGCTCAGCGTGTGACCGTCCTGCTGGACTGCTGCCATTCAGGCACGGGAATCAAAGACGGTGACGACGAATTCATTCCGAGGTCGTTGCCCATTGCGACCTCGCGACAGAAGAAGCAGAAGACCGACGAGCCGTGGGTCGATCTGCAGGGTTCCACTAAGTCGATCGAGCGCCACGTGACTGTGTTTTATGCGTGTCAGCCGGAGCAGCAGGCATACGAACGCCGCGTCCGCATCGAGGGCCAGTTTGTCCGAGCGGGCCAGTTCACGCATTACCTGCTGGAAGCGCTGAACGCGCCAGACGCAGACATTTCGTCACAGCAATTGCTTGAGTCCGTAACGGCCCGGCTGGATGCCGAATTCAACAGCCTGCGAACCACACCCATCGACCAGCAGCGCCCCGTCCTGCAGAGCGGCGATTCATTGTCGCCCTTGTTCAACTGATCAATCCGTTTGCCCGCAGGTTCCGAGTGAAATCCCGGGCTCCAGTCTCTGAAGGTCTCTGACTGAGATCTGCGCGTTCGCATGCCAATGCTTATCAGGGAACAGCTCGTGGAAGATCTCCTGCCCGCCGCTCGCTTCGCCTCTCCGACTCCGCTCTCCACTTCGGCATCTCCGCTCGTCCCTCGCTACGGGCCTACGTTCCGGCTACGTCTCCGGGCTGAGCTCGCTACCCTGACTGGAGCCTCCGGCTACCGGCCCGAGAGGCCAGAACTGCGGAGCACCCGGAACCCCATGCTGCCGTTCCGGAAGTCGGGCGAGAGCCTGCCACGGAACGCCGACCGCACGAGCAGCGGCGTGCCGTTCCAACTGCCGCCCCGGTCCACCCGGTTCGAGCCCGTTGACGGGCCGCGCGGATCTGCCGATGGTGCCGTCACTATTGCGGTCGGCTTTTCCCTGCAGACCATCCAGAACAAAGTTCATGAACACGCCGTGACCGAACTGTTCCTCTTCCCAGGAGATCTCTCCCGGAGAGCAACTGTTGAGCAGGACGACTCCTTCTGGGGTCAGCTTCTCGTCCTGGAACGAACGCGCCAGAGCGGTCGAGCCCTCCGTCGCCTTAAACGCCCGCTGGCCACCGGGACGCGGATCGTTCCGACAGGCATCGACGACCAGCACCTTGAGTGAGGCGCGGCTCCGCTTCAGCAGGTCATAGATTTACACCACCCGAAACGGCCGCGTCGCGTGTGACATCCACGTGGGGCTGTGCCTGAAGTTTGACGCAGAGTAACCCAAATCCTGCGCAGAAATCCTGGTTTTCTGCGCAACCAGTGGATTCGACCACGTCCGGAGTGCTGAGCAGAGGGCACTGGAGCCTTCGATTTCTCAGTCACCCGGTTGCGAAAGGTCGAAACCATGACGAACGACAGCAAAGGTCTTCCGGTCCCGCAGTTTTCGGTGGAAAACCCTGTCCCGGAACAGGTCCGCCAGTTCTTCGGCTGGCCGGAACGGCTCTCGACGCCGATCCCGAACGGCTATCAGTGCGACACGCCAGACAATGATGGCGGCGTCGAGTTTCAGGTCTGCCGTCCGCCAGCGCATCACGAAACGGAATCGAATCAGGCTCCGCTGCCGTCGGTCCCACCAATGGTGACGGTGCCCACGACTCTGCATCTGAGCGACGCCGATCGGGCCTTGCAGCACGACATCGCCGACGCCTGCCCGAATGCTACGGATGCTCAGCGAGCGTACATTTTTCAGGAGGAGCAGCAGGAACGGCGCTGGAATGACTTCTCCGAGCAACTGGTCCCTGGTTCGACCGCCAGGCTGCCGGTGACACAGGATCCGCCCCCAGTCGCTGAACCCCGATTCGACTGCCAGGATGAATACGATCGCTATCACCGTGAGATGGGCGAACGCCTGCAGCAGGAACTGGTTCCTCAGCCCAGTCCGCAGCCAACGGCTCCGATCAATCCGCCAGTGTCAGTGCCGCTGCCGCACAGTCTGTGGGAAGGCTTCGATACGCAATCCGGTGCCAGCTTCGGAACCGGGCGGGAAACACTGCTCGCCAGCGCCGGCGGAGCGTTTGGGGCCGGCACGATGACCGACGCATCTGTGACCGCTGCCGAGATCACGACGAATGATCCGGGGATTGCATCCGACGCGTTCGCCTCAGAATACGAAGCGCGGCTTTCTGAAATCGCCTCCAGCGCGGAGCAGCACCTGGACTCCACGATCGATGCGCAGCAGCAGGCCGAGGGACACCAGGCTGACGCTCTGCAATTCCGCAGCGAAGCCGAAGCGTCGGCGAGCACAGCAGATCAGTTCCGGGACGCCAGTGAGCAGTCCGCTGCTCAGACAGACGAACTGAGAGGCCAGGCAGAACAATACGCCGCCGAAACGGACCAGCATCGAGGTGCCGCCGAGCAGCACGCTGCCGAAACGGACCAGCATCGCGGTGCCGCCGAGCAGAGTGCCGCCGAGACGGATCAACATCGCGGTGCCGCCGAGCAGAGCGCCGCCGAGACCGATCAGCATCGTGGTTCCGCCGAACAGAGTGCCGTCGAGACGGATCAACATCGCGGTGCCGCCGAGCAGAGCGCCGCCGAAACGGACCAGCATCGCGGTGCCGCCGAGCAGAGCGCCGCCGAGACCGATCAGCACCGTGGTTCCGCCGAGCAGAGTGCCGTCGAAACCGATCAGCATCGCGGTGTGGCCGAGCAGAGCGCCGCCGAAACGGACCAGCATCGCGGTGTGGCCGAGCAGAGCGCCGCCGAAACGGACCAGCATCGCGGTGTG
>WGMU01000188.1 GCA_016124895.1 bacterium
CCCGTCCGTCGCCGTCGCCAGCGTCCCGATCCGCACGATCCCCACCGTGATGTCGCCACCGGCATTCAGCATGATGTCATTCGCATCATCGTCGGTAATCGACTGCACGTCGCCCGCCACAATCGCCCCGCCAGCATCCACCCGAATAAACCCGTCATCTGTATCGACATTGAGCAGGTTGATCCCGTCCGTCTCGTCGATATCGATGCCACCCGTCCCCGTCACTGAAGCATCCAGACCATTGCCCGCGCCGGTCGCCGCATCGATCTCGATCGCCCGGTCACCGGCACCGCCGGCCTGCGCCGCATCGCCAATGCCCGTTGCTGCCGTGATCGTGATCAGAGCGCCTGCAGCGCTGGCGTCGATGTCTTCTCCGCCGGAATCACCACCATCGATGACTTCGCCACCGTCGGTCTGCACCAGCACAGCAGCACTGGTGCCGTTATTCGTCACCAGGCGGCCGAGTGTGATGTTACCGGCGTTGGTGGCATCCAGAGCCGTCACGGTAATCGTGCCCGCTCCGGCGTCGATCACCGCTCCATTCGCCATCGTCACACCGTCGCCGCTGTCGCCGTCGGTCGTTGCCGTGTTCGCCCGGACGATGATGTTCGCGCCACCGTTTTCGGGGCTGTCGGTAATCGTCACATCACCGGCTGCCGACATCGTGACAGCGTCGTCAGCCGTGATCGTGATGTTGCCTTCCGCTGCTGTGACTGCCGCCGTCAGAGCGACATCGCTGAACTGCCCGTTCGCATCAATGTCAATGTCCGCGGTTGCGTCATCGCTGTCGTTCCGCACGATCTGGTTGACGTTGATGCTGCCGCCCGTGCTCAGCAGATGGATGTCAGCCGCAGCACTGTTCTGACCACTGGTATCGTCGATAATCACGCCGCTGCCTGCGGAAGCGACCGTAATCGTGCCTGTCGCGGTGACTTCGATCGCGTCATCTTCGTGCTGCAGAATGCGGAAGATGGAGATCGAATTGGTCTCTTCCAGATCAACCACACCGCTGGCGTTGTTGTAGATGTCGACACTGCCGGCGTCGATTTCGAGTTCCGCGTCCGCTTCATTCGTTCCGGCCGTCGAGTTCCCCACACCGGTTTCCGCGTCGATCACAATCCGCCCGTTCGCCGCGTCGATGTCCTCACCACCAAAGTCGCCCTGATCGATCACGGCGCCGTCAACCGCCGTAATCGAAACCGCCGTGTCCGACGCACTCGTCGTCACCAGGCGTCCCAGGAACACGTCCACATCCGCATCAATCTCAATCGTCCCCGACCCGGCATCGATCACCGTCGAGTCGGCTCCGTTGTCCGACATGATCACGCTGGCTGTTGTCCCGGCGTTCTCAGCATCAACTGTGATCACACCACTGGTCGACGTCACGTCGCCAGCGACACCAAAAGCGATGTCGTCGTCCGGAGACTGAATCGTGACGAAACCTGTTCCGCTGGAAACTGCAGAATCGATCTGGACTCCTGCGCTGCCTCCGGTTCCGTCGCCAGTGATAGTCAGAGTTGACACTGTATTGGCCGTGATCGTCGCACCGCTGATGAGTTCCACCCCGCGGCCAGACGATGAACCACCGGTGCCTGTGATCACAATATCGCCGCGTGCCGAAATAATCTGTGTCCCGGAATCCTGAATCGTGACGCCGTCATTGCTGGACGTCGCCGTTCCGCCACCGGAACCGGTGATGGTGATATTGGCAGC
The DNA here is from genome assembly GCA_016124895.1 of bacterium. Taxonomy (GTDB): domain Bacteria; phylum Planctomycetota; class Planctomycetia; order Planctomycetales; family Planctomycetaceae; genus JAPOLP01. Next base: position 1,714 of record WGMU01000188.1, read on the forward strand.
GTTGGAGGTCGTTCCCGTGGATGTAATATCCGCCCCGTTAAAGATTCGGACGCCATCGTTGCCATTGTTTGTACCGGCACCACCGGTACCGGAAATCATGACGTCGCCGTCCACGGATGAGATCAGAGTTCCTGAATCGGCGATATAAACTCCAACAGAGAGGAGATTAGGAAGATCGGCACCGTCCCCACCTGTTCCGTTGATCGTGATCGTGGCAGCGTCAGTTCCAGTACCTGTGGAAAGGATCTGAGACATAGACTGAACTAGAACACCACGGTCTCCGAGATTGTTGGTACTCGTTCCGTCGATCTCTATGTCGCCGTCCACCGAGCGAATAGTCGAAGACGCGCTAACGGCAATACCGATCCCGGCCGAGTTAACTCCATTCGTCCCACCCATTCCGGAGATTGAAACAGTCGCAGCGTTCGTACCAGTTCCAGTCGACTCAACAAGAGCGCTGTTCTCCAGAAGCACACCCTGATCCTGAGTCGACCCCTGGCCGTCGATTGCGATGGCACCATCAACGGATGTCACAGATGAATTATCAATCCTGACGCCCTGGAAGAAGCCGCCTGACACAAAGGCGCCCGACGCACCGGTTCCGTCGATCGTAATCGTCGCGGCCGTGGCACCAGTTCCTGTCGAGGTGACCGTCCCGCTGTCGAGAATCGTGACGCCCGAATTCTGCGTTCCAGTGACCGTCCCGGTCGTTCCTGTGATGCTGATTGAACCAAGAACAGCCTCAACTGCAGATCCGGCTCCGGTAATCAACACGCCATGGTTGTCGTTGGATCCATCGCCGCCCGTTCCCGTCAGCGTGATGGCTCCGGAAACCGTCGACTCGACTGTTCCGCCGGCCTCAATCACGATGCCGGCATTCCCGGCCCCACTGTCACCGCCTTCGCCAGTTAGCGAGATTGCCCCGTTGGCTGAAGTGATTGTCGAATCGTTAATCGTGATTCCGCTGAATGTGCCGCTGATGCTTCCCGCATTTGCTGTCAGGGAAATCGTGCCGTTCACTGACTGAAGCGTTGTCGTCGCGGCGTTGCTGCTGACCGCGATCGCCCGCGTGGCATCCACCAGAATCTGACCGCTGCCATCAACCGTGAGCTGGGCGTCGTTGTTGATGATGACATCCTGCGTCGAGCTGATTTCGATATTGCCATCGTCGTCCTGCGTCGCGTCGCTGCCGGTGATCATCAGGTTGGCACTGATCGTGATGTCGTCGGCGGTTCCGCTGTTGCTCAGCACGATGTCGCCGCCGTCGTTATTCAAGATCGCGCTGTTGACCGTGATCGGGCTGGCTGTCGTGATGCGAATGTGGTCGTTCGTCGAATTCAGAGTTCCGGAAGCGTCGGCAATCGTCACTCCGGACAGTGGCGTTGCTGCTGCCGTCAGCAGCGTGTCAATCGCGGATGTCAGTGCCACGTCCGTGATCGTGATGGCTCCCGTATTGTTGATGTGGATGTCGCCCGAGTTGGTCCGCGCGGCGAAGTTCGTCGACGTCATTGACGTTTCGATGGCATCGCCCACTCCGAGTTCATTGACGTTACCAATTCCGGTTGCCGCCCACAGGGCGAGGCTGCCGGACGTGATGTCGTTGCCGGCGGCTCCGTCAGCGTCCGTGATGCTGCCGGCCAGGCTGGCCACGTTGACCAGGGCCGTTGAGCTGACCTCACCGATCTGAATTGTTCCATCGGCGAACAGTTCGATGTCTGCATCGCCAGCGTTAAACAGCGTTCCGTCGGCCATCGTCAGGACGCCACCCGTGCTGGCGGCACTCGCCTGATCGGCGAAGATGTGCAGCGTGCCGCTGGTGGCACTGGTCGAGAGAACGTCACCGTCCGCCCCGAACAGCGCGTCGTCGTTCGCGGTCAGTGTGATCTCGCCCGCCGTGCCGGAAGAGGCCACGCGGCCATTGACAACCAGGTCAGACGTGCCCAGCGCGTTCGGCCCGGATTCGATCGTAATATCGTCAGCAGCGACAACCTGATTGTTGCCTGCCATGACGTTATCAACGTCAATCTGAACGGCTTCCTGGCTGGTTGCATTCGCGAAGCCCGTCGTCATGGCACTCGTTTCATCGAGGAACGTCGAGTTGAAGCCGTCCGAACCGGTGATCGTCACATTGTTAGCCGAACTGACTCCGCCGCGGCCGGTAATCAGGACACCGCCCTCGCCGTCGCCCATGCCCAGACTGTCCTGGTCGGCATTGAGATTGATATTGCCAGCTCCTGTCGTCGTCACGACGGCGTTGATGATCACATCACGCGGAGCCGACAGGTCGATCGTCTGACCGCTCTGCAGACCGACGTTGACGATCAGGTCGCTGCTGGCGTTCTCACTGCCGGCCAGTGTGACGTCGTCGCCTTCCGCATAGATCATCGCATCGACGGTCACTGCGCCGGTAATCGTGATCTTGCCGGTGCCACCCATCATTGGCGGTCGCGTATCAATCGGCTGATTGACGTCGATTGTTCCGTTGATCGCTGAGATGTTGACTTCGCCACCCGTGTTCGGGCCGACGAGTCCGACGCCCGTGCTGATGCCCGACGTCGTGCCTGCGATGCTGACGTTGCTGACAGTGTCGATGTTGATGCTGTTCAGTTCGCGGTAGAAGACATCACCAGTCGTCGACGCCGCCAGATTGGTGAAGTTGTTTGTCAGGCTGGTGCTCAGTGCAAACGACGGGAAATTCGTCCCGGTCGAGAACAGCAGCAGGTTCGTTCCGGTCAGTGTGCCGGTGCCTGGCTGAGTGGCTGTGCCGAGAGCGTTCAGGTCCAGTTCGACCGTTGTGCCGGCCGAGATCGTTCCGTCGAGGCTCATTGAGCCGTCACCGTCGGTATCGCCAAAGCCGGAATCGAACACGATGTTCCCGGCAGCGGTGACGAACGATCCGCCCATGGTCACGATCCGGTCACCCGCCTCGAACGTCACGTCCGCCCCGGTCGACTCGACGGTCACAGCACTGTTAACCGTGATGTTGTCCGTGTTGGTCGCCGTGCCAGCAACGTCATCAATCGCCTGAGCGAGAATGTCTCCGCTGGCGGTCGTGTCGTGAGCAAACGTAATCGGGCTGGCGGCCTGCAGCGCGACGTTGCCAACAGTGTTGCTGGAAGACGTCTGCAGACCGACAGTGCCGATTGTCAGCGCGCCCGAGTTGACGATCTGCACGTCACCACTGGTTGTTGCATTGCTGAAGGCCAGCGTGGCAACCGTTGTTTCGAGTTCCGCACCTGCAGCTCCGCTGCCGATGCCTGTCGTCGCGGTGATCGCGGCACTGGTGGCCGTGATGTTCGTCGACGCTGCGTTGTTGTCCGTGACGGCCAGACCGGCTTCGAGAAACGCTGTTCCAGTTCCGGCGTTGACGTCACCCAGGGCGATCGAGGCGCTATCGGAAACGATTTCGATCGTACCGTTTCCACCGACTGAATTGATGCCGGCGACCGTTGCTGTTCCGTTGGCATGAATGATGATCGCCGCGGTTCCGCTGTTGTTCGCTGCGACTGAGGTGAGCTGGTTCGCTCCGTCCGAGTCAACGCTGATCACACTGACGGTGCTGGCATCGGATGTGATGGACACTCCGCCGGAGTGGCCGATCAGATCGCTGCCGGCCGTCTGCTGACTGACGGCTCCATCCGCGCGGATCGTCAGGTCTTCCGCTCCGCTAGCGTTGGCATCCGCCGTGATGTCGGTCGCGGAGCCAGCGCCACCGATCGTGACGCTGCCGGTCAGATTCGCGCCGCCGATCGTCACCGCACCGTTCGCGGTAACGTCGCCGTCAATCGTGACGTTCGGAGTATTGATATTCGTTGCGATGCTGACGCTGGTTCCGATCGCCGTTGTGGCTCCAATCGTTCCGTCGAGATCGATCGCCGTACCAGCATCAAGCGACACACTGCCGCCGGCCAGAATATTACCTGCCGTCTGCAGGACCGAACCGGCCGTCGCATCGATATCGACGTTCGTGCCGGCCGAGACAGTCGCGTTGATGTTGACGTCATCATCCGTCGCGGTCACGACCACCTGAGCCGTCGTCGCCGTCGTGGTGTCGTTCAGCGTGACTTCGTTGGCCGCCGTAAACGTGGCGTCGCCGGTGTCGGCCGTCACGACGTCCGTCGTGATGTTCTCGCCGCTCAGCGAGACCGTGTGGCCACGCAGGGTAGAACCATCCGCTGCCGAGATGTCGCCCGCACCGCTGGTGTCGTCGTCGGCCGTGATCGTCAGCGTCCCGCCACCCATCGAATCCGAATCCGCCCGCACAGTGACCGCGTCGATCGTCACATTGTTGCTGGCTGTGATGTCGATATCGCCGGTTGCCGTCATCGCCGCGTTGACGTTGACGTCGGTCGGATCCAGGTCGATGTTCAGATCGGTCGTCGCCGTCGCCACGATCGCACCGTCGACCGTGATCGTGCCGGCCGCGGTCGTCTTCAGAGCGTTCGTGCCGGTGGCATTGTTCGCCGACACCGTCACCGTGTCGTTGAACGTCACGCTGGTCGAGGAACTCTGGATATCGACACTGTCGACCGTGATGACCTGGTAGCTCTGCGTCGCCCCGTCGCGAACCGTCAGATCGCCGCCGCCGGTGATGGAACCACTGAGCGTCACATTGCCGGTGGCTCCAGCGTCCAGCGCCAGATCATTGCCCCCAGTGGCAATGGTCGAACTGAAGAGGATCGTGCCCGCACCCGTGTTCGTGTCGATGTCGGCATTGCCGGTCAGCGTGACAGCCGTGGTGAACGTCACATTGTCGTTTGTGGTATCGATATCGCCCGCCGTCGAAACGGTGCCGGTCCCGTTCTGCAGGAAGAGTCCATCCAGATTGAAGTCGCCGGCCGCGGCAATCGTCAGCAGGCCGCTGTTGGTAATCGTGACTGTGCCGCCGTTCGTCGTCGTCACCGTGTTGTCGAAGTTCACGATGCCGGCTGTGACAGCCAGATTCAACGCGTCAACGCCAACTGTGCTTTCAAAGTCTGCCGTGCCGGCCGAAACGATCGTCAGTCCGGCGAGTGCCTGACCTGAGCCGATCGCAGCCTGGAAGTCGACAGTCCCTGTGCCGCCCGTGACGGACAGAGTGCGATTACTTGTCGCGCCATCGTCATTGATCGTCGACATGAACGTCACGTCACCACCCATCGCGCCGGTACTCAGAGCCACGTTGGCTCCCAGAGTGACCGCCGTGGTGAATGTGATGTTGTCAGCCGTCGTCGTGATATCACCCGCCTGATTGACAGCCCCTGACCCGTTCTGTGTGAACGCGCCATCCAGTGTCATGTCCGCAGCCGCGAGCGTACTCAGTGTGCCACTGTTCGTGACTTCGACCGTACCGCCATTCGTCGTCGTCACTGTGTTGTCAAAGCTGACGGCTCCGGCCGTGATGTCGATGCCTTCATCGTCGACGGCCACCGTGTTGTCGAAGTTCAACGTCCCCGCCGAGCTGACTGTCAGCCCGCTCAGAGGCGTCGTCGCACCGACGGTGTGCAGGAAGTCCACCGTCCCGGTACCGGCCGCAACGGTCAGCAGGAAGTCGCCCAGCACATTCCCGGCGAAATCAATGCCGCCGTTGTTTGCGGACGAGTTCACCATGACGTTGGCCGTCAGCGTGATCGTATCCGTGGTGGCATTACCCAGCGCGATGCTGCCACTGCTCGCCGTCACAGCGCCGCCCAGATCGCTCGTCCCCAGCACCGTGACACCCAGCGCCGACATCAGCGTGCTTTCCGTGTCCACGTTGCCGTCGACCGTGATCGCACCCGTATCCGTGCTCACCGCCGTGTCCGCGTTCAGATTGCCGTCGATGTCGATCGTTCCCGCCGTCAGAGCGCCCGCCGTGACCGACAGGTTGTTGATCGTCGAACCGATCGTCTCGACCACGTCGTTCCCGCCGGAACCCGCGAACGTCAGGTCGAAGTTACCGTCCACGCCGCCAGCCAGAGCCACCGTCCCGCTCGCCGTCAGCACCACGTTCGCCGTCAGTGTCACGTCGTCCGCCGTCGTGTCACCCAGCGCGATGCTGCCACTGCTCGCCGTCACAGCGCCGCCCAGATCGCTCGTCCCGCCGACGGAGACTCCTGTCGCGCTGCTGATGGCGGCTGTTGTTGTGGCAGTCCCGCCGACGACCACTCCAGCCGTATCCGTCGTCAGGGTGCCGCCGCCAACGATCAGGTTGCCAGCGATATTGATCGAATCGACCGTCGCGGCCGTCTGCGTCGTCAGGTTCTGCGTTGTGATTGCGCCCATCACGTCGACTGACGTGGCCCCATCCAGCGTCAGGGTAAAGCTGCCGGCCCCGTCGCTGATGCCGCTCGATACGTCCACATTGTCACCGTCCAGTTCGACGTTCGCCGTGATCACGACCCCGTCGGAATCGTTGAGGTCGATGTCGCCGCTGGCCGTCACCGTGCCGCCCAGACTGGAATCACCATCCACCTGGAACTTGCCGGCGCTGACCGTCACCGCAGTGCCGGTCGTTGCATTGCCGCCGATCACCGCGTCGCCGTTGTCGACCGTCAGCAGACCGCCCGAAGTGCTCAGATTGCCGGCGATGTTGATCGAATCGACTGTCGCGGCCGTCTGCGTCGTCAGGTTTTGAGTCGTGATGGCGCCCGCCACGTCCACCGATGTCGAGCCATCCAGCGTCAGGATGAAGCTGCCGGCCCCGTCGCTGATGCCGCTTTCGACATCGACGTCCGCACCATCCAGTTCAACATTCGCCGTGATGACCACGCCGTCCGTATCGTCCAGATTGATCGTCCCGACCGCTGTCACGTTGCCGCCGAAGCTGGTGGTGTTTCCGGTGACCGCGACGCCCGCGGCACTGCTGAGTGCCACCGTGGTCGTTGCTGACGCCGCAGAGATGCCTCCCACGTCCGTCGTCAGAGTCCCACCACCGGCCACCAGAGCGCCGGCGATATTCACCGTGCCGATCGTGGCGGCGGTCTGCGTCGTCAGGTTCGTGGTGCTGACCGTGCCGGACACATCCACCGAACTCGCCCCGTCCAGCGTCAGCGTATGCGCACCACTGATGCCGCCGGTCACTCCAACATTGTCACCATCCAGTTCTGCATCCGTGCCAAGCGCGATGTCGCCGGTGTAAGTCTGGTTGCCGCTGGTCGTGACCGAAGCCACGTTGACGTTAATCGTCTCCGCAGCGGCACTCAGTGAGGCCAGGCTCGGGGCTGTCGTTCCGAACGTCAGGCTGTCGCTCGTTCCACCCATCGCATCGACTGTCAGCGCACCGGTCGTGCTGTGACCGAATGTGTCGCCCAGGTCGTTGATCGTGATGTCATCGTCGCCGGCGCCCCCGTTGATGGTCACGCCGCTGGACGGATTGAAGTTCGCGTCCAGGTCCGTGAACGTCACCGTATTGCCGTCGCCATCAAGGTTGACCGTCAGACTGGTCGACGGATTCGCAAACATCGTCGAGACGAAGCCGGTCCCGGTCACATGAGAAAATCCCGCCATCGCATCGTCATCGAAGACAATGGCGTCCGTCGGGGCACTGAAGTTGATGATCAGTGCCGCCGGAGTCCCACCCAGGCTGATCGTGTTCTGGCTGATGCCTCGGAACTGGATGACCGGACCGCCATCGATCGTCAGGTTGCCATCGGTCAGGTTCAGCAGATCCAGCGTCAGGACCTCGCCGCCAACGACAATGGAGATGTCGTCGTTGGTATCACCGCTGCCCGCATTCAGGTTGACCGTAATCGTGTTCAGAGTCAGGAGGCCGGGGTTGGCGTCAAAGTCGATCGTGACCGCATCGTCGTCACCCGTCACGCCGTCGATCTGCAGGTTGGTGACTCCACCCAGCGGCTGAGCACTGATCACCATCCCGTCATCAATGACCTGCACGGTGTCGTCGACGATCACGACGGACACCGCATTCATATTGTCTGGATCGTCGGCTGGACCGGCGACCGCCGTAGTTTCGTCAATGACGATGGCCACGTCGTTGCCGTCGCCCGCGAAGTAGCTGATCCGTCCAACCAGTCCGGACGTGCCCGTCGTTCCGGCGTTCATGGTGACGATGGCGCCGTCGGCCAGTCCGTTAAACGTCCCGGTCACGGCGTCGGCCGAGCCGTCGTTGTCGATCAGAATGAACTCGTCACCGGCTGACGGCGTAAAGCCCCAGTCGACGTTCAGCGTGGCATTCCCCAGGTCGACTGAGCCGGTCACGTCAAGCTGGTCATAGGTCGTGCCGGCACCGGTGCCGTCGATGTTGTACGTAATCGCTGCTGATGACCCGCTGGCATTAAACTGCAGATTGTCCGCCGTGATGATGCGGGCCAGGCCGCTGTCGTGTGAGAGTGCTCCCTGAGCATCACTGTTGACCGCGCCGTTGAAGATCGTCTTTCCGCCATTGGTGTCGACGGTCAGGCTGTACTGAGCCGCCGCCGCACTGTCGACCGCACCGTTGAACGTCACGTCCCCGCTGCCGGCTTCGGTGATCGTCGTATTGGCTGTGATCAGAACGTCGTCATTGAACGTGATCGTCGAGCCGTTCGTGTTGATGTCCGCTCCGATGTCCGTGCGGCCTGCTGCGTCTGTCGTGATGGACTTCAGATCGTTCGTCCCGCCCACCGTGCCGTTGAACGATGTCACCCCGTCCGCGTTGACGATCAATGCGCGAGCCGTCGCATCGATGCTGTCGAGCGTTCCGTTGAACGTCACATCATTCGCATTGATGGTCGTGTCGGCGCTGATAGTCACGTCGACGTTGTAGGTCTGATCGTTGATCGTCGAGACCTCACCGCCGTTGAGAGCTACGCTTGCTCCCGCGGCGTTCAGTGTCAGGTTGTCGAGTTCGTTGGTCGCGCCGATGGCTCCGTCGATCGTGATCGTGCCGCCGGTGCCGGCGTCGATCGTCAGGTCATCGTCGTCCGTCCCGTCGCCGTTGATCGTGCCGGAAACCGAGACGTTCGCTCCGGCGGTCTGGCCGTTCTGAGTGGTGTCGATCGAGACATCCGCCGCGACGATGACGCTGTCACTGATCGTGATGTTCTGGCCTTCGGTCGTGATATTCGCACTCAGAGTCGTCGTCGCCCCCGGACCATCGAGCGTGATCGAGGCATCATCCGTGCCGGACAGCGTGCCGTTGACATTGATCGCGCCGGCTCCCATCGGAGACTGAATCGTCACCGGATCCGTAAACGTCGAGGCATTGACATTGACCGTCCCCGTCCCGGAAGCCGACCCAATCGTGATCGAGCTGAACCCGTCCTGCAGGAAGCCCAGTTCGGTATCGTCAAGCTGCAGGCCGCTGTCGGTCGCGCCTGCGCCCAGGTTGATATTCGTGCTCGCCGTCCGCGGCTGGATAGTTAACTGGCCGGTGCTTTGCACAATCGTCGTTGCCGAAAATGCAATACTGTTCGCATTCAGCGTGATGAAGCCTGAATCAGACGCTCCACCAATAGTGGCCGATGTTGCGTTGGTCTGCAGGTCGGTCGAGGCGGCCCCAGCCGTGGCGGTCAACGTAATCGAACCGCTCCCCGTCGATTCAATCGTGTTTGCATTGTTGGCCAGCAGGATGCCGTAATTGCCGGTTCCACTTCCAGTTGCTGCTCCGGTCCCGGTCACATCAATCGCACCAGTGGCCGTCGAAATTGAGCTTGTCAGCGCCAGATACACACCTGTTTCCGAAGTGCCAGTGCCTGCTGCCGTCCCTGTGACAGAGATGTTGCCGGAGGTCGACGTAATTGTTCCGTTCGAGAGCACGACGCCATAGTTGCCAAATCCTGATGTGCTTCCACCCGTGCCAACGATTGTGATCGGCCCGGCTCCGGACGAAACCGGCTTGTCGATTGCCACGCCTGCTGAGACCGAAGTCGATCCACCATCGAGCCCCTTGCCTCGGATCGAGATGTTGCCGCCACTGGAGTTGATCGAGGCACCCGCACCCTCGATCCGGACCCCGCGTCCGAGTGTCGTGGCCGATCCAATTGCCGGTGCAGTCGTCGGATCCACGCCACCACCCAGGACAATACTGCCGCCCGAACTGGCAATTACAGCCCCGTCAATTTTGATGGCCCCACCCGGTGTCGCCGCCTGATCGCTGTCGGAATTGAGTGTGATGTTGCCACCATCACTGCTGACATCGGCGTTGACAAGTATGTTCGTCGTCGCCGTCAGGTCCACATTGCCGCCGTTACTGTCGATTGCCTCACTGACCGTGACCGAACCGGCCGCTGTCACACTGATGTTCGCATTTGTGGCAGACAATCCGCTCAGCGCGCCGCTGACGCTGCCGATCGTTACATCACCGGTATTGCTGACATATATGCCGCCCGAACCACCGCTGGCTTCGAGGTTGCTGACGGCCGTTTCGATGGCATTGCCGCTGGCGCCGGCACCACTGACTGCGGTCAGAGCCAGATTGCTCGCCATGATTGAACCGCCGCCGTCGGTGATCGTGCCGCTGCTGACGATTTCGACTGTGCCGCCGCTGAAGTTGAACGCTCCGGCCACCGAGACCGAATCGCCGCTGCCCGCTCCAGTATCGACCGTCACGTTGTCGACCAGGCTGCTCGAACCCGTCGAGGCGTTCAGCGTGACCGTGTCGTCGTTACCACCGGCGTTGATCGTCAGATTCGTGGCGTTGCGGATCGCGTGATCCTCGAACTGCGCAGACGTGACAGCGATCGCGGCGGTACTCCCGTCGATCAGCGTGCCGTTGCCGATGCTGATCGTGTCTGCTCCCGAGGTGCCGTTCACCGTGACGTCCGGTACGTCGACGATGTCGATCGGCTCCAGACCGGTGTAGGTGATCGTGGCGTCGGTGCCGCCGGTGTTGAAGTCGATCGCCAGACTGCCGGCGCTCGCACCGGTCGGGCTCGACACGACAGCGTCGTCGGTATCGTCGCCATTGATGACGATGGAATCGCTGCTGGTCTGAGTTCCGCCGTTGAACGTCAGGCTGATGGCGTTGTTCGCCGTGACGACCAGTTGGTCATCACCGCTGCCACCGTTGAGTGTGCTGAACCCGCTGAAACCGACGGAATTCCCGCCACTCATGTAGTCCGGAGCCGCGTCGATCGTCCACGTCGCGCCCGCATTCAGACCCGTCAGAGAGCCCCCGTTGCCGATGATGACTTCAATTTCAGAGAAGCCACCGGTGATATCCGCTTCGGTTCCAGAAGCCACCTTCTGAGCTGTGCTGGAAAGTGCCGTAATCGTCACGTCATCAATGGCGTCGCCCTGCAGCGTGTCGGTACCGCCACCTCCGGTCAGACCGCTGGTCGTCAGTTTCGCGTCGATGTCGAAGAGATCATTGCCGCCGCCCGCAGCACCCGAGATCCCCGCGGAAATCGTCGCTGCCTGAATGACATGCACAGTGTCATTCTGCAGGCCGGTGGTGATCGATCCGGTGATTGAACCGCCGTTGAGGTTGTAGGTGTCGTTGCCGACTTCGCCGAGAACACCACCAGTCAGTGTGCCGCCCGTAAAGTTGAAGATGTCATTGCCATCTCCACCCTTCAGAACGAAGGCGCTGTTCGCGCTGACATTAAACGTGTCGACGCCGGTGCCGCCCTGCAGCGTTCCGAAGCCGCTGAACGCCACAGAATTCCCGGCGCTCGTGTACGTCGGCGAGCCGTCCAGACCCCACGTCGACGTCGCATCCAGACCCGTCAGCGTCCCACCCGCAGCTCCTGTGAACGTTTCCACGTCGGTAAACGCGTCGCTGCCGAACGATCCGTCCGCGCCATTCGCATCCAGAGCCGACAGTGCCGCACTGCTGGCATTGGCCGAGATGTCCAGTTCATCACTGCCGGTTCCGCCGTTGAATGTCAGCGTGTCCGGCAGAGCGCTACCGATCGTCAGCTTGTCGTTGCCAGCCAGTGTGTTGACGACGATCGAGCTGATACCTGTGTCCGGGAACGTGATCGTTCCCGTGCCACTGCCGGTCGAACCGGAAACGGTCGAGGCGTCGATCTTCAATCCACCCGCGTCCGTCAGCGTGTACGTGCCGCCTGAGTAGCTGATCGTCAGGTCGTCCGCCGAATTGCCGCCGTCGGCGTCGGTGATCGTCAGCGTTGATCCCGACAGCGTCACCGTCGTCTGAGCCGGCGTGACCGTGATGTCAAACGTCTGAGCCGTCGACGTGTCGACCCCGCTGTTCGCGACACCTCCATCGTCCTGCACCTGCACCGTAACCGTCGCCGTTCCGTTGACACCGGCCGCCAGAGTGAATGTCAGCGTGCCGTTGTTGGCAATGTCCGGCTGGACGGAGAACAGGCCGTTGTTGTCATTCGAGACAATGAAGTCGGCGATCATCTGCGAACTCTCGTTCGCCGGCCCGGCCGAGAATCCCGTCGCAAAGTTTGACACCGAATGCGCACCAGTCCCCTGATCCACCGTCTGATTCCCCGCCAGCGTGATCGACGGAGCGTCGTTCACCGCTGTGATGCTGGTGCTCAGTGTCACCGATGCGGCGCTGTAGATCGTGATTCCACCGGTGGCTCCGCCAGCGCTGATGTCGACCGCGGTGCCCGTGGCCGGAGTCGCGCCACCCGTTTCGATCAGCGTGGCCGTCAATACGCCCGGAGTGCCGTTGAAGTCCGACGCCGGCACGAACCGCAGGCTGTCCGCCGACTTGACCACCAGCGCCGCGCCCGTGCTGACCGCCGGCAGATTCATCCAGCTCCCGCTGAAGTACTGCCACGTGCCCTGAGCGCCCGTCGCCGCGTTCGCCGTGATCGCCACGCCGTACAGCGCGTCCGCACTCGATCCGCCGCTCACGTTGTCCGTCGCGTCCGAGAAGTTCCCGCCGAACAGGTTCGACACGGTGTCGCCCGCCGGAGCCGCCGTGTCTTCATTCACCGCCGCCAGAGTCGCACTACCGCTCGCCACTGGAGCGTCGTTCACCGCATTCACATCGACCGTCACCTGGACCGCGGACGATGACAGGGCTCCACTGTTGTCTTTCGCCTTCACCGTGAACGCATTCAGGCCGCTGCCGTTGGCGTTCGAGGCCGGCGTCCAGTACGCGTTGTGTGTCGCGTCGATAGTGTCGTTCGAGCCCATCGCGAACGCAGTCGCCGCTCCTGCCGAGGTCCCGATCTTCAGCGTGCCGGTCGAGACAGCCTGCACAACAAACGCCGTCACTGTGCCGTCCACGTCGGCTTCGTCACCCTGAGCGGCCAGTTCGGCAAACGTCAGTTCGACTTCGATATCCTCATTCGTCGTGTCGACTGCCGCACCGAACGCTGCCAGCAGCGTGCGGTCTTCCAGCCGCTCGGTATTGCCGATCGCGGCGGCGTAGTAAGTCTGCTTCTGCAGTGCGCGGCGCATCCGCGGGGACGAGAGCCAGCGGCTGGGGCCGTAGCTGCTGGACTGGCCGGGCATGACATAGCCAGGTGCGCCCACCCGAGCCTTGCGGTTCAGGAAGCGACGAGCCCGTCGAACCCAGTTGATGCGAGCCGCGAAGTTCTCATAAAACCCAAGCCAGTTGCGAAGCTGCATGTTCGTCGGTCCTTAGCTGAAAAAATGCCCTGTGCCCTGGTGCGGCGACGTCCGGGGACCTGCGCCGAACTGTTGGCTACGGTGGGTTGAGTGACTTGTTTGCCGTGTTGTGCGCAGGTCTCTAGACCCCGCATCTGTCTCGACCGAAGGTCTCCATCCCGCTCCTGCTGAGTGGCCGCCAGTCGGTTGGACTGGAGACCTGCGGTCCGTCTCCGGCGGGGTCAGGAGACCCGCGCCGAGCGATCAGCCCACTCCGTGGAGGACGGTTCCCGGCCTCGCACAGCTCAGATCAGATCGAAGCGACTCCTGCCCCCGCAGAGTTCGCTTCGATCAGTCGATCGCTGGTTGCCAGACGAGCTGGTGACCAGCGGTCGCCGGAACGGCCAGGTGCGTAGACCTCAACCGGGACGAACCCCGGAACCGTTCCGTACTGGCGAGGCCGGGTGGCCCGCACTGACCTCATCCCTCCAGGTCGGCTTCCATCACAACCTGTCAAACCCTCTTTGTATGGCGTTGTGGCAGCATGACTGCGTGACGTGCTGTTACCTGGAAGTAACGCCGTTAGCGCCATTGCGATGCCGCGCAGTGGCGCTCAATCCCATTGACACAGACTCCACACCTCAGAAAACACACTGTTTTGATGCGACCAGTTATGTTTGACTGGCCGCACCACAGACCCGGAAAGGCAATGCGGATGCCCGTGCTGGTGAAAACAGTCCAACGGAACCGTGCGAATCTGCTGCTGACGAGTGGTGGCACGCGCGAGATGTCTGAGTGGAGTAACGGGTGCGATCTGTCAGACTGGTCAAACTCGTCTCTCACGACAGTCGCGGGGTCGCTGCGGGTTTCTGTCCGGCGCCACTTTGGCGAAATCTGCGCGGAGACAAGCACGAAGCGCCAGCGAGTGTGTTTGACCTCACTGACTCACTCGCTGGCGCTTCGTGCTTGTACGGCAACCGCAAGCGGCGTAGTCCAATTAGCTGGCCGGCGCGAGCGTTCGCGTGGTCGATGCAGGCTCACTCGCCGATGAGATTCGCAATCTGGCGAGCACGCCGGCACATCAGGCAATGCTCGTCGCCTTGCAGCAACAGCGACTCGACGAGTGGCTGCGAGTCACTGACGAGCGAGCACGTCAGCCTGAGTCAGCCGTCGTGCCCGACAGCGAAATGCGGGTCTGTCTCGACTCACTCAGCCATCGCCGGAACAATGCCGTCCGGCTGCGCGGGATCGAAGCAGACATCCGTCTGATGCAGGAGTGAGCTGCACCGGGAAGCAGCCAGACGTGGTTCTCCAGCAATCGTTCCTCTCACCAGAATCGAGTCACATGGTTTTTGTCGAAATCAACCGGAACCCGCCGCAACGTGACCTGCGGATTTTCAGCGGTCTGCTGATCGTCTTCAGCGGCCTGATTGCGTGGAGACTGGAGTCCGTGTCTGCCGCGCAGCTTGTGCTCGGGATCGGTGTCACGCTCGGCCTGATCGGGCTCGCCGCGCCGCGACTGATCCGGCCGGTTTTCGTCGGCTGGATGATCGCCGTCCGTCCGATCGCTTTCGTGGTGTCGACGACGATTCTTGCCGCGGTTTTTTATCTGCTCGTGTGGCCGCTGGGCGTTCTGATGCGGCTGAAACATCGCGACGCGCTGCGGCTGAAGATCGATCGTTCGACGCCGACCTACTGGCTGCCTCGCCAAACGCAGCGCGATCCGCGACGCTATTTCCGGCAGTACTGACTCGGCGATTGACTAATTGGACAGCGCCACTTTGACGCCGGAGACGAGAATACAAGCACGACGCGCAAGCGAGTGTATTTGACGTAACGGATTCACTCGCTTGCGCTTCGTGCTTGTACGGCAACCAAAGTGGCGCTGCCCAACTAAGCCGCGTCAAGTCGGCTTGTGACAGGCTCAGGGTTGAGTCTCTGGTCTGAATCTCAGCCGCAGATGGGCACAGATTCACACAGATGAGTTAACGGAGGGCGCGGGATGCTCCGCGTGACAGTGGACTCTACCCGAAACAACGTCTCGAAAACGTCAGGACGATCAGCGTGTCATTTCAGCGCAAAGGCGCGAAGGTGCAAAGATTCGCAAAGACTTTGCGTTGCTCACCAGCAACAACTTGTTTTTCTGACAAGAAACTGGTCGCCTGGGGTGCCACTGCTGGCTTGCCCAGCAGTGTGGATTCGAGTGCATTCAGAGCACTGCTGGGCAAGCCAGCAGTGGCACCCAACTGACCAATCGGGAATTTGTTGCCGACACACTCCATGTCCAGACCATCTGTGTTTATCTGTGACTGAGATACCTGAATTGCGGCTCCGCCGCGCTGTGAAGCTTTGCGTCTTCGTGCCTTTGCGTCAGATCTCAATGACAACTGCGGTCACTCTGAGTTGCTGAGTATCCCCGAAACTTCTGTGTGGAGTCGTCACTGTGGTTCGCATTCCCCTCGCTGCTTATCTGCCTGTCGTTGTTCTCTGTGTAGTTGCTGCATCCAGTCCCGTCGTCGCGCAGGCCGATTCGAACTGGCCGGGCTGGCGCGGTCCACTGCAGACCGGGCATTCGCTCGAAACGGGATTCCCGCACGAGTGGAATGACAGCAACGTGCTGTGGAGTTCCGACCTGCCGGGTGATGGGCAATCCTCGCCGGTGATCTGGGGCGATCGGATTTTTCTGACGACAGCACTGGATGGTGGACGCGAACGAGTGATCCTGTGTGCCGATCGCCGCAGTGGAAAAATTCTCTGGCAGAAGTCGCTGTGGAAGGGCGAGCCCGAGCCGACTCACAAAATGAACGGCTGGGCGTCGGCGACATGTGCGACAGACGGCGAACGTGTTTATGCCTTCTTCGGCAAAGGCGGCGGCCTGTTCTGCCTGAGTGTCGATGGCGATCTGGTCTGGAATCGGAATCTCGGTGACTTCCCGAGTCCGTGGGGCACGGCAGCCTGTCCGGTGCTCGTGGACGATCTGGTGATTCAGAACTGCGATTCGGAAGGCGATTCGTTTCTGCTGGCCGTCGACGCAAAGACCGGCAAAGACGCCTGGCGGACTCCACGCGAAAGCCTGCGTGGCTGGAGCACTCCCGTGCTGATTGAAACGTCCGGACGCCGCGAAATCGTTCTGCAGGGGGAGACCGGCGTCCGCGCTTACGACCCGAAGTCCGGCAAACAGCTCTGGCAGACGACCGGCTCGAAAGGCCGAGGCACGCCGACAGTGACTCCCGCCAACGGACTGCTGTATGTCGTACCCGGTCGGCCCGGTGAGACTGTCGCGCTGCAGCCGGGCGGCAGCGGGGACGTGACGGCCTCGCATAAGAAGTGGGGCGTGCAGCGCAAAGGCCGCGACCTGCCATCGCCCATCGTCATTGGTGACTTCGTGCTGATCATGAGCCAGAAAGGAGGCATCCTGACCTGCTACGACGCACAGACCGGCGAGCAGTACTGGCAGGAACGCATCGGCGGCAACCATTCGGCCAGCCCCGTCGCCTTTGACGGGCTGGCCGCGTTTATCGCGGAAGAAGGCGAGGCTCTCATCATTCGCCCCGGCAAGCAGCTCGACATCGTCAGCCGCAATACGCTGACAGCGGGCGACGACGAAATCTTTCGCGCATCGATCACACCCAGCGCCGGGCAACTCTTCCTGCGTTCGACGAAGAAGCTGTACTGCGTCGGCCGGAAGTAGCCAGCCGATTGCGGAGCCGTCAGGATCAGCCGGCACGCGCCAGCGTCCGATCTTTGCTGCATCGAGTGGAACCGGACGCTGGCACGTGCCGGCTGATTCCGCAGACTTGCTTCGGACTCGTTGCAGATTCTTTCGGCACGTTCCTGACCACACTTTCTACAGAGCGTTTCCTTATGAACAAGACACTGCTGACGCTGCTGCTGACCGCCACTCTGGTGACATCCGTCCGTGCGGACGAGCCTCCCGAGTTCAAATGGAAGGCCGTCGAGATCGATCAGATCGAAATCGGTTACGGTCTGCAGATGGCCGACGTGAACGGCGACGGGAAGACGGATATCGTTCTGGCGGATAAGAGCACGATTCAGTGGTACCAGGCTCCGCAGTGGACGAAACACATCATCGCCCGCGACCTGACCGAGCGGGACAACGTTTGCGTGACAGCTCGCGATATCGACGGCGACGGGAAATGCGAGATCGCGGTCGGCGGCCAGTGGAACTATCGCGAAAGTGTCAAGGACGGTGCGGTCTTCTATCTCATTCCGCCTGAGGACCGGACACAGCTCTGGACGCCAGTTCGGCTGCACAACGAACCGAGTACGCATCGCATGCACTGGGTCCGCGGTCTGGACAACCAGTATCAGCTTGTCGTGAAGCCGCTGCGCGGACGCGGCAGCGTCGATGGCAACGGCCCCGGACTGCGCGTGCTCGAATACTTCCGGCCGGCGAATCCGCGTGACGAGTGGAAGTTCAGCGTCGTCTGCGATTTCCTGCACCTGTCGCACAATTTCCATCCGGTCAACTGGGATGACGATCCGGAAGAGGAACTGATCATGGCCGGGAAGGAAGGCGTCTGGCATCTCGACCGGCAGAACGGCGACTGGGCTGCAACTCAACTGACGAAGAACTTCGCGGGCGAGATTCGCGACGGCCGGCTGCCCAACGGCAAACGCTTCATCGTGACGATCGAGCCAATGCACGGCTCGACGTCGGCTGTCTATTCGCAACCTGAAAAGAACGGCGCCCTCTGGGACCAGGTGACTGTTCTCGACAACCAGTTGAAAGACGGGCACGCTCTGGCCTGCGCGGACTATCTGGGAGTCGGTTCCGATCAGATCGTCGTCGGCTGGCGCGCGATGAACGATCCCGGCGTGCCGGGCATCAAGCTGTTCACACCGCTCGACAAAAACGCGACCAGGTGGCGGGACCAGCGGATCTCGGCCGAGAAAGTTGCTGTTGAAGACATCAAAGCCGCCGACCTCAACGCTGACGGCCGCATCGACATCGTCGCCGCCGCCCGCCAGACAAAGAATCTGGTCATCTTCTTCAACGAACGATAGAACTACTTCAGCAAACGATAGAAAGCGGACTCGCTGAGCGATGTGTCGGGAACGCAAGCCAGATCTGTGGAATCAAACTGCCAGTGGACCTTCTCTGAAATTGTCTGGAATCATTTCCCATGAGTGACGAACACCTTGACCGTGAACCGGTTGACCCGACAGTTGCCGTTCAGAACAAGCTGGCAGAATTGAGCCTGACGCTGGATGAGGCGATCCCTTACCGCCTGTCGTCAATGTTTCCAAAACTGGAAGGCTGGGGAGTCAGGAAAGAGATCAGAAACAAAGTCAAACTGATCAGGAACATCGAGCCATGCCTGTCCGACCTGCTGCGTGCCGGTGAAGAGATTCTCTACGTCGCCAAGGGAGTTCAGTATTCGCTGCTCGAAGCTCAGTTCATCGGCGGCCTCTGGGCCAACATGATCAATCAAACTGTGTTCGTCGTCACGAATCTGCGACTGATCATGATCAACTCCAATTCCAAAGGAGTCCCCAAACACACCTTCTGGATGATCTATTACAGTCAGATCGATAAAGCGAAAGCCGGCTTTTCCGGAGTGCTGAATCTGAAGCTGCGCGACGGGAAGAAGCTGAAGTTCACTGGCTTTACCAAACTGGACCGCAAGACGATGCCGCCGCTGTTTGAACAGGCTGTCGAGACCTACCAGAAGCATGGCTTCGACCCGGAGACTTCGCAGTCACGCGAGTTTCTGTGCAACGTCTGCTATCAGGCCGTTCCCCGGCATCTCTACGCATGCGATGACTGCGGGACGACTTTCTGGAAACCATCGCAGGTCGCGATCCGGAGCCTGATCTTTCCGGCGTGGGGCGACTTTCTGATGAAGCACTATCCGCTGGCCGTGATGGAGATCTTCGGTTATCTGCTCACGTGGTTTTTCATCATTGCGATTGTCAGTGACGCTGCGTCGGTGGCCGATGTGGCCGTCGATGTCGCGCTGATTCTGTTCTTTGCCCACGGCGTCGACGCGGTGGCGACGCTGATGGTTGCAAAGAAAGGCCTGACGCCTCGCGTTTCCGGCTCATTGAAACCGCAGCCCGTGACCGAATCCGTCGAATGACAGTCTTGCAGTGGCGACGGCACCACGATTGGGCCGGGTGTCGGCTGTGTCCAGCAAAGCGAGGCCGCAAGTCAGCGGTCGTTTCTAAGCTCTCTGCCAGGCGTGAGCTGCCTGTGCGTTGCGTCGTCGGTCGCAGTCAACTCGAACGGTTTCGTTCCGAGTGTTGATGCACATCATCGGGTTTGCGAAACCGTGTGTGCCAGCGGAGACCTCGACAGCACCCTACTTCAGCAGACTTTTTGCCACGACATCGCGGGCCTTGTCGAAAAACGGCTGCCATTCGATTTCCGGTTTGCCGTCGCGCAGACAGTTGCGGACGGCCTGCAGCGTGTTGAGGGCCATGTGCGGGCAGCGGTTGCAGGCACAGGTCTCGCCGGTCGAAGTCATGACTCCCGGCACGGGGACGAACCTGTGCTGCGGGGCCGCTTTTTCCAGCGGATGGATCATGTTCGCTTCGGTCGCAACGAGATACGTGTGCGGCTCGGCGACCGCCATCACGTGCTTCCGGATGGCCTCGGTCCCGCCAATGAAATCTGCATGTTCGAGGATGCTGTGCGGACACTCGGGATGCGCCACGACTTCGCTGCCCGGGTTGTTCCGTTTCGCGCGGAGCAGATCCTGTACGCTGAAGATTTCGTGAACCATGCACGAACCCGGCCACAGGATCATCTTGCGGCCGGTGACTTCGGACAGGTACCGCCCGAGGTGCTGATCCGGGACGAACAGAATCTCTTTGTCAGCGGGCACGCGATCAATGATTTCGCGGGCGTTACCGCTGGTCACAATCCAGTCGACGAGCGACTTCACCGCCGCTGATGTGTTGATATACGCGACTGTTTCAAAGTTGTGTCCGTTGGCTCGCAGGTCATCCTGAAACATCTTCAGGTCTTCGGGCCGGCAGCTTTCGGCGAGCGAGCAGCCAGCATTGAGGTCGGGGATCAGGACCGTCTTCTCCGGGTTGAGCATCTTCGCGGTTTCGGCCATGAAGTGGACGCCGCTGAACAGGATGCGAGATGTCGTGACGGTCGTCGCGTCGCGGGCCAGCTTCAGGCTGTCACCGACGAAGTCGGCGACGTCCTGAATTTCGCCGTCGACGTAATAGTGGGCGAGGATCGTCGTATCGGTTTCCTTCTTGAGCCGGTCGATCTCCTCCATCAGGTCGAGCGGATCTTCGCAGGTTTCCTGGCCGGCAATGGGCAGACCAACTGACATGGGAACACTCCGGTAGTTTTTATCTGCAGGGGTGAAAGTCATGCGGACTTTCGGCGGAATGGCTTGACGGAAAACGGCCGCCGGGACTCTCTACGCGTTTCGCTACGACAGTGCTGGCGAACCGGCAAACGTAGTCGAATTCTCGCGCCCACGCTACGATCTCGATTCTCCACGGCGCGGGGCCTGAGCATTGTAACGGAGCCGTCATGGAAGGCTGCCTGTCGATGACCTTCGAGTTTGACTATTCACGCGATGCCGAATTCTCGCGTCTGCTGGCGCGCCGGCCGGTCCACGATCTGGCCACCGCCGCGCTCGAACTTTCGCGCGATGCGCAGCCGGATCTCGACATCCAGAAGACGCTGGACTGGATCGACCGCCGCGCCGCCGAACTGCGACCACTCGTCGCTCAGGCGTACTCGGAACGCGAACTTGTCT
The DNA here is from genome assembly GCA_016124895.1 of bacterium. GTDB lineage: Bacteria > Planctomycetota > Planctomycetia > Planctomycetales > Planctomycetaceae > JAPOLP01. The sequence goes on from WGMU01000188.1 coordinate 22,905, forward strand.
CGAAGATTGCCGGTACGGTTGCGGGCGAGTGGGGCATTGTCGGCTCGCCGGATGCTTATCAGGAAGCCGAGGGCAGCTTTCTCGACCAGGTCATCGAAAAACGCCGCGGCATTCCAATCAGCATTTCCGTTCTGTACGTCGCTCTGTGCCAGCGGATCGGGCTCGACCTGTCACTCGTTGCCGCGCCGCTGCATGTGCTGACCCGGTTCGAGGCTCCCGAAGGCACGCTGTTTCTCGATGCGTTCGCCGGCCAGAGAATTCTCACCTACGACGAAGCACTCACTTGGCTGCGCGACATCAGCGGTCTGCCGAAGTCCGTTATCAAACGCTCGCTCGGCCCGGCCGATGCGCGAACAACTATCACGCGGATGCTCACCAACCTGAAGGTGCTCTACAGCCGGCAGGAAGACTGGCAGTCTGTCTGGCGAGTCCAGAACCGGCTCGTCGCGCTCAACCCGACCGACTACCGTGAACGCCGCGACCTCGGCATCACCGCGATCAATGCCGAACGACCGGGCGTCGCGATCCGACTGCTGGAGTCGCTGCTGAATTCGTGCCCCGACGACGACCGGGCCGCCCTCAGCGAACAGATTGATCGCGCGAAACAGCGACTCTCAAACTGGAACTGAACTTCCTCCTGTCTCCGAAAAACGACTGTCTGGTTCGAGACCGCTATGACCACTGAACTTGCCACATTTGCGTCCGGCTGCTTCTGGTGTACTGAAGCGGTGTTTCAGCAGCTTCGAGGTGTGCTCTCGGTCATGCCTGGATACATCAGCGGCTCGCTGGAGAATCCCGATTACAGGACGGTCTGCACCGGCTCGACGGGACATGCCGAGTGCGTGCAGATCGAGTTCGACCCCGACGTTGTCTCGTATCACGACCTGCTGGACGTCTTCTTCAAGACGCACGACCCGACGACGCTGAACCGACAGGGAGCCGACGTCGGCACTCAGTACCGGTCGGGCATCTTCTTTCACAGCGAACAGCAACGGGAACTTGCGGAGCAGTACATCCGCGAACTCGACGCCTCAGGAGCGTTTGCCTCGTCGGTCGTCACTGAAGTCACCCCCGCGTCGACCTTCTACCCCGCCGAGGAGTACCACCGAGACTACTTCAATCAGAATCCCGGTCAGGGCTACTGTGCTGCCGTGATCGCCCCCAAAGTGGCGAAGTTTCAGAAAGAGTTCCGTAATCGCCTGGCGAGTTCAAAGGATGCCTGATGCCGCTGAACTGGAAACTGACTTCAGCGCAAAGACGCAGAGCCGCAAATGAGCGCGAAAGCTTTGCGATTCTTTGTGGCTCTGCGTCTTTGCGCTGCCGACAGCCTGATCCTCGAACGTCAGGTTGGGCCAGTGATTGAACGCATCGTTTCCGGAGGCCAGACGGGAGTCGATCGAGCGGCACTCGATGTCGCGCTTCAAGCCGGCGTACCCTGCGGAGGCTGGTGCCCGCTCGGACGCCGCGCCGAAGACGGCCGCATTCCGGACCGTTACCCGCTGATCGAAACATCCGAACGCGATTATTCCATCCGGACCGAGCGAAACATCATCGACTCGGACGCGACGCTGATCATCTCCGGTGGGCCGCTGACCGGCGGCACGGCGCTAACCCGGAATCTCGCCCGGCGACTGGGCAGCCCGCTGTTCATTGTCGATCTGCGCGAGTACGAATCAGCAAAGCCGAATCTGCTCGGTGCGACGGTGCTGGATCAGCTTGAGCAATGGCTGACTGAGAATAGAATCCACACGCTCAACGTCGCCGGACCGCGCGAGAGCCAGCAGCCGGGCATTTACGCCCGAGCCAGCCAGCTCCTGAGGCAGCTTTTTTCGCGAATCGCGAACTCCAGCTCGCGCCCTGTTTAACCGCAAGCCGCAGGCGTGCGCGTTCCGGCACCGAACTCGTGCCCACGCTCTGCGTGGACACGCCCAGCTTCGACGCTCTGCGTCGATTCAATCGACGCGGAACGTCCGCACCTGCATTCCGACGCGGAGCATCGGAACGAGTCCAGCTACGAAACATTCAGCCGCAACAACTGCCTCACGGAAAACGAAAATGGCCCAGCAGTACATTATGACCATCGAAGATCTCACTCGCATGTACGACGAGAAGGAGGTCCTCAGTAACATCTGGCTGGCGTTCTATCCGGGCGCAAAGATTGGCGTGCTGGGTAACAACGGAGCCGGCAAGAGCACGCTGCTGAAGATCATGGCCGGCGAGGATAAGGACTACATGGGCGAGGTCCGGCCGGCGAAGGGGATCCGCATCGGCTACTTCCGCCAGGAACCGCAACTCGATCCGGAGAAGACCGTTGCCGAATGCGTCGAAGAAGGTGTTGCCGAATCGCGCGCGATCCTCGACCGCTACAACGACCTCAACATGAAGATGTGCGAAGACCTCTCTCCGGAAGAAATGGAGAAGGTCATGGATCAGCAGGCGAAGACGCAGGATCTGATTGACACGCTCAATCTATGGGAACTGGACCGGACCGTCGAAATCGCCTGCGACGCGATGCGTTTGCCCGATCCGGACGCGAAGGTCGCAGTCCTCTCCGGTGGTGAGAAACGCCGCGTCGCTTTGTGCCAGTTGCTGCTCAGCAATCCTGACATCCTGCTGCTCGACGAACCGACGAACCATCTCGATGCGGAATCGACCGCGTGGCTCGAACGTTTCCTCGGCGAGTTTCCCGGAACGGTCGTCGCCATCACGCACGACCGCTACTTCCTCGACAACGTCGCCGGCTGGATCCTCGAACTCGATCGCGGCAAGGGCATCCCGTACGAAGGCAACTACTCGTCGTGGCTCGAACAGAAGCAGAAGCGGCTGGCCGTCGAAGAAAAACGCGAATCGCGCCGGCAGAAGGAACTCGCCCGCGAACTCGAATGGGTTCGCATGAGCCCCAAAGCGCGGGCAACGAAGAACAAGGCCCGTCTGGACCGCTACAACGAACTGGCCGCGCAGGATTACGACGCGCGCGAAGAAGCCGCGCAGATTCAGATTCCTGTCAGCCAGCCGCTCGGCGATCTGGTCGTCCGGGCCGAAGGCCTGACGAAAGCCTTCGGCGACCGCGTCCTGTTTGAAAACGTCGAGTTCGACCTGCCGAAGGGTGGCATCGTCGGCGTCATTGGCCCGAACGGAGCCGGCAAGACGACGCTGTTCCGCATGATCATGGGCACCGAAGAACCGACCAGCGGATCGATGCGCATCGGCGATCGTGTCGAGCTTTCATACGTCGATCAGTCCCGCGACTCGCTCGATCCGCAGAAGACCGTTTACCAGGAAATCTCCGGCGGTCACGACACGCTGCAGGTCGGGCATTCGCAGATTCATGCGCGAGCGTACTGCGGCCGCTTCAACTTCAAGGGCACCGATCAGCAGAAGTTCGTCAGCCAGTTGTCCGGCGGCGAGCGGAACCGCGTTCACATGGCCAAACTGCTGAGATCCGGCGGCAACGTCCTGCTGCTCGACGAACCGACGAACGACCTCGACGTCGACACGCTGCGCGCTCTGGAAGAAGGCCTGTCAAACTTCGGCGGCTGCGCGGTCGTCGTCAGCCACGACCGCTGGTTCCTCGACCGCATCGCGACGCACATCCTGGCCTTTGAAGGCGACAGCCAGGTCTACTGGTTCGAGGGCAACTACAAGATGTACGAAATCAACCGCAAGGAACGCCTCGGAGCCGACGCTGACCAGCCCCACCGCCTCAAGTACCGCCGAATCAGCGGTTGACCCTCGCAGCCGAGTGGGGACCGCCTGCTTCGGGACCGATCGATTTGGTGCGTCAAGACGCACCCTGCGCCACTGATACCGCTCGACAGGGCATTTGAGTCTCAGGCGGCGTTCAGCCCTCTCCGCCGATCTCCAGTTCAAACTGGCTGGACGGATCGAGATGGTCCAGCATGTCGTCGCTGAACGCGCCGTGGGCGACTTTGGCCTTGTCGAACATCGACCGTGCTGACTCCAGGTTGATCATTCCGTTGGCCATCATGCCGGCCTGAATGAAGCCGATCCGGCGGTGCAGCCTCGTGCCGCTCCAGTCTTCGGCATGCTTCTGAATGCTGTCGCACATCCAGAGGAGATGCTTTGGCCGAAGCGCTTCCGGCAGGTCGGTACGTTCGCCATCGCGGTCATGGATGATTGACCGACAACGTTCGGCCATCGCCGTCGCGAGCAAACGAGTAGACTCCATACAATGCCCTTCCAGACAAAACCAATGCTATTCCTGACAAAGTGCATCGAACATTTCCAGAGCCCGACTGCGTCCTGAGTTGCAACCTGGAGACACGCGGATTCCATCACGGCGCCCGTCCTGGGACTCATTTATGGTCAGTCGGCGGCCATGCAGGGAAATGCCGGACAGTCGCCTGATGGCTTCGTCGGCGTCGTCCAGTGACGGCATGCTTACAAATGCAAAGCCCCGGGATCGATGCGTCGTCGGATCGGACATGATTCGCACCGACGAAACCCGGCCATGCGGCTCGAAGAGCGACCTCACGTCAGATTCACTGGCGTTGTAGTCGAGGTTGCCCACAAAAATACTGATCATTGAACGGACTGTTTCCTGCCCGGCTCGCCGGGCCATTTCGGTACACAAAACAAGAGAACAAGGCGGACGTTTTCCTGCGACGCCAATTCGTCGCGAGGAGCAACCGCGTGACTTGAGTTCGCCATCAGCCGCATCAGCGGCTGATCCGTTTCAACCGCAATCGCGGCCCCCGGCTTGTGTCTCTGGCATCCAGGATCCGCCCCGAGAGGCACCTGGCGACGCCCGGTGTCATCAGCAGTTGAGGACATCCCGCATGTTCGATCACGCGATCAAGCTTTCGCTGCACACCGACGCCGCATTTCACGCGACCATCCTTGTGCATCAGTCGCACGACTGTGACTCCAGGCCTCGCGGACTGCAGTTCTGAAATTCGTTTCCACGCTTTTTCAGTAATCGTCACCATTTCGAGTCTCCAGACAGGCAAGAGCTGGCCCAATTGCGCCAACCAGCAACGGAGCTGGCCGGAAGGAAGCCGGTCGGAAACCCGACCGGCCTCCATTGATCGATCGCTGTTACCAGCGCTGCGAACGCTCTTCACGCGGCCGAGCCTCGTTGACCTTCAGATTGCGACCGTTCAGATCGCGGTCATTCAAGGCCGAGATGGCCGACTGTGCGTTGCCGTCGTCCGGCATTTCGACAAAGCCGAAGCCCTTCGAGCGGCCCGTTTCACGGTCAGACACGACTGTGGCTCGTGACACTTCACCGAATTCGGCGAACGCGTTTTCGAGTTCACTGGACGATGTCTGGTACGACAGGTTTCCAACGTAAATGTTCGTCACTTCAGAGTCTCCCACATGGAGGATGAAAAAAGGCAACTCGGCTGTCCTGCAACACACTCATCCACACGTGGAATGCAATTCCATTTCTGGCGAGAAAGCAGTCAAACGGAGTACAAACACAATTCGGCACACACTGAAATCCAGTTTCCAGGCCGGAGTCGATGACACCGTTCACGGGACCATCAGCATGCGGGGAAGCGAAGTAGAGCAGCCGGATTCGCGGCTGGCTTCCCCGTCCACGAACCGTTTCAGAGCATTGTCCGCAGGCCACAACAGGCACATCGCAGACGAGACATCGGCAGCGCACCGGACTCCGGAGAGACCGGGCGTCAGAACGGTCACGGCAACAACCGTGACAATGTCAGGCGATGACACTCAGCGACGAGTTCACTTCAGAAATCAGTCGGGCGACGTTTCGTCGCCAGCCAAGCAGGGTCCAGCGTCTTTCAGGCCGCCCTCGTCAGAACCGTTCAGGTTCCGGCAAACAGCGACCGGTTTTTTCGCACGCGGGACACGAAGCCTTCTGCTTCAAAGCGTTTCTGACACTTCAACTTCGATAACTCTACAGCAGTATCGACACGTTCGCTGCGCCAATCACTCGATATTCGTGTCAAAGTTCTGTCGCCGCGTGTAACCCCTGACACAGCCAGCAGATGCCCGGCCGACTTTGTTTGAACCAATCAGGAGTCCGTCCGCGCGAACGCAGGTAGAGTTCACTCTTTATCAGAGTATCCTCCAACGTTCAGGTCCCATTCATGCTGCCGCACGACCGAATACAGCAAGCATTGTTTGTCGCCCTGGTCATTGCAGTGGCGGCCAGTTGCCTTGACGCCCCATACCGCCAGTTTCTGCTCATGCAGCACCTCCCCACGCTGATTGCCGTCTGTGCCCTGGGAGCTGTTGCCAAACGCTTTCCCATGAGCCAGTTCAGTTTTGCCAGTGCCGTCTCGTTTCTTGTTCTGCACACTGTGGGAGCCCGCTATCTATATTCCTACACGCCATATGACGGATGGTCACAGTGGCTTTTGGGTGTCCTGATCAGTGATCTCTTCGGATGGACTCGAAATAACTACGATCGTGTCGTGCATTGCAGCTATGGCCTGTTAATGGCGATACCGATCCACGAATTCGAGTGTCGGCACTTGCGTCTCTCTCGGCCTCTCGCAGCCGTGCTGGCGGTCGAATGCGTTCTCGCCACCAGTGCGGCGTATGAGCTGCTGGAATGGCTCGTCGCTGTCACCTTCACCCCTGCCTGGGCCGAAACATTCCTCGGCCAGCAGGGTGACATCTTCGACGCCCACAAGGACATGGCTCTCGCCACAGGCGGCGCAATCGTATCAATCTCGCTCCTGATGATCTGTCAAAAACTGCTTCCGCACGGTTCGACTGAACGCCCACAGTAAGCAGGGCTGGTTCCTGCCGGCCAACTGAATGAACGCTCTGGCCAGTGGGAACCTGCCCTGCGTCAGGTTACCTCACCGCTTTCTGTCACGTACTTTCAGCAGCCTTTCGATCGACTGGTACTCAGCCAGCAGGCCGCCGCCATAATTCTGTTTTGAGTCCGCGCAGCGGACTTTCTGCCAGTCGGATTCCGTTTTCAGGTTCAGAGTCTTCGCCGCTAGGCGAAGCAGCGGTCGCGGTTGGCTTTCTTTTTCCAGAAGGCGACCGGGACGCGGACGAACTTCCACGCTTCCCAGTTCTTCTCCGGGAAGCAGTCCAGCACCGCGGCCGGTGGCGAGCCGTGGTAAAACTTCATCAACCCGTTGCCGTAACGCGTCTCGAAGTCGACGCGGGCAGCTTGTAGAAAAGGCGACTGGCCCAGCTATTCTTTCCATGTTGTGAGATTCAGACGTGCTGCCTGACAAGTCTCCGGAGTTTGCGCTGATTGATTCGTTCCGCGAGCAACTGCGCGCGGCGCGCGGGGTTGAGCTTGGCATTGGGGATGATGCTGCAGTGGTCGAATGGGGCAGTCGGCTGGGGTTGCTGGCGGCGGACATGCTGCTGGACGGCGTCCACTTTGAGACGTCGAGTCAGTCGCCAGTCGAGATTGGGCGCAAGGCGCTGGCTGTCAATCTCAGCGATGTCGCCGCGATGGCTGGCGTACCGCGATTCGCGCTGGTCAGTCTCGCGCTGCCACACGTCGCACCGCGTGAGTTTGTTGAGGGCGTCTTCGCAGGGTTGAAATCGCTTGCCGACGAGTTCGACACGGCCATTGTCGGGGGCGATACAACGAGCTGGGACGGACCATTCGTGATCAACGTATCGATCGTCGGCGACGTCGCGGCTGATCGAGCCGTCACGCGCGGCGGTGCTCAGCCGGGCGACTGGCTGTTCGTGACGGGAGAACTCGGCGGCAGCCTGCTCGGCCGGCACCTGACGTTTCCGCCGCGCGTCCGGGAAGCTCAAACGCTGCATCGCGAAGTGACGCTGCACGCGATGATCGACATCAGCGACGGACTGGCTGCTGACCTGTACCACATTCTCGAAGAAAGCCGCGTCGGCGCGATCCTCGACTCCGCGACCGTTCCGATCAGCGAGGCCGCGAGGCAGCTCGCTGACAATCGCTCGCCGCTCGAACACGCACTCGGCGACGGTGAAGATTTTGAGCTGCTGTTTGCCGTCTCGCCGGACGACGGAGCGAGACTGCTCGCCAGCAACCCGCTGAGCATCCCGCTGAGTCGCATTGGCGAGATCACGGCGGATCAGAGCTGCCAGTTGCGGAGCGAAGACAGCACACTGCAACCGCTGCCGCGACTCGGCTGGTCGCACTTGTTGTGATGCCTCACGGATGACGAAGCGCCACGACAATGAAATGCCGTGTGCCAGTGCTGTGTTTCTTAGCACGACTGCGCTATGTCGCTTTTCCGCCGTCGTATGAGTTGGACAGCGCCACATTGGCAAAATCTGCGAGGAGACAAGCACGAAGCGCAAGCGAGTATGTGTGACGTCAAGGACTCACTTGCTTGCGCTTCGTGCTTGTACGGCAACCGAAAGTGGCGTTGTCCAATTAGAGTAGACCGGGTAACCGAGCGCTGGCAGGCCAGTGGCACACGAGTTTGGCTGACACAGTTATCAGCATTGTCCTGATGGCCGATCAACCCGACTCCGGCGACAGGCCGCTGGCCGGTTTTCTTTTCCCCGGTGTCGCGACATGCTGTGTCGAGATCTGGCGGGGTAGATGGATTCGCCGCCGTCGTTACTGACGCTGACCGACTGGATTCGTAAACACCATGACCGCCGACGAACTGAAAGCCCTGCAGGCGCCGCTGAAGGCTCAATACCGTGAAACTCCGGACGCAGCTCGACAGACGATGTGCGTGACCGGGCAGGTTGATGTCAGCTCGCTGAGCTGCCGCCTGGAAACCGCCGCTGGTCCGGTCGATTCGGGTCTGCACCCAGCGGCAGGTGGCTCGGGCGAGGAAGCGTGCTCGGGCGACATGCTGCTCGAAGCGCTGATCGCCTGCGCCGGAGTCACGTTCTCGGCCGTCGCGACGGCCATGAGCATTCCGATCGAATCGGCCTCAATCACGGCTGAGGGCGTCATCGACTTCCGTGGAACGCTGGGGATCTCGAAAGACGTGCCGATTGGCTTTGAGTCGATCAAGCTGACGTTTAACGTCCAGAGCGACGCGCCGCGGCACCAGATCGAAAAACTGGTCGAACTGGCCGAACGCTACTGCGTGATCCTGCAGACGCTGAAGACGCCGCCATCAATTGAGACCTCGCTGGCGTGAGCTCACAGGATTCTGCCGTGATCATTCTACCTGACTCGTTTCTGGCAGAATGATGCTCAGAGCTGACTGGCGGCAACCGACGGTGGAGTAAAACGGACGCTTGTAGCTTTCAGCCAGAAATACCAAACCTGCTGCAAATCATCGTTGGGAGAATCCACATGACGCATCTTTGCCGTTCCATCCCGAAGGCTCTTACCACCTGTTTTCTGATGGGTGTTTTTCAACTGACCGGCTTCTGTGCAGAACTGACAGTGACTGGTGACAAGTCGATCGTGCTGCCCGATTCAAAACTCGAAACGCTGTGGACCGACGGTGGGTTTACCGAAGGTGCGGCGGCCGGGCCGGATGGTTGCATCTACTTCAGCGACTTCGCTCAGCCGTTCGATTCCGGGCCGGCGCGCGTGATGAAGTTTGATCCGCGGACGAAGAAGGTTTCGGTCTACTGCCCGGACAGCGGGATGGGTAACGGGCTGATGTTTACGCGCGACGGGCGGCTGATCGGCTGCTGCGCGTCGCCGCTGGGTGGACATCGAGCGCTGGTTGAGTTTCTGCCGGACGGCAGCGTCAAACCGCTCGTGTCAAAGTTTCACAGCAAACGGTTCAACTCGCCGAACGACCTGGTGATCGATGCCAAAGGCCGCGTTTACTTCAGCGACCCGAAGTACGTCGGCCCGGAAAAGCTGGAACTCGACGAGTTCAACGTTTACCGCTTCGACCCGGATGGCTCGCTGCACGTCGCGACGCGCGAGATCGAAAAGCCGAACGGTGTGATGCTCTCACCGGATGGAAAGACGCTGTATGTGGCCGAGACCAACAACGGCAGCGACACGGCGGACCTCGACAAGACACCGGCCCCCCCTGGTCGCATGACGCTCAACGCGTTCGACGTCGCAGCCGACGGAACGCTCAGTCACAAACGCGTCCTGCACGATTTCGGCAAAGAGACCGGCATCGACGGGATGACTGTCGATCGCGAAGGCCACATTTACGCCGCCGTTCGTTCGGCCAGCCGCTTCGGTATCGTCGTCTTCAGTTCAACCGGCAAGGAACTGGCCTATCTCGAAACGCCGGTGCTGCCAACCAACTGTGTGTTCGGCAGTGGCGACCAGAGTCGCACACTCTACATCACCGCCGGCAGCGGCCTGTACCGCATTCGCCTGGGCATTGCCGGACACCATTCAGCTCTGGCGGAATAGGTTTCTGGCGAGAAGACGCTGAACGCTCCAGGTCCCTCGTACGGGCAATCGGCAGTGGCGACATTGCTCGGTCAAACTGGCTGTCGGGAACTCGATCAACTCTTCGGCCAGTCAGGCTGTCAGCAACTCGCGGTCAGACCGAGCAGATCGCACGCTCGATCAAACTCGTGCCCCGGAGACGCCACAAGCTCTAACGGCGCGCGGCCGCTCGGGTGCCGAATCTCCAGTCGGACCGAAGCCAGCAGCATTCGCTCAATGCCCAGTACGTCGCGGAAGTAGTGATTGTGTCGATGGTCGCCGTGCCGAACGTCACCGAGAATCGGATACGCGGCGTGATTGAGATGTCGCCGGATCTGGTGACGTCGTCCCGTCAGCGGATGCAGTCGAATCAGCGAGTACCGGCTTTTCGCGTACGGCCCGATGCTCCAGTCGCATTCGCAGCGTTCCAGTGTCACGAACTCCGTGACGGCATCCTGAGCCGGTTTAGCAGCACCGAGGTGATTGAGGACGCGATCGGACCACGGCTTCAAAGGCCGGTCGATCAAAACCGCATCCGGAGGCCAGCCGCGCACAACAGCGAGATACTCTTTGCGGACGCGCCGCTGCTCGAACTCAGCAGCGAAGAAACGAGCGACGTCGGGACTCAGTCCGAACAGCAGGACACCGGAAGTCCCTCGGTCAATTCGATGCGCCGCATAGACCCACTGCCCGATCTGATCACGCAGCAGAGTCAGGACGTTCTCGTCAGTCTGCGTATCGACCCGGCTGCGATGGACAAGCACGCCGGGTGGCTTATTGACGGCGACGCAATCATCGTCGCGATACAGGATTTCCAGCTCAGCCGTCATCGGCAGATACTGCCGCAACGTTACGCGTAATACGGAATCGTTGGCTCCGCAGCGTCTGCCGCATTGTGCCTCAGTCCCGGATGGGCAAACCTCGGCGCCGCGACGTCTTCGTGAGCGGCGTCAATGCGGAACCCTTCATGCCGCGACGGCTCCAGAGGAACAATTCCGGACGAGGTCACGATATCGAATCCCGGCAGTGAAGTGGCGACCTCGGTCAGAGCACGTTCCTCGTCACAACGGCGCATTTCATCGAGCACGACCGGATGCCAGTCCTCATCGCACCTGACGCCAACCGGCACATAATGCCGCCGCGCCCACTGGCGCAGTCGGAGTTCAGCAATCGGAGCCAGTTCGCGGTCAGCAGAATTCTTCATCTCGAATCGTCTCACGCTGGTTCGGCGTTTTCAGTCAGTCGGCGCTGCACGCACCGGCTCTCAACCCTCCAGAACATCGCATCGGCACCTCAACGATGAGCAGCTTATGAAATCCCTGACAGAACCCGGCTCCTCCGCCGCCTCGCAGTTTCCATCCGGAACGTCGCTGTTCTGCGTCCTGAACCTGCTTTAACGGTCATAGCAGTCACAGCGGCGAAACCGACTGTCAGAACAGCCTGAGCTGCTGATGTGCTGGTCGCTTTTTCTTCGAGGGTGATGCCGTCGCATGTTCGAGGAGCTGATCTTCGATTTCTTTCAGAAACGGCGACGGAGTCATCTCGACTGGCTTGCCGAAACGCACACGTCGGTCGGCGTGAGTCAGCAGCAGCCGTCGTTGAGCACGCGTCATACCGACAAAGAAAAGACGGCGTTCTTCGGCGACGTCAGTCATTGACGAGCTTCCGAAACGCAGCGGCAGCAGGCCGTCTTCACAGCCGGTGACGAAGACGACGGGGAATTCAAGTCCTTTCGACGCGTGCAGTGTCATCAGCGAAATCCGGTCGGCGCGACAATCCCACAGGTCGGAGTCGACACTCAGTGAAACCTCGGAGACAAAGCGGTTGACATCGGAACCGCATCGCAGAGCAATCGGGACGAGCTGCGTGAGACGCTCGGCCGCGGCCGAGTCATGTTCCCAGAGTTCGTCAGCGATCTGCTTGATCCGGTCGGCAACGGACAGCGGCCGATCGAGCAGCGAAGGTGTTTCGTCGGCTGACGTCGCTGACTGCCATTCGGCGGCTGCGGCAATCAACCGTTTGAGCAGACTCTGCACTGCAGGATCGTCACTGAGCGTTTTGTGCGAGCGCACTTCAAATGGCATTCCGGAACGCTGCAGCGCTTCACGCAGCGATTCGGCCTGAGCCTCGGTCCGGTACAGAACAGCAAAGTCGCCAAACGAAAGATCGCTGTGCTGATCACCTCCAGCGAAGCTGCTGCCGACTCGCTCGCTGTCGAAAGAGAAGAACGTCGAGCCACCGATCAACCGCTCGATCGAGTGCGCGACGAATTCTGCCTCGGCGGCAGCAGTCGGACAGCGGCGGATTGTGATTCGCTCGGCGAGGTCGGCCGCCGCTTCAAACTCACGGCCTTCGATCAGCGAGCCGGGCGCAATCACCTGAGCCGCCGCACCGACGATCGTTTTTGACGATCGATAATTGAGCTTCAACTCAACGCACTTCGCCGACGGGAAATCATCCACGAAATGCAGAAACGCCTCCGGACTCGCGCCGCGGAAGCCGTAAATCGCCTGATCCGGATCGCCGATCGCGCAGACGTTCCCGTCCGCTGAGACGAGCTGCCGGACCAGTCGCACCTGCGTCGCATCGATGTCCTGATATTCGTCGAGGGACAGCCACTGCCAGCGTTTCCGGCACGCATCGCGGAGTTTGGGATTCTGTTCGAGCAGTTCCGCCGCTTTGAGAATCAGATCATCGAAGTCGAGCAACCCGCGGTCCGCCAACACTGCCGAGCAGGCTTCAAACGCTTCTACCGTTTCGCTGTCCGCCGCTCCTCGCCATCCTGCCCGTTTGAATTCAGAAACGCGCGACAGCAACTGCCGGGCTTTTCGCTCGGGCACCTGCAGACGCTCTTCGATCAACAGCCGGCGTTCAAGGTCGCCAGCGACGCGGAAGTTCTGCGGCAAGCCAGCCGCTGCCGGGTTTTCCCGCAGGAGTAACTGGCCGAGCGAGTGAAACGTCATCGCCGGAACCCGCCGCCCGACGTCAGGGAGCAGTTCAGACAGACGCTCGCTCAGTTCGGTCGCTGCGCGCCGACTGAACGTCACTGTCAGGCAGCATTCCGGAACGACGCCGCGAGACGAGATCAGATGCGCGATCCGATGTGTCAGCGTCCGCGTCTTGCCGGTCCCTGGCCCGGCGACAATCAGCAGCGGCCCGTCGAGCATCGAAGCTGCGTGTCGCTGTGTTTCATCGAGTCCGTCGAGAAACGACGAGTGCTCCTGACTCTCGGGCTCTCGGCTTAGCCTCTCGTTTCTGTGCTCTGTGTGGGAACGTTCTCCGCAACGCTCCGCATCGATTTTTGTTCGAGGATGCGGAGCTTCCGTGGCAGTGTTCCCACGCAGAGCATGGGAACAAGCAGTGTCGTCCGATGATTCTCTCGCTTCGGAACTCGGCAGCTCGAACAGCAGCGGTGCTTTCGAACCTCGTGCCAGCTCGCCGGGCTGAAAGACGCGGATGACTCCGTACTCTCCGTCGTAGCCGCCTTCGGCAATGACTTCGCCGCGACGCATTCGTTCAACGGCTTCAGCAACCAGCGGTGCTCCAGCCCGGCGAATGTCTTCCAGCGGTGCGTCATTGAGAATGAACAGCTCGTTGCCGACACGTCCGATAAGTTCATGCCAGGCCGACTGGACCTTCTTGCTCGCCGGCCCGACGCCGCGAAGTTCCGAGATCACTTCCGGCAACGGGATCAGACTGCGGAACGGCATCGGATCGTCAGGGACGAATCCCGTCGGCCGGTCGGCCAGTTCGTCAACCCGGTTCAGCACGCCAATGGTCAGCTCGCGCCCGCACTCAGGACAGCAGCGATTCGTTGTCCGCGATTGCTCAGGCGTCTGCCGAACGCCGCACTTGCGGTGCCCGTCCATGTGATACTTGCCTTCTTCCGGGAAGAACTCGACCGTCCCGGCGTAACCTTCGCGTGTCTCCAGCGCACGACGGATCGACCAGTAATCGAGGTCCGCCTCAAACGCGCACGCCTCGCGGCCGAGCTTTGGCGGCGAGTGCGCATCAGAGTTCGACACCAGCGTAAAACGGTCCAGTTGCGACAGCCGCCAGTTCATCGCCGGGTCAGATGAGAGTCCGGTCTCGACCGCAAAAATGTGACTCGCCAGGTCCCCGTAGCAATCGTTGATCGAATCGAAGCCGGACTTCGACCCCATCGCCGAAAACCACGGCGTCCAGATATGCGCGGGGATGAGGAAGCAGCCCTCGCCGCCGTCGAGCGTGATTTCCAGCAGGTCGCGCGAATCAAGCCCCAGGATCGGGCGACCATCCGACTTCAGATTTCCGATGCGATCGAGCGCGGCAACGATACGGTCCGCCTTCTCGAGATCCGGCGAGTAAATCAGGTGATGGACCTTTCGCGTCTTCTCACCTTTCTTGTAGATCGTCGAAATCTCGACTTCGAGTATGAACCGCACAGGAGCCTGACACGCGCCTTCGACCTGCTCATCGACCTGCCGCTGAATGTCATCTTTCAGGCGGAAGAGGCCCGGCTCCGCGGGCACCAGCTTGTCGCGGATTTCCTGCATCCACGCCGGATGAGTGAAGTCGCCCGTCGCAATCACTGACAGCCCCTTCCGCTGTCCCCAGATTGCCAGATGTTCAAGATCGAGGTCGCGGCTTGTCGCGCGGGAATACTTCGAGTGAACGTGCAGGTCGGCGTAAAACACGGCTGAGGCTCCGTCCGCGGCGGCAGGCTTGCTGAACAATGCAAACGGTAGCCGCTCCGAACGGGGCGGGAAATTCAACACCAGGCCACAGACGTCTCAAAAAGACGGATTGGCGAC
This sequence comes from bacterium, assembly GCA_016124895.1. GTDB lineage: Bacteria > Planctomycetota > Planctomycetia > Planctomycetales > Planctomycetaceae > JAPOLP01. The sequence goes on from WGMU01000188.1 coordinate 37,971, forward strand.
TCGCGCGAACGACCGATACGATCCGAAAGTCATTCGCTTTAATCAGCCCCCGACAAGTCGGACAGGAATATGGGTCAGCCGGAAATCGTTGAACCGCTGGGAATGCGGATTCTGATTCGCAAGGACGAAGCCCGTCAGAAAACCAAAGGGGGCATCGTGCTGCCTGATCAGGCGGAGATTCCAACGATCACCGGCCGTGTTGTCGAAATCAGCCGACAGGTCGCCAACGACGACGACTTCCCGATTCGCAAGTACGACAAGGTGCTGTTTCACCCGAAGGACGCAATCCCGGTCGATCTGGAATCTGACAACGTCCTCTTTGTTGTCGACATCGACGCTGTCGTCGCCGTCTTCCGCCGAGCCCCATCACCAGACACCGCCGACCACGCCGCCGACGATTCGGACGACGCTGACGAGTTCGAACTCTGAGGCAAAGTGCGGCAACGGGTTGTTCTGGCAGACCAGGAAAGGAGCGACTCTGTGCCGTTCCGTCGGCTCCTTGAGTATCTGCCTCTTCAGAGAATCTGAAACCTTCTTCCGTCCTGTCGCTGCCTCCTTGCAATTCCGGAGGCTTCTGGCGGACAACCCGCTCCTGCACAGGAGTGATGACCATGAGTGGGCAGATTGACGGTACCCATCAGAAACGCGCTGCGATGCTGGACGATCCGGGAACTGCTCAGCAGCAAGGCCATTCTGACGGAAGGCCGCCAGATGAAGCACTGTGAGGCGACCTATGCTTCCTTCTGCGCCAGAGGGAATTGTTCGATCTGGACGAGATAGAAGTCGAATCGTTCGAGGGCGTGGCGAAGGGGTTGACGATCGAAGTCCAGACGAACACTCGACTGATCTGTCCGGTTCGTGGCCATGCCCACGATCTCTTTAACGACAAGGAGCGTCGGGTTCTTCAGCGCCGGGCTGAGACCGCCGGGCTGACGGTAGCCAGTTGCGTCTGACTGATATCCCAGCCTGACCAGCGTCGTCGTCGACTCGCTCACAGTCTTTAGCGGCGTCTCCTGGATTGCAAAGTTAATCGACGCTCTGATCTGCGGTTCCGGCTCCGGAGGTACCACCATGAGAATTCCTGTCATCCGAGGCGTCATCGACCGTCGCATCCTCGTCAGCTATCACGTCAATCCTGATGTCCTCGCAAACCTTCTACCGAAGCCGTTTCGTCCAAGGATCGTGAAGGGCAAAGGGATCACTGGAATCTGTCTGATCCGACTGGCACAGATTCGTCCCCGGTGGATGCCTGCCCTCATGGGGATCTCATCAGAGAATGCGGCGCACAGAATCGCCGTCGAGTGGGACTATGGAGACACGACAAGAGAAGGCGTTTTCATCCCACGTCGTGATACGTCATCCCGCCTGAACTCGCTCGCAGGGGGCAGGTTCTTTCCCGGTGTGCATCATCACGGCAAGTTTGATGTCAACGAAGAGGCCGACCGATACAGCGTCGTTTTCAACAGTGACGACCGTACGACACACATCGCCATCGAGTGCCGTCTGGCGTCCGGTCTGCCATCCGGCTCGGTATTCGATTCCGTCGAGGAAGCGTCTGCCTTCTTTCGGCATGGATCGCTGGGCTATTCTGATTCCTGTCGAGCGGGAATGTACGACGGTTTGGAGCTTCGTACTCTGAACTGGTCCGTTCAGCCGTTGGCAGTCGATCGCCTCGAATCGAGTTACTGCGAGGACACTCGCCTTTTTCCGACTGGCTCCATCGGATTCGATTCTGCCCTGCTGATGCAGAACATCCAGCACGAATGGCATGAGCAACCGCAACTGCGAACGAACTCATTCGGCGTACGACCGCAGGAGGCCACAGCCCGGACACCGGAAAGCAATGATCTTCCGGGCTTTGGATCTGTTGACCCGCACCCTTTCCCTTTTCAGACCCAGGAACGTTTCAGCTTCAGCGTCTCCGGCAAGCCATAGTGCCTGAACTGCAGGCCCCTTTGTGCTGCCAAAGCTGAAATCGGGGATGAAGCCTCGCTCCATCTCGACGCCGCAGTCAGGACATTGTGGAGTTGGCATCGTTGCTTCGTCTGTTCCAGAAGTTGCATTGATCAAGGTCCACCGACAAAGCCGAAGATGTCCTTAATAATAAAGGATGAACTCTTGAACGCAGTGACGTATCAGATCGAACCGGACCTCACGCCGCAGGACTTTGTGGATGTGCTGCGTCGGTCTACTCTCGCAGAACGTCGGCCAATTGAAGAGTCAGCGACCATCAAAGCCATGCTGGCCAACGCTGATGTCATCGTGACAGCACGCTCTGGCAATCTTCTCATCGGCGTCTCACGTGCAATCTCGGATTTCGGATACTGCACGTACCTGTCTGATCTGGCCGTGGATCAGAGGTTTCAGCGACAGGGCATTGGCAGGGAACTGATCCGCCACACGCACGAAGCTGCAGGCTTCAACACGACACTGATCCTGCTTGCTGCCCCGAAGGCCGTTGACTACTACCCGCACATCGGAATGTCGAAACACGAGTCGTGCTGGATCATGAAGCGAGTCGCTCAGGATCCTGGCGATGAAGTGATCTGACGACAAAGCCATAGCCAGCGAATGCGACAGGACGATCCTGCTGAACCTTCCGGTGTCCGTCGTTGTCTCCGCACGGAGGGCTCTCTGCGTCGAGTGGATTGACTACGGCAGCGGCCATTGAGGAACAGGCATGAGTCTCAGCATCGTTCGAGCGTCGACCGCCTGGATCGAGCCGCTCGCTCAACTGTTCGACTCTTATCGGCAGTTTTACGGCCAGAGTTCCGACATGGACGGAGCAAGGCTGTTCCTCTCTGAGAGATTGGAGCAGGAACAGTCCGTGATTTTCGTCGCCTTGAAGGACGGGATCCCTTGCGGCTTCACTCAGCTTTATCCCGCATTTTCGTCCATTGCGATGCGTCCGATCTGGATTCTCAACGACCTGTTCGTTGCTCCGGATGCAAGGAGGCATGGCGTCGGCGAGAGCCTGATGCAGGCGGCAACAGAGTTCGCAGTCGACAGTGGCGCAAAGCGGCTCGTGCTTGCGACTGCCAGCGGGAACTGGTCAGCACAGGCACTCTACGAGAAGCTCGGCTGGGACAGAGACGACGCCTTCCTGCACTATCTCAAAGAACTCTGATGGCACCCTGAGAACCGCTGTTTCAGTGAGTGACCGGCTCCGTCAACAGAATGAACAATCATGGAACTCCCATCGTTTCCGCTCGTGAAATGGTTTGCCGCGGCTGAAGGCCGCTTCGACATTTCGTTGAGTCATTCGGACTGTGAGCCATTGTCCGTTGCTGACGTACTCGACGAAGACGGCCAGAGCAGATTCGCCAGCCTTCCACTTGGCTACGGCCCGTTCGGCGGACTTGAGGAATTGAAGCAAGTTGTTGCCGATCAGTACGCAACACTCTGCAGCAGCGACGTGCTTGTCTTTGGCGGAGCGAGCGAAGCGATCTACACCTTCATGCGAACGAGTCTGAGCCCCGGTGACGAAGTTGTGGTCCAATGCCCGATCTTCAATTCGCTGCGAGGCACGGCTCAGGGCATCGGATGCCGGATTGTGGACTGGAAGTCGTCAAATGAATCCGCCTGCAGCTTCGACGTCTCGGAACTCGATGACCTCTGCAGTGAGCAGGCGAAGCTCATCGTGTTCAATTTTCCGCACAACCCCTCGGGGCAGATGCTCTCCGAGAATGAGTTGCTGAGCATCGTCGAAACAGCCCGACGCTCTGACGCCATGATCTTCAGTGACGAACAGTTTCGACTCCTGGAACTGCCCGAGACTCATCGTCTGCCTGCGGCGTGTGATCTCTATGACAAGGCCGTCTCTGTCACTGGTGTGTCAAAGACTCTTGGCCTGGGCGGGCTGAGGATTGGCTGGCTGGCGACAAGATGCCGCGACGTTCTGAAACGTGCGAGGGAGTACCGGTACTACACGACCGAGATGACTAACACTCCCTGCCAGATGCTTGCGGCTGAGACGCTCAGACGGAGCGATGGCATCCTTACTCGTAACAGGCGTCGCATCGCCGATAATGTTAACCGGCTTCGCTCGTTTTGTGCTCAACGCCACGAGCAACTCCAACTGCACATGCCCAGCGCCGGGACGATGGCGCTCGTCGAACAGAAGACTGCATTGACCAGCACGCAATTCTGCGAACGACTGCTCGATGAACAGCGGGTTTTCGTCGTGCCCGGTGAAGCGATGCGAATGTCCGACCGACTGCTCAGATTCGGTCTTGGACGTGATGATTTCAGTGAGGGTCTGGGCAGGCTCGGAACCTTTCTGCAACGGGATGTGAATATTTCTGATTAACCAGCCCTGTAGTGTGCCGTTGCTTCGGTCGCCGACCTGATTGTCGATCAGCTTCAGCCGATCACATCCCGCACTGGCTCGCCACCCATCCGGACTGGGTCTGACGCCTTCTGTTCCGAAGTTCGTCACTGGGCGTTTCTGGAGAGCTCATACACATCCCCCATCCTGAACAGCGTGCCTGATGTCCATACCGCTCATATCTGCACGAGGAGCGCAACGACTGTTGCTGAGAGGAATTCGTTGAGAAGCGTACTGAACAGCTTTCCGATTCTTCGCAGAGTGTGCGGAGCGAGACAGACCGCGATCACTGAGCGTGCGGTGTGTTTCCCTGCCATCCACACAGCCTGCTGTTTTCGGCGATCAGAGAAGTGAACCTGGACGCATTCCTTAACGCGGCACGCGGCGGCGGTTTTCGAATTCGATCTGCGTCACACCTTTCGGCGGTTGCTTTGCCTCGGTGATTCGGCGGCGCAGCAGGACCGAGAGTTCATCGACCAGATTTGCTGACTCCGGTCGGCCGGCCAGGTTCGTCATTTCGGCGGGGTCGTTCGCGTGATCGTACAGCTCGTTACCGAGGCTGCCATTGTCACCCCATTCCGTATAACGATGAGTCGACGTGCGGATGCTGTAGCCATTCGCATACTGCGTCAGCGCACTCGTCCGCGGTGTGGCGTCCACCGACCTGAGTGCCGGCAAGAGGCTGACGCCGGAAATCGACGCCGGCGGCTTCAGCCCGCAGAGTTCGCCGAGAGTCGGATAGAAGTCGATCATCTCGGCCGGCGAAGCGCTGGTCTGGCCGATTGCGGTGACGCCTGGCCCGGCCATGATCAGCGGGACGCGGGTTGCGTTCTCGAACAGGGTTGTCTTCTGCCAGTGACCGTGCTCGCCCATGTGGTAACCGTGGTCGGAGGTAAACAGCACGACCGTGTTTTTATCGAGGCCGGTCTGCTTCAGCGTGTCGAGGATGATCCCGAGCTGCGCGTCAGCAAACGTGATTGACGCGTAGTAAGCCTGAATAGCCCTGCGGGCGAGACTGTCAGCCAGATTGATCTGATCCTTCTTCCGTCGAATTGACTGGACCGCCGGCTTCGGAATCGTGTCGAGATAGCCATCGGGAAGGGTCGGCACTTTGATCGCGTCCAGCGGGTACATATCGAAGTACTTCTTCGGCGCGACGTACGGCGTGTGCGGCCGATAAAGGCCAACAGCCAGATAGAACGGCGTCCCGTCAGCGGCGTTCTGCTTCAACTGCTCAACTGCAAGGGCCGCGGCGATTCCATCCGTCTGCTCCGAGTCGGACGCGTCGTCCGCCAGCCAGCTCAGCGTGCCGCCGTACTGGCCCGGGACCAGGCTGAAGATGCGCTCTTCCTTGTAGCGGTCATGTCCGCGCGGGTTGAACGTGAAGTCCCACGAGTATGGATCGTCGTGCCCGCTGGTGCCGATATGCAGGGGGACGTTGTAGTGGAAGATTTTCCCGATCCGCGTTGCTGTGTAGCCGGCATCTCGAAACATCTGCGCAACGGTTTTTACATTCGGAGTGTGCTCGCGGATGTAAATCGCATTTTGCCGCACGAGCGTCTGATCGGGATACATCCCGGTCATGAACGCCGCCCGGCTCGGCCCGCACAGCGGATACTGACAGTAAGCTCGATCGAAGCGGACGCCTCGCGCCGCCAGGCGATCGATATTCGGCGACTTGACCAGCGGATGCCCGTAGCACCCCAGATCGCAGTTCAGGTCATCGCAGATCAGAAACAGCACGTTCGGTCGGTCGGGTTTTCCGTCGGCCGCCCGAGCAGCCACAGCAAGAGTGGCGGCAACCAGCGCCGCCAGCACAGTCATTCTGAAGATGCCTTTCACGGCGTAGTTCCCTTTCGATTCAAGGAGTCATCATGTGAAGACAGCCGGTCCGCCCTGCTGCGAAGACCTGAGCGGCGAACGATCGTCCGGCCTGTCCACTGCGCCGCAACGTAACACCACTTCGCAACCGCCTCCAGCAGGCATGGTTGATGCTGATCGAGTGGTCGCCCACAGGTTGCCACATCCCGGCCATCACTGCGATCTCGATTCGTCTGTTACCAGGTCAACGAACCGTGGCGCTCGCAAATCTCACTCGATGGCGCGAAGTCGCGAAGATCGGCATTCACAACTTTGCGTCTCTGCGACTTTGCGTGAGCTTTTGACTGGTTGCAGCTTTGCCGCATTAGACAGGCCCCTGGGCCGGGTGAGAACTGCAACAAGCGATCGCCGCCAACGTGCTCGACTCGACGACATTCGCCCGCCGACCGCACAGTCGGCGGCGTTGCAGACCAGCAGGTCGCGAAAGCAACCGGCCTCGAAGTTGAACGACGCTTCGGGTCTTTGTCAGGATGCGTCGCCCCGGCTCGATACGCCGTTCTGTTTCCGCGTGACGGACAACTCATTCCTCAGGGACCGCTTCCATGCTTCTGCGAATTGCTGCTGCTGTGTGCTGGATGACTGCTGTGTTCTTTGCGCTGCCGGCTGAGCTGCTCGCTCAGCAGCCACCTTATGACGTGTTTCCGGACGCGGCTCCGCCTTACTACCGCGTGCGTTACGAAGCATCGACACAGCCAGGCGAGCTGATCTTTCCGGTCAACTACACCGTCTGGATTCCGCAGAAGGTCAAGACGCTGCGCGGAGTGATTGTGCATCAGCACGGCTGCGGTGAGGGATCATGCAAATCCGGCCTGACGGGCGCGTATGACCTGCACTGGCAGGCTCTGGCGAAGAAGCATGACTGCGCGTTGCTGGCTCCATCGTACGAACAGCCGCAGCAGGCCGACTGTCAGATGTGGTGCGATCCTCGAAACGGTTCGAGTGCCGCGTTTCAGAAGTGCCTGGTGGATCTCGGAGCAAAGTCCGGTCATTCCGAACTGGCCACAGTGCCGTGGGCGTTGTGGGGACACAGCGGAGGCGGCCACTGGGCTGGCGGCATGGTGCTGCTGCATCCGGAACGTGTCGCTGCGGCGTGGCTTCGATCGGGTGTTCCTCTGCTGACAGAGAATCCGGACCGGCCGACGATCAAGGTTCACTCGCTGCCCGACGCGGCGCTCAAAGTTCCGGTGATGTGCAATCCCGGAACGAAGGAAGGAGTCACCGTTAAGGACGGTCGCTTCGCCGGCGTGTGGCCAGCGAACGAAGCCTTCTTCAACGGAGTACGATCGAAAGGCGGCCTGATCGGCGTCGCGGTCGATCCGCTGACCGCGCACGAGTGCGGCAACCAGCGTTACCTCGCCATCCGCTGGCTCGATACCTGCCTGAGTACACGCCTGCCGGAAACTGCCGGCAAGCCGCTGAGGGAGATGCCGAGCGACTCTGCCTGGCTGGCTCCGATTGCCGGCTTCGACGCCGTTCCCGCTGCGAAGTTTGACGGTGATCCGTTGACGCAGGGCTGGCTGCCGAACGAAGCCGTCGCACAACTGTGGGAGCAGTACGTCAAGGACACGGCCGTCGCCGATACGACTCCGCCACCGGCGCCGGCGAGCGCGAAACTCGATGGCGGCGTGTTGTCCTGGGAAGCCGAAGCCGACCTCGAAAGCGGACTCGCCAGCTTCATCATTGAACGCGACGGCGAAGTTCTCGCAGAGATACCCGGAAAGAATCCCTTTGGCCGTCCGATCTTCCAGAACCTGCAGTACAGCGACACGCCGGCACAGCCGCTGGTCCCGATGCAGTTCGTCGATGAGACGTCAGAGCCCGGAAGCAAACACTCTTACCGGATCATCGCTGTTAACACGGTTGGCCTGAAGTCAAAGCCGAGTGAGCCTGTCAGCAGCGCTCGTTGACGGCCGGACGAAGAAACTTCGCAGCCAGAGGCGACTCGTCTCGACCAGCGGCAGATCGACCTCCGGGTTATCGATCCGCGCTATCGAGACGTGCGCGGAGCGGCTGCTGCCACCCCTTGGGTCAGAGGCTCGACGCGAATGAAATAGCGCGTCTGATTTCCGGTGTGGGATGTGTAGAGACCGCGAGGGCGAACGTCGCGCTGTAAATCGACCGTCGATTCGCTGACTGTGATCGAGCTGACCGTTCCGGTGGAATCAACAACACGATAACAGCCGGGAGCGATCCCGACAGGCAGCACGAAGTCGGGCGTCGACCGACCTTCCAGAGAGACTGTCGAGAACTCCGGCGTCACCGTCGGCGTACTCAGCAGACGGTTGAAATCGGCAGCGGTACGACGCATGGAAGTGTGACTTGTCGGGACGCGCATCTCGTCCGAGTGCGACTGAGTGACTCCAGCTCGCCGAGCCAGCCAGTGTGTCTGCGGTTCGCTCGGCGAGTCCGATTCCCACATCGCAGCAAACAGGAGTACGGACACGCAGAGCGCGCCGACTCGGGCGGCGGCGTTGACGGATTCGACCATCTGGGACGTTCGGCTGCTCATGATGCGATTCTGGGCTTCGTGTCCGATTGACGATAGAAATGGTGGACCACCTGGTGGCAGACAGCGGAAGCACAGCGTCAATGGCGCAGCGGAATTGCTGCCTGCGTTCGTGGTATCGGACCGGGCCGGCGAGTCACTTCGGGCAAACCGGTCCGGTCAGCGAACGCGCGCAAAGGGCGATCGACCAGTCCGTTTGTAGCGGCCGTGCGGGGCGGTGGTTCCGATCCAGCGTCCTCAGGCCAGCTCCGCTTCAGCAATCCAGATGGCGCTATTCGACCGGCGCAGCAGGCTGATCAAACTCGCCCGCCGTGTACTTCCGCCAGTACGACTTCAGGTCGCGAGCCACGCCTCCAGAGAGAAGGACCAGGCCGATGATGTTCGGAAACGCCATCCCCAGAATCATCAGGTCGCCGAACTCAAGTACGTTCGTGGCAGAGACGATTGAACCCAGCACCACGAAGATCAGGAAGATGATCCGATACGACATCGAGGCCCGATCGCCGAACAGATACGACCAGCAGCGTTCGCCGTAATACGACCAGGAAATCATCGTCGAATACGCGAACAGCACGACCGCGATCCCCAGCAGAAAACGGAAGCCGGGAATACTGCGGTCCATGACGATCGAGGTCAGCGTCGCGCCGGCGTTCGACGTCGCAGCGTCGCGCATCTGATTGACCATGTCAGGATCGCTGTCCGGATGCAGTTCCTGAATCGCCAGCCGCGGCACTCCAGCCGTGTCCGGGTCGCCTTCTCCATCGACCAGGTAACCGCCCGACAGCACAATCACCAGCGCCGTCATCGTGCAGATGACAACGGTGTCGATGAACGGTTCGAGCAGCGCGACGATCCCTTCGCGTACGGGGTATTCGGTTTTGGCCGCCGAGTGCGCGATCGCGGCCGAACCAACGCCGGCTTCGTTCGAGAACGCCGCCCGTTTGAAGCCCGTCACCAGAACGCCAATGAAGCCTCCGTAAACCGCGTGCGGATCAAAGGCCTGACTGAAAATGCGGGAAAACGCAACCGGCACATCGGAGAGGTGCATCAGGATGATCACGATGGCCGCAATGACGTAAACGCCGCACATGACCGGAACGATCTTCTCGGCGACGCGGGCGATCGAACGGATGCCGCCAATGATGACAACGCCGACCGCGATCGCCATCAGGACGCCATAGACCCAGTGATTAGACGAGTCCGCCAGAAACGGAATCGACTGACCGACTGCGTCGAGCGACTGCTTCACCTGAAACGCGCAGCCACCGCCAAATGACCCGCCGATACACAACACAGCGAAGAAGACGGCAAGGAGCTTGCCCAGTGGCCCAAGCCCCAGCTCTTCGAGCCCCTTCGACAGATAGAACATCGCGCCACCCATGATGTGGCCGTCTGGTCGGACTTCGCGGTACTTCTGCCCGAGTGAGCATTCCACAAACTTGGACGACATCCCGAGCAGCCCGGCGACGATCATCCAGAACGTTGCTCCGGGGCCGCCCGTCGCAATCGCGATCGCCACGCCCGCGATGTTTCCGAGCCCGACCGTCGCCGAAAGGGCCGCCGTCAGTGCCTGAAAGTGGCTGACCTCGCCGTGATCATGCTTGTTGTCGTAGCGGCCGGCCGTGACCAGGACCGCGTGTTTGAAGCCGCGGAAATTGATAAAGCCCATCCGCAGCGTGAAGAAGATCGCTCCGCTGACCAGCAGCAGCACCGCCAGCGGGACGTTGTGAGTGGGCGTGTCGCTGAACAGTTCGAGCACGTTGTAGAACATGCCGCTTGCCAGGAAACCATTGACCTTGCCGAACGCCCCGTCGACGGCAGCCTGGATGCCGACCTCGTCACGCGCATCCGTTCCGTCCGTCTCTTTGGCTTCCGGCGGATCAGGAGCCACAACGGATGATTCGGCGGGCTGGGATGTCTTGTCGGCAGAGTCGGCGGCGCGAACCTCGGAACTGCTTCCGGGACTCTCTGCTTCAGTTGCCGTCGCGCTGGTATTCTGATCGGCATCGGCCTGCTGAGCCCACGCGTCGGCGACAGACGGGCCGTTCAGCACAAGCAGACTGGACAGGACAATCGCCACCGGAAATCCCGGACGAACCGAAACAGGCATCAGGCCGGCTCCTCAACTGAGCGGAATCGTGTGGGGAGTAGAAACGTCCGGGCGGGCGGTTATCGCCAGCCGCCGCGATGGCTCGGCATCGTAGCGGAGGCTTCTCCGATGCGGGAGGGGAGGCGGCAGTGAGCCGCCTTGCCCGAGAAGAATGGCTGAACCGCTCAGCAATCCCGGATCTCAATCGAACTTCAAATCTCAGATTTCAGTCCACCTGCCCAACAGTGGCTTCCGCCCTTCCCCGTCTTCCGCCGGTTTCCGGGCGTCTGGCTCGTCACTATTATGCCGCCCCAATTGACGTCCCTTTCCCTGGATTTCCCTGATGAAAACCGACGAACTCCGTGAACAGTACCTCGCCTTCTTCGAGTCAAAAGGCTGTGTCCGCCGTCCCAGCGACGTGCTCGTTCCACACGACGATCCGACCGTACTCTTCACACCTGCCGGGATGAATCAGTTCAAGAAAGAGTTCCTGGGCATCGGGCCGCTGGAGTTCACTCGGGCGACGACCTGCCAGAAGTGCATCCGGACCGGCGATATCGGCAACGTTGGCGTGACGGCGTATCACCACACGTTCTTCGAGATGCTCGGTAACTTCTCGTTTGGCGATTACTTCAAGCAGGAAGCGATCCACTGGGCCTGGGAGTTCCTGACCGACAAAAAGTGGCTGGGTCTCGAAGCCGACCGCCTGACCGCGACGGTCTACCTGGACGACGACGAAGCGTACAACATCTGGCATGACGAGATCGGCCTGCCGCCGGAACGCATCCGCCGCGAGGGCGAAGACGAAAACTTCTGGCCGGCCAGCGCTCCGAGCGAAGGTCCCGACGGCGTCTGCGGTCCGTGTTCGGAGATCTACTACCAGCCAGCGAACGCCAAAGAGGTCGAGATCTGGAACCTCGTCTTTACGCAGTTCAACCGCGAAGGCGACCCGCCGGATAACCTGAGACCGCTGCCGAAGAAGAACATCGACACCGGCATGGGTCTCGAACGAACCGCCGCCGTGCTGCAGGGCGTCGTCAGCAACTTCGAGATCGACAGTCTGCGACCGCTGTGCGTCGCCGCTGGTGAGGCGGTCGCAGTGAACTACTCGTTTGATGCGAAGGAAGGCCGCGCTCTGCGACGCATCGCCGACCATGTCCGCGCGTGTGCGTTCGCCGTTCACGAAGGCGTCGCGCCGGGCAGCAACGGAGCGGCATACATCATCCGCCTGCTGCTGCGTCGAGCGTTCCTGGAAGGCTACCTGCTCGGCATGAAGGAACCGTTCCTGCATTCGCTGGTGCCGGCAGTCATCGCCGCAATGAAGGTTCCGTATCCGGAACTGACAAAGACGCAGAAAAGTGTGCAGGACACGATTTGTGCCGAGGAGTCGAACTTCCTGGGCACGATTGACCGAGGTCTCTCGAAGTTCAACAAGCTGGCCGACAAAGCCGGCGCCGACGGCGTGCTGCCGGGCGACGCGGTGTTCGATCTGCACCAGACCGACGGCTTCATCCTCGACCTGACGAGTGCCCTTGCCGCCGACCGCGGCCTGAAGATCGACCTCGACGGGTTCCGCGAAGCCGAAGAAGAGCACAAGCGGACCAGCGGCGGCGGAGTGAGCTGGGGCGTCATGGCCGCCGGCCCGCTCGACGCGATTCGCCGTGAACATGGCGACACGGAATTCCTCGCGTACGAAGGCACGGTTGCCGAAGCGAAGATTGTCGGCATGGTCGTCGACGGCAAGCCGGTCACCCAACTCGCCGACACCGGGATGCTCGTTGATCTGATCCTCGACCGCTCACCGTTTTATGGCGAGTCCGGCGGGCAGGTCGGCGACACAGGCACGATCAGCTCAGTCGGCACCGACGACGCGCACCGCGCCGACTTCGAGGTCCTCGACACGCAGAAGCACGACGGCCTGATCGTGCATCGCGGACAGCTCGCCAGCGGCAAGCTGCACGTCGGCCAGCATGTGCATGCACACGTGAGTGAACACCGCCGAGCTGGCATTCGACGAGCCCACTCGGCCACGCACCTGCTGCATCATGCGCTGCATACCGTGCTGGGCGATCACGCCGTGCAGCGAGGCTCGAAGGTCGAAGACGACGTCCTGCGGTTTGACTTCTCGCACGGAGCCCAGGTCACGCCGGACGAATTGCTGCGGATCGAAGACATCATCAACGAGCGGGTGTCAGAAGGTGCCGCGGTCGACATCGCGTTTATGAGCAAGGAAGAAGCTCAGGCTGGCGGCGCGATGGCGCTGTTCGGTGAGAAGTATCCCGACCGCGTCCGCGTCGTCTCGATGGGCGATTACAGCAAGGAACTCTGCGGCGGTACGCACTTGAGCAACACTGGCCAGGTCGGTCTGTGCAAAGTCGTCAGCGAAGAAAACGTTGCCGCTGGCGTGCGCCGCATCGTCGCGCTGACCGGGAAGAAGGCGCTTGACCGAGTCCGCGAGAACGAAGCGCTGCTCAAGGAAATCGCCATCGCGGTGAAGTCCGGTCAGCCGCAGGATGTCCCGCGCAAACTGCAGCAGCTTCAGGACGAACTCCGCGACGCCCGCAAGGCACTCGCCGCCCAGGCGTCACAGTCAATCGCAGGAGCCGTCGACGAGTTGATTGCGAACGCCGAAGACATCAACGGCGTGAAGGTGATCACTCACCTGGCCACGGGCCTTGACCGAGACGGCCTCCGCGAACTCGCTGACAAGCTGCGAGGCAAAGCCGGCTCCGCCGCCGTCCTGCTGGGCGCCGAGATCGACGGCAAGGTCGCCCTACTGGCGGCCTGCACGAAAGACGTCATCGCCAAAGGCTGTAAAGCCGGCGACTGCGTCCGCGAAGCCGCCAAGGTCGTCGGCGGCGGAGGCGGCGGCCGCCCCGACCTCGCCGAAGCCGGCGGCAAAAACGCAGCGAAGATCCCAGACGCCCTCACGAAGGGAGCCGAAGTCTTCCGAGCTGCACTGTCGTAGTTGCTGGAACAAGGGAGAATTGAACAGGGAAAACCGAAGTCTGTCTCGTCTTTGCTGTGGGCGGGTCTCCTGACACTTCTAAGGTGCTATTACTGGCTTGTCAGCAGTTCGTTGATTCTGAGTACGAGCACGGCCAGACAAGTGGCAGTGGGACACTGCTTAAGTGCTTTGTTAGCCGCTGGCTTCGGTTGCTTGATGTTGGGCGTCTCAAAGTGGGAAAGTAGCTGGAGCAAACTTATCCGTTTCGAGGACGTGCCGCATTACAGTACCGATGGGTCAGTCTCGCATTCTCCGGAACGGTGCGACCGCCCCGCCAGAATTGCTCGATGTGGTCCAGCGCTGCGTCATCAACGCTCTGAATCCGCTGGCTACATATCATGCACGTCGGATCTGCGCTGAAGAGCTGCTGTTTGAGTGCGAGACTGAAGCAGCGTTCCTCCCTGTGGTCGATCCCGGTGATTCCTTGGAGAACAAGCCGCCACTTATCAAAACGGTGAGTTACTGCTTGGAGCGAGCTAGGAGTCTGTCCGAGAATCCCAAGCTGACCTGGAAATCGTGGTCGATATCTGCGATGAAGGGGTCTGTCGGGATTCGCTTTCTCTCAGGCAGGTGATCAGGGATGGGTAAGACGTTTCGCAAGTGGGCTCCGGATCAG
>WGMU01000167.1 GCA_016124895.1 bacterium
GCCTCGGACTGGCTGGAGAAAGCCGAAGCCGAGTCCGCGTTCGGCCGCATCCTCAAACCTGAAGACGTCTCCGAGCTGTGCATTTACCTGCTGAGTGATGCGTCGGGAATTCTGACCGGCTCGAACATCGATTACGCACACCGTGTCATGGGCGTATTCCCGCCTGAATCGGAGTAGACCCGCGAGATGGAACCGTCCGAGCCCGCGAACGAACGGCTTTATGACCGGTCGTTCTGCTGCGCGTTTCTCAGCCAGATCGGCTTTGTGCTCGCCAACACACTGATGGCTCACTACTCGCGCTGGCTCAATTTTCTCGGAGCCGACATCGCAGAGACCAGTTTCATCATGGGGCTGGGGGCGACGGTCAGCATCGTCTCACGTCCCTGGATCGGACAATGGATCGACCGCGTCGGCGCTCGCAACATGTGGCTGATCGGTTACGCCGTCTTCGCCACCGGATCGCTGTCAAACCTGCTGCTGACCGACCTGACCTGGCCGGTTTATCTCTGCCGCGGCCTGATCATCCTGGGCGCGGCGTTCGTCTTTTCCAGCAGTCTGACCTACATCTCACATCACGCGCCAATTCATCGCCGGACAGAAGCGATCGGGACGCTGGGCATCGCCGGGTTTACCGGCATGGTGCTCGGACCGTTCATTGGCGACCTGCTGCTCTCTGGCGAGCGTGACCGCGCGGCGTTCGAGACCCTGTTCATGCTTGGCGGCGGCGTCCTCATCATTCCGACGGTGTTGCTGTTGTTCGTCACGCCGCTGGGCGAGCCACTCGGTCGGAACTCAACGAGTGTCGTTGAGTTTGCCAGAACGGTGCGCCGCCACTGGCCGGGAGCGATCGTGCTGGTGCTGACGACGTTCGGGCTGTGCATGAACGTTCCGTTTATTTTTCTGGCCCGCTATATCGACGACATTGGCTTGAACATCGACGGCCTTCCAGAAGTCACTCTGTTCTTCCTGTGCTACTCGGCGAGCGGCATTTCGATTCGCGTCAGCGCTCGCCGAGTTCCCGACCGCTTCGGCCGCCGCAAGGTGCTGCTGCTGGGCACCGTGGTGATGGGGACCGGAATGCTGCTGTTTCAGTTCGTCGATGCGCAGCACCCGTATCGCCTGATGCTGCCGGCTCTGTTCTGTGGCGGCGGCCACGGCCTGATGTACCACACCTGCACGTCACTGTTCTTCGAGCCGTTTCCCGATCACTCCCGCGGAGCCGGTTCGGCGCTCTCGCTGATGGTGCTCGACGTCGGCACCGTCGGCGGTGCCCCACTGCTCGGCCGCATCGCCGAAACCTACGGCTACGCGAGCATGTTCGTCGCAGTCGCGGTCACCTGCTTCGCTGCTGGCGGACTTTACACCTGGGTCACCATCCCCGTATGGAAGGCCCGCTGGCAGGAAACTCACGCCGAGGCTCTCGATTGACCGCTGACGTGTGACACTTTCAAGGCAATTCGCACAAAGCATTGGGTAGCGACGTTTGCTTGCAAACGTCGTCGCAAAGCGACAGTAGGCACTAGGGCAATGACGGGCGGACAAAACGTGAATCGTCGAGTGCTTCCTGAGCTCCGCACCCCGGTTGGCGAGCAACCGGGGCTACCCTGCTGACCAGACGCAATGCAGTGTCACCAATGGGGCGTTTCATCGGAGTAAAGTCCACGTCAAAAGAGACTGGTCTGAACGGCCAGGTTCCTGTGCGCTGCATGAAAGCGATCGATGTCCTCACGCGTTAGCAGCTTAGATGTATGGAGCGTGACCTTCTTCAGATTCGGAAGTTTTGACAGCACGTCCAAGCCACTCAAAGTGACTGTTTTCACATCCAAATCGAGTTCGTGAAGCGACTTCAACTCAGACAATGACGCAAGCGTTTCATCATTGATCGCGGCTGTATTGTTCCCGTGGGAGCGTGATTTCAGCGTGAAGTGTTCAATTGGAGCACCTGCGAGGCTTGCGAGGTCGCGAGGTCCGAACGTCGCCTCCGACAAGTTCAGACTAAGAGTCGTGAGCGCGGTCGCTCCACTTAGGTGGCTCAGCGTTGAGCCATCGGTAGTCATCAGTGCCAAGTCGAGTGACTCAAGGTGCTGTAATTTGCCAAGCGTTTTGAGAACAGCCTCGCTGTTCAAGTTGCCGGCAAGCGATAATTCCCGGAGTTGGGGCAGTTCTCGCAGGAATTCCAAGCCACTCTCAGGCGTCGCCCCTCGAATACTCAACTTGATGTGCAGACTTGTGAGCATCCGGCACGACGACAATGCGTTTATGTGATTGATATCATTGCCTGAGATATCGAGATTCAGTCGTTTCAGCTCTGGTAGCTTCCCGATATGCTCGATCTGCTCCGGTTTGCGGACCCTCATGTCGAGTTCTTTCAGACGCGTAAGACCGAACACCGTGCCAATGCTGGAATCCTGAAGACTGATTTCAAGTGCAAGTCTCTTCAGGTTGGGCCGCGTTTTCAGTGGTGCTAGCTCGTCTCGACCAGTATCGGAGAGGTTTCTGCCTGGGATCGTCACGGACTCAAGATTCGGGAAGAGTTCCAGAACACGAAACTGAGCCGTCGTAGCATTAACCGGGAATTGCAGCTCCGTAACCTCATCTGCCTGAGATGCAGAGTCTGGCGCGTACTCGATTCTCAAGCCGTCCAAAAGTTCGACAGGGGCTTGGGGATCAGGAGTGCTCAAACGTAACGAACGAAGGCAGCGGACGAGCAGAAGTGTGGATTCAAGACCAAGTGCTTTTTTGCGTCGCGTCTGTGGATCTTTTGCTTCAATACGAACCGCGAATTCGCGCCACTGTCCAAGTGTAACGTTCATCATTGCCTTGTGGGCATTGTTGCCCAATCCATTGCGCGGATTGAGTCTTTCAAGGAAGAGGGTGCTATCGGCGAACACGATGGCATCTTGCCCTCGAAAGGCCCCTTCACGGTTCACTCGCCTGAGATGAGACATATCCCAGCTTCCGGACTTGGATGTTGCCAGTTCGCCAGTCACCAATTGGAGATTAAAACCATCACCAATCAAACCGGGCTCGATTTGCGCGTCCTCCGGAAGGTCAATCAGACAGCTTGTATCATTCAATTCAATCTCACGGGTAACGAGCTGAGTTTGCGGTGCTGCTGCCAGTAGCTCGTCAAAGGTGCCCCACATCTGCTGTGGTGCCTTCTCACTGGCGTTGTTCGGTTTTGTGGTGGAACGCGATTGAGATTGCGCTGAGGGTTGACGATTCCGGTCGGGGAGAGAAGCAAAAACTGTGTTACCTTTGGTTCGCCCCTGTTCGGCCAGTTGCCGCACATCTTGTAATGTCTTGCCATCCAGACGCTTTCTCCTGGGCTCAAAGAGTATTTCCCGTGCCATAGGCTCAGCCTTGGCATCAGGCAAAAGGCGAGCTAAGGCCAGCCGTTCCATTACTTTTCGATCTTCCACGGCATTCAAAACGTCAACTGCTTCGAGGTCACGCTGGAACTGAAGCTTCTCATCCTCATCGAGTGCGTCTTCAATCCGCTTCAGAGATGCCTCGAAGCGTTCCGGCGTTGAGCCGTCAATAGCAAGTGGTCTTGTCTGGTAGAACCACATGCCAACGATTACCAGTAGCAAGACAACGAAGATGACAAGTAGGCGTTTTTTCACAATCACGTGATCCTGATATCCTGACGGACGATAAAGAGCTGGCGACGCAACGCTGTTTCAGAGATATGAGCAAATGATCGGCACTTCTGGCGACCCTCAAAAGGGGTCATCTGTTTACACCGCCGAACCAGCGAGTGCTGGCATCGAAGGTTATTCACACCGACTACACGCAAGTGAAGTTGATCAGAAAAGAAAAGCAGTTCATTCTTGGTCCTCCGAACGCCATTTCCCAAGACACGCTGTGGTGATCAGTTGGCCGGCTATTTCTGCGGTGCCTTCTTTGTCGTGTTCTTTTTTGAGTTGCTCTTCTTTGAGTTTCCGTTGCGGTTGCCGCCGCTCAGGCCGGAATCGTACGGGGCTTCCGGGGCGTCTTTGGCGGGGATCCAGCGGGCGAGGTCCTCTTTGATGGACTTCAGCTTCGGATCACTGGCCAGGTTCTTCCACTCCATCGGGTCGGCGTCGTGGTCGTAGAGTTCCTCGTCGCCGTTGGCGTACCGCGTATAACGCCAGCGTTCGCTGCGCACCGAGTGGTTGCCGATGCCGTGGGTTGTCAGGGCGGGCGTTGACCAGTCGGCGTTCGGGTTCTTCAGCAGCGGGACCAGGCTGTCACCGTCGAGGTGATTGCCGATCGGCAGGCCGCAGAGTTCGCTCAGCGTTGGATAGAGATCGACAAAATCGACGGTTCGCGGCGAACGCGTGCCGGCTTTCGTGACGCCCGGTGCAACGATCATCAGCGGTGCCCGGCAGGCTTCTTCCCACAGTGAGAACTTGCGCCAGTGCTCCTTCTCGCCAAGATGCCAGCCGTGATCGCCCCACAGCACGATGATCGTATTCTTCGCGTAGTCGCTGTCATCGAGCGCCTTGATCAGTCGGCCGACCTGCGCGTCGGCGAACCTGATGCTCGCCAGATAAGCCTGCACCGCGTAGTTCCAGTTGTTCGTTTTCAGAATCGTGGCGTGGTCACCCTGCGGTCGAGCCATGCGGACCCCGGCCGGTGGCACGTCGTCGAGATCGCCGGCCAGCACCTTCGGCAGCGTGACTTTCTCAGCCGGAAACAGATCGTAGTACGCTCGTGGAACCTGCCACGGCATGTGAGGCCGGTAGATGCCACACGCCAGGAAGAACGGCTTGTCGTGCGGCTTGCTCAGGTAGTCGATCGCGTAGTCGGCCATCCGGTAATCGTTCATCTCGGAGTCCTTGACGTCGAGCACTCCCCAGACAATGCCGCCCGCCTTGCTGTGCGGATCGTTCGCGACTTCTTTCGTCGGCTTCGGATCGCCGCCCTTCTTCAGATACTCGTGCCACGAAGCGTCGTCGTCATATGCTCCGTGAAAAATCTTGCCGCAACCGACCGCATGGTAGCCATTCGCCATGAAATGCTGCGGCAGCGTCACGGCGTCCTTCAACACGGGACGCCACGGCTGCGGGTTGACATAGACGCCCGTCGTCGACGGCCGCATTCCCGTCAGCAGTGCAACACGCGAGGGATTACACGCCGGTGCTGAGCAGTACGACCGATCAAACAGCAGACCGCGTGAAGCGAGAGCGTCGATGTTCGGGGATTGTCCGTCCGGATGCCCGCCCAGGCAGCCAATCCAGTCGTTGAGATCATCGACGGCGATGAAGAGCACGTTGGGCCGCTCAGCCGCGACAACGGGAATCCGTACCGACAACACGGCGAGACAGACAACGCACAGCAGCAGCGGACGCGACAGACGCATGGCGAGATACCTCGAAGAAATGATCGCAGGCAGGCCGACCGGAAGAATTGCCGGTCAGGCAGGAGAACGGATCATTTCGAGTCAACGCCGGGCAGGCAATTGTGCTGGCGGACCGGCAACCGACAGCGGGCAACCGCGGGGTCCGTCGGTGACAACCGGGCCGGGAACGTCAGTCGCCATCCGGAACGCTCTGCTGGAGTTCGTCAGTCGCGTTCCGCGTCGCCAGAAAGTAGATGATTCCGGCGACGACGGCCGATGTGGCCGATGCCAGGAACATCGGCACGAACGGGTCGGCAACTCCGTGTTCGCGGCAGGTGTCGATCAACCAGCCGAGCGCGGGAGCCGAAATCGCGACACCAACTTCCGTAAAACCCAGCACGATGGTCGTGCCTGTCCCGCGGTACTGTCTCGGAAAGCCGCCGGAACCGAGCGAGACGACAGACGGAAACAGCAAGGCATGGCCGAATCCGCAGCACAGCGCCGGTACAATCAGGTGCCACTGAGCCTGACAGAAGGCCAGCAGAACGTGTCCGATCGCGTGACCGGAGAGCCCCATCAGAATCAGCCTGTGGCGGCCGAACCTCGATGCCCAGCTTGCCGAAGCGACCCGGAAGCAGAACGCCGACAGGCAGTACCCCAGAAAGAACGTACCGATTCCGCCAAGCCCGCGGGTCGTCGTCATTCTCGTCAGGAAGACTGTGGCGACGGACAGGTTGACACCCATCATCATCGCGGCCAGAACAATCACTCCCGGCCAGTGGCGGCGCATCAGACGAAAGATGTGCGGCGTCTCGTGTGGCCTCTCGTGGCCGTCTCCGTGAGTCACGATCAGCGACAGCGCGAGATACAGAACGGCCAGACCGGTCGCGGCACCGAACAGAATGCGGAACTGCGCGGCTCCCTGGTCGGTCACCCAGAAGATCAGATCGCCAAGCTGCGAGCCGACGACCATACCCAGAAAGCCGCTGCTTCCGAAGTTGCCGATCACTTCTGTGCGACGCCCCCCTGGAACCTGATTCTGGATGTAGAGGATTCCGGCCGTCGACATTCCGGCGATGCTGACCGCGAAGCCGATTCTTGCCGCGTAGATCATCCAGTTCAGTTCGCGGATTCCCACGAACGTCAGACAACTGACGACAAACAGCAGTGAGGCTCCGGACCAGATCAATCGAGTGCCGTAGCGGTCGAGTAACTGGCCAAGAAACAGGCGGCTGGCGAGCGCACCGATCATGCCCACCTGAATGATCTCACCAGTCGTCATTTCGCTGCCGCCGAGAAACGTCACCAGCTCGGCAAAACGAAACGTCAGCGCGTTCGCACACACCATGGAAAAGTTCGCGGCGAAGCACAGCCAGAACGTGCGGTTATAGACGTTCTGTACGGGGCTCGCTGGAACTCCGTCAGCCGCCAGCGTCGGCGGCCGTTCGGCATGAATGGCTCGTTCGATGCTCAAGGTGAATTCGCAGGACCACCGGTCGAGACAGCAAGCGTCACTGTCAGAGATGGTCGGTCAGGAGGGACGCCAGCGGCGACGCCAGCGTGGTTGGGGTGAGGCCCGGAAAGTCTACTGGAACCGGGACAGCGGTGACAGGTGACTGGTTCAGCTCCGAGTGCGAATTCTTCCGCACGACTGTTGCGTTGCCGCTCAGCCGCCAAAAGCGCCGTAGCGACGGACTCCCCGCGAGAACGCGACCTGATTCGCAACAAACAGAACGGCTACCCAGCCGCACGCGATGCCCAGTTCCAGAGACAGGGCATCGTCCGGAACTTTCTCCAGCAGAATGGCCGCCGGGAAATACGCCAGATACTTGAACGGCAGATACTGACACCAGGCACCAAAGCGGCCCAGCCAGTCCAGCGGGATCATGTGGCCGGACAGAAAATAGTTCACCATCATGTAGACAAAGAGCAGCGAGCTGACTTCCAGAAACCAGAACGCGATCAGCCCGATGAGAGCTTCCAGCAGAAAGCCGATCAGAAACGCAAGGGCCAGCGACAGACTGAACGCGGCGATCCGACCGGCGTCCGGCTGAACGTGGAAGTAGTCGCGGCACAGCCAGAAGACCAGAGCAAACGGGCCAATCGCGACCGCGTAATAAACCAGCTTGTGAGCAACGCGGGCCCAGAATAGATAGCTCAGCATATTGACCGGTTGTGTCAGGTACTTCTTGATCGTCCCGTCGCGGATGTCGCGAGCGATTCCTCCAGCCAGCCCCGGCATACTGGAGAATGCCCGTCCGACCATCGCCAGCAGGTAGTAAGCCACCATGTCCGGGTAGCGGTAGCCGTTCATTGAGAACTGCTCGTGCCCCGTGCCGACCTGATAAATCGCTCCCCACAGGAAAATCTGCGTGACGATCGGCAGGAAACGCACCAGCGTGGCGAAGGCGAAATCACCGCGGTAGAAGAAGCGTTCCTCGACGGACGTCTTGAGGATGATCCAGTTGACTCGCATCTGCGCGAGCATGGCTACGTCCGTGCGTCCGGAGGCGGAAAAACTGCGGCCACGTCGCCGCTGCCGAGGACTTTAGAGATGTGCGAACCGGGCCGTCGAGTCCTTCGAGAGCTGATTCGCAGGTACGCGCGAATATGTCACGCGGAACGTCGTGATCCCGACCGTCAGTTGATCTCCGCTGCGGATTTCAGCCTCGGAGATGAACTCGCCATTCAATCGGGTTCCGTTACTCGACTGTCGATCTTCGACCCACAAGCGACCGTCCCGCTCAATAAGAATGCAATGAATCCGGCTGGCCCAGGTGTCGAACACTCGAACGTCGGCTTCTTCACCACGTCCAATTGACGCCGGCAAGGTGTCGAGAGCGACATCATCAATCGTCGAAACCGCATCGCAACAGGAAAGTCGAACTGCCATGGCACTGCTGAATAAGAATGTTCGCAAATCATGTGACGGAGCACCAATCCATGGAGAACCGCGATCCAGATCAGATTGTCAGCGACCGGAAGATCGGTTGGCGGCGGGGCGACACAGATCGGCGGAAGCAGATATCTCTGTCAGGTGCCAACGGCATGAGGAAACAGGTGGGATTTCCGGCGGGGAATTACGGACAGCCCTGTCCACAACACACAGAAAATACCCCGACAGAATAACCGCGTCAATCGTCACAACGCGCGTCGAGAGCAGATATGGACGTGCTTCGGCACAACGGCAGAAGTACGACGCTTTGCGTCAGGCCTTATGCGGAACTTCTGCAGACGAAGAAGGAGTTCCGATGTGAGGTTTTGACGGGATTGGCTCCAGAGTCGTCTCGGCCGCCTCAGGCGTCCGCGATCTAAGTGAGAACCGTCCCTCGTACAGCAGAACCAGATAAGCCGGTACAAGAATGGGACGCACAACGAACGTGTCGAGCAACACGCCGAAGGCGAGTGCAAAACCAAGCTGGTGCATGCCGGCAAGCGTCCCCGCCAGCAGGGAGGAGAATGTCCCGGCCATGATGATGCCGCAGCTCGAAATTATGCTGCCGGTTTTTGTCAGCGCGACGACAACGCCCTTCGACTGTCCATGTACCACCTGCTCTTCACGAATGCGCGTCATCAGGAAAATGTTGTAGTCCTCACCGACGGCAATCAGGATCGTGAACAGGAACGTCGGAACCTTCCAGTCGAGTCCCGTGAAACCGCTCGGGTCGAGAGCCCAGAAAACGGCGAACGTCACTCCAAGCGTCACCAGATAGCTGAAAAAGACGCTGATAATCAGATAGACGGGAATCGTAAACTGACGCAGCAGGACGACCAGGATCAGAAAGATGCCCAGCAGTACAAGGCTGTCGACGACTCGCTGATCGCGGTCGGTCACCGTCTTAAGATCCCGGATACTGGCCGTCGGGCCGATGGCGAAGATCTCGACCTGATCCGGATTCGATGGAGCCAGCACCTTGATCGCCGTGTCGAGCACTTCCTGCCGCAGGTCGACAAACTGTCCGATACTGTCTCGCGAGAACGGATCGTTGCGGCTGATCAGGTCCAGGCGAGTCAGGTTGTCTTCGTACTTGCCGACCTGAGCAACGTAGTACTTCTCCACCTGTTCATTTTCCACGAACTGCTTTGCACCGCTGGTCAGTTTATTGACACGGTTCAACAGCGTGGCACCGATGCCGCTCAGACCGTTCGACGGTCGGCCGCTGCTCACACTGTTGTCTGCTGAGGCGACGTCGGTGCCTGAGGGACTCTCTGACGTTGTCTCGCCGCTGCGATTTCGTGGAGCGTTGGCAATTCCGAATGGGTCAACCGCACTGCGGATTTCTGCCAGATTGAGCCGCTCACGGCTTTCGTACAGCGAATCCACGACTTCCTGGAGCCCCTGCCGCGCGTCCGAATTCGAGAAGTCCATTTCGGGATTCCGCAGCAGCAACGTGACCGGGCCGGCAATTCCCGCCGGATAGTGGCTTTGAATGGCCCGTGCTCCCTGAACACTGGCGTTGTCCCGCGGAAGTTCAGTCAACAGGCCATAGCTCAAGTTGTCAAAGCACACGATTGCGATGACGGCAAACGGCAGCATCATCAGCACACTGGCAGTCAGCAGCGTCCCAGGTCGGAGCTGAATCTGCTCGGCCGTCTTCTGCCAGATCGACGTCAGCAGATTGCGTCGAAACAGGCTGGCCATCAGCCCGGTTGCAGACACCCAGCCGCTCCCGCTCCGTCCCTGTCCGGCAGCGACATGAGGCCAGAAGGCCCAGCGTCCGGCCAGTCGGAGCAACGCGGGAGTAAACGTCATTGATGCGATGAGCACAATGGCCAGTCCGACCGTGATCCCAACGCCAGCCTGTCGAAACTTGCCAAAGTCGGCAAAGACCATCATGCCAATGCCGCACATCACTGTACCGGCACTGGCGACAAGTGCTTCGCCAACCTTTGCCAGAGCATTGCTGATTCCGGTTGATGGGTCCTGTCCATCATCGAGTTCTTCCTTGAACCGGGCGATCAGGAACAGGCAGTAGTCGACGCCGGCTCCGTAGCACAGCACCTTGACGTAGACCTCGATGCCGTTGAACAGTCCGAGCAGTTTGTAATGGCCAAGCAGAACAAGCAGAGCAAGTGAGAATTCTGTCGCCACTGCCACGGTCAACAGCGGGATAATCGCCAGCACTGGCGCGCGGTAGATCACAATCAGCAGCGCAACAACCAGAATGACCGTCCACAGTTCGGTCGCTTCTGAACTTTCCGTCGCAGCACGCATCATGTCGCGCCCGACCGTGGCTGAACCACTCAATGCCAGATCAAGACCGCTGGGGACAACCGGCTCGCCACTTGCGTCGAGCCGCTCGTAAAGGCTGTGCTCGCCACGTGTAATCAGCCGCTCGATTGCGTCGATCAGTTTCGTATTGCGGGCATTGAAGAATTCCGTGGGTAGATCGATCACAACCATCGTCGATCGACCGTCCACGCTGTCGAGGATGTCTTTCCAGCCGGTCGAAGCAAACGTCTTGACCTTACCGCTGAGGTCTTCCACGGGCTCGTCTTCAGAAGCACCGTTTGCAGGAGTTGCAACGACGGCAGACTCGGGCTGTGGCAGCCCGACGGTTTCAAGAATCTCTGCCAGCGCGGGCTTCAACTGGTCCGTGATGAAATAGCGGTCGGCTTCCGTCAACGGTGTTCGTTCACGGCGCACCACGATCACGATGTTACTGGCGAACGGCTCTCCCCACGCCTCTTCGTAGACTCGCTCGCCTGTAAGACTGGGCATTTCCTGCGGCAGAAACGCGAACTCGCCTTCTTCAATGACGCTGTACCAGGCGTGTGTCTTGGTGAAAGGGACGAGGAGGCCGACTCCCAGGTCCGTCTTCTCGATCGCGTCGCCAGGAGCTGGTTCGGTCAACGACAGCACGGACGTCTTGAGCGCGATGAGCGCAATAAACCAGCCGACGGCAATCAGCACCGACGTCCGCGAAACCGCATTACCCAGAATTCGATACATATACAGATCAAAGTCGCCGAACACGCAAGCCGGTTCGGAAACTCGTTTTGAGGGGAAAGGCGCCGAATTCCTGGCCGACAGAAATGAGCTGGCTCGCGAACAACGGGCTTCTGCGGAGTCGCGGCCGATTGGCCATTCAGAGGCGAAGTCGGCGGCGAGCATACTCATCACGCGGGCTCGTCTCAATCGACGCCGATCAGAGTTAAGCTGTTGCCTCTCACAGAGTTCCAACTGGCGAACTCACGCAGTTCGCGGCAACTGGGTTGTTTGTGGCCGTGACAGAACTTTGACACAAGTTTGACTACCCTCTGACAGCGGTTCGTTCGATATCTGCCTATACTCCGCCACGCAGTTCAGGCCACCTCAGACTCAGGGAAGGCAATCGGGACACTCGCGCAGGAAGGCTGCAGTCCCGGATGTTGAGACCGTGTCTCGTCTGAGGATCCCCACGGCCTGTTATTTGAAGACTGCAATTAACAGGGACGCGTTCGCAGATCACCCAGCCAGCAACTGACGACTGGCCTTCTGAGGGAAGCTATCCATGAATACCGAGCTGGAAACGCACAAGAGTCAGGCATCGTCCTGGTCGAGTCGGATCATTGATAAAGAACGTCCCGATGCGGCGTCGACGACATCGTCAAAAACCAGGAAACGCCGTGTCGTCGAACACGCGGTCCCGAGTCGGCTTCGAGACCGCTTTCCGAACGGGGTCAACTGGTACAACTTCGCGTGGATGGTCGCCATGAATGTCGGTGCGGTCGCCGCATTCTGGCACTTCACCGCGGCTGGTCTGCTGACGGCTCTTGTTCTGCATTTCACGACGGCCTGTCTTGGCATCACGTTGACGTATCACCGTCTGCTGACACATGGCAGCTTTAAAGTGTCGCGGCCTGTCAAATATCTGCTCTCGCTGAATGCGATGACGGCTGCAGAGGGTTCGCCGCTGTTCTGGGTCGCCACACACCGCAAGCATCACGTGCTCTCTGATCAGCCGGGCGATCCGCATTCGCCGAACGATGGCTTCCTGTGGTCTCATATGCTGTGGTTCAAGCCGCGAGTGACCCGCAAAGAAGAGCAGGAACTGTTCGCTCGCTGGGCTCCGGATATGTACAAGGACCCGGTGCAGCGGTTCTTTGATCGAATCTTCCCGCTGGTTCCCATTGGGGTCGCTGTCGCTCTGTTCGTGATTGGCCAGGTAACGATGGGCTCCGGCTGGTCGTTGCTGTTGTGGGGTCTGTGCGTCCGTGCCGTTGCCTGCTATCACTCGACATGGTTGATTAACTCGGCCTCGCATATCTGGGGTTACCGCACTTACGAGACGAATGACCGTTCGCGAAATCTCTGGTGGGCGGCTCTGTTGAGCTACGGTGAAGGCTGGCACAACAACCATCACGCTCATCAGCGCTGTGCCTGCTACTGTCACCGCTGGTGGGAACTCGACATCACGTGGCAGGTGATTAAGCTGATGCGTCTCGTTGGGCTGGCCTGGGACGTCCAGGACAAAATGCCCGAGATTCCGGAGAATCCCGCGAAGACGCAGGTTGCCTGACAAGTTGGCACTCGTCCTCAGTGGATGCAGAATTCGCAAGCCCGGTCTCCCCTTGAGGCCGGGCTTGTTCCGTTTTGAGTACCTTCCATGCCTGAAAGCGTTGCGACAGAAAACGCTCTGCCCAGCCGCGCCGAACAGCCAGCCCTCAGCGTCAGGTCGCTTGCATACGCGTACGGCGGCGGTCCGGCCGTGCTGAACGGAATCAGCTTTGACGTGCCCCACGGACAGAAGGTCGCTGTCGTCGGCCCAAGTGGCGCCGGGAAATCGACATTGCTGATGCACCTGAACGGTCTGCTGCCGGAAACAGTTCCGGCGACCGCATCCATTGCGGCCGTTTCTGTCGACGGTGTTGCCATCAGCCACGACACGCTGCCAACGATCCGTCAGCGTGTCGGCTTCGTGTTTCAGGATCCGGACGATCAGCTCTTTTGTCCGACAGTTCGCGAAGACGTTGCCTTTGGCCCGTTGAATCTGGGCCTGTCGCGCGAGGAAGTTCTCACACGCGTGACGGCCGGTCTCAAACAGGTTGGATTGAGTGGTTACGAACACCGCAGCACGCTGCAGCTCAGTCTGGGTGAACGCAAACGCGTCTGCGTCGCGGGGGTACTGGCCTGTCAACCGCAGACGCTGGTGCTCGATGAGCCATTTACAAATCTCGATCCGCGGGCACGACACTCACTGATCGACATTCTCAAACAGTTCCCCGGCACGCAGGTCATCGCGACGCACGATCTCGATCTGGTCGTCAAACTCTGCGACCGGGTCGTCGTCCTTGATGGAGGCCAGATTCAGGCCGACGGACCGACCCGCGAACTGCTCCGCGACCGCGTCCTCATGGAAAAGCACGGTCTCGAAGTCCCCTGGCAGTTGCGCTGAGCAAGACCAGTTGCAGTGTTTCGACGATGTCATGCTGCGTCGCATCTGTAACGAGACGCCGTGGCAACTGTTTTGAACGGAATCACCATTCCCAGGACTTGGGACGCATCCGCACAATCATCCGAACGCTGCCAGAGCGTGGCGTAAACTCTGGCGATGTTTGTCTCAACTCGCGTTTCTATTCCTGTCCCCTGACAGAACTCGGCGGTTCGGGCCTCGACGCCTGAAACGAAACCGACACTCGTAACGATGACTCCGACTCTGACACATAGGCACCCGCCTCGGCCGACTGACCTGCATTCCGATGAGTGTGCGGGCAGCGCTGAACCACTCAGCCAGTGCATCGCGTGTCGCCGGACAGGATTCTCGCTCATAGAACTGCTTGTGGTGATTGCCATTATCGGCGTCCTGACGGCACTCGCTCTGCCCGCCGTGCAGCAGGCTCGCGAACGGGCGCGGGCGGCTGAGTGCATTAACCATCTCAAGCAGCTCGGACTGGCACTGCACAACTACGAGTCGAATCATCGTACTTTTCCGCCGAGTTTTGTGCGGCAGGAAGACGGCAACCCACCGCCGCCACCGCCCGCCAGCGACGCTTTGCGTTACCGCAGCCACTGGACCGGATACCACATGCTGCTGCCCTTCATGGAGCAGCAGTCGCTGTATCGGAAGTTCGACTTCAAGGGCACCTGGCTCAGCAGCATGACGAACTCGGACGACCGGGATGTCTGGAAACTCGACCGGACGATCCTGCCACTGCTGATCTGCCCGAGCGCTTCGCATACGTTCGACATTGTCGGCGAAGCAGCCGACCCGGTCGGTTCGCCACACTGGATGGCCGGAGCCGTCAACGATTACTCGTTCTGTCACGGCATGGACATCATCAAGGCGCTGCCGGGCAGCGGTGAAGCGGCCTGCCCCGGTGGATTGCTCCACTACTGGAACAAATGGCCGACCGCGACCCGAGGTGCCTTCGGCTACAACTCGCGCTGCCGCATCCAGGACATCAAAGACGGAACGTCGCAGACGATCCTGATCGGCGAAAAGGCCGGCTCACGACTGCTCTTCGGTGGTGGTTCGTCCGGCTTCCCGCAGGCTCCGGTCGAGTATCCCTGGGCGATGGCCGCCGTGTTGTATTTCGCCCCGACGAGCGACCTGGAGACCTGGGTCGCTGGCCCGTTTGCCGTGACTCGCGACATCCGTCTGCCGAACTGCGCCAGCGATCCTCCGAGCGTTGGGATTCCGTTTCCGATCAATCCCCGCCCGGTCGTTGTTTCGTCGACCACCGACGAGCGGCCGCTGTACTCGTTCCAGTCACCTCATGCCGGCGGCGCCTATTTTCTGATTGCTGACGGGGCGACTCGCTTTATCAGCGAAAACGTCGATCAGGGAATCCTCGAAGGCCTGTCAACCATCTCCGGCCAGGAACCCATCGGCCAGTTCTGATCACGATGCGATTTGAAATCCACGGCGATGCACGACTCACCTGCGACCACACCACGGAGATACCGTCAGAATGTCGGTACGGCCCGGCGACTGATCCGCGCACTGATCGTGATTATCGCAGCGCTGAACGTTGCCGGCTGCAGCGGCTCTGGCGGTCTGATCGTTTCCGGAGTCGTGATGCTCGATGGTCGCCCGACGGTGAGCGAACTGCTGTTTGAACCACTCGCCGAGAGTGGAAGACGGCGCGGTCAGTCGGTCACCGTAACGTCGGCGAGTGACGGCTCATTCTCTGCAGAGCTTCCTGCCAGTACGTCCGTTGATACGCCGCTGCCCTGCCGGATCGTCATTCGCGTTCCACGCAGCTCAAAGGGCGTGTCGTCAGCGTTTGACTACGACGCTCTTCCGGACAAGGTCGTTGAACTCCGCCGCGACCTGACGGCCGAAACGAAACTGACGCTGCTTCTCACGCTGTGAGTCCCATCCGTGACACGAGCCTATTGCTGCACTTCGTCCCAGCTTCTCGGCTCGAAATAACCGGTCTGCGGAACTGACTCGGTCAGGATCGACCAGGTTTTGCCGAACTCGCGAAACGGTCGCACATCCGTCGGCTGATAAGCGATCTGCAGATGCGGCGTCTCGATGGCTTTGCCGTTCTGCTCGAACGACTGCATGACAGCCTCAACGGCGCCGGTGGTCAGCAGCGTCCGTTCGGCAGGCCATGGCTCGCGGCCGGTGACGAACAGATGCTGAATCGCGTGGGAGAGCGCCTTAAACAGACCTCGATTGCCCCACGGAGAGTTGAAGAACGCAGTGGCTCGCGGACGCGTCTCGCCCTTCAGTCGACACGCAAAGTTCCAGCGGTCAGAACTGCTGCCGAGTTTCAGCACGGTGGCTTTCAACCCGTCGCAATACGTAACCGAGATCGCATAATCGCCCGCTGGTCGTGGAGGCTGCGGCTTGTCGAGGGTGTGCTTTGTTACCGGCGGAGCGGAAAAGACACCGGTCGTCGGCCGGGACTGCCGCTTTGCTGCCATTGCCGTTTCGGCCTGCATGGCGGCGTCAACGAGTTCCCGTGACCAGCGGCCGTCGCGTTTCGCAGCCTCGAACGCATCGCCGGTCAGCAGTTCAATCTGAGCGATCCCCGTCTCGCCGCCGCGTCGCTGTTCCACCAGTGACTGCAGCACTTCGAGACCGTGGAAGTCGTACGACTCCAGTCCGCCGCCGTGAATCGAAACGACCTCTTCAATCTCGCAGTCCGCGGGCAGTTCGAGCGGCGGGCGACGCTGCGCCAGAGGCACCGAACTGCCGGCGAGCAGCGGCATCCGGTGCTCCCGCGCCGTGTCGAACATCTCGCGCGCCCAGTCCCAGCGATACGACCAGTGCTTGTCGTTAAAAAACGGGACAAAGCGGCCCGACTCGCGCATCACAGCGAACGCTTCGTCAAAGAACCGCTTGCGTGGATAAAGGTGCTGACCACGTTCGTTGTACGGGTAATCGCCGTGCTCACCGATCGAAAGGACCGCGTCGACAGCGAGATCCCGTCCGCCAACCCGCAGGGCGTCGCCGATGCTGCCGAACAAAGGGATTTTGAACTTTCCTGAAACCGCACGAGCCATATCGTCCGACGGAAACTGGTCCGCGTAGAGAGCCACAATGTCGACGCCCGGATCGGTCAGCTCGCCATTGAAGTAATACGGCCCGAGGAAGTTCTCCAGAATGTTGAACGGATGGCTGCGAAACCTCAGCACGGTAAAGATCGCCGCCACCCGCGGCCGCCGCGGAGCCTCGTCGGCACGACCGATCAACGGCAATCCGCCAGTTGCCGCCGCGCCGGCTGCTATCATCTGCAGAAAGTGACGTCGAGATGTTTCCCGCCGATTCATTGCGAACTCCTCTGAATCAACTCCGACTTTGCGTCCCTTCGCGACTCAGCGTCTTTACGCTGCAGTCAGCTCAAGTGACAGCTCACAGAAACGCCGAGCCGACGATGTTCGACAGGTGGACGAGCCGCCACGGGGCGCGAGCGCGGATCGCCGACGTAAACAGCAGGCAGAAGCCGTCGCGGTCGGGGTCAACCCAGCACATCGTGCCGGTGGATCCTGTATGGCCGAAGACGTTCGAGCCCAGCGTGTTGCCAAAGCTCGACGACGTGCCCGCCGAGTTCAACCGCCAGCCGAGCCCCCACGGAGTCGCTCGCCGGATCGCTTCCGGCAGGTCGGGCTGATCCGGTAGCCGGTTCGTCGTCATCATCTTCACCGTACCCGGAGCCAGCAGCCGCACATCTCCGTAACGCCCGCCGTTCAGCAGCGTCTGGCAGATCACGGCAAAGTCCTCGGGAGCGCTGAACATGCCGCCCCACGGAGCCCCCAGCTCCTGCCAGTAGCGACTGTTCCAGCCAAAGTTCGAGCCCGCCTGGTACTCGGGCGTCTGCACACGGACGAGCCGTTCGCGATCGAATCCCACCGAACCGAGCCCCGTCGACTTCAGTCCGAGCGGCTTCAGAATCTCGTCGCGAATGAAGTCATGGATCGACTTCCCGGAGAGCCGCTGCACCAGTTCGGCCACGGTGAGAGTGCCCATGCTCTGATACGAGTAGTCGGTCCCGGCCGGAAACAAGGGCATCGCGTTGATGGCTCCTTCAATGAACCGCGACAGCGGTGCATGCCTGGCTCGCAGCTCGGCGTTGTCGTCGAGCATGTCCGGCATCCCCGACGTGTGCGTAAACAGGTGCAGAACCAGCGTGTCTTCTTTGTGATGAGCCGCGAACTCCGGGATGTAACGCATCACCGGGTCCGACAGATTCAGCAGCCCGCGCTCGACGAGCATCATCGCGGCGAGATACGTCACCGGCTTCGTGATCGACGCGAGCAGAAACATCGAGTCGCGCCGAATCTCCCCGGCCCCGGCCTCCGGCCCCTGCTTCCCGAAAAACCGCGGCTCAACAATCTTCCCGTGCCGCCCGACCAGAATCGCCCCACCCGGCACCGGAGCGTCCTCCCCTGCCGTCCACTCCCGCAATAACGAGTAAGCCGCTTCCAGCCGCTCGCCATTCAAATCCAGTTCCGCCGGAGTCGCATACTGCAGAAGTGCCATCACTGCTCCCGTTTGTCAAATCTCCGTTGGCGTCACCGCCGAATGCCCCAAACCCATCGCTGGCGGCTGATCAGTCTGCTGATCCGCCAGCTATTCGACAACTTTCCCAGGCAAATCAATGCAACCCGCCCAGGCAAATCAATGCAACCCGATCGCGCCGCTCCTTCAGCGGCAGAGTCAGGGTCCGGAACTCCGTGATTTGTCACGATTCCCCGCCAGGGAACTTGTCGGAGTCAAACGGTCTGCCCATCATCCGGTCGCGGTGCCCGGCCAGGGCGCTCGGCAGTGACATCAGTTAATTCACTTCAGTACACGCGAGTTTTTCATGTCGAGGCAGTGGGTCGGGGAACTCAAGGACGGGGATTCGGTCGACGAGGTGTTTCTGCTTGCCGAGAAGCAGATTCGGGCGAATCGGAATGCCAATCTGTACCTGCTGGCTCAGATGCGGGATCGGACGGGAACGATCAGCGGGCTGATGTGGAATGTCCTGGAGGGTTCGTGCGACAGCTTCGACGCGGGCGACTTCGTCCGGGCCAAAGGCAAGTGCCAGCTCTACCAGGGCGGGCTGCAGATGATCGTCACACGGATCGACAAGATCGATGGGGACGGCGTCGCGCGGGAAGACTTCGAGCTGCAGCCGAAGGCGGACGTGGAAAAGCTGATGCTGCGGATGAAGGAGATTCTGCTGAGCATCGCCGATCCGCCCGTCCGTTCGCTGATGGAATGCTTCCTGATTGACGACGAACTGACCGCTGCGATGACGCGGACCGGAGCTGGTATCAAGGCGCATCATGCTTATCCAGGCGGCCTGGTTGAGCACATCACCAACATGCTCGAAGTGGCGCTGCGGATCGAAGACCTGTACCCGGACGTCAACTTCAGCCTCGTTCTGGCCGGCATCTTCCTGCACGACCTGGGCAAAGTTCGCGAGATGAGTTTCGAGAACTCATTCAGCTACACGGACGAGGGTCAGTTGCTCGGTCACATGTCGATCGGCGTCGAAATGGTCAGCG
Organism: bacterium; assembly: GCA_016124895.1. Lineage (GTDB taxonomy): Bacteria > Planctomycetota > Planctomycetia > Planctomycetales > Planctomycetaceae > JAPOLP01. Next base: position 19,257 of record WGMU01000167.1, read on the forward strand.
AGAAGGTCGCCGAAGTCGAACGGCTGACCGGCGAGAAGTTTCCCACCGAGACTGCGCTGCGCATCAAGCACATGATCCTGAGCCATCACGGCAGCTATGAGCACGGCAGCTCACGCCTGCCCATGACGCCCGAAGCGATCGTCCTGCACCATCTCGATAATCTGGACGCGAAGGTCTACGAGTTCACGCAGACGATCGAATCCGACCCGGTCGGCGAGTCGAACTGGACGCCGTTTATTCCGCGTCTGGACCGGAAGATATTCAAGGGTGAACGGGCCACGGAATAGTCGTCGTGGAGCCTGTCGGAAACCTCAAGAGGACCAGTCCGAAACGCTGACGCCGGGCGTTCCGCGACAGCACCTCAGTGAAGCGGAATGTACGCGAAACCGGCCCGCTGCCGATTCACGTTGACAGTCAGAGCCGAGACAGCAACCTGCACATCGGTGGCCACGTCAGCGGAATTTGCCTGCTTGTGGGCGAGCGCCTGCCCGCAGACGAGCAGTTCAACACCGGCCTGACGGAGCCTGCGAATCAGCGGCAGATTCGGATTCTCTGCAACATTAAATCGTCTGGCGTAAGCCTCGTCGTTCAAGGCAACCAGGGCGGCGTCACCGTGCAGAACTGCCGAAATACGGACGGTCGCTGGCGTCCTGCCCGCCCCCAAATAGATGTTGAGATACCGAGCGAGCTTTTCGATGGCCGGATTGATTCTGTCACTCGGCCCGCCCTGCGTGACGTCGACGCAAATCTTCGACCCGTCAACCGGCTGATCAGCAGCTTCCGGCAGCCGCACTACCGCACCATGTCCCTCAATAACGGGATGCAGCCAGGCCTGCTCAGCGGCCCCCAGTGCAAAACCACATGAGACGGCAATCGCAGCAAGAGGTGCAAGCTTCAGTGTCTTCCGCATGTCCAGTCTCCCTGTCGTCCGAGACGTCGTCTTCGATGTTCGTTGCTGTGGCGTGACGGCCTGATCGAGATCACTCACGACGAACAGTTCTCTGAGATTTCTTCTCCGCTGTCCAGCAGTCCCGGATTCCGGCTGTTCGAGGGGGACGCGACTGGATAGCTCAACTCCAGCGGCCTTTGAGCACGCCGTCAAACTCGGGCCAGTCTGCCGGGCCTGCCTCGCCTTTTTGATTGGCGCAACAGGCGCGATTCCTGCATTCGGACTCCGGAACGGTACAGGACTCCGTGGCGGCTGTCCGATTGACCGAGAGAGGAGATTCCGCTCTCGGAGATTCATGGATGGACACCTCGACCGACATGCGTCGCTCACTTTCTGGTCGTTTTCTTTGCCTGCTCTGGCTGAGTCTGTTCTGTCTGCTGCTCTCGCCCATTCACGTTCAGGGGGCAGACTGGGTGAAGAAGCTGTTCCGCCCTGGTACCGGTGGGACCCCGCCGGCTGACGCGACAGAGACAGCCCGCCGGACAACCGGTCTGCTCCCCCAGGCGGCGACGCAACTGCCTCGAACTCCCGCGAAACGGCCGCAGGATCCCCGGTTGGAACCAGTCAGTGAAGTCGCGGATCCGGACCTCGCGGAAATCCAGCGGCTGCCCGGCAACGGTGCGATCGAATCAAGTCTGCCAAATCGTCAGCCACACCGGATCTCGATTCCGGACCTCAACTTTCGCTTTGAGGCGTCACCTCGCTGGTACCGCCTGTCGATCGACGAGCAGTTGCCGGATCAGCCGCGCGTCGCACTGACGATTCCCCAAACCGGAGTTTCGTTCGTGCTGTATGCCGAGCGACTCGCGGCCGACGAATCACACGGTCTCGCGGCATTTACTGACCGCTGCCGTCAAGTCGAAGACGCCGAGCTGGAGCATGTCTGGCGGAGCGAGTGCCACCCGACGGTGATCGCCGGAGTCGCAGCGCAGTCACGCGAAGTCACAGGATTTCTGACGGTCAACGGTCACTCAGCTTTGATTTACCGGATCAGTACGACCTTCGAGTCGCAAGGGGTCGCCTATTGTCTGGTGGCGATCTCGCCTGCTGAAACGAGTCATCTGGCGAGGCTGGCTCTGAAGGAGCTGAGTCTCGGATTTCGACTGATCGATGTCCCGACACAATCAGACGGGCAGGAACTGACAGACCTCCCGGTGACTCCACAATCGGGACGCGACTGGGGACTGTCCGTCGACGCAGACGAATCGAACTGGCAGGTCGTCGATTATGGGCTCGCTGTCGATCTGCAGGGCGCGAAGCTGGCGGCGATCGGTGCTGACAGCGAGGTCATTCTCGTCGCTCCGTTTTCGCTGCTGAACGAAACGCCGGGCCGAACAGCGTTGACGGCGTCACTGGCGGAACTCGTCGGCTTTCATCTGAACGATCTGCGTGATACGGCGTCATCGGTCACGATTGGTGATCGCGACTGGATTCATCTCGAAGCCGGCGGAATCACGGTCAATCGAAACCGGCGTTCGGTCCTGCTGCGACTGCATCAGCGTGACGGAATGGCGTACGCGGTTTCGGCGTCGTATCCGGAGAGTGTGCCGCCTGCCGAACAGACACGCCGGCTCGATGATTTTCTCAACCGGGTGACCATTGCGGAGATTGCGCCGCCGACGTCCGATCAGCTCAGTGATCACGACCGCTGGCAACACGCGGAACTGTTCAATCGGCTTGGTAACTATCATGCCCGGTTGAATCAGTTTGATCTGGCGGCGCGATACTTCCGAGTCGCAAGTCAGCTTGCTCCGGGAAGTTCAAAAGTCGCCCAGAACCTGCTGGCAACGCTCGCCCGGCTGGGACGTTACGAGGAAGCGTTGAACCTGCTGAATCAACCGCCCAGTGAAGTGGCAGTCAGCGATTTCTGGCAGACCGAACGGGCCAGTATGCTCGCCCAGACCGGCCACATGGACGACGCCATTCAGGTTTTCGCGCGTCTGTTTGCTGACGGTTCACGAAATGAAAATGCCTTCGAAGCGTATCTCGGAATCCTGGCGCGAACTGACCGGGTCGATGCTGCGATCACTGCGGCGGATCAGTTTCTTACCGGCGGCGAATCACGACAGATCGCGCTGATCAAGAGCCGCCTGCTGGTTATGGCTCAGCGTTACGATGAAGCTATTGCCGTCGCGAAATCTCAGCAATCCGCAGAGCTGGCTGATCCGAGCATCTCGTATTTTCTGATCGAAGCTTATCGTGATTCCGCCCGGTTCGACGAAGCACTGCAGGAAGTCGAGAAGCTGCTCCGCGACGGCAACGACGACGCACGCACCTGGTTTCTCAAGGCGACCGTCGAGATCGAACAGAAACAGTACCGCGCCGCGCGAACGTCGCTCGAAACGGTGCTCGAACGACAACCCGATCATCCGGAAGTCCGCGAGACACTCGAACTCGTCTCCAGCCTGATGGGGCAAAGCGACAATACAGAAATCCGCCGCACGATCGCTGCTGTACCGCTGCCGGAAAGCATTCAGCCGGTCACGGTCCGATCCGGGAAGAATCGTGATGCGAGTGCCTGGTACGGACTCGTCGCGACGGCTCACGGCTTCAAGCCAGGGCATGAGTATCGGCGCACGACTTACGGTGTCGTCCATCTCGAAGATGCCGCGGCGGTTTCCGAATTCAGCACACTGCAGTTTTCGTACAGGCCGCTGGCCGAACGCGTCTTCGTCAATCGCGTCGAGGTGTTTGATCATGACGGTCGGCTGCTCGCCCGCGGTCATCTCGACGACTATTACGTGCAGAGCAATTCCGCTCAGGAACTTGCCTCCGAAGAGCGGCTCGTCAACGTGCCCGTCCCTGGACTCAAACCGGGGTGCCGCCTTGAGTATGTCGTCACCGCCGAACGACTCGGGCAACCGGAAACGTTCCCGTTCACGCAGTACGTTTTCAGCCGCAGCACGCCGAGCGAACTGGCTGTGCTGCACATCACCGGCGATATCGAACATCTGGCAGTCGATGGACCGATCACGCCGCAGAAGTCGAGCGACGGTCTGACCTGGCTGGTCCGGTCGCCGCCGACGCTGACGGACGAACCGCTGCAGGTCGAGAAACAGCGGGCATACCCGGTCGCGACGATCGCGGGGATCGATGGGAACTGGCAGACGCTGGCCGAACGGTACCTTGAACGTTTCTCCGACCGTCTTGAGGTCGTTCCTGAAGTCCGGGAACTTGCACAGCGGATCGTGTCAGATGCCGGTGCGACGACGCTCGACGACAAAGTCATGGCGATGAACGCGTTCGTGCAGCACGAGCTGGTTTATCAGGGACTGGAGTTCGGTGTCCGCGGTCAGGTCATGCCGCCGGTTCTGCAGACTTTGCAACGGCGGTACGGCGACTGCAAAGACCACTCGCTGCTGCTGTATCAGTTGCTGCGTGCCGTTGATGTGCCAGCATCGTTGTGCATCGTTCAGACGGAAGGTTCGGTCGTCCGCGACATACCCTCGATGGACCAGTTCAATCACATGATCGTCTATGTCGACGATGGCAAAGACGGCTGGTTTCTCGACGCGACGTCAAAAGGCGCAGCGCCGTCATTCCGGATTCCTCCCGGTCTGGCGAAACACGACGGACTGATTCTCGATGGTGCTGCGTCGCGACTTGTCCGGATTCCTGACTATCCGAACGGAGCGAGTCAGGTTTTTGCCGACCGACTCGTTCAGCTTGATGCCGACGGGCAAGCACTCGTTACCGAAGTCGTTCAAATCAAAGGTTACTCGGCAGCGCTGTACCGCTCACTGATCCGCGACATTGATCTCAGTAAACGTAACGATTTCGTTCGTGATTACCTGACACCTGGCAAGGCGGACGCGAAAGGGCTCACGGGCTCAGTCACGAATCTCAGTGACCACAGCCAACCGCTCGTTCTGAAGGCGACCTACCAGGTCCGGGATCTGCTGCATCCGGCGTACGGTCAACTCGTCGGTCGGCTCCCGGCATTTCTGGAATCCAGCATGGTCCAGCATAACGATCTCGATAAGCGGCACACTTCGTTTCAGCTCACCTATCCGACAGACGTAATTGCCCGCACACGACTGCGGCTCCCGCCCGGTTACTCGGTCGAGGGTGCTCCGGAGAACGTCGCCACAGCTTCAGCATTCGGCGGTCTGGCCAGTCGAGTCACCGTTTCCGACGGTCAGTTCGAGATCCTCAGTCGCCTGACACGGCATACGGGCGAGTATTCCGCAGAACAGTGGCGCGACTACGCCGCATTTCTGTCGCTCACCAGCGAGACGTTTTCGCCGCGTCTGCTGCTGCGGGAAGGTCCGGTCCAGCAGGCGTCGCGTGAAACCGCTCCGGCTGCCGCTGGTCGTTGAATCGCTCTTCCGACCGCCCTACCATCGCCGCGCTTTGATCGGAAATCCGCGCGGCGTGGCTTTCGTGTCTTGTCGAGACGACGGTCGCACCACTTCGCAGCAACTGGTCGAGACAGACACTGGCGTGTGCCACTGGCTCTGCCAGTGCATTCCAGACGGAGCACTGGCAAAGCCAGTGGCACACGTTCTGAGAGATTCTCAATCAGTCTTTGCAATCAACGGTAGCCTCGGTCGCGGCTCGAACTGCGGCCCCACAGACTCGTGAACCACCAGGAGAGACCCCATGAGTAACGCGATCGAGAGCGTCCTGCACGAAGACCGCAAGTTCCCGCCGCCGCCGGAATTCTCTGCCGCGGCGCATATCAGTTCGGAAGAGCAGTACGAGCAGATGTGGAACCGTGCGAAGGACGACCCCGCCGGCTTCTGGGGAGACCTCGCCCGTGAAAACATCGACTGGTTCCAGGACTTCGACAAGACACTCGAAGGTGACATGCCCGACACGAAGTGGTTTGTCGGCGGCAAAACGAACGTTGCCTATAACTGCCTCGATCGGCACCTGACCACGTGGCGGAAAAACAAAGCCGCGATCATCTGGGAAGGCGAACCTGGCGACAGCCGCGTGCTGACGTACCAGGATCTGCACCGCGAAGTCTGTAAGTTCGCTAACGTGCTGAAACAACTGGGCGTCGAGACCGGCGACCGCGTCACGCTCTACATGCCGATGATCCCGGAGCTGGCGATTGCGATGCTCGCCTGTGCCCGCATCGGCGCGACGCACTCGATCATCTTCGGCGGCTTCAGTTCAGACGCCGTCGCCGATCGCAACAACGACGCGCAGGCGAAACTTGTTGTCACAGCCGACGGCGGCTGGCGCCGAGGTAAGGAAGTTCCGCTGAAGGTCGCCGTCGATGAGAGTCTCGAAAAATCGCCGTCCGTTGAGAACGTCGTTGTCGTCAAACGCACCGGCGGCGACGTCAACATGGTCCCGGACCGCGATTACTGGTGGCACGACCTGATGGACGATGCGTCTGCCGACTGCCCGGCCGAGGAACTCGATTCCGAGCACCCGCTGTTCATTCTCTACACGTCGGGCTCGACCGGAAAACCCAAAGGCGTACTGCACACGACCGCCGGCTATCTGCTCGGTACAACAATGACGTCCCGCTGGGTCTTCGATCTCAAAGACGAGGACACCTACTGGTGTACCGCCGACATTGGCTGGATCACCGGCCACAGCTACATCGTCTACGGCCCGCTGTCGAATGGCACGACGACGATGATGTACGAGGGGGCTCCGAACTGGCCGGATGAAGGCCGCTTCTGGTCGCTCGTCGAGAAGTACAAAGTCAACATCTTCTACACCGCGCCGACAGCGATACGTGCCTTCGTCAAATGGGGCGATCAGTGGCCGAACAAGTACGACCTGTCGAGCCTCCGTCTGCTGGGAACGGTCGGTGAACCGATCAACCCGGAAGCCTGGATGTGGTACCACAAGGTGATCGGCGGCGAACGCTGCCCGATCGTGGACACCTGGTGGCAGACCGAAACCGGCGGCATCATGATCAGTCCGCTGCCCGGTGTGACGGCGACAAAACCAGGAAGCTGCACGAAGCCACTGCCCGGCGTCGTCCCCGATATTCAGACGGAAACCGGCGAGAGCCTCGGCGACAATCAGGGCGGCCTGCTCGTCCTCACGCAGCCCTGGCCGCACATGCTGCGGACGTTGTACGGCGATCATCAGCGGTTCGTCGACGTCTATTTCAGCAAGATCGAGGGTCGTTACTTCGCTGGCGACGGTGCCCGCCGCGACGAAGACGGTTATTACTGGGTGATGGGCCGCGTCGACGACGTGCTCAATGTATCCGGCCATCGGCTCAGCACGATGGAAGTCGAGAGTGCTCTGGTTTCGCACCCTGCTGTTGCCGAAGCCGCCGTTGTCGGCTTCCCACACGACCTGAAAGGCGAAGGCATCTGCTGCTTTGTCACACTGAAGCACGGTGAAGGCAATGACGAACTCAAAGCCGAACTGACGCAGCACGTCCGCAAGCAGATCGGAGCGATCGCGGCGCCCGACCAGATCCGATTCGCTGCGGCTGTTCCGAAAACCCGCAGCGGGAAGATCATGCGGCGTCTGTTGCGGGATATCGCGGCCGGGCGCGAGTCCGCTGGCGATACCACCACGCTCGAAGACTACAACGTTCTCGCAAAACTTCGCGAGGAAGATTGACAGTCTGAAACGCAACTCGAAGATGCCCCGCAGTCCGGTCGCTTTCTGCCGGACTGCGGTTTCTTTTGCGCTGTGAGGTTTTCCCGTGCCGACGCCCGCCCACATTCTGATGCTTGCCGCCGAAAACGATGCCCTGCCGGGCGGTAAAGTCGGAGGTGTCGGGGACGTCGTCCGCGACGTGCCTTCGGCTCTCGTTGCCCTGCCTGAGTTCGACGGCCGCGTTTCCGTCGTGGTGCCTTCCGCTGGTTTTCTGCACAAGGACGCAACCGCGTCACTCGGCACGTTCACGTTTCCGTTTCGCGGCCAGGAGCAGACCGGCGAACTGTTTGAAGTACCCGGCAAACGCCCGCATCCTCAGATTCGGCAGCTCGTCATTCATCATCCGATTCTGGAAGCCGTCGATCCGAACACCGGTCGCCCGCGAATTTACGTCGACGATCCTGCGGATCGTCCGTTTGCCAGCGACGCGACCCGCTTTGCGTGCTTCAGTTCGGCTGCAGCGTCCGCGCTCAAGGCCGCTCTTTTCGGAGACGTCGACCGCGTCCATCTGCACGACTGGCACGCCGGGCTGTTTCTCTTCGTCCGCGACTTCGTGCCGGGCTTTGCCGACCTCAAGCGTTACCGTACGGCATTCACAATTCACAATCTCGCTCTGCAGGGCATCCGGCCGCTGGGCGAATCCGGCAGCGAAGCTGGCAGCAGCGAATCCAGTCTCGCCGCCTGGTTTCCTGGCGTCGACTATGACGCGTCGATTGTCGCCGACCCGGACTACACCGGCTGTGTGAATCCAATGGCGATCGGCATCCGTCTGGCCGACGCCGTGCATGTCGTGTCGCCAGGCTATGCCGACGAGGTCTGCCGACCGAGCCGTCCGCACCGAAATTCTCCCGACTGCGTTTTCTTCGGTGGCGAAGGCCTGGAAGCCGACCTGCAGCGAGCCCGCGACGAAGGTCGCCTGCACGGTATTCTCAACGGCTGCGAATACGCGGAGCAGATGCAGCTTCCTGAACGCACCGAAGCCACCTGGCGTGAGCTGCTGACGACGCTGGAAGCTGAAGTTGCTGTATGGTTCGAGCGGAAGCAGTCCCCTCGACACAATCTCGCACTGCGACGACTACGCGAGCTGCTGAATTCCGGTCGTCCGCGACCGACCGTTGTCATGACCAGCGTCACGCGCGTCGTCGATCAGAAAGTCCGCCTGATGCGCGAACCGGCGGACGTCGCGCCGCTCGACCGGATCCTCGAACAAACCGCCCATGACGCGATCTATCTGCTCGCCGGCACGGGCGATGTCGGCTACGAAACCTGGCTCGACGAAGTCGCACGGCGGCATCCGAATCTGATCTTTCTCAATGGTTACAGCCAGTCCGGCGCCGATGCTCTGTACAAAGCCGGCGACCTGTTCCTGATGCCCAGCGCTTTCGAGCCATGCGGCATTTCTCAGATGCTCGCCATGCGCGACGGCCAGCCCTGCGTCGTTCACTCAATTGGCGGACTGAAAAACACGGTCCACGACCGCGAAACCGGCTTCTCGTTTTCCGGTGACACTCCGGAAGCGCTGGCCCACGGCTTCATCACCTGCACCCGCCGAGCTGTCGCCCTGAAACGCGACAACCCTGCCGAGTTCGCTCGCATTCAGCAGGAAGCGTTCGAGACTCGCTTCCTCTGGTCCGACTCCGTTCGCGAGTACCTCGCCCGGCTGTACTGAGGCGGCCGATCAGGCACCAATCACCGCTTCCGCGTCCACGGTCTGGCACTGGAGCACCGCAATGCCACGAAGGTGCTGCGGTTTCGTCTACACTCAAACGATCGCCGTATCTGTCACGATTCCGTAGTGAGCACTCGACGTGAAACTATCAATTCGGCTTTGCAGTCTTTTCATGGCCGTTGTAGCCGCGATTTCTCTGGCGAGCCCGGTGGCCTGGGCTGCTGAGTGGTCCGTGCCGCTGGCAGGCAACGCATTTCGCACGGCTCCCTCACCCGGTGGGAATGAAGTGAAGCGAAACGGCACCGTGGCCTGGAGCGACGCCGACACAGTGCTGTCTGTCTTCTTCCACGTCGATCGCCCCGCGGAACTCGACCTCGCGGTGACGGCGGCCGTGCCGGAAGGACGCTCGACGATCGTGGCTCGCGTTGATGGAAAGTCCTGCTCGATTGTCGTCGACGGTCCAGAATCGACCGCACGCAGAATCGGACAAATTGAGGTCGCAGACGCCGGTTACGTTCGCGTCGACCTGCAGGGCGTCGAACGGACCGGTGATGTCTACGCGGAATTGAAAGACCTGCTGATTTCGTCGGAGACCGCCGACCTGAAACTCGACTTCGTCCGCAACAACGATGGCAACATGTTCTACTGGGGCCGCCGAGGACCGTCGGTGCATCTGAGCTACCAGGTGCCGCGCGACGTCGATCTCCGCTACGCGTACTCGGAGATCACCGTGCCGGAAGGCCAGGATCCGATCGGGACGTTCTATATGGCCAACGGCTTTGGCCAGGGGTACTTCGGAATGCAGGTCAACGGCCCGCAGGAGCGCCGCGTCCTGTTCTCCGTCTGGAGTCCGTTCAAGACAGACAACCCGCGCGATATCCCCGAGGACCAGCGCATCGTCGCCCTTTCCCGCGGGTCGAGGGTACATATCGGAGAATTCGGCAACGAGGGTTCCGGCGGGCAAAGCTATCTCGTCTATCCGTGGAACGCAGGACGGACTTACCGCTTCCTGACGAAGGTCGAACCCGACAGCCAGGGCAACACCGTCTACACGTCCTGGTTCGGCGACAAGGCGGCTGACGAGTTGGCCTGCCCCAGGTTTTTGGTCCGGTTGTTATGAGAGTCGGGGTGTAGGGAGCGTGTGCTGATGGAGTGAGGGCGCAGCCCGAACGGAATCAGCACAC
>WGMU01000049.1 GCA_016124895.1 bacterium
CCGTGAAGTAGACGCCGCCACTTGCGTCAATGGCGACAAAGCTCGGAACCTTCAGAAAGTGCCCGTCGCTGCGCTGCGCGAGTACGTCGATGTTCCGGCCGGTGGAGTCAATCCGCAGCAGACTGCGCTGGTGAGCGTCGCAGACGGCGAATGCTCCACCAGGCAGCGACGCGAAGCCGCGTGGCGAGTCGACTTCAGCAAACTCCTGAAGCGTTCCTGTCGGCGAAATGCGCGAGAGGCTTTCGTCGCTGGCGACCAGCAGATTGCCATTCTGATCGAAACCGATGCAGACGGCTTCGGAATCCAGTCGGGCGATGATGGCGACTTCGCGTGATGGTTGATCAGCCGTCACTGAAGGCAAGGTTGTTTCCTCGCGGGCAGACGTGGCTGGCACAGTCGGCATGGGATCGGGAAGCGTGACTGACGTGATCACTCGCTGCTGCGGGCGGACGCGTTCATTCGTTGGCTGGCTGTCTGGTGAGACTTTGCTGGCAACTGTGACGACGGATTGCGTATCTGGAAACAGCGGCTGGACGCGAGCACTGTCTGAGCGGGATGCGTCTTCAATGTTCGGCGTTACCGATGTTTCGGATTCCGTTGCCTGCGGCTGCACGTTCGCCGGCCTGATTTCAACGGGCAGGCCGGGAATCGAAGACTCTGTGGCGTTGGAAGGCAGTTCATCGGGACTGACGACCGGCTGTGGCAGAGCCGGAGGCACGGGGATGGGCCGGTCAAACAGAGGTTCAACCGCGGTCCGTGGCGGAGTGCCGGTCTCGTTTTCAGTCGACGAGTCCGATCGTTTTTCCTCGACAGGAACTGCGTTGCCGGCCGCCTGATCGGCAGTGGAAGTGGAGCTGTCAGCAGTATCGACGGTCGATGCGTCAACTGATGGCAGGGGTGCGGGAGCAACGTCGTCGACGGTGACAGTTTCGGCTCTGAGTTTTCCGGAACGGCGCGGAGTTTCGTTGATCAGTTCCGCGGGTGGAGCCGGCGTCGGAGAGTCGTTATCGAGGAGAGCCCTGGGACGGGGAAGGATTGCTGGCGTCTCTTCATAGGGAACGACGGGGCGGGGTTTCGCGTCAACCAGTGTCGAGGTCTGCGGCTCGCTGGTTTCGACAACGGGAGTCTTCCAGCACCGGATCGTCGAAACGGCCGTTGCTGCATAGTCGCGAGTTGACTGACAGCCGGCGGCGCTCGCGAGCAGCAGTGTTCCGAACAGAGAAACCCGTGGAGACGAACTCAGCACCCAGCGACGAAGTTGAACCATGACCCTCTTCCCCTCTCAGCAATCGATTCAGAGACCCGCAATTGTGAAACGTCAGCGTCGTCGATCGGGCCGACGCGACGGGTCACATGGCCGGGTGGTGGCGCGGCCTGAACTCAGAATTCGGCTGTCGTCAAACGGGAAATCTTCCTGAACCACGTTTCGACGGATGGCTGCCGCCATGTGACGCGCGTTCTGGCGCAAACGCCGGGAGGTCTCAGAATGCGAGTCACTCGTGGCGTAGGCCCTGCTCCTGCCATGCGTGGAGTGCGGGTTGAGACGAAGCTGACTCGCGCGACGGTTGCGACTGTTGCCGGTTCGGACAGTGCGGGTCAGCGGGGATCAGGCGAGCGTACAGGCGACAGTGTCCGAACGGCTCGCGGGATCGTCGCGACCGGAATCAACCTGCAAAGGTCCACAGGACTCGACCATCGCAATTGATCGACACAGATTGCCTGAGTGCTCTGATTGCGATTTCAGTCTCGCGTGGCAAACAAACGGGGCGGGTTCGGTCGCGGGATTTCGAGCAATCGCGATAATGCCCGTCAGTCACCACGACGACATTTCCACTCATTCACCGCGAAGGACCACGATGGCGGATTATCCGGAGAAGACCTGCTCCATTGATCGACTGCTGACTCACGAGAAGCTGATTGCGGCAGCGGTTTCAGGGCGGAAGACCGAGCAGCGGCGGGCTGGCGTTTATGCCTACCCTGGCGAATCATTTGACGTCGGCGGTCAGACGTTTGTCGTCAAGGGTCTGCGGCGGGAACGGTACGGCGACATGACGGACGCCGATGCGCAAGCGGAAGGCTATCCGAACCTCGCGATGTACAAAGAGCTGATCAAACGCGTCCACGGTGGCACGGATATGGAAGACGACCAGCTCGTCTGGGTGCATGAGTTCGCAAAGGCGGCTGAGCAGTAACGCTGTTGTTATGTCGAACGGAATGAATTCCGTTCTACGAAGCTTCGTCGACCTCTGCCGGTGAGAACGTTACAGTCTGGCCGAATCGGGCGAACAGAGGCGGCAGGACGAGCAGGTTCAGCAGCGTCGAGGTGACCAGACCGCCGAGGATGACGAAGGCCATCGGGTACTCGATCTCCTGGCCGGGCTTGTTGCCGCTGACCACCAGTGGCACCAGGGCGAGACCGGTTGTCAGGGCGGTCATCAGGATTGGAGCGAGCCGTTCAGCAGCGCCGCGGATGACGAGGTCCGGGCCGAACGCGACGCCTTCTTCCCGCTGCAGATGCCGGTAGTGATCGATGAGCATGATGCCGTTCCTTGCCGCGACTCCGAGCACCGTGACGAAGCCGATCAGACTTCCGAGCGAGATGATGCCGCCGCCCGCGAATGCTCCCGCGATACCGCCGATGAGAGCGAACGGCAGCGTCAGGAAGATCAGCAGGACCAGCCGAGGCGATCCGAAGTCCGACTGCAGAAGCAGCAGAATCCCCAGCAGTGAGAACGCAGACAGGCCGAGCAGCCGCTGCCGCGACGCCTGCGCCTCTGCGTACTCGCCGAGAAACTCAGGGTGATAGCCTTCCTGAAAGTTGACGTTCGCGAGCACTCGCTGTTCGATTTCCTTCGCCACGCTGCCGAGGTCGCGTCCGGAAACGTTGCAGATCACGTCAATCTTCCGCGATGCACCTATCCGTTGAATGGCGTTGGCGGCGGGTTCGATGGTGATTTCCGCGACGGCGTCCAGCGGCACCTGGCCACCGGACGGCGTATCGATCATCAGATTGCGCAGCACGTCAACGTCTCGACGCACCGCTTCGGCACCCCAGACGACGACACGGAAGATCTTCTGATCTTCGTAGATCTCGCCGACCTGCGTGCCGCGAATCAGAGTGGTCGTCGCCCGGCGGACGTCGCCGGGAGTCAGGCCGAACTGGGCGGCGGCATCGAGTTTCAGTCGAACCACGATCTGTGGCAGCAGGACCTGCTGTTCGGTCTTGAGCCCGGTCACGCCGTCAATGCCAGACATCTCATCAGAGATCCGCTGGGCGGTCGCGCGCAGTTCTTCGAGATTTGGTCCGTAAGTGCGGACGACGATCGCTCCACCGGCTCCGGTCAGCACTTCTTTGATCTTTTCAGTGAGGTATGTCTGCAGGTCGCGAATCAGGCCAGGGTAACCGTCGACCGCCTCCTGGATCGTGTTGACTGTTTTGTCGTAGTCGATGTCTGGGTCGATGCTGATCCAGAGTTCGGTGAAATTTGGGCCGTAGGGCTCGTCGGCGACTTCTGCTCGTCCGACGTGCGAACCGAAATTGTTGACGCCTTCAATCGATCGCAGTTCCTTGCTGGCGGCGATTGTGACCCGGTCCATCGCCTCGATCCCAATGCCAGGCTTCTCGATCCAGTGCATCAGGAAGTCGGTCTCTTTGAACTTCGGCATCAGCTCTTCGCCGAGTTGCGGCGCGGCGTACGCAGCTCCCGCAAAGACCAGCAGCACCAGCGTGATGATCGATTTCGGATGTCGAATCAGCGGCGGCAGGATGGCGGTGTACCAGCGTTTGAAGAGGCCCGTCAGCGGAGCATCGCGATGCTTGCGATCAGCCGTTCGCGGCAGCAGGATCAGCGACAGCGCCGGCGTGACGGTCAGCGCGACGCCCAGCGACGCGAGGATCGCCAGGATGTACGACGCGGCGAGCGGACGGAAGAACGAGCCAGCCAGCCCTTCCAGAAAGAAGACCGGAACGAGTGTCAGGACGACGATCAGCGTTGCGTAAACGACGGCGCTGCGGACTTCGAGCGACGCGTCGAGTACGACTCGAAATGCCGACCGCGGATTTCCGGCATCGTGATTGAGTCGCAGCCGACGGAGGATGTTTTCGACATCGATGATTGCGTCATCGACGACTTCGCCAAGTGCGATGATCAGGCCGGCGAGCACCATTGTGTTGATGGTTCCGCCCCGCCAGTAAAGCACCAGCACTGCGGCGACCAGTGACAGAGGAATCGCCAGCGAACTGATCACGGCGGCTCGCCAGTCAAACAGGAACAGTGCCAGCACAACGATGACCAGCACGCAGCCAATGACCAGCGAATGAGTCAGGTTGTCGAGGGCTCGTTCGATGAATGTTGCCGGTCGGAAAATCTTCATGTCGACGTCCACACCGGGCAGGGCAGGGGAGAGTTGCTCCATCGCCGTCTCAACGCCACGTGTGACTTCCAGCGTGTTGGCCCACGGTTGCTTTTCGACAATCAGCAGAATGCCCGGCACGTCGTTGATGATTGCGTCCCCAATCGGCGGCGGCGATCCGATCTTCACGTCTGCGACGTCACCGAGCCGCAGCGGTGCTCCATTGCGGAATGCGACGACAGTCTGGCTCAGTTCTTCCGGATCGTTGACCGTTGCCGTGTGCCGAATGGCAAGCCGCTGATTCGGTGTGTCGATAAAGCCACCGGACGTCGGCGCAACAGAATTTCCGACCGCGAGCATGACTGCGTCGAGCGTAACGTTGTGCGCCCGCAGCCGGTCGGGATCGACGAGCACCTGATACTGTTTGTCGTAGTCGCCCCAGATGGCGACGTTGGCGACGCCGGGCACGGCCATCAGCCGCGGTCGGATCGTCCACTTGCAGAGGACGGTCAGGTCCATCTGCGAAAGCGTCTCGGACGACAGACCGATCTTCATCGCCCGGCTCAACGTCGACAACGGCGGCAGAATGACCGGCGGCCGGGCGACCTGCGGCAGACGCGCCGCCGTCTGTGACAGCCGCTCATTGACGAGATTACGGGCCGTGATGAGATCTGCTCCGCGCTGAAAGTAAAGCTGCACCGAGGACAGGCCGAGCACCGACTTCGACCGCACGTGATCCAGAAACGGGATACCGTTCAGCGAATTCTCGATGGGGACGGTGATGAGACTCTCGACTTCCTCGGTCGACAGCCCGGGAGCTTCCGTCTGAATTTCGACCCGCGGTGGCGCGAACTCGGGAAACACGTCGAGTGGCACGTCATCGGCGGTGCGCACACCGACGACAATCAATGCGATTGCTGCCGCGATCACGAGCGTGCGGAATCGAAGAGCTGTCGCGATCAGCCAGTTCATTTCGCTGCTCCGAACTCGGCCCCGAACAGTTCGGCGGCTCCGTCGACGACGACTTTGGTTCCAATTTCCGGGCCGCGGCTCAAAACGGCGAGATCTTTGGTCGTGTAGTGAACTTCGACGCGGCGGCGTTCGAAGGTGTGTTCAGCCGAGTTTGCATAGACCCAGGCAACTCCGTGAATGTCTCGCAGGATGGCCGCTCGCGGGACGACCAGAGATTCCGTTTCGCCAGTCAGCGGCAGCGTGACTTCCACACGTTCGCCGGGACGAAAGCGGCCATTGGGATTCGGGAGTGCATAGAACAGGTCGATGGTTGCTGCGAGTGGATCAGCACTCGGCGGTGCAGCGACGGGCGTGACGTTGACTTGCTCGGAAGCGTCACCAAGCCCCTGTACGAGGGCGTTGCGCACAGTTTCGATTTCGTTTCGCTGGCCGGGATAGACCGGCACGCGAACCCAGACGGGATCAAGGCTGACGACCGCAAACAGCGGCGCCGCAATGCTGACGGTCTGCCCGACTGACGACGACACAGTGCGGAGGATTCCGTCACACGGGGCCTGCACGGGGATGTCAGTAATGGTGCCCGTTTCCGCTTCCAGCGTCAGTTTGTCGAGCAGTTCTTTTCTGGCCTGTGCGGCTTTCAGCGTCTGGCGGGCGATGTCGAGTCGCGCGACGGCGTCATCGACGTCGCGCTGGCTGCCGGCCTTGTCCGCGAACAGTCGTTGAGCCCGTGCCAGCGCAATTTGAGCCGCTTCGACCTGCGCCTGCGACTGCTTCACATCGCCGTCGGCCGTGATCTGCGACGAAACCAGCGAGGCTTTCGCATTGGCCATCGCGACGCGTTCAGCGGCCGTCGGAACTTCGCGTTCGGGCGAGAGCAGCGGTCGGAGCTGAAAGACCGTTTGTCCGGCCGTGACACTCTGTCCGGCAAGCGGAGTCGCGTCCTTTGCCGGAGTCAGCAGCTTGCCGGTGACCGGCGCCGTGACGACAACGCTCGCGCCGTCGGGGATGGCGATCTCACCGCCGACAGTTCGCGTGCGCGGAACGGACTGCCGCTGTATTGGAACCGTGCTCACCTGCAATCGCTGTTCGGCTTTGGCGGTCAACACAATCCGATCGATGTCGCTCTCATTCGGATGCTCGATCTTCGCCGGGGCTGTCTTCGGAACTGGGGCCGCTTGCTGCGGTCCGCACCCCGGAAGGCACCAGACGAGGATCAAGCCGAATGTCAATCGTGACCTGAACATGTTCGGCTTCCTGGTTCGTACGCTTCCACTCAGAGCGTTCGGCTTTTCGACCGCTTCGATTTCGTTTCCGCGGGCGGTTGCTCCGTGTCGAGGAGTCTTTTCGATCCGCGGCGGCAGAGTCGTCAATTGCTGCAGAAATCCGGCCCGCCGCGTCCCGCGTCACCTGCAGCGGAACTCGGATGGCACTGGTGTCGAGCCGTTGCGGTTGTTCGGTCTCGCGATCCTTTCGCTTCGGGGAGTCGGCGACTGTGGAGACGAGACTGACGACCGGTGCGGGCGGGAGCACGGGGCGAGCTGAAATCGGATCGTCGTCGGCGACTCCCGGAACTGCCGGGATCTCAATGGCCGCTGCTGTTGACGTCGTTTCGGTGGTGACGCGCCGTCCGACGCCGCGATCCAGTTCTGCCGCGGCATTGCGAACGTCCGCAACCAGTTGCAGTTCGCGCGTCCGCGCATCGAGATACTGGCCGGTCGTCTGCAGCACGAGGAAGTATGGGGCTCCGCCGTTTTCGTAATTGCTGCGGGCCAGCGATTCCGCCTCACGCAACACCGGCAGGATCCTCTCACGCAGCGTCTGCAGGTTCTCTTGAGCCTGCAGCAGTTGCGTTTGGGCTGTTCGGACTTCGAGCGTCACCTGGTCACGGATCGTGACGTACCGGCGGGCTGCCTGCTGAAGCTGAGCTTCGGCGATGGCCATGTTGCCTCGGTTTCCGTTGAAGATCGGCACCGTGAACCGCAGACCGGGCGCCGTCAGAAATCCGAACTGTCCAACCGGCTTGCCGTTATAAACGCCATCGACGTTCATGAACTGTTTGTGCGACAGGTTGAGCAGTTCGCTGGCGGAATCAATCGCTGTTTCCGCTGCGCACAGGTCCGGACGGGATGCCAGCGCTGCGTTGACGAGGTCCGCTTCAAGCTCCGCAGAGATCGACACGTTAACGACATCCACAGAAGTTGCGTCGGGAGTGAGCGTGTCTTCGTACTGGCCGATTCCCATTAAAGTACGCAGTTGCTCGCGTGCAAGCGTCACGTCGTGAGCTGCGCGTTCGGCGGTCGCCTGAGCATTCAGTGCGTCGATCTGTGAGGTTGTGGCTTCCAGTTCGCTGATGTCGCCGGCGGCCAACCGCTTCTGAGCCAGTGCCGCAATCTCCACACGCAGCCGGGCCGCCTCACGGCTGACCACTTCTGTCTCTGAGGCGCGGATAAGTTCGGCATATGCCCGCCGCACGTCACGAATGACGTTCAGGCCGTTCTGCACCATCGTCTGGCTGACGCGATCCAGATCGAGCTTTGCTGCACGCATTCGAATTTTCCGCAACCAGAATGCGTCGAGCGTCTGATATCCGAACGTCTCGATGATCTTCGGACCGACCGGGAAATAGAGCAGCAACTGGGGGTCACCGACCAAGCCTGCATTAAACAACTGGGCGTTGCTCACGCCAAGTTGAGCCAGCAGTTCCTGGAAAGCAGCGTTGTTCCACAGTGCTGTCGCGATGGCCTCTTCTTCGGTCAGGCCGTCGTCCGTCGACACGTGCGGCGGCAGCAGCGATTCACCCGGCTGAATTTCATTACCGAGGTCAGCGCCAAACCGTTCGACGATTTCCTCAGAGACCGCGTTTCGATGAGGTGTCAGACTGGCCGCCCGGCATCCGCAGATCAGCAGCAGCGCCGCCATTGCGACAACCGTTCGAGTAATTGCATGCCGCCACGAACCCTTGCTGGGCCAGCCATCGGATTGCTCAACAGTCTCAGCGTGACGCGATCGACCACCCGTCGTTGACGGGAGCTGTTTCTCAGCGTTGGCAGGCGTGTTCACTCCGAGTACTCCGTTACTCGCAGTCGATCGGCAACGTCCAGAACTCCCGAAACTTCTCACGTTGTTTCTGCACGTCGGATTTTGACACCTTCGACTCCCGCAAGGCCGACAGACAGCGTGTAACGCGAAGGCTGGGTAGATTGGGTGGGCTTCGGTCTTCGCAAACGCGGGCTGACCGAGTTGCCAGAAGCCGCTCCAGATCCGTATTCGGCCATTAGAACCGCGACGATCATCAATGTTTCTGCGACACTCAATCCTGCCATCGGTTGCGCAGTCTTCCTGGTCTCACGATGCTCCGCCGCTGTACCGGCCCTGACTCTCTGTGAGATATCGACATCCCGGGAGCGATGCTACTGGTCGAAACGATTTATTAGAGGATTCTAACTGTAGAGCAGTGTTGGACTTCGAGTGATTCTTTCATAATCAGACCATGACGCGTCCGCCTGTGGCCACCATCCGCCTTCTGCTTGTCGATGACGAGGTGAAACTGGTCCGCTCACTGATGCAGGGACTGGAGGAGGATGGTTACGCAGTCAGCTCGGCAACCAGCGGTGACGACGCTTTGAAGCTGATTGAGCAGGAAACGTTCGATCTCGTCATCCTTGACTGGATGCTCCCCGGTCAGAGCGGTCTGGACCTGCTTGGAGAAATCCGAAACGTCGGTTCGCGCGTCCCCGTTCTGCTGCTGACGGCTCGGGACTCGGTTGACGATCGCGTTCGAGGACTCGATGCCGGCGCCGATGACTACCTCGTCAAGCCGTTCGCATTCGACGAACTGCTTGCCCGACTCCGAGCCCTGCTGCGCCGGAGTTCTGATGCCGGGCCGCTGCGAGTCGCGGATCTGGAGCTGGATCCAGTCAGCCGCCGCGTCGTCCGCGCCGGAAAGCTGCTGGACCTCAGCGTGCGCGAGTTTGAATTGCTGGAATACCTGATGCGGGCTGCCGGCCGGACGGTTTCACGCGAACGGCTCGCGCTGGACGTCTGGCGAGAGGCGGAGCCTGGCCTGACAAACGTTATTGACGTCTACATCAATTATCTGCGAAAGAAGCTTGAGCGAGGCGGTCACTCGCGTTTGATTCAGACGGTTCGCGGCCAGGGTTATTCGCTGCGTGAGGATTTATGAGCGATCCAGCGCAGTACGAGACGGAGTCAATCGCGGCGATGCACTCTTTGGCTGCTGAATGTGGCCACTCAGGCGGCCAGGCAACGGTCAGTCAGGTTCACGATCTGCGATCGCCGGGACACTCGGGACGCCGCTGGAGCCGACTGTCGATCCGCTGGCGTCTGACGCTGTGGTATGCAGGCAGTCTGTGTCTGATGCTGGCAGGCTTCGGCTTTCTGGTCTGGATGCTGATCCAGGTCTGGCTGGTGCGGCAGTCTGACGCAGAGCTGGTCGAAGAACTCGCGGAACTGCTGGAGTCGGTGGAAACGTCGGTCGGTCGCGAATCGCTGCAGCGTAATGTCGGAGACTGGGCGCAACTGCATGAACCTTATGGCTTCGAGTTTGAAATCGAATCCGACTCCGGCAGGTTGCTGCTACGGAGCCAGCGTTTAGCAAGACTCAATGCCACTCTGGCGTCGGCTGACAGCTCTGGGGGCGATACCGTCGAGACGTGCGGGATTCCGGGTCTGGGGAGCTTCCGGGTTCGGTCAGTCCGAACAACTGCGTACGGCGAACCTCTGCTGATCCGGATTGGACTGATGCAGGACGAGCAGCAGCAACTGCTGCATGAACTGGCAGTGGCGCTGTTGTCAGCCGGTGTCATCGTGATGGCTGGAGCGGCAGGTGGCGGCTATCTGCTGTCTCGCCGGGTTCTGCAGCCGGTCGAGGAGATCACTCGGACAGCGGCACGGATTTCGGCCAGCCAGCTCGATGAACGGATTGCAGTCGACAATCCGCACGACGAACTCGGACGGCTGGCGCAGACACTCAATACGATGCTGGATCGGCTCGACCGGTCATTTGCAGAACTCAAACGATTCACTGCCGACGCCGCGCATGAGTTGCGAACTCCACTCGCAGTGCTGCGGAATGAACTGGAAGTGTGCCTGCGGACGCCGCGGGAAACGGACGACTATCGGCAGACGCTGAGAAGTGCTCTGGACGATACCGAGCGGATGGGCCGGCTTGCCGGGCAGTTGCTCGAGCTGGCTCGCGGTGACGCCAGCACGGAGCCTGTTCCGAACGATCCAGTTCCCGTCGCGGCCCTGCTGATCGATGTCGTAGCGCAGTTGGATTCACAGGCTCAAACGAAACAGATCACTGTGCAAATTGATGCAGGACCTGCCGTGACGGGCGGCGGCGAAGTCAGTGAGTCGCTGCCGGGTGGTGTCGCCGTTTCCGGCGATTGCGGCCAACTGCGTCGACTGTTTGTCAATTTGGTCGACAATTCGATCAAATACACGCCGCCCGGCGGTCGGGTCACAGTTCGAACGGAGATCGACGACAACGTGGCAGCCATCAGCATTGAGGACAGCGGCAACGGAATTCCCGCAGAACATCTGCCACGGATTTTTGACCGCTTCTATCGCATTGATGCGTCGCGCGCGTCAAGCACCGGAGGCACCGGTCTTGGGCTGGCGATCTGCCGCAGCATCGTTGACGCCCATCGTGGCACGATTGACGTGACCAGCCAGATCGGCCAGGGAACGCTGGTCCGTGTGCGTCTTCCAATCTTCAGTCATCAACTCCTGCCGCACGCAATGGATGTCGTTGCGACGGTTTCTGAACGGCCTTTTTGAAGAGAGTCAGCGGAATGAATTCCTGGTCCCGGGTGGAACTCCTACGGAAAAACGTGTCGCGAGTCGGCGCCCTCGCCTGGTTTGTCGGAGCCGGAGCGACCGTCCCGAGCCTGGGGTTTGACGGTTACACAGCCCGCACTCTGTTTGCGCTCGGAGGCATCCTGACAGTCGTCGGGGCGACTGGTCGAACGTGGTGTCTGCTTGCGATTGCCGGTCGTAAGGATCAGGAACTGTTGACCATCGGACCCTACTCCATGTGCCGGAACCCGCTGTACCTGTTCAGCCTGATCGGAACGGTGGGGATCGGCCTCGCCTCGCGGACGTTTTCGGCACCGCTGATCGCCCTGACGGCATTTCTGTTGTACTACGTCGGCGTGATTCGATCAGAGCAGCGGCGACTGCGGGAACTCTACGGGGAAGAATTCGATGCCTATCAGTCGCGAGTCAACGCGCTGTGGCCGGCCTTCAAGTCGTACAAACCGCTCGGGGAAACCCGGGAAGTCTACGTGAGGCCGTTTGTGCGCGGACTGGTCGACAACGGCTGGTTTTTCGTTGGATTCATCGGATTGCAGGTTCTTGGCGAACTTCGAGAACAGGGGCTGTTCTTCAACTGGTTGACTCTGCCGTAGCGCTGCCTGCCGCTGCTCCGTTTATTCGTCACCCATCAGCCACTGCATCGCGAGGTCTTCCTCTGGATCGAACTCGGTCGTGTCGGAGACGACGCGGCTGGGTTCAGAACGGCTGGGCCGGCGGAGCGGTTTTTCGATGCCGGCTTTCTCCAGCAGGCTCATCGCAAACGGGTCGGCTTCTTCTTCGGCAGGTCGTTCGCCAGTCGCTTCGTACTGCAGATGGAATTTGTGCTTCGAAATGCCGACAAGATCGCCAGGATGCACGCACTTTTCCTGGCAGCGAACGCGGTTGACTTTGACACCATTCGAGCTGCCCAGATCGCGAATAAACCAGTAGCCGTCGACCAGTTCCAGTTCGCAGTGATAGCTGGACACGTTCGGAAAACGCAGTGTGATGTCGCAATCGGGGCGACGGCCGATCACCAGCTTCGGCTTCAGTAGCGGGATGTTGTCACCGCCGCCGAGTGGGACCAGTTCGCCATAGGTCCTGCGATCGTCCATTGAATTGAAACTCCGGTCCTGAGCGGAACGTTGTGGCTGGAAGAAGAACGCGAATGCGAGCCACGAATCAACGACGCGAGCGAACGAGAATTCATTCGCCATTCGAGATCACTGCAGTCAGCGCGTCACGACCACAGTGCGATCATCCTAGATCGGCAGAATTGGCCACACAAGAGGCGAGTCTGGTCTTCTGCGGATAGTTGCGGGCCGCCACAGGCTGAACAGAACAGGTCGACGTCTCGCGTTGTATGGAATCGACCGGTTGGACGGCATCGATCAGAGACCTGCCTCACTTTGGACTCTCACAGGGATCGGAAAGTGCCCCGCGACCTGACCAGACTCGGTCAAATCAAGGCCAATTGACTGAGTACACGGCGAATACTCGAAATGGCCCAGGTTCGGAGTTCCTGAACCGCCCCGCGTTCAGCAATTGCACGGCGTTGCCAAACGACGGCAGCAAACAGTGCTGGTTGGTCTCAACTTCGCGAGCCAGCCCATTGCACGACAGCGGCGAACACTCCGGGCTGGTTCCGCATGAGAACGTCACGACGTCAACGCCCTCGAATGTCTTTTCTATCGGAATCACAACCTCAGTTTTAAATGACAGTTCTCGCTCAAACAATCTCCACTGGGATTCGTCATCGTCGAACTCCAGCTCATACACCTCATAGAAGAACAGCCGTGTCCCCGTCAGATCAATCGAGTTGTCGCGGGCTACTTCGAGGATGATTTCGGGCGAGTCGAAGAACCAGTAGCCGTTGTGTTTCCAGTACGGGATGTAATCGGCAAAGTTCTTTGAGATACAGTTGCTGACTGAAAAGATTTCGGTGAAGTGAGACGCGTCAAACCGATCGGATTCAACTGCAACGTGCTTCGCCATATAGCCGATTGGAATCATTGCTGTACCGGGAGTCGGGTCGCCAGACGACAGTCAGGCACCGAACTTTTCGAGTCGGCCGGCGTGGGCCATCGCGAAGCCCATCAGGTATTTCGCCGGGAACTGGCCAAGACCGCCGGTGACGCAGTCGCCTTCACCGAATGCTTCACAGCGATCCGGTCGGCAGTTCTCGGCGGACAGCAGCACGGGTACCGGGTGCCAACTGTGCGACTTCATTTTGCTCGGCGTGCTGTGGTCTCCGGTGACGATCAGGACGTCGGGATTCAGTTCAGTGATTCGCGGGATGGCGGCATCGAGTTCTTCGATTCGCTTGACCTTCTCGGCGAAGTTGCCGTCCTCGCCGGTCGAGTCCGTATATTTAAAGTGGATGAAGAAGAAATCGTAATCGTCCCAGGCGGCTTTCAGGCGGGCCATCTGGTCGCTCAGTGTCTGGCCGGCATCAAGAATGTCCATGCCGACCAGGCGGGCGAGACCGCGGTACATCGGGTAAACGGCGATCGCTCCGGCCCGCAGCCCGTACACCTCGTTGTACGTCGGCACGTGCGGCTTCTTGTCAATGCCGCGCATTGTCAGAAAATTCGCGGGTTGATCGTCCTTCAGTATCTCGCGAGCCTGTGCCAGAAACTGAGCGCAGATCGCGGCGGTCTTCTGCGAAGCCTCATCAGCTCCGACCGGAGCCAGTGGCGGCACGCCGGTCTTTTGCGGGTCGGTATCGTGGACATGTCCGCCGAGCCCGTCGGCCCGGAAGACGATCACCAGCCGGTACTCCTTGACGTGCCGCACGAAAACTTCGACGCCGGGGATTTCGATCGTGTCAAGACGCTTGCAGATTTTTGACGCAATGTCAGAAGCGACGCGGCCGGCGCGGCGATCGGAGATGTTGCCGTCACCGTCGAGCGTGCAGAAGTTGCCGCGGATCGCGACATCGTTCGGGCCGAGTTCAAAGTCGATGCCCAGCGCTTCAAGCACGCCGCGGCCGATCTGATATTCCAGCGGGTCGTAGCCGAACAGTCCGAGATGTCCCGGCCCGCTGCCCGGAGCAATGCCGGGGATGACTGGCGTGCTCAGGCCGAGCGTGCCGAATTTCGCCAGTTCGTCCATGTTTGGAGTGTTGGCCGTTTCGAGTTCCGTCCTGCCGCCGCGTTCGATCGGCAGTCCGCCCAGGCCGTCAGCCACCAGCAGGACGATCTTCGAGTCATTCTGCTTCTGCAGTTTGCGGGTCAGGTCGTGAAGTTCGCTCATGAGAATGCTCGGAGTCTGCGAGTAGCGGTGGGTCGATGATTTCTGATCGCTGTGGTACGCGGAGGCAGGCCGGAAACAGGACGGGGATTGCCATGCGCGCGTATTCTTGGGAGACGACCACACGCTTGCAATCGTCGCTCTGCGAGGCCATCGAAACGTTTCGATGCGACGCGGTGTTTGCCAGTTGATCTCAGGTTTCACGAC
>WGMU01000190.1 GCA_016124895.1 bacterium
ACAGGCCGGAAAGCCAGCGAGGCTTTCAAGAACAACATGCCGATCGACTTCGACAACATCCTGCCCCGCTACAACTACACCCTCTCACCTCAAATGCCGAAGTAATTTCATCGCGATCCCTTAGCGTAGTCCGCCAGCGTCGTCGAACCCTGAGTATGCGTCAGGTCCGTCAGCTGGTGAGCGAAGTCGTACTCGTAATCCGTGATGACGACAGTGTTGTCATAACCGTTCGCCGAGTCCGTCTTCCGAGTGATCAGATCCAGCTGACCCAGATTGTTCCAGTCGATCTCGACCTGCTGATCAACAATCGCCGAACCCGTCCGCGTCTGCAGATCAACCCGGTCCAGTTTGTCGTACGTGAACGTGTCCGTCACCGCCGTCGACGACGCACTGTTGATCGTCGTCACCCGCGTCAGAATGTTGCCGTTGTCGTCGAACGTGTAGTCGAACACGCCTGTCTGAGTGCTGCCGGCAACCGTCGTCGACTTCGTGCTTTTCTCGACCCGGTCCAGATCGTCGTAATCCCACGAGTAACTGGTGGTGTTGTCACTGCTGGTCTTGACGTTGCCGATATCGTCGTAGGTCCAGGCGATGGTGTTCTCAGTGGACGCTCCGTCCTTCCAGGTTTCTGTTTTCAGCCGGTCGAGAACGTCATACCCGTACTCTGTGACGAGGCCGTTGCGGTCGGTCAGGCCGGTCTTGCGCCCCAGTTCGTCGTACGCGTACGTGCGCGTCTTGTCCAGCTCGTTGGTTTCCTCCTTCAGCAGGTTCTGGTCGGTGTAGGTGAACGTGGTGGTGTTGCCGTCTGCGTCCTCAACGGTATGCAGATTCCCATCATTGTAGTAAGTGTAATGCGTTGTGACGGCGGTGGATGGCGTTCCGTTCTGGTCTTCGTACTCGCTGACGCTGCTCTGACGGTACAGGACGTCGTAGCCGTACGCGGTGACGGCGTTGTCGGTGCTGTTGATGTTCCGGGTTTCGGTCAGCACATTGCCGACGCCGTCGTACGTCCAGGTGGTGACCGGCGCCAGTTCCGGACTGCTGGTTCCGTCCGGGTCCGGCGAGGTCGTTGTCGTCGAGCGGTTTAGATAGTCGTAAACCGTGGTCGTCGTTTCGCCGAGCGCGTCAATCACATCCGTGACGTTGCCGTTGTCGTCGTACTGGTACTGCGTCGTGATCCCGGTCCGCGTATCGGACGGATCGTTTTCCGGATTGCTGCTGGACTGGTCGCTGTCGTCGATGGCGATTCCCGTCGAGGGATTCGGCAGGACTTCGTACGTGACGCGGTTCAACGCGTCGTAAATCCATTCGGTCTCGGAGCCGCGGGCGTCGACGACTCGGGTCTGGTTGCCCAGCGCGTCGTACTCGTACGTCATCACCGGCGAGGTGTAGTCCGTGCCTGTGCCATCCGGATCGGGCAGCGTGACCTGCGTCTGGCGGTCCAGATCGTCGTATTCGTAAGCGGTTTCCCGGCCCAGAGCGTCTTCTTCCGTGATCACCCGGCCGGCCAGGTCGTACGTTGTCGTCAGGACGGTCAGGCCAATCAGCGTGCCGCCTGAATTCCGCGTGTGACCGTAATCGGAATTGCTGGTGGACGTGATGTCCGGATCAGGCACGTACGTGTCCACGATGAGACCGCTGATTGCTGAACTGTTCAGTGCTTCGTAAACTAGCCGCTCGTTCAGAACCTATTGACGAGCGTGGTCAGTGTCAGCAATCGATAAGAAGCAGCTCACCGAGCAGGACATCCGGACGAAGTACATCACGCCAGCAATTGAGCGGGCGGGATGGGATCGGATGACGCAGCTTCGCGAGGAGCATCGGATCACGAACGGTCGCATCATGGTGCGTGGCCGGAAGGTGAAACGTGCAGCAGCGAAATTTGCAGACTACGTCCTGCGGCATCGGCCCAACCTGTCGATCGCGGTTGTCGAAGCGAAGGACAACAACCACAGCGTCGGCGACGGGATGCAGCAGGGGCTGGATTACGCCGAGTCCATGCAGGTGCCGTTCGTCTTCAGCTCCAACGGCGACGGCTTCCTGTTCCACGACAAGACGGCAGCTCAACTGGGCGGCGACATCGAGCGGGAACTGACGCTCTACGAGTTCCCGTCACCGAACGATCTCTGGTCCCGCTACTGCCAGTGGAAGGGTTTCACCGCCGAACGCCGCGAGATCGTCGAGCAGGACTACTACTCGGACGGCAGCGGCAAGCAGCCACGATACGACCAGCTCAACGCGATCAACCGCATGATCGAAGCCGTCGCCGACGGTCAGAATCGCGTTCTGCTGGTGATGGCGACGGGCACGGGCAAAACCCCTTTGATATCTATGAAAGAGTCGGCTTGCCGGCGTTGACGAGTTGTCGTAACTGGCTGGGGATTCAGACCCATGTTTCCTCAGCAGGAGCACGATGATGTTTTATCTTGGGATCGATCAGCACGCGCATCAGATCACGATATCGCTGCGGGATGAGAGCGGCGATATCGTGCAGGCGCGGCAGGTCTCGACTCGGCCGGAGCGGTTGGAGTGTGAGTAGCTGGCCTGGTGAAACCGCTGGGCGAAAGACGCCGGGGTGGCCGCTGGATGGTAAGCCAAACTGTTGTCGGAAACACTTTTTGGGCCGGCTGCAGGCTGAACTGCGGCGCTCCAGCGTGCCGAAGATCGAGCGGAGCGTGTCCCGGCGCCGGTGCGCTGAGATCGTCAATTCAGCCAGCAGCATTTCTGAACCTGTTCCCGACTGGCCGTTCTACAGCCAGCTGCAGCATCGTTAAAACGCGTGTACATATATCACCGGGCAACAGCGAGATTAGCGCTGGTTGCGAAAACTGTCGCACAGGACGGTGTGACGTATCAGGGACCTCAGTCGGAAGTTGTCCGATTCGGTTGCGTCGACGATTTCATCAATCGTCAGTGAGTCCGCCGGGCGGAGTTCTCTGGCCAGCGCGAACCTCAGCAGGTGCCCGGTGAACGCCCTGGCGAAGCGACGTTTTTCCTGGAGCAGCGACGACTTAAAGTCGACCACCGTCGCGTAGTCGTGCTTACGCATCAGCCTGCCGCCAGCGTCGACGTTACGGCCGTTTTCGTACGTGTCCCGCCAGCGACCGGTGATGTCGAAGTTCTCGAGCGCGAAGCCCAGCGGGTCGAGCCGCGAGTGGCAGCCGGCGCAGTCCGGGTTCTCGCGATGCACCTTGAACTTTTCGCGGATCGTCAGATTCGCGTCGCTGGCATCTTCGTTGAGCGGCGGGACGTCGTTCGGTGGCGGTGGTGGCGGATCGTTGAGGATGACCTCGATGACCCACGCACCGCGAGCGATCGGGTGCGTCCGTTTCGGGCCGGACGTCATGCTCATGATCGCCGCGTTCGTGATCACGCCGCCATAGCGTGTATCGGAAACGGGAACCCGGTCGAACCCGCGCGCCCGCAGCTTCGCGCGGATCGCGTCGTCGAATCGTTGCTGAGCCAGCTGCTGAAGCTGATCGGCGTCCTGATTGGCGTGAATGCTGGCGAATGCGTCCCGCGTGGTCGCGAGCATTTCGTCGAGCGACTTCTTCATCGCCCGTTGATCCTCAGGCAAAGCCGCCAGCAGTTCGTCGTCGGTGATGTACGAGTTGAAGCCGCTGAAGGAAGACGCGACTTCGGCGGCGGTCAACGCGCGGTCGTAAAGCCGGGCCTTGTCGATGCTCACCGAGAGGAACCGGTTGCCTCCGGGTGGCAGGTGCCGCAGTCCAAACAGAATCGACGAGGCGTCTTTCGGAAACGTCGCCAGCCCCTTGCTGAACGGTTTGCCGTAAGGCTCACCGTTGCGGTACAGCGTCGTCGTCGCGTCGTCGGTGTAAACCATGACCAGGTGCAGCAACTGATTCGGCTCGTCTTCGGGAGTCGATTCGGGGAAGTCTTCTGTTCGCTGGAAACCGTTGCTGCCGGAAATCCAGTGTCGCGGTTTTCGCTCGCCAATCACGATCGTGTCAAACAGGCCGCCCGGCCCCTGGACACCCATGACACCGCCGCCAGGCTGATCGAGGTTCGGGACGATGCACCAGACTTCCAGAGTCTTGGCTTTCAACTCGATCGGCAGGCCGGGGCTCTGCAGAAACGACTTGTTGAGCACAACCGTGCCGCCTTCAAACGCGATCTCACCGTTTGCGTTCAGGTCGAGCGAGCCGACGGAACTCTTCAGGTCACCATCAAATTCCCAGGCCGCGAACGGGTTCAGGTCGACCGGCTTCTGACCGGTCTCCGCGCGGCGAGCTTCCAGCAACCGCTCTTTCACGGGATCGACGAGCATCTTCAGTTTCGCCTGCGTCGCATTGATGATCGCCTGCTGCTCCTGTCGCCGCTGATCGTTCTGCCGGTTCTGTGAGGCGACCTTCGCACGATCGACCTGCGGAGCCGTCAGGTCCGACGTGTACCACGTCCTCAGAAAATCGCTCTGGTAGCTGAACTGCGGCTGAATGAACTCCGCGATCGGACGATCTTCAATGAACACCGCGTCGAACAGCAGCAGCGGTTCGAGCAGCATCTGCAGGCCGGCGGGGTGCTGGCTGTCGAGACTGAAGTAACGCTGCATCTGCGGGTCCGGAGCCGCTCCCAGCACGTTCTCAAGCTGCATCCATTGAGCGGGAAACGAATCCAGGAACCGCTCGATTCTGGGATCGGCCATCATGCGATCGATCGTCCGCCGCAGCGTTTCCGGCTGTGACAGTTCGCCTCGGCCGGCCAGTTCGAGCAGTTCGCGATCCGGCCCGCTGCCCCACAGACAGAACGACAACCGGCTGGCCAGTGCGAACGGATCGTCTTCCGCTTCGCCCGCGAATCGATACAGAAACAGCGGCGACGACAACGCGGCAGACGCGACCTTCCTCATCGCGTCGGTGAGCGACAGCCCCTGCTGTGTTTTCGCTGTGACATAGCTGACGTAACGACCGAGCGTTTCGTCATCGACCGGCTGCCGGAACGTCAGCGTCAGAAACGACGCCAGACGCTTGCGTACTTCAGCGGCGACGTCAGCAGCGGCAGGCGGAGCGGCAAAGAAGTCGTTCCAGATGCCAACCGTTTGCTCGTTGAAGTCCGGGCTGTCGACGATCGACACACTGAGCCGCAGAAACGCGTCCAGCAGCAGTGGCGAGAGCGTCAACTGGTTCGCCTGGTTATCAAAACCGTGCGACGCACGCAGGTCTTTGGGAAACGCGACGACATCCTTCAGGCCGGGTTCCGGCTCCAGCGAATGCGACGCCACGCTGACTCGGTCGGGCATTCGTCCGTCGGCAGTCGCGAGATAGTCGCTGTGTCGAGTCATCAGCTTTTCCGGCAGGCTGAAGACGTCTCGGTTGAGCTGGAAAATATCCCGGACCGCGTTGTTGTACTGAAACCGGTTTAACCGCCGGACGGGCAGCCGCTTGGTCGACTTGCCCGCCGTTGCTTCGCGCAGAGATTGTTTCAGCGTGCGCAGCAACTTCGCGCGAACACCATCGCCCAGCGGAGTCTCGCCCTCGGGCGGCATATCGTTCGCGTCGATGACGTCGATCAGCTCCTTAATCAGCGCCGGCTGTTCGAGAAACTGGTTCGCGTTCGCGACCGCCTGCAGGTTGACCTTGCCGTTCGCCTCGTCATTGCCATGACAGCCGACGCAGTGCTGATGAAACAGCGGCGAGAGAAAACTGTCAAAGTCGTCGGCTCGGCAGTTGGTGGCTGTCGCTGCGAACGCACAGGCAATCAGCAAAGCCCGCTGGCTGGTGGCGAAATGGTTCAACATCCGAGAGGCGCCTCAACTCGTGCGTCGTCACAAGGGAAAGTCTGGTAGCTACGCTCGCCAGAGCGTGGAGCCCGCCGTCTGGTGACGGCAGCTACGTTGGGGACAGCCTGGACGCCTACGTCCACAGGTCGGAGATGACGCCGTTGCTGTCGGCGAAGCCGTCGATTTCCAGACCCATCAACTGAGCCAGCGTCAGCCACATATTCGAGTTCAGCGTGCCGCTCTTGCACTTGATGAACCGGCCCTGCTTGATCTGGCCCTGGCCGCGGCCGGCGATGATCAGAGGCAGGTCGAAGTACTGGTGCGTCGCTCCGTCGCCCAGGCCCGCTCCGTAGGACACCAGCGAGTTGTCCAGCAGCGTGCTGCCGTCGGACTCTTTGATCTGCTTCATCCGCGTCAGCAGGTAAGCGAACTGCTGCATGTGGAAGTCGTCGATCTTCTGCAGCGACTTGTAGCCGTCGCCCTTCTGGTTGTGCGTCATGCTGTGGTGGTTGACCGCGCTGTCGAACACGCCTTCGTACAGCATCGGAGCGTCCCAGCGTTCGGGGCCGATCATGAATGTCGCGACGTTCGTGATGCCCATCTGCAGCGCCATCAGCATCAGGTCGGCCTGCAGCCGGATGTACTCGCCACGCGGCAGTACTTCTTCTTTGGGGACCTTGACGTCGGCTCCGGCCAGCAGCTTCTGGAGTTTCTGCATCCGGACTTCGATGTTCCGGATCATCTCCATGAATTCGTCGAGCGTCTGCCGGTCGTCGTGCGGCAGCCGCCGCGACAGCGTTTTCGCATCGGCCAGCACGAGGTCCGTGACGTCCGCGATGTGAGCCCGGTAGCTGTCGGCCATGAACAGTCGGTCGTAGAGCTTCTGCGGATCCTTGATCGACGGCGCGATCTTGTCCTCGCCGTACCACGAGATATTGTCGAAGTAGATGTCTTCCTTGCCGGCCCGGAATCCGTTGCAACTGATCTCCAGCGTGCGGAAGACCGTCGAATGCCCAACGTGATCGCCGATGACCTGGTCGAGACTGCGACCATTCGGATGCCGCATCCCGCGTTCGGCAGCCTGCTCGGGCGAGATGCTGGTCAGGTAGCACGACGCTCCCTGAGCATGAACGTCCTGCCCGTTCTTGAACGTCCGGTCGAGCCCCGTGACGAGCGACACATCCGCCAGGTGCTCCTGCAGCGGCTGCAGCGTCTGAGTCGGCACGAGGGGATAGATGCCCGGCACGTTCTCGATGCGTTTCTCTTTTTTGATCTTGTCCGCGTTAAACCCGCCAACAAACCCCGGCAGCTCACCGTCTTCCTCGCCGGGAAAGAAGCAGCGGCGAACGATCCCGTTGGGGATATAGACGATGACCAGCTTTTTGCTCGGTCGGGTCGCGGCCTCGGTGCCGTCCGCGGCGGAAGCGAGCGACTTAAGAACCGGCAGAGCGACCATCGCCCCGTTGGCTCTCAGGAAAGTTCGGCGAGTAATGTTCATGGCGAGGCGGGACTGCTTCTGACGGTTTGGCGATTGCTGTCGCGGGATTCGCAGGGATTCCGAGTTGCACGCGGCTGAATTCCTGTGAATCCAGCTACGAGAAGGTCGCTGCTTTTATCGTTAAGCAGGACTGAGGCTACCAGAATCTCGCCGATACCGCGCTGGCGAGGCAACACTGGTGTCCGCCGGACGGGGAGCGTTTGTCTCTCAGTCGCGATACGGTTTGAGCCATTCGTCGAGGGGCTTGCCAACGCCGCGTTTGCGGATGGACTTGCGATCTTGGAAGCCTTCGGCCCAGAGGACTCGGTTTTTTGGCACGTCCCAGAGAGCGGAGACCACCAACTGATTGTCGCGCTCGCGGTCCCACTCAACGAACGGCTTTCGCAGCAACTCCTCACCCGGAACCAGCAGCAGGATGCTGCCGGACTCGACAAACTCCGGCGGGAATCCGGCTTTACGGAGTTGGTCCGGAAATCGTTCCCACTCAATGGCTGGTTCGTAGACAAACGGCAGCATCCCGATGACCCGCAGACGCTGCTCGCGTCCCCACTCCCGGACATGCTGCGGAAGCTCTCCCACGGGATGCAGCGTGAACGGGGCCACGAGATCGTACGACAGCTCTGCGAGCCAGTCCGGTGCGTCCCAGCCGCCAACCGTCCGAGCGACGGTTTGCTCTCCTCGAGTTTCATATTCAAACCGGGTGGCGAGCGGAGCGGTGAGCCGTCCGTCAGTGAAGGCCCCGTCAACATATGGGAGCGCCAGAACCGGATTCGATTGTTTCAGGTCGCGTTTACAACCTGCACTGATTAACTGCGACTCAAGCAGCAACCGGTTGTTGACGGCAATCAACTTGCCATTCCGACAAGCAACGTTAAGTGCCAACGCATGGCTACGTCTGCAATCACGTTCATAGTTGAGCTCAGGGGGGATAACGAAGCGGAATTGGAAAGCGATTTTGAACGCTGTTTCGAGTGAGTTTTCGACGTCGCGGTGGAAGGGTCGCCCTAGGAGTCTGTCTGAGAACTGCCGGGGTGTGACTGGTGCCAAAACTGGTGTGCAATGTTCGGCGGGACGGGCCGGAGTCCGGCGGGACGGAGCGGTTTTCGGGTGGATGGAGCGGTTTTCAGGTGGGGATCTGGCGCGTCTGGCGTTGCTCAGGCCGGGTTTGCGTTGAAGGCTTTCAGCAGGTTGTGGGTCAGACACACGAGAGTCCATTCGCCCTGCATGTTCTGAAGGCCTCGAAGAAGAAACTGGCGGAAGCCTCTCACGCGATCGCTGGGCACGGAAGACCAGGATGAAGCTCTCCAGTTGCTCGCTGACTTGCTGCGGCGAGAGAAAGGCCATGCTGCAGACCCGCTGGCGGCACTCAATGACTGGCTGAAAGCTGCGGACTGGGGCCCGACCGCCGCCGTCACCCGTGACGACCGAGGCCGAGTTGTCGATTGCGACATCGACCGGATTCGCGACGCCCGGCAGCGTCACCTTGGCACGACCGACGACAGTGAACCGAGCGAGCTGACTCAGGCTCGAATCACGCTGCTGCAGGAACAGACACGCGAGAAGCGGCTGCTCAACGAGATTGCCGAGATTGAGGCGATGTTCCGGCGAGGCGTTGCGGCTGAGTGGCCACAAACAACACGTGAGCGAAACGCTCGCCTCGCTGCGGGAATCGCTCGGCAACCTGCCGTTTCTGATCGCCAGGATGTTTGCCGAGGAAGAGATTCAGCAGTACGCGAAGGCGTACGCCAAACACACAATTGAAGCGGCGCTGACCGAGTCCTGGACTTCCACGGTCTGCGGCACACATTCGGGACGAACCTCGCGAAAGCCGGCGTCAGTCCGAAAGTTGCTCAGGAACTGATGCGGCACAGCGACGTGAATCTGACGCTGAACACGTACAGTCACGTCGGTCTGCATGACCTCGCTGGAGCTGTCGAACAACTGCCGCCGGTTCCATACGCAGTTCCAGAAGTCGCAACCGGAACAGGTCCCGATTCACAGTTCGCATTCAAGCCAGAGGAAACAGGCAATTATCAAGGGTTATCAGCAGTGACGGGCGATCAGAAGGCCCGTCGGGCACCGGATGCAGAAGACCGGCGTAAGTCTCGCCGTGGGCAGCAGGTTACGGCGATTGGCTCGGCGCATAAAAAAGAGCCACCGCTCGGACTTGAACCGAGGACCTACGCTTTACGAAAGCGTCGCTCTGCCGACTGAGCTACGGTGGCTGGACGTGGGCGAAATCTAGCCCGCAAACCCAATGCTGGCAACAGTCCTTAAACCCCCAGACGCAGGAATGCCTGGAGAAACCGGCACAAATGGTCTTGGCCGGTTGAGTTCGGACAAATCGGCGACTGCAGATGTAGCCACTTTGTCTGAAAGTGAAAAAGTCACGACTTCTGAGCGGAAGAATTGGCCGCGAGGCAGATATGGAGTCCTGTGTGGTTGTCAAACCGGGCTCGGGCTTGATTCGGTCGGACGGCTGAAGGATGGGCGAGTTTCTGCGGCGGCGACCGGTGTCTGAGCTTCAAACTGCAAACAGGAACTGCGACGATGATTCGCCCACTTGCCCTGACCGATCGTCTCAACATTGATGGAGCGACAACGAGCTCCAGTCTGGTGGTGATTCGCTCGGAACTGTCCGACTACCTTTATCTCGTTGCCGACTGTCTGACCGTCGTATTTCACGAGTCGGATTCACTGGGGCTCTCGGACATTGATCTGCTGGAGACTGCCAACCGCTACCTGGACGAAGCTCGTGATTCGCTGATCGCCGCAGAGAGTGTCGTGGGCAGACTTGAACTGCCGTGCCGTCTGGCCGCGCTCCATGAGATTCCGGATGCAGCTACGGAACTGAGCCGCCGGGCGCGACTGCTGGAAGACGCGATCTACTGAAGCGGTTCCCACAGACGAGCGTCACCTGTCCTGTCGACTGAGGGCGACACTCATGCAAACCCAATAGCCATCTGTCGAGCCAGGCTCTGCTGCGAGTCAGGAGAGTCTGCAACTCAGACGCTTGTGTCCAACTGCGAGTCGCTTTCTGGCAGTGCTGCGGGGGGGGCGGGTTGAACTACAGGGATGCCGCGAGCGATGTCCAATGCCGGAGCACTGCTGTCAGGTTTCGCCAGATCGGGAAACTGGTGCTGGAACAGTTGATCCGAGAACGTGCCGCCCGAGACGTCGGACAGTTTTTCGACCATCAGTTCGTCGAGCTGTCCCTGAAAGATTTTCTCAGCCTGTCCGCCGTTGAAGTACGCGGCTTTCCCGGTCGATGAACGCAGCGCCTTCATCATCTGCCGGAAGAAAGTACCACCAATGCTCTGCTGATAAAGGCGTTTAATGTCCTCACACGATTGCGGCTGGGACGAACCGGGGCTGACGGGTGAAGTCATGGGCGATGACCTGTCAGAGTTCTATGAATTCGGCGTGCAGGCTGCCGGACTCGTGAAGGTTTCTGAGGATCGCAATGATGTCGGCGGTGGGCACTTTGAGCTGATTCAATGCCGTGACCAGATCGGCCAGTTGCTGCGGTGCCTGCCGGCCTCCCTGATTGCCAACGTCGACGAACGGGTCGGCGATTTCGACATTCAGATTGCGATGCGCGATGGCGACGGGACTGATTTCCACGTTGCCTGTTACAACGATCGTACTCTGCTTGGTATTGACAACGACGCGTGCCCGATTACCGACATCGACGACAACCACGTCCATCAGCAAAGCCGCGAATTCGACGGGATTGTCGTACTGCTCGGGAATCATCACGTCGATCGCGACTGAAGATATTGGCGTTGCGACTGTCTGGCCGTTGTTCTGCAGCTCAGAGAACGTGTTGATTGAGTTCGCGATCTCGCGGGCCATCGCGAAGTCCGCCAACTGCCGCTTGATCAGCAGCCGCAGGTGTCTCGGCTTATATTCGATATTCATGTCGATCGTGTGCGACATGAGTGCTCCATTGCTGACGCGAGCGCTGGTGGGATGCGAGGTGTCTTCGATCTCGATCGAACCAGAGGCGACAGCCAGCACAAGGTCTTCGGCGATCGACGAGCTTTCGAGAGGCGCGACGACGAGTCGTCCGCCAGCGAGACTTTCGGCCCCGAACAGCGTGCTCACATAACAGTCGATCTTCTGACCTTTGCTGATTCCATGCCGTGGTACTGTCGCCGTGACTTCAACGACGGCCACGCTGCCCAGGTTCTTCAATTCGTCCTGAGAGAGCACGGGGTTGTTGGCCAGCTTGAGATAAGCGGCGAACGGACGGATCGTTGCGGCATTACCGTCAGGATCGCCGGTTCCGTTCAGGCCGACGACGAGGCCGATTCCGCGCAGCGTCAGTTCGCTCTGACCGGCGATCGTGCAGATTTCACCCACGCGCGTAATTGCCAGCGCCGACTGCGAGAGCGTCGCCGTCAGACACAGAACGAATACTCCGGCGAGAACTCGCAGGCAGTCGCGTTGTTGTGAAAAGCGAAACATTCCATTGTTCTCCAGCCGCGGAGTCTGTGACAAAACGCGGAAGTGTGTCGAGGTGACTTGTCGCGGTGTCAGGTGGTCTGATGACGGATCAGAAGGGGAAGATCAGGTCGTACAGGCGGTAACCCCAGTTCCGTTTGACGCTGCTGTAAACCCGCCCGCTCTGATGTTTTTCGATCCGCAGATTCGCGATGTTTTCGCTGCTGGCCATATTGTCGGGGCCGATGTCCGTTGCCCGCAGTTCGCCGGTCAGAGTGTATTCCGACAGGTCATCCTGCGTCTGAATCACCTTTCTTGCTTCGAGTCGGACAATCCCGTTCGGCAGGACGTCAGCGACTGTCGCGGCAATTCGATAGCGAATGCCTTCCTCATCAGTGAGCTGCCCGGTTGTATTCAGATTGCCCTGCAGTTGCGTGTCGATCTTCGGTCCGCTGAGAGCCGCCGGCGCCAGGTTGAAGTTATTGTCAAGACGCAGAAACTCCATGATGTCCGCTTTGAGCTTCGCCTGCTTCTGACGTCGGAATCGTGAGTTCATGATGACTTCAGACTTCTCATCAACCGTGATGGTGACGATATCGTGCAGTTTGATTTCGCGTGGTTCCGGTGCGTCGATGTAGATCCACGAAAGGTCGCGGGTCCGCAGGCCGGGGCCGCCGGGTACAACGACGGGGCCGAGCTGAGCCGGCGGAGCTGAATCGCTTAACGTCGTGGCCGCAGTTCCGATCGGCTGGGCGAATGCCGTTTGCTGCACAGTTCTCGCGCCACCATTGACCTGAGAGCCCGGCCAGGTCGTCGGGATACGCGAGGCCTCCTGGACACTGGTTCGAGATCGCAGATTCCGCAGAGCTTCATTCTGCGCCAACTGATCCCGGTCACGGCGTGAAAGAACCTGAGCACTCGCCGATGTCGACATGGCCGCAACAGCAACTGCGGTCGCAGCGACGATTCTCAGTGGGGGCCGCCGATCGTTCGTTTTCATTGCAGAATCCATCCTGTCGATTTGAGACGGCGTTCCTGCCGACTCAGCTTCCTGTCGGTCGCGGGCTTCATCCGTCACTGATTGAGGACCGTTAGCTGCACACCGGCGGCTGATTCCGAGCCTGCTGGAGGTGAGCTGGAATCGGCGTTCGATATCAGAGCCTGCTGGCGTCCCGTCACAGTTGCCGGGATCGTTCGTTTTCCATCGAGTGCTTCCAGCAGAATTGTTTCTCCGCGGCGACCGTCCTGTCTGGCCGTAAAGAACTGCCGGACGCGGACGTTGCCACATTCAGAGATCACCTGAACCGTCTCACGGTTGCGAATCAGCAGCGGTGGCCTGACATGAGCTAATCGAACGGGAGTGCCTGTTCTCAGAGGCTGTGCGGCTTCCATGCCGATCAGAAGCCCTGCGTCGGCGACTCCATTCCCGGCATCATCGGTTTCGATCTCGGTCAGGTCTTCCGGTCGGATGATCTCACCTCTGGCGATCATGCGGCTGGGGGCGAAAACCTTCGGCCGGCGAATGATCCGCACCTTGACATTCAAGTGACTGATTTTTGCGCCCGCTTCGGGAATCGACAGTGTCAGCAGAAAGTGCTGATCGTCCAGTTGCTGGCCGCTCAGGATCTGCGGACGGCCGCGCATCTTGAGAACCTGCGGAGCATCGCCCGTTGACAGTTGCGCTTGAATCCGGGGATTGCCCCACCCGGGAGCCATCTGATCGAGATAGTCCTGCACCGCTTCCTCAACAATCGACTGGGCCGTACTGAAATCACGCGGCGAGATATTGGAAATCGACGCCAGACGAACGCTCCGGTGCAGTGGCTCAGCCGGCTTCTGCTGAACGGGTCTGTTGTTCGGTCCGGGCAGAATGATTTTCGGAGCCGGCGACTTGCTCAGCTCCGGCTTGCGCGAAACCAGCACAACGGAACTGCCTTCGAAGTCCAGAGCGCCAACGGCCTGACCGCGGTCTGCCAGCTTTGCCTGAATCTCTCTGGCCAGCAGATGGATCTGAGTCCCGGCCAGCGGAGCCGGCGCGATCATCAGCTCACTCAGTTCTGCGTCTGTTTCGTCGGAGTTCGAGTAGACCTCGGCGATATCACCCAGGCGGATCAGTGAGGAATCGACTTCGGCGGTGCGACGCAGGCGGATGATCGCACCGTCGGCCTGTGCGGCGAACGCCAGGCACGTCAGCGTCAGACAGGTGGTGAATCGAAAGCGTCTGCTCATTGTCGTCGTCGGATCTGGTCGGTTCGGAGTGGTCAGTCGAAGCGAGCGGCGTCGCTCCGGCCCGGTTAAGAATCAGTAACGCCGCAGGTTGGATATCAGTTGCAGCATCTGGTCGGCCGCCTGAATCGTCTGACTGTTCAGCTCGAAATTCCGCTGCGTCTTGATCAGGTCAACGAGTTCCCGAACGGGTTCCACGTTGGACGTTTCGAGAAACCGATGTCGAAGCTGGCCGAAACCATTTGTGCCGGGTGTGCCCTGAAGAGCGTTTCCGGAGGCGATCGTCGGGAGGTACAGATTCTCGCCGGCCTGCAGCAGCCCCGACTTGTTAATGAAGCGGTAAATCGGAATCTGACCGACTTCCTGCAGGGTGTTACTGGAGTCGAGATAGGTGACGCGTCCGTCGCTCGTGATTGTTACTGAGTTTGCGTCCTGAGGAATCGTCAGCGTGGGCTGCAGAACGCGTCCGCTGTCTGCGGACGCCATCACGAGTTGCCCGTTGGAATTGAGCGTGAAGTTTCCGGCCCGCGTGTAGGCAAAACTCCCGTTATTGTCGACCTGGAAGAAGCCGTCTCCGACGATCGCGACGTCATAATCGCCTTTGGTTTCGAGCAGAGACCCCTGATTGAAGTCCTGAGTCGTGCTCTCAATGCGCGTTCCCAGACCAGCCGAAATTCCAACGCCTGTCTGCCCGGCCGTGGCCTGGGCTCCCGGCAGCTTCAGATGCTCGTAAAACAGGTCCTCGAAGTTCGCTCGCGAACGTTTGAACGAAGTCGTGCTGGCGTTCGCCAGATTGTTCGCGATTGTGTCGAGTGTAAACTGATGCGCTTCCATTCCAGAAGCGGCGGCGTGCATGGCTCGCAGACTCATAATTCGTCATCCGTGATTTCGCAGAGTGAACTGACGGAGGCCACATTCGGGCGGCGCGATGTGTTGAGCGGGTCTGATTTCTAACCGGCGACCGACTGCAGCAGTCGGCCCAGCGACTCATCCTGCATCCGGATCAGGTTGATGTTGGCTTCAAACGTCCGGGACGCCTCGATCAGCGACGTCATTTCCAGAACGGGGTTGACCCCCGACGCTTCGACAAAGCCCTGTCGAACCTGAACGCGATCCTGAGCCGGTCGCAGTTCATCGGGATCGGGGAAGGCATAAAGACTGTTACCCACTTTCGTGAGAGACTCATATGGAGCCGTGACGAGATCGAGCTGTCCCAGCAGTGCCTGAGTTCCGGCCGCGGTTATCCCGGAGATGTTGCCGTTGGAGGCAACGTGGACGTCGACGATCCCCTCGGGAATCTGCACCGGCGTGCCTGCAGAGTTGAGCACTCGCAGGCCTGAATCTTCCATCACCAGACGGCCCGTCACATCGCGAATGAACCGGCCGTTGCGCGTGAGGTACTTCTGGTCGCCATCAGTGACGTGAAAGAAGCCTTCGCCGGTCAGACCGAGGTCGTACGGACGGTCGGTCTTCTGCAGAGCACCGCTTTCGTGGACCGTGACGACGCCATCGACAGCGACGCCTCCAACTGCGTTTTCCCGCTCGCCGGTCAGATTGACGGGCAGGTCGTCGTTGACCTCGCCCGGCTCGAACACCCGGAAAACCGGCACGTCGCGTTTGAACGCGGTCGTCGACGCGTTCGCCAGGTTGTTCGCCAGAATGTCCTGCCGAAACGACTGGATTCCGGCTCCCTGGGCTGACAGATAAACACCGTGGATCATGGCCGTACCGATCTTTGACTGCTGCGCAGCCCCCCGGAATCAGTTATCGTCGGCCAGCTCCAGTTTCTTCAGCAGAACCGTCAAAGTTTTCGGAATCGGAAAAGTCCGGCCAGTCTTCCTGTCTTATCAGTGCTTCCCATTCTGAGGCGAAATACCTGCCTGGCCAATGTCGCGGATCGCTGTCAGCAGCTCATCGAGATCCTCGTCGGTCGTCAGCGGATTGATGATCGTGACGCGGAGCGCCTGCCGGCCGTCGAGCTTCGTCTGCACGATGTAGAACGCCCCGGACTGAATCAGCTCGCGGCGAATCCGGAAGTGGAAATCGGCGAGCCGCTCCTCCGACGCGTCGGCCAGTTCCAGCGGAACGTGGCGGAAGGTGACGATGTTGCACTGCGGTTCGTGCAGCGGCTCGAAGTCCTGGGCCTCGGCCAACTTCTCGTAAAAGCGGTGCCCGAGATCGAAGGTCGCGTCGACGAGGTCCTCGAAGAGTTGCGCGCCGAACAATGACCACGTGCCCCAGAGTCCGTAAGCCGCCGCTCTCTTTGTGCATTCGAGCGTTGCGACACCGCTGTCGAATTCGGCCAGCCCTGGCGACGAGGGATCGAACAGATACGGCGCGTCCTGCTGGAACGTCTGATAGCGGTGAGCGGCGTTGCGATACAGCACGAAGGCGCACAGCGCCGGCACGAACATCATCTTGTGCGCGTCCCAGACGATCGAGTCAGCCTGATCGATGCCCCGCAGCAGCGACCGATAGCGCCGACTGAGACTCGCCGCTCCGCCGTGAGCCGCGTCAACGTGCAGCCAGATCTCGTGACGCCGACAGACGTCAGCAATCTGGTCGAGTGGGTCGAAGGCCCCGATCGGCGTCGCGCAGGCACACGCGACGACTGCGACAATCGGTGTTCCGTTCTGGCGAAACTGCGAGAGTGTTTCGTCGAGCTGATTCGGATCCATCCGCCTCCGCTGATCAAGCCCGACGCGCACCACGTTGCCGCTGCCGATACCGATGATTCCCGCCGACCGGGCGACGCTGTAATGCGCATCCTGTTGAGTGACGAGGACCGGTGCCCGGACACGGTCTGTGGAGCTGTCGTCCGCAAGGCCAGACCACGACAGCCCCGCGTTCCAGCTTTCGCCGAGTGCGACGTTTCGCGCTGTGAGCAGCGCCGTCAGGTTTCCGAGCGATCCGCCGTGCGTGATCACTCCCGAGAAGTGGCCCGGTTCCCAGCCGATCGTCGATCCGAGTTTCTCAATCAGCGCCGCTTCGACCGCCGTTGCCCACGGCCCCATTTCAAACACCGCCATCACCTGATTGGTGACCGCTCCAATCGCGTCGAACAGGCCGGCGATCGGCACCGGCGCCGGCACCTGATGCCCGATATAGCGCGGATGATGCAGGTTGTGGCCACGGGCCAGAGCCTCTCGAACAAGCTGCTCAAACCGCTCCGCGATCTGCTCGGCATTGCCGCGCGTGGCGAGGTCCGCCTGCGTGCCGGCACGCAGAAACTCAGCGGCCAGGTCGGTCAGCCGTCGCGGGTCGCACCAGTTGAGCACCGGCGTTTCGCATTTCTGCACTGCCGCCATCTGGTCACCGAGCAGGTCAGCCAGCCGGTGTCCGAGGTCACGGAGTCGCGCGGGCGAAAAGGCGGCTGTGATACGAACCGCCGGATTCTGAACATCGCGCCGGTTCTGCAGCGTCGCGGGCTCATTCGAATCTTGCATCAGTGCTTGCCGATATCTTCTGTTGACGGACTCGCCAGGCAGGTTCACGATGGTTCCTGTCACTGCGTCCGACGCACTGCCAGCCGCTCGTGTTCGGGCCATTCGCAGCGCAGGCGGTTCAGCCAACTCGTTCACGAAGGAGAGTACCGATGCTGACCCTGACTGGAAATCGACGATCGCGCGATTGTGACGGACAGACTCGGCGGGACTTCCTGCGGGTTGGAACGCTGGGTTCAGGAGCCCTCGCCCTGCCCGGCCTGCTGCAGGCTCGGGCGGAAGCCGCTTCAAACGGGCAGGCAACGAAGAAGACCTCCGTGATCTGGGTCTGGCTGTCCGGAGGACCTACACACGTTGAGACGTTCGATCCCAAAATGACCGCCCCGTCCGAGTACCGCTCGACGACCGGCGAAGTCAAAACGAACCTGCCCGGCGTGACGCTGGGCGGCAACTTTGAGCGATTTGCAAAGATTGCTGACCGGATGGCCTTCTTCCGCAGCTTTGCTCACACCAACAGCGGACACGGCGGCGGCACACACTTCCTGATGACCGGCTATGACAACCGGAACATCGATAACGGCGGCCTGCCATCGCGACCGTCGCTCGGATCGATCACCTCGCGGATTCGAGGCGCCAACCATCCGGCTACGGGGATGCCGACGTACGTTCGGCTGGGCTCGATCGGTTCCGACGGTGCGGCATTTCTCGGCACGGCCTATGGCCCGTTTGGCACGAACCGCGAAGCGAAAGGCAACATGGAACTGCGGACGCCGCTGGAACGAGTCGACGACCGTCGCGGTCTGCTCGCCGATTTTGACCGCTTCAGTCGCCAGGCCGACGCGTCGGGAGTAATGGACGGGCTCGACGCGTTCGAGCAGCAGGCCTTCAATCTGGTCCTCGGCAATGCGCCGAAAGCGTTCGATCTGAGCGCCGAAGACCCGCGCACGCGCGAGCGTTACAAAGAGGCCGGTTCGTTCGGCGATCAGTTGCTGATTGCGCGGCGGCTGTGTGAAGCCGGCTGCGGCTTCGTGACGCTCAATTACGGTGGCTGGGATATGCACGGTAACGTGCAGAAGTCGATGAATGCTCGCGGTCCGGTCGTCGATCGCGGTGTCGCGGCGCTGATCGAGGACATCGCTCAGCGCGGCCTGTCGGACAGTATTCTGGTCGTCGTGACCGGCGAGTTCGGCCGGACTCCGCGGATCAATCGCA
Source organism: bacterium (assembly GCA_016124895.1). Lineage (GTDB taxonomy): Bacteria > Planctomycetota > Planctomycetia > Planctomycetales > Planctomycetaceae > JAPOLP01. The sequence continues at coordinate 18,563 of WGMU01000190.1, forward strand.
ACGCCGGGCGCGATCACTGGGCGCCGCTCAGCACGCTGGCTCTGGCTGGCGGCGGCCTGCGCATGGGGCAGGTCATCGGCGAGTCTGACTCGAAAGCCACCCGCCCCGCGTCGCACCACATCGGTCCGCAGGATCTGATGGCGACCATCTTTTCGGTGCTCGGCCTCGACCCGAAAACTCAGTTCTTCAATCAGGCGGGCCGCCCGGTTTATTTGATCGAATCCGGCAAGGTCATCAGCGAGCTGGTGTAATCTGCCGCGAGTTCGTCTGAAGCGTCAGCTCGGTTCATCATCGACAGGCGATTCTTCCGGAGACTTGCGCAGATACCACAGCGGGTCACCAGGATGCTGGCGCGGCAGTGGCTGATTCGTGAAACGCCTGATCCTCCGCGCCCAGAGCACGACGCAGATCATCAGCGTCAGAAAGACGAAACACAGCAGAGCCAGAACGAGCAGCCCGGCGAGCGCTGATTGCCGCCTCAGTTCAGACTTCTTCTTTGCGTCTGACGGTGTCGCACGCTCGTTGTTCGCCGCGGCCTCTGCAGCGCCGCTCACAACTGGCTGCGTCGCATTCTGAGCCATGGCGAGCGGCAACGAACGATTCAAACACACCGCAGCGAGCATCAGCGCCACGATGATTTGCCGCATCGTTCTGAATCCTCGCTCGCCAGACATGATTCTGCTCCGCCGATCAGCCATGAGGCACCGGAAAGTCGTTCTTCGTGGAAACGTGACGGTGACCTGTCTTCGTAGTAAATCAGCGGTCGGCAGACGTGTCGAGGAAGCTGCGAATCCTCTCTGGTCGCGTGGCCGGGCCGGCCAGACGCCGCAGCGCCGCTCCTGTCGCCTCAGTGTCGCCGTCCAGGTGGCAGGTGGCGGCTGCAGGGTTTCTGCGGTTGGCGAGCCACACAACCTGAATCACTGATCGAAGTCGACGCCGAACAAAGTCCCCGATCTCTGACGCTGTGCGTATTGTGCCTGACTGAGCCATGAAACAAAGTCGAGCCGACCAGGTACTCTGTTCGTGAGTTCGAGCGGTCAACCCGGAATGGAGAGCAGTCCAATGGCGCTGTCACGTCGTCAATTTCTGAAGGGCGTCGGAGGGACATCGGCGGTCGTTTCTCTCAGCGGTGGAGTGCCTTTGTTTCTGGCTGATGTCTGTGCGGACTCGACGAGGGTCGGCGACGAATCCGTGCTTGTCGTCATTCAGCTCTCGGGTGGCAATGACGGATTGAACACGGTGGTACCGTTTCGGGACGAGCGGTATCGAGCGGCTCGGCCAACACTCGCAGTCGCAGCAGCAGACGTGCTCATGATAGACCGCGATCTTGGATTTCACCCGGCGGCCAGGGGACTGGCGGATTTGCTCGAAGGTGGGCGGCTGGCAGTCGTGCAGGCCGTCGGTTATCCGGAGCCGAACCGGTCTCACTTCGAATCAATGGATATCTGGCATACCTGCCGCCGTAAAGGCGAGGCGCGTAGCGACGGGTGGCTCGGACGGTTTCTGTCGGCGACTCGCGTGGCGGCTTCAAAACGAGCATCTGCAGGCGACGTCGCAGCGCTGCATCTGGGAGCCGAGAAGCAGCCACTGGCGCTCGCGTCGGCCGATGTCGCGGTGCCGTCGGTCCGGTCTCTGGATCGATTCCGGCTGAACTCGGACGCGGCGTTGCTGCGCCGGGCAGCGGGAGAGTTGGCGGAGACATCGGCCGCTGGTGGAGAGTCACAAAACGGGTTACTCGACTTTGTGCAGGCGAGCACGCAGTCGGCGCTGGCGGCCAGCCAGCGAGTTGAGGCAGCCGGGGCGTTGTATCGGCCAGCGGTCAGTTACCCGGACAGCGATCTCGCGCAGAAGCTGCGCACGATCGCGCAACTCATTGATGCCGGACTGCAGACACGGGCGTATTACGTCACGCTTGACGGCTTCGACACGCACTCGCAGCAGGCGGCTGCTCACTCGGGGCTGCTGCGGCAGTTCAGTGAGGCGCTGGCAGCGTTCGTCGGCGATCTCGATGCGCACGGTCACGGAGACCGTGTCGCGACGCTCGCGTTCAGCGAGTTCGGGCGGAGGCTGGCCGAGAACGCCAGCGAAGGGACGGATCACGGTGCGGCAGCTCCACTGTTCGTGGCGGGTAACCGCGTTCGTTCGGGCCTGATTGGCGAGCACCCAGGACTCGACGATCTGCTCGACGGCGATGTAAAGTTCCACACTGATTTCCGGCAGGTCTACGCGGGAGTTCTGACTGACTGGCTGCAGGTCGACAGTGCCGCAATTGTCGGAGCGGAGTACAAACCCGTCGCGTTGTTCAAGTCGTGACGCACGACGGATCATGACAGAAAGGTGAGACGGAGAACTCTGTGAGCACGCAGAACGCGCCGTCGGCTCTCTGGATGCCCGATCCGAATTCGCCGCTGTCTCGCTATCTGCGCCGGCCGAGCAATCTGGCTCTCTGCTTTTTCACGCTGGCGAGTCTGCTGCTGATGGTTGCCGGTGGCGCCGCCTGGCTGCTGGTCCGCTGGCCGGGCATCCCGACGGCGAGTCACCGCCTGCTGTTTCCCGCATCGTTCGGAGTCAGCACGCTGCTGCTGACGGCGGGGAGTGTCGCCCTGCATCGAGCGTCGCTGCTGGTACGTATCGAGCGGCAACTGGCATTTCGGCGGAACCTGATTGTGGCTCTGGCTGCCGGGACGGCGTTCGTAGCGGTGCAGACGTATGGTCTGTGCTGCCTGCTGGCTCAGCGTGATGGAGCACTCGCGATCGGACTCAAGCAGGGAGCGTTCGCCTTTGTCCTGATGCACGGCGTCCACTTCGTGGTGGCGTTTCTGTTCGTCACGTTTGTCGTGCTGCGAGCATTCGCTGACCGTTACGACCACGAGTACTCGTGGGGCGTGACAGTTTGTGCGTGGTTCTGGCACGCTCTGGGGCTTGCCTGGCTGGCGATTATGGGCGGATTCCTGGCAGCGGCGACTGCCGTACCGGCAGGAGCATGAGTTTCCGACGCGGGTACGCCGGCCCTCTTCCGTGACTGGAGGTCGAGCGTTCTCCCCGAGTGCGACGCGACCGAACGTAAGCCACAGTCGCCCGCTGCTGATGCTGAATACGCCGCCTGTCTGATGCGGAACGCCTCACCAGAGCTGCTTTTGCTTCGGTGCGCCGGGCTGCTTGCAACACTGCTGAACGACTGGCAGAATGGGCAAACTATTCATGTAGCGGTATCAAATCCGTCTGACCCGCTGGTTCCAGCGAGACTCAAGTCACACTCTGGCAACGCACGTTCGTGAAGGAAACTCGATGAATCTGCTTGAAGGCAACACCGTCGGAATCGATCTCGGGACTACTTATTCCACCATTGCTCAGCTCGGCGACGACGGTCTGCCCACGTGCCTGAAGAACGCGGACGAAAATGTGATCACGCCGTCTGTCGTGCTGCTTTCGGAGGACGGAAAAGTCGTTGTCGGCCCGTCATCGGAGCGTATTTCCGTGGAAGACCCGAGTAACGTGATTGAAGCCATCAAGCGCGAGATGGGAAATCCGGACTTCTTCATCGTCTATCAGAATAAGAAGCTGACGCCCGAGTTTATCTCGGCTCTGATCCTGAAGAAGATGAAGCAGGACGGAGAAAAGCATATTGGCCCGATCGCCAACGCAGTCATCACAGTGCCCTACTACTTCAACGACGTGCGGCGCAAGGCGACTCAGGATGCCGGTCGTATCGCCGGCCTGAACGTCATTGACATCATTAACGAGCCGACAGCCGCAACGCTGGCTTATGCCTGGGAAAAGGGTGAGCTGGGACGCAGTGATCTGGCTCAGGTCGAGAAGACGATTCTCGTTTACGACCTCGGTGGTGGCACATTCGACGTCACGGTTGTCCGTTACACACCGACCAGTTTTAAGGTTCTGGCAACGGACGGCGACGTCATGCTCGGTGGTCTCGACTGGAGCCGCCGGATCGTCGATCACGTGTCGGAGCAGTTTCAGCGGAAGCACGGCGTTGATCCGCGTGAGGATCCGGAAACGCTGCAGGTTCTCTCGCAGGATTGCGAGAAGGCCAAGCGTGAACTCAGTAAGAAGTCGCAGACGCCGATCAACGTCTACTATCAGGGCAAGTCGCTGACTTTGTCTCTGACTCGCGGTGACTTCGAGAAGATGACCGCCGATCTGATGCAGAGAACCCGGGATACAACCGAGCTGGTCATCCAGCAGGCAGGCATCGAAGCAGAGAACCTTGACGATATCGTCGTCGTCGGTGGGTCGACGAATATGCCGGTCGTCGATCAGATGCTGATCGAAGTCTGCAAGAAAAAGCCGAGTCGTGAAGTCGTGCCGGAAGAAGCTGTGGCCCGCGGCGCCGCGATTCACGCCGCTATTATGGAAGCGCGTCTGACCGGCGGTGAATCGCGGATGGCACGCAGTGTGATCGACCGGTTGCGTTCGGTCAGTACTCAGGATGTGAACTCGCACTCGCTCGGAGTGAAGATCACCGACCCGAACGATCGGACGCGGAAGATCAACCACATTATGATTCCAAAGAACACCGCGATCCCGTTCGAGAAAACTCAGCGGTTCGTCACAAACTCGGATAACCAGCAGCGGATTCACGTCTCGGTGCTCGAAGGCGACGCGATTGACCCGCTGGCCTGCGAGCAGATCGGGGACTTCCGCATCTACGACCTGCCGGCTGGACTGCCGAAGGGCTCACCGGTTGAAGTCACGTACCGATATGACTCGGCCGGTCGAATCCACGTATCTGCAAAAGAGCTGACCGGAAACCGCGCGGCGGCGACGGAGATTGTCCGCCAGAACGAAGCGTCAAGCGATGAAAACATCGACGTGCTGGCGACACTGGCAACGCAATACGAAGTCGAATAGTTGTGCCGGTTGTTGTCACGAAACCCAGAACAGCGGAAGCAGCCGGTGAGTTGCTTCCGCTGTTTGCCGTTCAGCCGGGCTTCTGTGGGATCGCCTGCGAGCCGGTGATTGACACTCTGAGTACCGCGTCGCCGTTGTGGCGGCCAGACCGACGAGGAAGGAAACGACAGTGGATCCCTACAAGGAATGGCTTGGAATTCCTGATGGCCCTCGCCCGCCCGACCACTACACCCTGCTGCGCGTCGTCCAGTTTGAGGACAACACTGAAAAGATCCGGAACAACTACAAGAAGCTGAACGCTCACGTTCGCAAGTACGCGACGGGGCAGTTCTCAGTGCTTTCGCAGCAGGTTCTGAATGAACTGGCGAAGGCAATGCTCTGCCTGACCGATCCGGAACGCAAACGGGAGTACGACGAAAGCCAGGGCCGCGAGTTTCCCGAGGACGAAACCGGCACGATTCCGATGGAACGTGTGCTCGTCAAGCAGGGGCATATCGATCGGGATCAGGCGAAGGAAGTTCAAGAGTTTGCTGACCTGCGCGGACTCTCGATGCGCGACGCTGTCGTGCAGATGAAGCTCGTCAGCGAAGAGACTGCGACGCAGGCACTGGCTGCAGAACTCAAGTTGCCATTCGTCGATCTCGAAGACATGGTGCCGGCGTTTCGAGTGCTGCAGAAAGTCCCGCAGAAGGTCTGCCAGCGGAACGGCATTCTGCCTCTGTTCGTCGATGACAATATGGTACTTGTCGCCTGCTCGGACGACCCGACTCCGGAACTCGAAGAGGAACTGCGACTGCGTTACGGCCTGCCGATGCGTCGCGTTCTGGCAACACCCAGCGGCATTCGCGCCGGCATTGACCAGTACTTCGCCGAAATGGAAGCGGCACTCGCAGAACTGGAGGCGGCGGACGAGAATCTTGCGGCACGCAGCTCGTCGACCGGCAAAACGTCGAAAGCGGAAGCAAAAAGCAAGCCGGCAAAGAAAACGGCAGGTACGCAGCGGCAGTTCTCCGACCTGTCGCCCGAGGAGCAGCACAGCCGTAAGCAGCTCGGCATGATCATGATGATGTGGGGCTTCATCGGCTCAGTGCTGTTCGATCAGTTTGTTCTGAAGGCATTTGTTCCGGCGCTGCAGTTCAGTGGGGCGCTTGGGTTTCTACCCTCGCTGACGACGCTGATCGTCGCCCCCAGTGTCATCATTTATGTCACAAAGTTTTACTGGAAGTAGCCGCCCGGCGTGCGCGGGCGTCTGAAGCTGTCCCGCCGTCACGAATCTGCAGGAAAATGACGAATTCAGAATTCCGGGATTTGTCATCGTCTATGCGGGAAGATTTTGCGGAAGTCGGGATATGATGAGCCGCCGTTTTGACGCCGGGCTGAACAGAAACGGCTGATCCTCAGCAGATTGACCGACGATCGAACGCCCTCGCGGAGCCACGGAATGTCGAAAACGTCGCACAGCACGGCGCCGACTTCGCAATCGGACGCGGCTGCCGAACGCGCCTCGCCGCCGATTGATCACGGCTTTCTTCTGCGACCGGTCGCTGTCGAATTCCACAGACTCTGGCAGAAGTCAAACGCTTCCGGTCAGCCTCGGCCAGACATCTTTGCCTTCGTCCGGTCCCAGAACGAAATCACTGGGCCGCAATGCCGCGACGTGTGCCTCGTTGATCAGTTTCACCGCTGGAAATCAGAGATGGGTCTGCCGGCAGAGACATACTGCCGACTGTTGCGCAATTTCTGCGGCGACAAATCGCAGGATCTCGAACTGGAACTCGTCCTGCACGAACTCTCTCTCAGACGGGCTGCGGCAGCGTCTCCAGAGGCCATCAGCGTTGACGACTTTTGCGCACGGTTTCCGGGTTTTCGGCCGCATCTGCTGCGCTGCTTCGCGGATGCTGATCTGGAAGCGACGCGGGCGCTCGACCAGACGCGACCACCGGACGAGATGTCTCAGACGTTTTCCGTTGCAGCGACACAGCCCCGAACCGGCGTGGTTCCGCAAATCGATCTCGACGCCACGACTCTCGAAATGAGCGAAGTCGATGACGGCAGTTCACTGACGCTGGTGTCGGATCATTTTCAGCACAACGCGTCGTCGCTGCTGGGCAACTGTGGCCCGTTCTCGAAACTGCCGCCGATCCTGCTGCAGGAAATTGAATCGAATCTCGAAAATGTTGTTTACGAGCCGGGCGAATACCTGACACGCGAGGGCGATCCCGGTGACGGACTGTTCGTCATCCAGTCGGGCGAAGTTGAAATTCGGGCTCGTTCCGAATCAGGTGAGCCACGAGTGCTGGCGACCAGTGGCAGCGGCGAGATTCTCGGAGAAATGGCGCTGCTGACCGAAGCACCGCGTACAGCCGATCTGATTGCCGTCGGATCGGTCTCGGTAAAGTTTCTGCCGGTCGCCGTGTTCGAGAATCTGGCCGGTAAGTATCCCGTCATCAGTCGTGTGCTGACTCAGTTGCTGGCAGAGCGGCTTGGCCAGCGCGGGCACGACGCTCTGGCTGGCAAGACACTCGATCGGTTCCGCATCGTTCGGCGACTCGGCAAGGGTGGCATGGCAATCGTCTATGCCGCCGAGCATCTCGATACCGAACTGCCGGTGGCGCTCAAAATGATGAGCCACCGCCTGGTATACGACCTCAACGCGCTCAAGCTGTTCCAGCGAGAGGCTCGAATTATTGAGGGGTTTGACCACCCGAACATCGTTCGGATGCTGGGCCGGTTCAAGGCGTTCCGATCGTTCTTCATCGTCATGGAATACTGCGATGGCACACCGCTCGACAAAGTGGTCCGGAAAAGCGGCCCGCTGTCGGCGGAGCAGTTCTGCTTGGTCTTTCGACAGCTATGCGACGCGCTGGCGTACGCGCACGATCAGAACGTTGTGCATCGCGATATCAAACCGTCAAACGTCATGCTGACTGAAGAGGGAACAGTCAAGTTGATGGACTTCGGTCTGGCCAATCCGCTTGATACGAACGACGAATCTCAGTCAGGCGTCATCGCCGGCACGCCGCGGTATATGGCTCCAGAACAGCTTCGCGGCGACGACGTCGACACCAGGGCCGATCTGTTCTCGCTTGGCTGCACCGCCTGGAAACTGCTGACAGGCTCTGACCTCGTCACGCAGCGCTCGCTGGTCGGGATCGAGAAGTGCCACACCAACTGGCAGGTACCGACGTTTAAAAACGTACCGGGGAACGTCGCGACATTTCTGCAGACGTGCCTCACGTTCGACCGCGAAGACCGCGAGGTCGACTTGCGATCGTTTCCCGGTTGAGCGCGGCTGAAGGACGGTGTTGCGCCGCAGCGCCGCTACTGGCACGTCATCCTGCGATCGAGGTGCGTGTAGCCGCCATCGACATAAATGATCTGCCCTGTGGTGTGGCTCGACTTCGCCGAGGCAAGAAAGACGACGGCATCGGCGATTTCCTCACACGTTGTGAACCGCCGCTCGAAGGGGATCATCTTTTCGATGCTCTGTCTCATGCTGGCCGGATCGTCCATTGTGTTGAGCCAGTTTTCATAGAGCGGTGTCCAGGTCTCGGCGGGGATGACTGCATTGACCCGGATGCCGTTCTTCGCCAGGTCGACCGCCCACTCGCGTGTCAGCCCGTTGATTCCGCCTTTGGCGGCGGCGTACGCCGACGTCCCGCCCTGACCGGTGACAGCAACCTTCGATCCGATATTGATGATCGTCCCACGCGACTGCTGCAGCGCATCGAGTGCGTAGTGAGCCATTGCGTAAACATGGACAAGGTTTCGCCGCAGTGATTCGACGAACGCGTCTGGCCCGGCGTCGAGTCCAACTCCGTCATTGACACCGGCATTATTCACTAGCACGTCGATCCGACCGAACTTCTCCAGCGTCGCGGCGACCGCGTGCCGACATGCGTCGACGTCGGTCAGGTCTCCCTGAATAAAGAAGCAATCCTGGCCCCGGGCGGAATATTCCGCTTCCAGCGTTTCTCCCTCGGCCGTGCTGCGGTTGACGTTGGCGACGCGCGCGCCTTCCGCCAGAAAGGAACGCACGATGCCGGCCCCAATGCCTTTCGAGCCACCTGTCACCAGCACCACTTTGTCCTGAAGCTGCAAATCCATCGTGAGCCTGTTCCGTGTCAAAGGCTGAAGGTTCAAGGAAAACGAATCACGCCGTGACACACGACTTGCAACAGGCAGACGTTCAGAACGCTGGCTGCAGCGACAGCAGCAGAACGGCCAGATTCGTCGCGTTAAACAGCGAATGAACAACGACAATCGCCAGAAAGCTCCATCGCTGCTGATACAGATAACCAAGTATCAGCGCCAACGGAAACAACGGCAGTGCATCAGGAAAGCGATGTACGGCGGAAAACGCCAGCGCAGCGAGTATCAGAGCCGCTCGCGGCGGCAGCCACTGTGCCAGCCAGGTCTGCAGAACGACGCGGTAGATGAGTTCTTCCATCAACGGCGCACACAGAACGGCCGCGGCAATGATCCACAGCATCGTACTCGGAGTCCGGTCCTCGCGCAGCAGTTGCAGCATCGCGTGTTCGGTCTCTTCGTGCCGGAAACTCAGCGTCGCCAGCAGGACGAGCACGACGGGCAGAACGCTCGCCAGACACGCCAGCGCGCCATGCCGCAGGTCCCGCTTCCAGTCAACAATCCGCAGGCCGAAGTCTGTCAGACATGCTGACGGTGAAACGGCCAGCGGGCTCAGGATGAGCAGGAACAGCAATCCCTGCCTCGCACACGCCCGACGGATTTCATCAACAGAAGCCGCGCCCGTATTCGTGTGCGTGTTCACGAAGAGAGCCACTAAGCCGGCACCTGCCCACGCAATCGCGACCGCCACGGAAAACGGAGGGAGTCGAGACTGAGGCAGATCTGCCGGTTCCAGAATCGGTGACCGCGACGAGAGCCGCATTCCGATCGTTACCCAAACCCATAGGCTGCCGGCCAGCAGAACTCCGAGCAGCACAGCGACTTCCGTTGTGATGTCGGCCATGAAGAGATCGTTCTGGTCAGTGCAGCGGGAAGCCCGCCAGCACACGAAATAACAATGAAACGTGTCCGATACGACTTTCCGGAAACATTCGGCACCCGCCAGTGTCCAGAATTGGAAATCCGTTGACAGGCAGAAGCAACCCTGCCGAGGATCAGGTCAGCGGTCACTGTCCACTGGAAGAGTTTCAGGGGCTGTTTTATTTGTCGAGGCAGTCGCGGAAGGTTACTTCCAGAGCGTGAACGCAGTGGAAGGCTCCATGACGGATGCGTTTGTCAGCGATTTCAACGAAGAAGCCGTCCTCCCGGTTGAGCCGACTCGATCAGATTGAACTCTTCTACCCCTCGGCTCCACCGCCGATCGCGAACAGGTCATCCGCCTGCAGGATTTCGGCCAGATCGACAGTAGCAGCCCATTGCTGACCGAGCACGTCGAGATAGCCAGCAATCGCCTGAGCCAGCGTCTGCTGAGCGACGACGATCTGCGCGAAATCGACGTCGCCGCCGGCTTCCCGGAAACGGTCATAAATGCCGCGATAGACGCGGACCTGATCCTGCAGAATCTCCGTGCGATAGCTGGCCGCGATAGTCATGTTCGACGCGTAGCGTCCGTAAATCTCGGCGAGCATGTTCTGCAGCGTGTTTCGCTTATCGATCAGGTCCTGCTGTGACCGTGTGACCTGGGCATGCGCCGACGTGATGTTTCCCTGATTCCGGTTGAAAACGGGTACCGGCAGGCCAATCTGCAGGTTGTACGAGAAGTTATCGAGCGGAGTCGTGGCATCGTGCTGCACCGCCGTGTACAGCTCGATGTTTGGAATCGGTGTGACTTCCTGCAGACGCAGGTTGTATTGAGCACTTGAGATCAGCGACTGGGCCGCGATCAGATCCGAATGTCTGCTGAGGACAATCGTTCGAGCCGATTCGTAATCGATCTTCGGTGCCGGGGTTTCAATCGAGCCTGCCACTTCCGTGCGCGGCATCTCCGGCAGGCCCAGCGTCGCGGCGAGCTGTCGCCATGCGGCCATGACGCGATTGTCAGCCTGCACAACGTTATTGCGTGCCTGGACCGCCAGCACTCGAAGCTGCAAGGGTTCGTACGCTGCGTTCTCACCGCCGGCGACCAGATCAATCTGAGCGTGATAGACTTCTTCGCTGAGCGTGGCCAGCGCTCGGCTGAACACAAGCCGCTCCTGAGCCAGCAGTAACTCGAAATACCGGCGCCGGATGTTACTTGCGAGCGAGACACGGGCTTTACGCAAATCAGCTTCAGCGGCCTGCATGGCCATCAGCGCCGAGTCCTGTGCCAGCGTCAGCTTGCCGGCCGTCACAAACTCCTGCGAGATGAACGCACCGTTGTACCCGGCCGTGTTGGTCGTCCCGACGGTGTCGCCTTCGTATCCGACGGTCGGGTTCGGGTAGAGCCCGACCTGAATCGCCTTCCCCCTCGCAGACTCGACATCCGCAGCCGCCTGACTGACGACCGGACTGTGTTCCAGGCCCAGTTGCTGAAGCTCGGACAGCGTCATTGGCTCGTCGGCCCGGTCACCGGCAACCAGCGGTGGAACTTCATATGGAAGTTCGGGAAACAGGGAGCGGATCAGTGACCTGCGGACCTCCAGTGGCTGCTGAGCATCATAGGCCGGTAGCCTCAACGGGCTGGCGTCAGAACCAGGCAGCTCTTTTGGCACGGCGAAACGCTGCGAACGTTGTCGTGCGACCGCCTCATTTTTTTGTCCGTCGGCAGATCTGGTCGCGAGTGATTCCGGCGCACTCTGAAAACTGACCTGCTGGATCCCACTCGGTCGCCAGATGGGACGCGCCTCTGAAAGTTGCTCGCCAACGGTAGATGGAGGACGTCGCGCCGCCTGTGGTTCCGGCGCTGGAACGGGCTGGCGCAGAACTGGCGGTGTCTCTGGAAGAGCTGGCAGGCCATCCAGCGCAGCTCCGGAACCTGAAGCTCCAGTCGAAGCTGGCGCGGGTGGAGAACTCGACTGGCCGTCCGGCTTCGTTGCAGCCTGCGGAGGCGGTGTGTCATCCGCAACAGTCGAAGCCGTTTGAACGTAATGCCCGATCAGGCAGCAGCGGTCCGACTGGCACCCGGCCAGCAGCCCCAGAAACGCCACTCCAGCGAGTGGTAACGATCGTTCCAGCATGGACAAATTCCTGTCGCAGCAACTTCAACGCAGCACATCACGGAGTCACAACGCTCCACGGTCATTGTTTCGACAGTTCCGAACAGGCGGAGTGACGTGAATGTCCGGGCTCTGCGGTTCATGCGGGATACTCCGACACGAGCGCCCGAACGATTCAGACAATCCGCAAACTTTGCCCAGCTTGACGGCCGGCTGCGTCATTCAGAGCAGGCACGATCGTTGCCAAACAGTGCCACGCAATCAGGTCACCTGATGCTGTGAAACACGGTTCCTGCGATCGATGCGGAACAAAGCGGAATCTGTCCCTGTCTGCGAAACCGCCGAGGCAAAGCAATCCCGATTCACAGCCGGGACGATTGCATATGTACTGCGACAGGCAGGACCGGCCAGCCAGGGGACGACGACAATACGACTCGACGCTTCGACATCACACCTGCTGCCACAGGAAACGGAGCGGCTCAGTTACCGCTCGCTGTCGTCACATATCCGCTCAGTTTGATGTCGAGCTTGCCACTGGACTTGTGCCCCTGTGGCGCGTTAATCGCCAGAAACAGCAGACCTGATTCGGAGGGCGTGATCTCCTTGCTTTCGCCGACCGTGATGGGAGTTCCAGGTTTGCCGGGCTTGCCTTTGTCAGTGATCGGAATGATGACTGCCATCAGCGCGCCGGTTGGCACGTCTTTAGCCATCTCACGAATCGGGTCGGAATTCGCAAAGCCGTTCGCATCGATTTCGCCTTCGACGCTGAAACGGTAAGACCCTTCGGCCTGAATACGGAAGCGTTTGCCCTTTTCGACCCGGGCAAGCGGGTCCCCCCAGCCTTTGGAGACGTCGAGTTCGATCTCGTTGGGATTCTCGGAGAGGATTGACTCTTCCAGTTCGTCGAGCTTTTCTTTCAGGCCGGGCACTTTCGGCTCAACGCGCTGGACCGTCTGCAGCAACGCCTTTGCTTTTTCCAGCAGCCCGGCGGACTCGTACTCTTTCGCCAGATCGACCTGCTGCCGGAGAAACTCTTCCTTCGCCTTCTGCTCCTTCAGTTCGAGCTGCCGAAGCTGGGTCGCACTGGGGCCAGTCGACTTCTTCGTCGTCTTCGAACGTTTGGACTGCGCTTCGAGTTCAGTCACACCGACGACGACTGCGACCATCAGCAACAGGCTCAGTCCCAGCACGCGGATATTCAGCAGACGTAGTTTCAGGCGGCGCATCGAAGTCTCCTCGGTCGTAAACAGACGGCGAGGCAGGATCGTATCGGTGCCGGACAGGTCGCGGCAACAGGCGCAACCAGGCAGTGCCACAGTTCGATCGCAAGCATCAGTCTCAGAAGCGGGTTCGGCTGTTGAGGCACTTGCCGTTTTCACGTACTTCAGACGGGCTACGATGTACGAGGCAAACTGTGGAGACGACCAGCCGGCCACGCGTTTCCCAGCAGCCAGACTCTGACAACTGAAACCGCGACAACCGAAACGACGAGGCTTTCTGATGCGACTGGCTGATCTGGCAACTCCTGCTGGACGAATTCACAAGTCTCTGGAAGAACTGCAGCTTGCCTGGGCCAGCGCTCAGGAAGAGTGGCATGACTCAAACAGCCGGAAGTTCGAGGAAGAACAGCTTCTGCCTCTGGCATTTACCGTCAAGCAGGCTCTCGACGCTGTCGGTCGGATGAGCGAGGCTCTGTTTGAAGCCGAACGAGCGTGCGCCGACGGCGAACCTCTCGAATAAACAGGACGATGATCAAAACACGGAAATCACCCAGCGTGGGAGCAGACCAACGTGGATCAGCAGTTTTCAACTGACCGACTGCAGCAACTGATTCAGCATCTGTTCGATGCGATTGCCTGCCGTGTTGACGGCCAAATCAATCTGCGCCAGCAGCACGAACAGCAATTGGCCGCCGAAGCTGAACGTTCCGTGGCTGAACGTGAACAGCGAACCGCCGAGTACGAATCGGAGCGGCAGCAGCTTCAGTCCGAATACGACCGCAGGTGCGCCGAAGCTGGCACGCTTTTTCAGGCACATTATTCAGCGGCATCTGAGGAGTACGACGAGGCGTTGCGGGCAATCAACAGCCAGTACGAAAAGGATATGGTCGCTGCCACTCAGGAGTACGACGAAACAAAATGGATGGTCGTTTCATACTTTGACGAGAACGCCGGAGGCTCGCCGAAACAGCAGTTCGAGCAGTTTGAACACAACGTGCTCAACACGGGCGAGCATCTCGAAGTCGTGTCGAGGGAACTCGATGAACTTCATGAGTCAACGATCGCGACGCTGAAGAAACGCCGCATGTGGACCGACGCGGCGCTGCCACAACCTCGGAAACCGACCGGTTCTTCCGACTCTCTGATCGAGCAGTTTGAAACATCCAGCGAGCGGTTCTGCGAACTTGCCGCGCAACTGAAACGCCGCAAGGTTCCGCTGCTGTTCGCCGGCTTTGTGCCGCTGATTCTGTTTCTGCTGCTGACCGTTGGCGTGACAGGGCTTGCATATCTGGTCGTCGATCCCGGCTGGCTCGACCTGAAGAATCCTCCGCAGTACGAATGGATTGGCCTGCTGTCGCTCGGTGGCCTGCTGTTCTCGGCAATGCTTCTCGGGATTCTGTTTGTGGTCACGCGAGGAAAGATCGAAGACCTCTACGAGCAGGCAGCAGATTCTCTCGTTGCTGCACGGACATACAATTCCGTCTGGAGACGCGTCACCGAACGCGAACTGGAGAAACGCCGCAAGGAATTCGACGAGTGGTATGGCAAGCTGGTCAACGAGCGTGACTCGCGGCTCGCGAAAAATCAGGAACGGTATGACCGGCTGAAGAACGAATACACGAACCGTCGGGCACAGGCTCTCAATTCGGCAAACGAGCGTTACCCGGCGATGATGACGTCGCTGACAAAGCAGCGGGACGAAGCACTCGAAGTCGCGCACGGCGAGTATCCTGGGCGACTCAGGAAACTGAAGGATCGATACGAGTGGGACCTCAAGCGGCTGGACGAACTGAGACAGGCCAACCTGACGGCGATCAACCAGCAGTTCGCGGCCGACTGGAACGAAATGACGCACGACTGGATGTCGGCCGTCGCGCAGACTCGCCAGTCGGCCGAGCAGATGACCCGAGAGGCAGCGGCGGTTTCGCAGGCGTGGGCCGATCTTGCCTTCGGAACCTGGACGCCACCATCAAGCATCCCGCCCGGAGTGAATCTCGGCGAATTCCGTCTGAGCCTCGAAGATATCGAGCATGGGCTGCCGGACGATGAACGACTCATACCGCCGGTCACCGACTTCCCGCTGCCGGCCGTGCTGCCGTTTCCGAATCAGACGTCCATGCTTATTCGTGCGACCGGCAGTGCCGGTCGACAGGCCGCCGTTAACGTACTGCGCGTGGCCATGCTGCGTCTGCTGACAACGCTGCCGCCAGGCAAAGTCCGCTTCACGATCATCGACCCAATCGGCCTCGGCGAAAACTTCTCCGCCTTTATGCACCTGGTTGATTATGACGAGCTGCTCGTCACGAGCCGCATCTGGACTGAGTCAACGCATATTGAGCAGCGGCTCGGCGACCTGACCGAACACATGGAGACCGTCTTTCAGACGTATCTGCGAAACGAGTTCAAGACGATCGAAGACTACAACGACTTCGCCGGCGAAGTCGCAGAGCCATATCACTTCCTGGTGATCGCCGGCTTCCCGTCAAACTTCTCCGAACAGGCGGCGCGACGGTTGATCAGCATTCTGTCGAGCGGTCCGCGGTGTGGCGTTTACACGCTGATGAGTGTTGATCCGCAGCTCACAATGCCGCCCAACTTCCAACTGAAAGAAGCCGCCGAACTCGCAACGTGTCTGACCTGGCACGACGACGCATTCTCGTTCGATGACGAACGGATCAACTGGCTGCCGCTGACGATGCGCGACGTACCGGAGCCGGACGAGTTTGTGCGGATCGTCAAACGCGTCGGCGATGCCTCGAAGGACGCGCGTCGTGTCGAAGTTTCGTTCGACCGGATCGCGCCGCGCACGCTGTGGCAGCAGGACAGTCGTAAGGGCCTCGACGTCCCGCTCGGTCGAGCCGGCGCGACCAAACTGCAGCACATGCGGCTGGGCAAGGGAACGTCGCAGCACGTGCTGATCGCTGGTAAAACGGGCTCCGGCAAGTCGACCTTCATGCACATTCTGATTACGAACCTCGCCCTGCATTACAGCCCGGACGAGGTCGAGTTTTACCTGATCGACTTCAAGAAGGGCGTCGAGTTTAAAACGTACGCGTCGAACCGACTGCCGCACGCCCGCGTGATTGCGATCGAGAGTGACCGCGAGTTCGGCCTTAGCGTGCTCGAACGTCTTGACGAAATTCTCAAGGAACGCGGCGACCTGTTCCGTAACCGCGGCGTGCAGGACATCGCCAGCTTCCGTGACGCGAATCCCGAACGGATGCCGCGGATCATGCTGTTGATCGACGAATTTCAGGAGTTCTTCACCGAGGACGACCGGCTGTCACAGCAGGCGTCGCTGCTGCTTGACCGCCTGGTCCGCCAGGGCCGCGCGTTCGGCATTCACGTGATGCTCGGTTCGCAGACGCTCGGCGGAGCGTACTCGCTGGCCCGCAGCACGCTCGGCCAGGTTGCGGTACGCATCGCCCTGCAGTGCAGCGAGTCCGACGCACACCTGATCCTCAGCGAAGAAAACACCGCCGCCCGACTGCTGACTCGGCCGGGCGAAGCGATCTACAACGATGCGAATGGGTTGCTCGAAGGCAATCATCCGTTCCAGATTGCCTGGCTGAACGACGATCGCCGCGACTGCCTGCTCGAAGACGTTCGCGATCTGACGACTCAGGAACACATCGAGTTCACTCCGGCGATCGTGTTCGAGGGGAATGTCCCGGCCAGTCCGGCCAACAACCGCGACCTTGTTGAACTGGTCATGCACGAACCGCAGCCGTCGCTCGTCACAACTGCGTGGCTGGGCGAAGCGGTCGCGATCAAGCCGCACACGACAGTCTCGTTCCGTCGTCTGGCCGGAGCGAACCTGTTGATCGTTGGCCAGAGTTCGCAGGGCGCACGAGGCATCATGGCGTCCGTCTTCGTCGCCGCGGCTGCTCAAATTGAACCGGTCAGTCCGGACGATGTCGTCTTCTCTGAGTTCGTCGACCGTGAAGCCGATTCAGACAGTACGACGTCAACTGCAGCAGCCAGCTCAGCCGCCGTCAACGATGCCTCGTCGATGCAGAATCAGCTCGACGCCATGAAGTCCTTCTCGTTCGCGAATCTGAAGATCGACGACCCAGTCGAGCCGGAAGCTCAGCAGAACGTCGCCGCAACGAAACACACGGCGCAGATCTACGTCCTTGATGGCGAACTCGCAGACGCGCCGGAAGTTGAGTTCTGGAGCGACCTTGCCGGACTTCTGCCACACCATATCCGCGTCGGTGGCCCCAGCGATTCGACGACGTTCCTCAACGAGCTGCATTCAGAATTGCAGTCACGGCAGAACGGTGAACCGCAACCGCCGGTTTTCCTGTTCATCGATAATCTGGGCCGCTTTCGTGACCTGCGCCGGGACGAGGACGACTACAGCTTCTCGTCGTCGAAGCAGGCCGCAGCAACGCCGGCAAAGCAGTTCGTCGAGATCCTGAAGAACGGCCCGGCGGTCGGTCTTCATGTCGTCGCCTGGGCCGACACGTACAACAACGCATCGCGCTGGATGACCAGTCAGACGATGCGGGAGCTGGAACTGCGCGTCGCGTTTCAGATGAGCGCGACAGATTCGAGCCACTTCATCGACTCGCCCGCTGCCGGCCGACTCGGGCAGAACCGCGCACTGCTCTATCTGGAGGAAACCGGCACGCTCGAAAAGTTTCGCCCTTACGGGGCATCGTACGACGACTGGTCCGCCCTTCTGCAGTCTGGCGAGGCATCGGCAGCAGCTTCTCTGGTTTCCTCGTTACCAGCTCCAGCAACAAACCTTGAAACCGAATCCGGTGACGACTCCGAACCCGAGACCTCAACGAGTCAAACTGCTGCGTCTGACGACGCCGAATCGTTACCAGCCAACGGGAACTCCAGGCTGATTACCGAAGCGCCGACGGACGAATCAGACATCGGTACAGACATGATTCCCGACTTCGCGGTCATCTCGGATGATGAACACGACGCCCCCGATGGCCTTTCGCAGGCAAGCCTCGAAGACGAAGACGCGTCGCACTCCGCAGCGGACAACGCCCCCGATGATGAGGATTCGGACATCGAAGAAGAAACTGAACCGTGCGACGACCTGAGTTCCTGGACGATCCTGTAGTAGTCGGCAGCCACGGCGAGCAGCCGTGGTCTCTGCGGGCAAGGCAGGTTGGTCCGGTCAGGAACGATCCTCAGTCTGCGACTGTTTCGCCGACACGAATATCTCTGATGCGTGTCTTTCGCATGCGATTCCTGCCGCTTTGCTGAATCTGCCGGTCACGCGGGCGCAGTGCCTGATCCGAGGCTTCTGTTGCCCGAAGCGATCTTGTATAAGTGCTCGTGTCGGGTCACGATGGCTCGCCGTGACTGGTCGTCAACAGGCGGCGGACTGGAAGCGACGCTGTGTGCGGAATCCTCAATGTGAGGCTCCCTGGCAGTAGCCCGTTCCGGTCGATCTGGGAGTCAAAATGAGCACCATCAGAACGGCATCCACCGAATTGAAGTACCATCCGGAAGCGTACCGGTTTGTGGATCAGGCTCTGCGGTACACGCAGAAGCAGCTCGGCCGGCTGCCGGATTCGGGCGAGCAGGAGTTCGACGAAGAGAGCGCTCATATCTCCGGACCGGAACTGCTGAACGGGATCCGCGAATTAGCGCTCGAAGAGTTCGGACTGATGACGATTCCCGTATTCCGCCATTGGGGTGTCCGCTCGACTGACGACTTTGGCAGGATCGTCTTCGACTTTATCGAACGCGGCGCAATGCGCAAGACGGACCGCGATCGACTCAGCGACTTCTTCGACGTCTATGGGTTTGATGAAGTCTTCGATCGCAATTACCGGATCGATGCTTCCCAGGCGTTTCGAAATTGATCGCAATTGTCGTCAGCACTGGCCGCCAGCGCCGCGAGTGGGACTCGTCGCTGTCGGATGTTCTCGAACCGGGCTTTTCTCAGCGCGAGGATTGATGGCGAGTGACCCGGTCGTCTGAGCCTGCTCGCGACGCAGCAGAACCGGCCGCGTCTTCGTCGGCCCCATCGACGCCTGCTGACCTGGCAGCCGCGAGGTCGAACAGCGGATTCCCCGCGCTGCATCGCGTTGTAGTGGTCGTATCTCTGTGCTGGTTGAGTCTGCTGTTCTGGATGGCAGCGACGTCTGCGAATCCTGTTGTGCTCAATGCCGTACAGATTCTGAGGGCAGACTACGTTGTCAGCGCGGATGTCGAAGGTGGAGAAGTCAAAGCCATACTGAAACAGTGGCGCGGCGAACGACTGAACGCCGCGATCACGCTTCTCGAACGCAACGCTCTTCCTGACGGCAGCTACATCCTGCCGCTGACTCGTTCAGGCGACGGCTTCGTTGTGACGCCAATAACGGCGTCGGGCAAAAGCCCGACCGTTTATCCGGACACAGACGAAACACGGACGCAGTTGGTGGCGCTGCTCGAACAGAGACAACTGAAGAACTGAGACGATTGAAACGCCTGAAACTTCAGTTTCCGGTGTACGGCTTCCTTGACGGCGGCGTTCGATGGCAAGCCGGACACTCAGCCCGCCAAAACGTCAGACGGCCAGCGAGCAGGTTTCAAACTCCAGCAGCCAACGTATTCTCCGTGAGCATTTCCCGAAACTGACCAAACAGGTAGTGGCTGTCGTGCGGACCGGCGGAGGCTTCCGGGTGATACTGCACGGCGAAGGCCGGGTAATCCTTATGCCGGATACCTTCAATCGTCTGGTCGTTGAGATTGATATGCGTCACCTCAACGTTGGACGGAATCGAATCGGCGGCGAGTGCGAAGCCGTGATTCTGCGACGTGATCTCGACTCGACCCGTTTCCTGATTGAGCACCGGCTGATTGGCTCCGCGATGTCCGAATCGCAGCTTGAAGATGTCGAGCCCGCAGGCCAGCCCGAGAAGCTGATTACCGAGACAGATGCCGAAGATTGGTGTCCTGCCCAGCAGTCCCTGGATCGTCGAGATCGCGTAGCCGAGCGGCTGCGGATCGCCGGGGCCGTTTGAGAGAAACACGCCGGCGGGATCGAGTTCCAGAATCTGCTCGGCGCTCCATGTTCCAGGAACGATCGTCACTCGGCAGCCAAGCTGTCGCAGATGGCGCGGGATGTTCCATTTCATGCCATAGTCGATGGCGACGACATGCGGCCCCTCGACGGGAAGCTCCGTATGGATGCCTGCGTATCCCGCTGTGATCGGGTCGCGCACAATTGCGTTCAGACCTTCATCCCAGCCGAATTGGTCCGGCGGGATGACTCCTTTGACGAGATCCTGGCCAGCAAGTTCTGGACTCCGGCGGGCCTTCTCGACGAGCGAGTTGTTGTCAAGGTCTTCGGTCGAGAGGACGCCGGTCATTGCTCCTTGAACACGAATGCGGCGGACGAGGGCACGGGTGTCGAGACCTTCGATTCCGATGACGCCGTTCTCAGCAAGGTACGCATCAAGCGGCTTCTGCGAACGGAAGTTGCTTTCGTGTCGACAGAGTTCCTTGACCACGAATCCCCGCAGCGACAGGCCCTTGCTTTCGACGTCTTCCGGGTTAATTCCATAGTTACCAATCAGCGGGTAGGTCATTGTGACAATCTGTCCGGAGTAGGACGGATCGGTCAGAATTTCCTGATAGCCGGTCATGCTCGTGTTGAAGCAGACCTCGCCATAAACCTCACCGGAAGCACCAAAGGCACGACCCTCGAACACCGTCCCATCGACGAGTGCGAGTTTTGCAGGGCGACTCATAATTGCAGACCGTCAGCGTAAGAGTGAACTCGGAGAGGAGCCAGCGGCATCAAAAGCGCGGCTCGCAGACGGAAGCGGCTTTTAGCAGACCATCCGCGCAAAAAGAAGAGACCAGCCCGCCGGACCGGTCTCTTGGCATTTCCATCAGCAGCGACCAGGCAGTCACAGTTTCCAGACGCCCCGCTGGACACCAACAAGGTGTTTGACTTGACGAGACGCAGCCCGCTAGTTCCCTGCCTTCTTTTACGCTTCTGCACCAGCCAACTGGCCTTCGTGCAGCAGAACATAGTTGCTGAAGCGGATCGAATCGCCGATCTCTTCAGTCATGTTCGAGAAGAGTTTGGCGATAATCTGGTGAAACCGGCTCGACTGCACGGAATAGAAATTGTGCTTGCCGTCGCGGCGAACATCGGCCAGGCCGGAATCGCGAAGCAGTGCAAGATGGTGGCTCACAGCCGGCTGACTCTGCTGCAGGCGCTCGCATAAGGCGGTGACGTGTAGTTCACCTTCGCGGACAAGATAGAGCAGAATCCGCAGACGCGTCTCGTCAGCAAGTAGCTTGAAAACCTGAAGCAGCTCGCGTTCGAAGTCGCCGGGCAGTCCCGTTGAGGCCACCTGGATTTCACGTTCCGTTTCCGGACAGGCTGTAATCATGTTTCCACTTTCTGAAGATGTGTCCTGTCTGCAGGATGCCAGACCGGCAACCGCTGGCTCGCAAGCCTGAGCGACTACGCACGGTCGTGAATTTCCGATGGCTGGAACCTGCGGTGTGCTGAAAACGGATGGCTTCGCTGC